>JAZQXN010000001.1:0-51240 GCA_045632875.1 Lachnospiraceae bacterium
AAAGATGACGCCAGAGGAGAAGAAGCAGCTCGTCAGTTAGCAAAGAAAATGGGCCTTGAAGATGTGAACGTTGCATATCACAATGCCTTAGATAAAGAATTTACTATGTACGTAGTATACGGAAGCTGTCAGCACACCGTAAACTATGAAGACATCCATGTACTTACTGTAGAATCTGATACAATGAGTATGGAAGAAACCGATGAATACATCAAGGAAAACATCGGCCGTAAGGTTGTTGTTGTTGGTGCATCTACCGGTACAGACGCTCATACTGTAGGTATTGACGCGATTATGAACCGTAAAGGTTTTGCCGGTCACTACGGATTAGAGCGTTACGAAATGATGGAAACATTAAATATGGGTAGCCAGGTATTAAACGAAGACTTCGTTAAGAAGGCTGTTGAAATGAATGCTGACGTATTGTTAGTATCCCAGACCGTTACTCAGAAAGATGTTCATATTCAGAACTTAACCGAGTTAATCGAATTATTAGAAGCTGAAGGTTTACGTGACCGTTTCATTGTATGTTGTGGTGGCGCACGTATTACTCACGAGCTTGCAAAAGAATTAGGTTATGACGCTGGTTTCGGTGCAGGAACTTACGCAGACGACGTAGCTTCCTTTGCAGTAACCGAAATGGTTAAACGTCAGGGAAAATAAGATGATTTATGCGGAGTTGCGGTATGCAAAAGCGTATCGCAACTCTAATTAGCGATTACGCATGTGCACCCTGTCTATAAGGATGCACATTTGCTATGTGATAATGAAAAGAAAGATACAACAGAAAAGTTGTTGAATTAAGGGGGAAAATAACCATGGAACATAATAAAAACATGGGATTTGGTACATCAGCAATCCATTCCGGAGTCACAAGAGAAGAAAAATTTCAGTCTTTAACAATGCCGATTTACCAGACATCTACGTTTTACTTTAATACATGTGAAGAAGGTGGACAGAAATTCGCCGGTGAAGAAGCAGGATATATCTATACCAGACTTGGTAACCCAACCACTTCTTTATTAGAAGAAAAAGTTGCAGCATTAGAAGGTGCAGAAGCGGCAGCAGCAGCTTCCTCCGGTATGGGAGCAGTATCTGCTTGTTTATGGACTGTAGCTGCAGCAGGAAAGCACATCGTTGCAGACAAGACATTATACGGATGTACATTTGCGTTCTTAAATCACGGAATGAGACGTTACGGTGTGGAAGTTGACTTTGTTGATACATCCAATTTAGAAGAAGTAAAAGCAGCATTAAAAGAAAACACAGTAGCTGTTTACTTAGAAACACCTGCTAACCCAAGTTTAAAGATTGCTGATATTAAAGCAGTTGCAGAACTTGTACATGGATATAACAAAGATATCAAAGTAATTTGCGACAATACATTCGCAACACCATATTTAACCAAACCATTAAGCCTTGGTGCAGACGTGGTTATTCATTCTGCAACAAAATACTTAAACGGACATGGAGATGTTATTGCAGGTTTTGTTGTTGGTAGTGCAGAATTTATTCAGGAAGTTAAATTATTTGGATTAAAAGATATGACCGGTGCAACCATTGGACCACAGGAATCATTCTTAATCCTTCGTGGTTTAAAGACTTTAGAAGTTCGTATGGAAAGACACTGCGCAAATGCTGAAAGACTTGCAAAATACTTTAAGTCTGAACCAAAAGTTGAAAGAGTATATTTCCCGGGCTTAGAAGAACATCCTGGTCATGATATTGCAGCAGCACAGATGACCAGAGGCTTCGGCGGTATGATTGCTATTGAAGTAAAAGGCGGAAAAGAAGCAGGTATGAAGCTTGTTAATAGCTTAAAACTTTGTACTATTGCTGTAAGCTTAGGTGATGCTGAAACATTAGTTGAGCATCCGGCAAGCATGACTCATTCTACATATACAGCAGAAGAACTTGCAGAAGCTGATATCCCACAGGGCTTAGTTCGTATCTCTGTAGGTCTTGAAAATGTTCAGGATCTTATCGATGATTTCAAGCAGGCATTTGAACAGATTTAGTTAGAACATTGAAATTAAAATGAAGTAAAACATAAAATCCCACCAAGATTTTTAAATCTCTGGTGGGATTTTTATATGTTTTTTATTGTGAAAAGCTATTGTTGTATGCTTCGTACATAATATCAATTCGTCCATCGCTGATAATGTGACGAATCTCTTCCTGAAGGGCTGTAGAATCGCAAAGAATATCAACTAAATCAGGGTTATATCGGGTACCCCGTTCAGCCTTGAATTCCTCCAGAATATCCTCTAAAGGTTTCGAGGCTTTATAGTTTCGTCCTAAATGATCGGAAGCAGCATCCAGACAATCGCAAAGCGTAATTAAATCAATAATGATTCGGTAATCGGATGTGGTATTGTCAAAACATTGAGGATAACCTGCGGTTCCATCGTAAAATTTATGATGTCCTAAAACGATATCATGGTATTTGGATAAATCTTTATCGCTATCAATCATCGTTGCACCGTATTCCGGATGCTTGCGGATTCCATGAAATTCACGCTCACACAAACAACGAATCTGAGTGTTTACGATGTCGGTAATTTTTGTCTTTCCGATATCATGCAAAAGAGCGCAATGGTGGATAAATTTCGGGAGATCCTTTGTTGCATCTTCAGGAAGAACATCAAATAGTTCCGGCCTTAATTGGACGATATGTTTGTAAAAAGCTTCTGTTAAATGGGAAACCATAACAGAGTGTAAATAGGTCGGGAGCTGTCTCTGAACCAGTAAATGGAAAATCCATTCCTCTTTTTCTTCCTGCTCATCTAAATACTTTAAGAATTTGAAACACCATTCAGCCATAATTTCATTAACAAACGGTGTGGAATAACGACCCAATTTTTTGTGCCAGTTTTCTAAAGTGACTTTTTTGACAATATCTAAAATGATTTCTTTTTTATCATCAGAAATCCCATATTCCATCCAACGCACCAAGGTTAGTGGTGCATTGATTAAAAAATAACTGTCTTCGTCGCTGATATTTTCTTCGGATAGGCAGATAGTCATTTTTTCTTTACAATAATCAAGATAAGAACCGGTAATTTCATCATATGTTTTCTGACCTTGAAGAACCTGAGAATGAAGATGCGCACAGTAGATTTCACTGTCAACACCGGAGATATCGCCGGACTCTGCCAATTGCTCTATGAAAATGCTGTCTGCTAATTGACAGAAATAATCCTGCATTTCTTCCGATGTATTTTTGATGTATTCTTCGGCTGCCAGCCATTCGCTACGGATACGGCTGATAATGCGTTTAAAGTCTTCTTTATCCCCGTCCAATTCCTGCACATCCGAACGATTCCAAAGCTTCAGGGCGTCCAAAAGATAACGGTAGGATGTTTCTACATCTACAACCCTGTTTCCCAAACCGACAACAATATAGTTATAATAAGCGGCCCAGATACGGGTTCGGGATTCACTGCTTTCAATTTGGCAATAGCGGTCGCAATAAGAAATAATCTTTAGATTATAGTCATCCGTTGTTTCTTTGGTTCCTACACGGCGATTCTGAATTTCGCTTTCTTCATAAAAAGCAGCGCTATATAAAAATAATAATTTGTCAATGTCTTCATTTGCCTCATAGTATTTGATAAGTTTATAAAGAATCGGCAGCAAAATCTGGCAATCATCATAATCATCCCAATACATTTCATAAGCTTCATGGTAGAGTTGTTCCGCGGTTTCTGAATTAAGTGTAATGGAAAGCAAATCCTCAAGTTGGTCTAAAATTGCACGATTTTCATTATACATAGAGTGCATTTGTTCTGCACGTCTCTTTAAAGAAGTAATCCATTCTTCCTTGCTCTGACCACTTAAAAGAGAGGTGTCCAATTCTTGTTGACGATTCATATTCTGTTTATAATCTTCAAGTAGTTTTTTTAATCGTTCCATGAGAACCCCTTTCTTTTGTGAACTTTTAACTCTTTTTTTAGTATAGCACATAAATAAAAAAATAACTAGCAAATTGAAAAATAAGTAGTATATTGAAACGGATTACTTGTATGGTATATAATGTGTGTAGGAAATTGCGTTTTGTGAAAACATCAGTTTTATTCAGATGAAAATGCATGAATAATTGGAGGGGCTTTATGAAATTATACATTAAGCAAAAAGTTTTTTCGTGGAAAGAACGATTCTTTGTAAAAGATGAGCATGAAATTGACAGGTATTATGTCGAGGGTGAGCTTTTTTCCTGGGGGAAAAAATTACATATTTATAATATGAATCAAGAGGAAGTGGCATTTATTAAACAGGAAGTGTTCTCTTTTATGCCGCGTTTTTATGTTCTGGTTAATGGTGTGGAAGTTGCTGAAATTGTAAAAGAATTTACTTTCTTTTTCCCAAGATACCGTATTGATGGTATGGGTTGGGAAATTGACGGTGATTTTTTTGACCATAATTATAAAATTACAAAGTCGGGGATGCCAATTGTGCAGATTAGCAAGGAATGGTTTACCTGGGGCGATTGTTATCAGTTAAATGTTTCTAACGAAGCAGACGAGGTAATTGCATTAGCAGTTGTATTGGCGATTGACTGTGTAATCGATGCACAAAGAAGTTCCAATAACCATTAATAATCATATTGCATAAACAAAAAGGTGGTAAATGATGGCATTAAAAATGATTTTTTTTGACCTGGACGGCACATTGCTTCCAATGGATATGGAAGAATATGTAAAGGGATATTTTGGAGCTCTGACTAAGAAAATAGCCGAACAGGGATATGATGCACAGCGTTTTATGGATGCAATGTTAAAAGGAATTGCAGCAATGGTAAAGAATAACGGTGAGCGCACAAACGAGGAGTGTTTTTGGCAGATAATGTACGGAAGTATGGGCGAAGATTTTTTGCAGGATAAAAGCATTTTGGATGAATTTTACGCAAATGAATTTAACGAGACACGTTCTTGTTGCGGATATAATCCTGAGGCGGATAAAACGATAAAAGCCCTCAAGAAAAAAGGGTATTCGTTGGTACTTGCTACCAACCCGATTTTTCCACGAGTGGCGACGGATAAGCGAATGAGTTGGGCCGGTTTAGATGCGGATGATTTTGAACTATACACGGTATATGAAAACTTTAATTTCAGCAAACCAAACCCGGAGTATTATAAAGAACTATTAAGACGTTTTGATTTGAAGGCGGAGGATTGCTTGATGGTGGGCAATGATGTTCGCGAAGATATGGTTGCACAAACGGTGGGAATGAAAGTGTTTTTACTTCCGGAGTATTTGATTAATCCGGATGATGAGGATATTTCACAGTATCCGCATGGGGGATTTGCTGAGTTGTTGGAATACATCGAACGTTTGTCTTAAATGTAATTAGTTGAGAGGATTTTAGCAATGAAATGGATGATAGCATCAGATATACATGGTTCATTATATTATTGTGAAAAAATGCTTGCAGCTTTTGAAAAAGAGCAAGCAGACAAACTGCTTCTTTTGGGAGATTTACTATATCACGGACCACGAAATGATTTGCCTAAGGAGTACAACCCAAAAGAAGTAATCCGCCTGTTAAATGGTAGGAAAGAAAAAATTCTGTGTGTGCGTGGAAATTGTGAAGCGGAAGTGGACCAAATGGTACTTCAGTTTCCGGTAATGGCAGAATACGCGTTTATTTGTGATGAAGGCTATACTATTTTTGCAACGCACGGACATATATTTGGCGAGAGTAATCCGCCGTTATTACAAGCAGGAGACGTGTTACTATGTGGACATACCCATGTGCCGAAATGTGTGAAACACGCTCTCTTTGATAGCGAACAAAAAGACAACGAAGGAGATTCTTTCTTTTTATATATGAATCCGGGGTCTGTATCTATTCCGAAAGAGGGCAGCCACCACGGATATATGATACTGGAAAACGGAAAGTTTGTGTGGAAAGACCTGGATGGAACAATTGTAATGGAGTATAAAAAATAGATTATGAAATTAGTATTTTTATTTGGCACCGGAAGAGGTGGCGAAGATGATAAAGGAACATTTTTCTTTATAGAAGAATAAGTGTTGAGAAACAATACGTTTGGACATAAGCATTGATTTTAAAGATGCCTATGTCCAATTTTTCTTTTTTTTGAAGAAGGAAAAGGAGAATTGGACATCCGGAGGTGATTCAATGGTTGTAATATCCAATTTATTAACTAGAGGATGGGTTTGGTGACAGAAATTGGATATGGAAGCAGAATATAAAGTCAAAATGTCCAAACTTCTATGATTTTTTGAAAAAGCACATAATGGATTGGACATTAAGGAAATGCCGGAATGAATTATGTCCAAAAACAAGAGAAAAGGGTTGGACATTTATGGAAAAGGGGGGGAGTATAGTTTAAACAGTTGCTAGTCTTTATAAGATAATCATGCTATAATGAAACAAAATTAGAAATTTTTGTCTGTATTGGAGGGAGATTATGAAACAATACATAGTAGATGCATTTACAACAGAACTTTTTAAAGGAAATCCGGCAGCAGTATGCGTGCTTGAAAAAGAGCTTCCGGATGAATTGATGCAAAAAATTGCTATTGAAAATAACCTTTCGGAGACCGCTTTTGTAAAAAAAGAAGGAGATGTTTATCGCTTACGCTGGTTTACACCGGGATGCGAGGTGTCCTTGTGCGGACATGCGACTTTGGCAACATCGTTTGTTTTGGCTAATTTTTATGATAAAGAGGCGGAGAACTTTGAATATGAGACTTTAAGCGGACGAATTTCCGTGAAAAGAAATGGGGATTTGTTTCAGTTAGACATGCCGGCACAAAGTATCGTAATGATTTCACCGTCAGCAGAAGCGCTAAAGGCAGTGGGAACTATGCCGGTGGAGACTTTCTTTACATGTGATGTGGTGTGCGTACTGGATAAGGAAGAAGACATATATAATTTTCAACCGGATTTTGAAACGATTGCAGCTATCGAAGACGGAGAGGGACTTATCATTACAGCGCCATCTGAAAAATATGATTTTGTTTCCAGATGTTTTTACCCTAAGGAAGCCATTAATGAAGATCCGGTAACCGGCTCGGCACATTGCAGCTTGGTGCCGTATTGGTCCGAGCGGCTTGGAAAAAAAGAATTAAGGGCTTACCAGGCATCAAAAAGAGGCGGAGAGCTTCTTTGCGTGGACGAGGGAGAGAGAATATTAGTAAGCGGAAGGGCTGTGCTTTATAGTGTAGGAGAGTTGCATTTATAAAGTGAATAAAAAGATACAGTTGGAGAAGGGCGATGTTATTAGAACAGATTAAAAAATTCATTCCTTATAATGAACAGGAAGAAACCGATAAGAAGATACTGATTGACTTACTTGAAAGCGGTGAGGAATTATTTTTAAGAGAAAATCGAAAATATCATTTTACTGCATCGGCCTGGGTGTTAAATAAAGAACACACAAAAGTCTTGATGGCATATCACAATCTTTATGATTCCTGGGCTTGGCTTGGCGGTCATGCTGACGGAGAAAAAGATTTATTAAAGGTGGCAATCAAGGAAGTGCAGGAAGAAAGCGGATTAACAGAAGTTACTCCGGTTTCGGAAGACATTTATTCTTTGGAAATATTGACCGTAAGCGGTCATATGAAAAAGGGGAAATATGTATCATCCCATTTGCATCTAAATGTGACTTATTTGATGGAAGCGGATGAGAATCTTCCGATATTTAACAAGCCGGATGAAAATAAGCAGGTTGGCTGGTTTTTGTTGGAGGATGCCATTAAGGCTTCTTCGGAAGAGTGGTTTAAAGAGTGGGTTTATAAGAAGTTGAATGAGAAATTATCCAAGAATTGTTAAGGGAAAAATAGAAGGAGTATATAATAAATGGTGAATGATAATATAGAAATTATAAATTTAGTACCGAAATTTTTGGATTTTTATAGCAGAGCCGTTGACTGTGATGAAGAAATGCGGTTTAGCCTGTGGAAGAAACATTATGCTTTTGCAGCGGTTCCTCCGGGAGAAGAAGGGGAAAAGCTGGTGAGACAGCAGTTGAAGTCTTCCTGGGACAGATATAAAACCATAATTTCTTTTATAGAGAACTGGGATTGTGATAGCACAAAAATACAGGAATATTTGTTGAAAATAAAAAATGCTTTAAAATATGACGAAGCGGTAGATGTAGTTTTGATATTCTTTGTAGGAGCGTTTGACGGAAATGCTTTTGTGGCTCCGTATGGAGAGAACAGGGTGGCAGTTTGTCTGCCAATAGAAGCAGGGGAAGATGACATTGTAATTGTTCACGAACTTACCCACCTTGTACATGGAAAAATAATCGGATCTTCCATGAGTTGGGAAAGACCTGTGGCGTCCTTGGTATTTCAGGAAGGCTTAGCTACACAGTTGAGTAAATACATTGTTCCGGGTAGTAAAGACGAGGCATATGTTGAGCATCAAGAAGGATGGTTGCAGGAATGTGTTCAGAATGCGGAGCAGATATTGCAGGGAATTAAGCCGTATTTAAGAGAGTGCCAAGGGGAAAGAATATTTCAGTTTACAATGGGAAAAGGGACAACCGGTAGAGTCCGTGAAGGATATTTTGCCGGTTGGAAACTGATTGGAGACATGCTTAAAGACGGATGGAGTTTTTCCGATATCGCGCATGTGGCAGAGGAAGATATGGCCGGTGTGTTGGAAAAATATATCAGATAATGTGTCGAACAATAAAAGTTAATTCAACCGGAAGACATTACGGAGACAGCTTTGTTTGAGACCGATTGGATTTTTTCGTCGTAATAGCGATTATAGTAATTACAATTATTTATGCCATCATTTCCAGTGTAATCATTGAGAAAAAGAATTTCTAATTGGGCGAATAATGAGAAAATGTTAAGCGATGTACTGTTTACGGAAGGAGTAATAGAGTATGAGATATAAAGTGATTGCAGTCGACTTGGATGATACGATATTACACCAAGATAAAACAATATCTGAATATACCCAAGATGTATTTGAAAAGTTGAGCAGACAAGCGAAGATTGTTGTGGCTACATCGAGAGGTATACAGCGTGCAGAGGAATATGTAAACAAGTTGCATGCGTCTGCACTTGTTTCGCTGAATGGTGCAGTAGTCTATGAAAAGGGACAATTGATAAAGACGACCCCAATTGCACAAGATACAGTTCGAAGTATTATAGACAAATTATCTCGGGTGGATGAAATTAAATTGTCAATTGTGAAACCAATGGTTATATATACCACCGATCAATACTTTATTGAACGCGGAGAATCGTTACCGATTGATCTGGCAAATTATGATGCTGATGAAGTACAACGGATTTATGCAACAACGCCGCATCATGAAATCTTACATAAACTTCCACTGGCACAAATGGGCTTAAAGTTGATACAAAGTCAGCCAAAGAATTATCCTGATTTTCATACCATTGTTCGACAGGAAGTAAACAAGGCAGAAGGATTAAAACTACTGTGCGAAAGATGGAACATTCTTCCGGAAGAGGTCGTTGCCTTTGGAGATGAAGATAATGACTATGAAATGATACAATTTGCCGGTTGCGGTGTAGCAATGGGAAATGCTATTGATGGATTAAAAATGCAGGCAGATGATGTGACCTTGACAAACGAAGAAGATGGTGTTGCAAGATGGATTGAGACGCATAGAGATATGTTTTTTGAAGAAGGTTGATTTATGAAGATACTAGAAATATCAAATGACACAGAAAAAAAGAATATCACACGATACATACTTGAAGCGTTACCGGATTGGTTTGGAATTCCGGAAGCAAGAGAGGAATATATAAACTTAAGTGCGGGAAAAGTATTTTTCTGCGCATTTAAGGAAGATAAGCCGGTAGGATTTCTTTATCTAAAACAAACGGGGAAGGACACGGTTGAGCTGGCTGTTATGGGAGTGTTGAAAGAATATCATCGAAACGGAATTGGCAAGGCATTATTTGAGCGTGCAAAAACAGTGGCTTGCGAAAAGGGATATTCATTTATTCAAGTCAAGACCGTCCAGATGGGGAAATATGAGGAGTATGATAATACAAATCATTTTTATCTTTCTCTTGGATTTAAGGAATTTGAAGTGTTTCCAACACTATGGGATGAATGTAATCCTTGCCAAGTCTATGTGATGGCATTATAGGAAATTCAAATATAAAAAATGGTTAGATAAACTTAAATGAAGGTAATATTGTTATGAAGTGCCCAAACTGTAATCAAGATATGAAAAATGGATTTGTCAGATCTTTGGGACGGGGTGGAATTTGCTGGGTAGATGAAAAGGGAGACGATTGGTCTGCACCACGTTCACATGCCGGTTTTTTACAACTGGGAAAGGGAAAATTTTTTGGTGGCCACTATCGGAACTTAAAGGAGAAAAATTAGTTAGTAGTTTCGAAGACATGCTGAAAGTATTTACCGATGAGAGCGTTAGTGAAGTGTTTTATAAACGAGTTGATGGGGAGGTATCAACCATATTTTATTAATGGGAATTGCAGGTATAGATAGTTTATATTTGTGGATGAGTAGATAAAAAAAGAATATTTGTTTGACAGAAAACGGAAGCGGTGTTAATATGATATTAAAGAAGGTGCTACCAGTGACGGTTCGCCTGATATATTTTTAGTTATTTAAAATAACCGCCAAGTTTCTCAGGACAGGGCGGTTATTTTTGCGTCTTGGAGTCATGCTGTCCATGCAGATACCCAAGACTATAAATAGTAGCACAAAATGCGATTACAGTAATTAGGTCAATTATGGTAAGCATACGACTAGTTCTCCTTTCCAAGATTTCTCAAAAGAGATGAATCTATGTAATCGGAGCTATGAACTCTCCGCAAAAAACGAAACCGCCAGTCACACGTCAATGTGAGGTAGCACCCAAATACATTATACCAAACACACGTTCGAAAAGCAAGGCCTGAAAGAATTCTAAATGGAAAGATTTGAGATTATGAAGTTAAGAGAGGAAAATATATGCACAAAATAACTGAACTTCCGGCTTGGGAAAGATTATTGAAAAAAATTGTTTGGGCACAACTTGGCGATATACACGAAAAGAACATTCTTGATTTTGGAAGTGGCGAAGGTGTGACGGCAAATCATTTTGCAAAAAACAATAATGTTGTGGCTATTGAACCATCGGAAGAAATGTTGACCAATAGATGGCATGATTATGAATACAAACAAATTCAAGGGGACATTACAAACCTTGCAGAATTTGATGACAACACCTTTGATGTGATTATTTGTCATAATGTGTTGGAGTATGTGGAGGATAAGAAAAGTATTATTGAAGAACTTCATCGAGTGCTGAAACCAAACGGGATTCTTTCGATAGTAAAGCATAATCGTGCCGGTCGAGTGATGCAGATGGCTGTGTTACTGGATGAATTAGAGAAAGCAAACGAACTTTTAGATGGAAATAATAGTACTGCATCGAAATTTGGAACGATTCGTTACTACGAAGATGCAATGATTTCAAAATGGGCTACGGGCCTGAAATGTAAAGACTGTTTCGGTATTCGTACATTTTGGGATTTGCAACAGAATCAAGAAAAGCATAATTCAGAAGAATGGCAAGAAAAAATGATGAGTCTTGAGATGCGAGTATCGCAAATGGATGAATATAGGAATATTGCATTCTTTCATCATTTGCTTTTGGTTAAGGAAAGATGATAGGTATATTGGACTGGTTTCATCTTATTATCTGGATGAAAATTTTGAATATACCCCATGGGAATTAATAGATCAAAGGAAAAATGCCTTAGAGAATAATTCAATTCGGGGACTTGGAGGAGAAAAATCTTATGCAAGCATTTGGTAATAACGAATTTGAAAGATATAAAGAAGAAGCAAAAGAAAAATGGGGCAATACCGACGCATACAAGGAACATGCAGAAAAAACGAAACATTATTCTAAAGATAAATGGAACCATATTGCAGAGGAAATGAATGATATTCTTGCGGAATTTGCAGTATGTATGAAAAATGGTAAAGAGCCTGATTCCGCAGAAGCACAGGATTTGGTGAAAATGCTACAGAATCATATCACGGAAAATTATTATCATTGTACAAATGATATTTTAGCTGGTCTTGGGCGGATGTATGTTGCAGATGAACGTTTCAAAAATAACATTGATAAGCACGGGAATGGTACAGCAGAGTTTATCTGTGAAGCAATCAAAATCTATTGCGGAAAATAAGTTTAAATTGAAAGTTTTTTTACGCGACACCTAAAACACGAAAATATAGAGGTAATAGTATGGTCAAAATTAGAGATACTTCTTCGCAAATCAATTCATTATTTGAAAACGGAACACTTAATCTTCATAAATGGGAAAAATATATTAATTCGATTTATGAGAATTCTTCTCATATTTTCAAAGAGGATATGCAAGAGTATCTTGACAGTGGGGAATTTACTTTTGAGAAAGATTTTTTGCCGATAATAAATGCGGTTAATAATCATCCATCATTAGGTCTTGTACAGGATTCCTTTTCTAAAGCTACAGAAAATTTAAACCTCCGAATTATGGATTGTTTTGGTAAGGAGTTGGAGGTTGAAATTGTATTATACCTTGGTCTGTGTAATGCGGCAGGATGGGTAACTAACATCAATGGAAAAGATACGGTTTTATTAGGAGTAGAGAAAATAATTGAATTGAACTGGCAAGACATCGATTCTATGTATGGTCTTATTTACCATGAGCTAGGTCATGTATATCATAAACAGTATGGCATTTTGGACCAGTTTTGTGAAGACAATATACAGAATTTTGTATGGCAATTATTTATAGAAGGTATTGCAATGTATTTTGAACAGATGCTAGTTAATGACTTTAATTATTACCATCAGGATGTGAATGGTTGGAAAGAATGGTGTGATAGTCATTTTTGTCAAATTATAAAAGATTTCAATAATGATTTGCCGGCTATGGATAAATTGAACCAAAGATATTTTGGAGATTGGGTAAACTATTATGGACAGGGAGATGTGGGTTATTACCTTGGGACGAAATTTGTTCATTATCTTGTTAATAAATATGATTTTATGCACTTAATTAATTTGAAGATTGATGATGTTTTTAAATTATATTTAGAGTTTGTTGACGAACAACAGCAGATATTTTTTGAAAGTTATTGAAATCTCCAAAATAACGGCATATAATAATAGCACAGATAGAGTTTTTCTATCATTCGGAGAACTCCTGCCGTTTAAGTGGAGGGTTTTAACAACAAGAGGCATCCCCTTGGATGCTTCTTTTTTTACATAGGGAGGAAGTTTGAATGCAGTTATATAGTATTTCAGATGAATACATAAGTTATCTTAGAAAAAAGTTTCCAAGAGTGTATTCGAATAAAGAGGATTCACGTGTACATACAAGAAAATACCTTGGTGTAGTTATGGAATCATAATTTTAAACGGTAGCGGTTAAAGAAATAGTTAAATCCCCGAGGTGAGTACATGTTTTTAGATACAGACTTTTTACAAAATGATGAAATAAAATTGGTTTTAGAAAAAACAGTTGATGGAGATGACAAAAAAGGATGGGTTCCGGCCTATCATTTTGCAATCTGCGATTTGAATGGGATCAAGATGGGCGTCTGCGATTTAAGGATAGGGCATAATGGCAAACTGTATTATGGCGGAAACATCGGTTATCTCATAGACGAACCATACAGGGGCCATCATTATGCAGGAAAGGCCTGTTTGTTGTTGTTTGAATTAGCCAGAATGCATGAACTGGGGTATGTGATTATTACTTGCAATCCTAATAATTATGCTTCAAGAAAAACCTGTGAATATGCAGGCGGAGATTTGTTGGAAATCGCAGAACTGCCGGAGGATAATGATATGAGAGCAAGAGGAGAAACAGAAGTGTGTGTCTTTAAGTTTATTCTATAGGTTGTCGAAAACATTCAACATTAGGTTTGCTGTATAAATATCAGGTTCGACGCATAGATATTAAATTATGCAAAAGGAGGTAACAAAAATGCCGGAAACTTTAATTGGGTTTATAATATGGGCCATCTGCGGAAGTTTTTTTATCGGTATGGGAGTGTATGCCTTTTTTTCAAAAAAGGCAGTAGGATTTTGGGCAAATGCCAAAATGTTTGAAGTTACCGATGTAAAGAAATACAATGCTGCAATGGGTAAGTTGTTTTGTGTAATGGGAGTGGTGTTTATTTTTTTAGGCTTCCCATTATTATCTGAAGAACATACTTTATGGATTTTGCTTTCCTCTGTAGGTGTAATGGCGGAAGTGATTGTGGCAATGGCTATTTATTCCACAGTGATTGAAAAGAAGTACAAAAAGAAATAATTAATAGAACAGAATAAAAAGCCAGCCCTTTTATTGACACAAAAAGTACGGTATGCTAGTATTATCAATAGAAAAAGAAAGGCACATTTTGTGTAAGGTGAGGAAATGTATAATAGATAATTTGATTTAAGTAAAACACATATCATTGTCAGACCTGTGTAAAATGGGTTTTGTTTGTGTACGCTTAAGTTGGATTATCGCAAGAGGCATTTCCTTTGTTTTCCATTGGGAAAAGAAATAAAGGTCTATTTAGCGAGTCTATTTTTGCGTATGCAAAAATAGGCTCATTTTTGTGCTACACAGGCGAAAGGAGGACCTTATGTTACAGATAAAAAATTTGAATTTAACGCATAAAAAAGACCTAAGAGTTATACTTGATGATTTCAACCTTGTACTAAATGATGGAGATAAGGCAGTTATCATTGGAGAAGAGGGGAATGGAAAATCAACATTAATGAAATGGATATATGCCCCATCTCTGATAGAAGACTATATAGAAGCGGATGGAGAGAAGATAATGAGTAATGAACGATTTGGTTATCTCCCGCAGGAAATGTCTGATGAAGATAAGAGAAAAACCATATACGAGTATTTTTCTGAGGTAGAATCATTTTGGAATAAAACACCGAAAGAATTATCTGTGATTGCGGGGAAATTCGGAATGACAAATGAATTTTTCTACAGTGAGCAGATAATGAACAGTCTTTCAGGAGGCGAAAAAGTTAAGACACAGCTCATGCGGCTTTTTATTCAAGACGTAACTGTGCTTTTGTTGGATGAACCTTCAAATGATATTGATATCGCCACACTTACCCTACTTGAAAATACCATAAATGACTGGAAGCATATTGTACTTTTTATTTCCCATGATGAAACCTTGATAGAGCATACTGCCAACATGGTAATACACATTGAGCAGATTGTACGGAAAACAAAAGCAAGATATACAGTAGCAAAGCTTCCCTACAGAAGATACGTGGAAGAGCGGCTTCATAAATTCCAGTTGCAGGAACAACGGGCACTTAGTGACCGCAGAGAGAAAAAGATTCGTGATGAAAAATATCAAAGAGTGATGCAGAGCGTGCAAAGCGCATTGGAAAATTGCACCAGGCAAGCTCCGTCTGTGGCGAAAAATCTTAAGGACAAAATGCACACGGTAAAAGCAATGGGCAGAAGATTCGAAAGAGAAGATGAAAATATGACCGAAATGCCGGAACAGGAAGAGGCCATCTTTTTCAAATTAGGGAATAAAAAATCTTACATTCCCGCAGGTAAAACGGTGATAGACTTCGAACTTCCAAAACTTATGACACCGGATGGAGAAAGACTTTTGGCAGAAGGCATTCGTCTGAAAATAAAAGGGTCAGAGAAGATATGTATTATAGGAGCCAACGGCGCAGGAAAAACAACTCTCTTAAAAAAGATGGCAGAAGAACTGACAAACCGAACGGACATAAAGGCTGAATATATGCCGCAAAATTATGAAGATATGCTTGATTTGGATGTGACTCCGGTGGATTATCTTGACACGACAGGCGATAAAGAAGAACGGACCAGGATCAGAACATATCTGGGTTCCCTTAAATACACGGCGGATGAAATGGAGCATCCTATACGGGAATTATCCGGCGGACAAAAGGCGAAAGTACTTCTTTTGAATATGAGTTTAAGTGGAGCGAATGTTCTCATTTTGGATGAGCCTACAAGAAATTTTTCACCATTATCCGGTCCGGTAATAAGAAAAATGCTGAGGGAATTTCCGGGAGCAATTATAAGCATTTCCCATGACAGAAAGTATATGGATGAGGTGTGTGATATAATCTACGAGTTAAATCCCGGCGGATTACAGCTGTTAGATGAGGATAAGTAAACGGACGCCTCATGTGTTCTGATGAGTTACGTCGAGAATCCGCCAGCCACATCAATGGATAGAAATAACATAAAAGGCTGCCTCTACGGCAGCCTTTTCGTATTTATTAAGAACGAATTCTTAATTATCATTTTCATCGTCTTCAGACTTCACGTAAACGCTTCTCTTTCTAGCATTGATATCGCTTGCAAGATATTCGTCGTATGTTGTAATCTTATCAATCATGCTTCCGTCCGGAAGAATTTCGATAATACGGTTTGCTGTAGTCTGAACAACTTGGTGGTCACGACAGGAGAATAAAATAACTCCCGGCATTTTGATTAAACCATTATTTAATGCGGTAATGGATTCCATATCCAAGTGGTCAGTCGGTTCATCTAAAAGCAATACATTGGAAGCTTCAATCATCATACGAGAGAGAAGGACACGAACTTTTTCACCACCGGATAATACCTTCATTCTCTTAATACCGTCATCGCCAGCAAAGAGCATTCTTCCTAAGAAACCACGAACATAAGTTGCATCTTTGATTTCAGAGAACTGTGTTAACCATTCAGCAATCTGTAAGTCATTGTTGAAAATCTGAGTGTTGTCCTTCGGGAAGTAAGACTGGGAAGTTGTGATACCCCATTTGTAGCTTCCGGAGTCCGGTTCCATTTCTCCTGCAAGAATCTGGAAAAGAACTGTTTTTGCGATGGTGTTACCACCGACAAAAGCGATCTTATCTTCGCGTCCTACGATGAAGGAAATGTTATCAAGAATCTTCACTCCGTCAATTGTCTTGGAAATTCCTTCCACAGTTAAAACTTCATTACCAATCTCACGAGCCGGTCTGAAGTCAATGTAAGGATATTTTCTGGAAGACGGTTTGATTTCATCAAGTTCAATTTTTTCCAAAGCTTTCTTACGAGCAGTAGCCTGCTTTGATTTGGAAGCATTAGCAGAGAAGCGGGAGATAAAGTCCTGTAATTCCTTAATTTTTTCTTCCTTCTTCTTGTTTGCCTCTTTCATCTGTTTAACGATTAACTGGCTGGATTCATACCAGAAATCATAGTTTCCGGAGTAAAGCTGAATCTTAGCATAGTCAATGTCAGCAGTATGAGTACAAACTTTGTTTAAGAAATATCTGTCGTGGGAAACCACGATAACGGTGTTTTCAAAGTTAATTAAGAATTCTTCTAACCAAGCAATCGCATCTAAGTCTAAGTGGTTGGTCGGCTCGTCCAGTAATAAGATGTCCGGATTTCCGAATAAAGCCTGAGCTAAAAGAACTTTAACCTTTTCATTACCTTCCAAGTCTTTTAATAAGCAGTAGTGAAGTTCAGGAGCGATTCCGAGGCCGTTTAATAAAGTAGCAGCATCAGATTCAGCATTCCATCCGTCCATTTCAGCGAATTCACCTTCTAATTCGCTGGCGCGGATACCATCTTCGTCTGTGAAGTCTTCCTTCATGTAGATAGCTTCTTTTTCTTTCATGATGTCATAAAGACGCTGGTTACCCATGATAACGGTATCTAATACCGGGAATTCGTCATACTGGAAGTGGTCCTGCTTTAAAAAGGAAAGACGTTGTCCCGGAGTGATAAATACTTCACCGCCTGTTGGTTCCAATTCTCCGGAGAGAATGCGTAAAAAGGTAGACTTACCTGCACCATTGGCACCAATAATTCCGTAGCAGTTTCCTTCTGTAAATTTAATATTTACTTCTTCGAAAAGAGCTTTTTTTCCAAAACGTAATGACACATTATTTGCACTAATCATAATATTTTCCTTTCTATATCCTTTCTATATAAAGCAATTTTTTCCTAACCTTTTATATTGTACAAGAAACTTTAGTTTTTTCAAGTGTTTTTATGGTAAAAATGTCCACAAAATAGTATGAAATTCTTCGAAATTTCACAACCTAATGATATAATTACTGAATAATTGCGTAATTTTACTACTTTTGCAAGGAGAAAGTGATAAATGAAGTCTTTTTCTCTGATTGATGAACAGCGAGTAAAAAAATTAGAAAGACCGGAAATCGGGTCCAGAGTACCGAGTAAATTGGTAGAATTGTTCCCGATTGGATGCGCGTGCTATGATATCCCGGAAAATAGCGAGAATCCGGAAGATTTAGTGTTAGTAATTGCAAATCCTGAGTTTTATAAGACAATAGGATATTGCAAAGAAGAATTCAATAATAAAGGCAATCATCTGTTTGAAATTTTAATGGGAAATTCAGAACCATTAAAAGAAGGAATGAAACGAGCTATTTTAAACCCGGAACAGAATTATTCGGAAAAGATAACCACTTTAGATGCAGAAGGGCAGTATCATCACATTGTTTGTCATTTTAGCCATTTAAAATTAGAGGATGCCAATGGTGTTCTTTTTGTAGAAGTATTTGGCGTAGAAAGTTTATTCTACGATTCTCCACAGATATATCAGGATTTGCTTTATCATGCAGATCGGTTAAAAAGAATGTGGTATTTATTAAAGGGCCAACCGGGAGCTGTTGCAATTGTTGATACAAACAGCGGCAATATTGTTGATATGAACGATGGAATGGTGGAGGAATTGGGTATAAGCTGGGAACAATTCCGCGAGCATTCTATGGGGATTGCAGTACCGATATACGAAGAAGACAGAAAAAAATATGAAAGGTATGTAAAACGGGCACTAAAAAGTGATAAGAGATTAGAGCCGCTTGAAGTTCGTTTGTCGCGTAAGGGGAAGAAATACTGCTGGTACGAGCTGGGCTTTATGCCATATAAGAATTCACCAATCGGTGACGGGTACGCCATTATGGCGGCGTGGAATATTAACCGTCTGAAAAAAATTGAAGAAGACTTAAAAGTTAAGGTAGAACAGCATAACCTTTTAAAAGATATTTATGATGAACATATCATGGAATATGATGCGGTAGCGGATATGTTTAAAATTCCGAAAGAAATTATGATTCGGAAAGGATATCCTGATACGGCCGAGAGTATTACCGGAGATGATTTTTTGGCTATGCTTCATGAAGATGATGCCAAGTATGCATTGGATATGAAACATGCAAAAGCAAATCTTGAAACAGATTCGGGAATCTTTGAATGCCGATTGAATCTGCGCCCGATACAAAAAGAACCGGAATATGAGTGGTTCCGTATTTTTTACAAAAAAGTTTTCGGTGCAGACGAAAAACTCATTGGTATTCTGGGAAGAATGGTTAATATCCAGAAAGATAAGGATATTACAAACCAGATGGAACAACGGATTCGTATGGATGCGTTAACTATGGTTTTAAGCAAAGAAACCGTAGAAAAGGAGATTCGTGAGTTCTTTGAAATGTCTCCGGAAGGCACACATGCTGTGCTTATGATCGATGTGGATAATTTCAAGAGCGTAAATGATACCTTTGGTCACATGTATGGTGACGAAGTGTTAAAATCAGTTGCAAAGAGCATTAATCATCGATTCCGTGACACTGATTTGGTCGGAAGAATCGGTGGAGACGAATTTGTTGTTTGTATGAAAAATGTCAAACTGGAGGCGGCAAAAAACGCCGGTGCTGATATTTGTACAGCAGTACAAAGAGTGCTTCGTGCAAAAGAAAAAGATGTAGAAGTAACTTGTAGTGTGGGTGTTTCCATGTATCCGGAGTCCGGAAAGGATTATGAAAGTCTGTTCCACAAAGCAGAATACGCTATGTATACTGCAAAACACGAAGGAAAAAACAGAGTTTCCTATATTGAACAGTGGGGACCGGAAATGGATGCAGACCACCTAAAATATCATACGCAGCGAGAGAATGATCTTGAGAGAATTATCCAGACTGACAGAGAGTTCCTTCGAATGTGCGTGGAACTGTTGGCAGATTGTAAGAATTTGCAAGCCGGTATGACGTTGTTACTGGAAAGAGTGGCAGAGCGTTACGGACTTTCTGCAGTTAGCGTATATCGTTATGAAGATGAAAGAACCCGACTGATTCGGTCAAATCATTGGACAACGGATCCGGAAAATGCGTTAAAACCGTATGGAATTGTTCCTGTAACTGAAGTGAAAAGATTTTTGGCAAGGTTTGATGAAAATGGCAGATTCACAGTAGCGGACGTAAATAACACAGAACATTTAAGCGAAAGAGAAGTGGAGATTTTTAATGAAAATAAAGTTGCTTCCTTCGTATACGCAGAATATGATCAGGCGGCCAGCGGTCAGGGATGCATTATGTTCCAATGTCAAAAACCAAGAGTATGGTCGGAAGGGGAAAAACATTTCTTTACGGAGTTTACAAAGATATTTGCGGTATTTGTAGTCCTTCAGGACAAACTGGAAATGGATAGTAAAGTAATCGACCGCTTAAAGAACAGAGACCATTTAACCGGTTTAATGACAGAAGAAGCTTTTTCCAATTCTGTAATGCATCGTGTAAGTGCCGGAAAAGCAAATGAAAGTTATTTTATTATCAGCAGTGATATAATTGGATTTTCATATGTAAACGAAAACTTCGGTATAGAAGCGGGAAACAGACTTTTGATTGATTTTGCAAGAATGATTAAGGCAGAAAGACCGAATTATATTGTATCAAGACAGTTTTCCGACTTTTTTGCCGGTTTTATTGCAGATACATCAAAGGAGAAAGTTGACCAGTTCTTGAAAAAAATAGAAAAACGTTTTGCCAGAATGGCACAAAAGACATATCCTTCCGGTGGTTTGCGTTTATGCATCGGTGTATATGAGTGGAAGGATACAATGAATGTGTCGCTGAACTCTGCATTGGAAAATGCAAGTATTGCCAGAAAACGGGGTAAAAGTATGGGCATGGGCCTGATTGTTCACTACGATGAAGAAATGCGTAAGCGAAAATCTGAGGACCGTGAAATTATTTCCAACTTCCATCAGGCAATGGAAAACGGAAATCTTCTGACCTATTTACAGCCTAAGTTTGATATGGAAACCATGGAAATTGTGGGAGCTGAAGCATTGTCCAGATGGAGAAATAACGGCAAAATCCTTGCACCGGGAGCATTTATTGATACACTGGAGAGAATCGGCTACATTAGGGAATTGGATTTCTATGTATTCGAACAGGTTTTAAAGACCTTGTCTGACTGGAGAAAAGCCGGATTTAAGTTGTTGCCGATTTCCGCGAATTTCTCAAAACGTCACTTTGATGATAAGGGAATTGCAGATAAAATCATTGATATGGTTGACAAATATGAAATACCAAGAGAATATCTGGTGATTGAGCTAACGGAAAGTGTTGTGGAATTGCAGACAGAAACAGTTTTGGCAGAAATTGATAAACTGAGAAGCCACTCCTTCAAGGTGTCTATTGACGACTTCGGAAGCGGATATTCATCCCTTAACATGTTATTGCATATTCCAGTGGATGAAGTAAAAGTAGACAGAAGCTTTTTGGAATTCTACGATGAAGATGAGGAACATGTTGAAAAGCATAAGAAATTTATGAAAGTTTTGAAAGAACTGTTGAGCGTCAGTGACAATCAAATCATCTGTGAAGGTGTGGAAACGAGAGAGCAGGCAGAGTTTTTAAGTAAGTGTGGATATACGGTTGGTCAGGGCTATTTGGTGGACAAACCGATACCAATAGAAGAGTTTCAGGAAAAGTATTGTAAAAAATGCTAAAATCTTGGCAAAATACTTGATTTCTTGTAATTTCTTTATTATAGTAATTAATTGGAGGTTTGTGGGCGATTGCTTAACAAAACCAGATTAACAGGAGGGGAAGAAACCAATGAAACGTTCAATGAAAACGATGGATGGTAACCACGCAGCAGCACATGCATCATATGCATATACTGATGTCGCAGCTATTTATCCTATTACACCATCATCTGTAATGGCTGAAGCAACAGATGAATGGGCAACACAGGGAAGAAAGAACATTTTTGGTCACACAGTTCAGGTAACAGAAATGCAGTCTGAAGCTGGTGCAGCCGGAACAGTTCACGGTTCCTTAGCAGCAGGTGCTTTAACAACAACCTATACTGCATCACAGGGATTATTATTAATGATTCCTAACTTATATAAAGTAGCAGGTGAGGGACTTCCGGGCGTATTTAACGTATCCGCTCGTGCTCTTGCAAGCCACGCATTATCTATCTTCGGAGATCACTCCGACGTATATGCTTGTCGTCAGACAGGTGCAGCTATGTTATGTGAATCTTCTGTACAGGAAGTTATGGACTTAACACCGGTAGCACATTGTTCAGCTATCAAAGGTAGAATTCCATTTATTAACTTCTTTGACGGATTCCGTACATCTCATGAAATCCAGAAGATCGAAGCTTGGGATTATGAAGATTTAAAAGATATGGTTGATATGGAAGCAATCCAGGCATTCCGTGACAACGCATTAAATCCAAATCACCCATGCCAGAGAGGTTCAGCTCAGAACCCTGATATCTTCTTCCAGGCAAGAGAAGCTTGTAACGAAACTTACAACAATCTTCCTGCAACTGTTCAGATGTACATGGACAAAGTAAATGAAAAACTTGGTACAGACTATAAATTATTTAACTACTCCGGTGCTCCGGATGCTAAACACATCATCATCGCTATGGGTTCTGTATGTGAAACCATCGAAGAAACTATCGAATATTTAGCAGCCAGAGGAGAAAAAGTTGGTTTAGTTAAAGTTCGTTTATACAGACCATTCAGCAAGGAAGCTTTACTTGCAGCTATTCCTGAAACTGTTGAAAGAATCTCTGTATTAGACAGAACAAAAGAACCTGGTGCTTTAGGCGAACCATTATACTTAGACGTAGTAGCTTCCTTAAGAGGAACAAAATTTGATCAGATTAAGGTTGTTAGCGGACGTTACGGTTTAGGTTCTAAAGATACAACACCTGGACAGATTATCGCTGTATACAACAACAGAGAAAAAGATTTATTTACAATCGGTATCGTAGACGACGTTACAAATCTTTCTCTTGAAGTAAAAGAAAATCCTGTAACTACTCCTGCAGGAACTATCAACTGTAAGTTCTGGGGATTAGGTGCAGACGGTACTGTTGGTGCAAATAAGAACTCCATTAAGATTATCGGTGATAACACAGATATGTTTGCACAGGCATATTTTGATTATGACTCCAAGAAATCCGGTGGTGTTACTATTTCCCACTTACGTTTTGGTAAAGACCCAATCCGTTCAACATACCTTATTTCTAAAGCAAACTTCGTAGCATGTCACAATCCTGCATATGTACGTAAGTACAACATGGTTCAGGACTTAGTTGACGGTGGTACATTCTTATTAAACTGTTCTTGGGATATGGCTGGTATCGAAGCTAACCTTCCTGGACAGGCTAAACGTTACATGGCTGAACACAACATTAAGTTCTATGTAATCGACGGTATTAAGATTGGTAAAGAAATCGGCTTAGGCGGAAAGATTAACACTGTATTACAGTCCGCTTTCTTCAAACTTGCTAACATCATTCCATCTGAAAAAGCTATGGAATTAATGAAAGCAGCTGCAAAAGCTACTTACGGCAAGAAGGGTGATAACATTGTTCAGATGAACTATGATGCTATCGACCGCGGTGCTGAAGGCGTAGTTGAAATCCAGATTCCGGAAAGCTGGAAGAACTGTGAAGATGAATTCCTTGGAAGAAAAGCAACAGGAGCAAATCAGGAAGTTGTTGACTTCGTTAACAACGTACAGATTCCTGTTACTGGCCAGGAAGGAAATAAATTACCTGTATCCACATTTAAACCATATGTTGATGGTACAACTCCATCCGGATCTTCCGCATATGAAAAACGTGGTATCGCAGTAGATATCCCAATGTGGGACCCAACAAAATGTATCCAGTGTAACTTCTGTTCTTACGTATGTCCTCATGCAGTAATCAGACCGGTTGCTATGACAGAAGCAGAAGCAGCTAACGCTCCTGAAGGAATGAAGATGCTTGATATGACAGGTATGCCTGGATATAAATTCGCTGTTACAGTATCTGCTTACGACTGTACAGGATGTGGTTCCTGTGCTAACGTATGTCCGGGTATGAAGGGCGAAAAAGCATTAAGCATGGAAAACTTTGAAGCAAACGCTGACGTTCAGAAATACTTCGACTTTGGTATCACTGTACCTCAGAAACAGGAAGTAATTGACAAGTTCAAAGAAGCTTCTGTAAAAGGTTCTCAGTTCAAACAGCCATTACTTGAGTTCTCAGGTGCATGTGCTGGTTGTGGAGAAACACCATACGCTAAATTAGTTACCCAGTTATTTGGTGATCATATGTACATTGCTAACGCAACAGGATGTTCTTCCATTTGGGGTAACTCTTCACCATCTACACCATATACAAAGAATGCAGCAGGAAGAGGTCCGGCTTGGTCTAACTCCTTATTCGAAGACGGTGCTGAATTCGGTTATGGTATGTTATTAGCTCAGAGAGCAATCAGAGATGGATTAAAAGAAAAAGTTGAAGACGTAGTTGCTAACGGCAAGAATGCTGATGTAGTTGCAGCAGGAAAAGAATGGTTAGATACATTCAGCTGTGGTTCAACAAACGGACAGGCAACAGATAAATTAATCGCTGCTTTAGAAGCTTGCGGATGTGACAAAGCTCAGGAAATCTTAAAAGACAAAGACTTCTTAGCTAAGAAATCCCAGTGGATCTTCGGTGGTGACGGATGGGCATACGACATCGGTTTCGGTGGTGTTGACCATGTACTCGCTTCCGGTAAAGATATTAACATTATGGTATTCGATACTGAAGTTTACTCCAACACAGGTGGTCAGTCTTCAAAATCTACACCAACAGGTGCTATTGCTCAGTTCGCAGCTGCTGGTAAAGATGTTAAGAAGAAAGACCTTGCAGGTATCGCAATGAGCTATGGTTACGTATATGTTGCTCAGATCGCTATGGGTGCTGACTACAATCAGTGCGTAAAAGCTATCGCAGAAGCAGAAGCTTATCCGGGACCATCCTTAATCATCGCTTACGCTCCATGTATCAACCATGGTATTAAGAAGGGTATGGCTAAGGCTCAGACAGAAGAAAAACTTGCAGTAGAAGCAGGTTACTGGCATAACTTCCGCTACAATCCAGCATTGTTAGCAGAAGGCAAACCGGCATTCAGCTTAGACAGCAAGGTTCCTACAGGAGACTTCAAAGAATTCTTAAACGGTGAAGTTCGTTACAACTCCTTAGTAAGAGCTAATCCGGAAAGAGCAGCTCAGTTATTTGATGCAGCTGAAGCAAATGCTAAGGCTAGATATGCTCATCTTGAAAAATTAGTTAAGCTTTACGGCAACGACTAATTAAATGAAGTATTAGCGAAGATGCGACTGGTCGCAGTTCGTTGAAATGATTTATCAAGGGCCATCCCATTAGGGATGGTCCTTTTTTTGTGTTTCAAAGGATAAGACTTTACTTTTGGTCAAAAATTAAATACAATTACCTTGGATTATTATTTTGATTAGATAAATATTAAAATCATAGAAAAGGGCTAATTATTTATGAAAAAAGAAAATTTACATATTATAAAAACAATTATAGAAGGTAGCATTGCGGAGGAAATGGGAGTTGAAGCCGGGGATATTCTCTTAGAAATCAACGGACAGCAGGTAAAAGACGTTTTTGATTATCACTATCTCTGTAATGAAGAATATCTGACGGTAGTAATTCGAAAGTCGGACGGAGAAGAATGGGAATTAGACATTGAAAAAGAATACGAAGAGGATTTGGGTATTGAATTTGAAAACGGATTAATGGATGAATACCGTTCCTGTCATAACAAATGTATTTTTTGCTTTATTGACCAAATGCCAAAGGGAATGAGAGATACCTTATATTTCAAGGATGATGACAGCAGACTTTCCTTTTTGCAAGGAAATTATGTGACTCTGACAAATATGAGTGAAGAAGATGTGGAACGAATCATTACCTATAAAATGTCTCCGATTAATATTTCTGTGCAGACCATGAATCCGGAATTAAGAAATATGATGCTTCATAACCGTTTCGCAGGACAGGCTTTGGAAAAAATTGAACGTTTTTATGAAGCCGGCATTGTTATGAATGGGCAAATTGTTCTTTGCAAAGGTATTAATGATGGAAAAGAATTAGAATTTACTGTTGAACAACTCATGAAATATGCACCGTTAATGGAAAGTGTATCTGTGGTTCCGGTAGGTTTATCCAAATATAGAGAAGGCCTGCACCCATTAGAGCCATTTACCAAAGAAGACGCAGAAGCGGTCATTGATTATATTGAAAAAATGCAGAAGATTTGCTTTGAAAAATACGGGCTTCATTTTGTTCATGCAAGCGATGAATGGTATCTGTTGGCGAAAAGAGAATTGCCGGAAGAGAGCAGATATGACGGTTATCTTCAGTTAGAAAACGGAGTGGGAATGTTGCGCTTGCTAAGAGAAGAGTTTGGGGAAGCACTCAAGGAAGCAAAAGGACACAATAATAAGAAAAAAGTAACTTTGGCAACAGGTTTGCTGGCGGCTCCAACGATGAGAGAACTAAGTGAAAGCCTAAAGGAGAAGTTTCCGCAGGTGGAAGTGGAAGTAAGAGCCATTCGAAATGACTTTTTCGGAGAAAAAATTACCGTGTCCGGACTGATTACAGGACAGGATATTGTGGCACAATTAAAGGGAAATATTAGCGGTGATAAATTGTTAATTCCGATAAATATGCTTCGTAGTGAAGAAGATGTATTTTTAGATGATTACACCATAAGTCAGGTGGAAACTGAAGTGGGAATGCCCATTCGTGTGACCGCTGCAAGTGGATTTGATTTACTCGAAGCAATTACGGAATAAATTGTAATATTAAAATGATAATTAAAAAAGTGGGTGTATTTCTTAAAAAAGTATAACTTCCCTTGCCAATAAAAAAAGTATGGATTATACTGAAACTAGTATACTTTTTTGCGTGTTCGGAAATTAGAATATGCAAACACACAACGAAGAACAGGAGAAAAATATGAGTAAACCGGTTGTTGCCATTGTAGGGCGTCCAAATGTAGGAAAATCAACATTTTTTAATGCGGTTGTCGGAGAACGTGTGTCAATTGTAGAAGATACTCCGGGCGTAACCAGAGATAGAATTTATGCAGATGTTAACTGGTTAAATTATAATTTTACCATGATTGATACAGGCGGTATTGAACCAAGTACCAAAGATATTATTTTAAGTCAGATGAGAGAACAGGCGGAAATCGCTATTGCCAGTGCTGATGTTATCGTATTTGTAACAGATGTCCAGCAGGGACTTGTAGATTCGGATTCTAAAGTTGCGGATATGCTTCGTCGTTCAGGAAAGCCTGTAGTATTAGCTGTAAACAAAGTAGACGACGTAAAAAAATACATGGCGGATGTTTACGAATTTTACAATTTAGGAATCGGTGATCCGGTGGCCATTTCAGCCGCATCCAGATTAGGTATCGGTGATTTGCTTGATGAAATCGTTAAGTATTTCCCGGAAGGAACACTGGAAGAGGAAGAAGATGAAAGACCGAAGATTGCCGTAATCGGTAAGCCGAATGTAGGTAAGTCTTCTATCGTAAACAGACTTTGCGGAGAAAACAGAGTAATTGTATCTGACATTGCGGGAACTACCCGTGACGCTATTGATACGGATGTAACGTTTAACGGAAAAGAGTATGTTTTTATTGATACTGCCGGCCTCCGTAGAAAAAATAAAATCAAAGAAGAAATTGAAAAGTACAGTATCGTTCGTGCCGTAACTGCGGTGGAAAGAGCAGATGTGGTCCTTTTGGTTATTGATGCTACAGAGGGTGTTACTGAGCAGGATGCGAAAATTGCAGGTATTGCCCATGAAAGAGGAAAAGGTATCATTATTCTCGTAAATAAATGGGATGCCCTTGTAAAGGACGACAAAACCATTTACAGAGAAACGGAAAAAATCAGAGATATTTTAAGTTTCATGAATTATGCTGAAATTATGTTTGTTTCCGCAAAAACGGGTCAGCGTTTGAACAATGTATTTGAAATGATTGATATGGTATTGGAAAACAATGCTATGCGTGTTGCAACAGGTGTATTGAACGAAATTATGACAGAAGCAGTAGCGATGCAGCAGCCGCCGACAGACAAAGGAAAACGTTTGAAGCTGTTCTACATTACACAGGCATCTGTGAAACCACCTACTTTTGTTATTTTCGTTAATGACAAGAAATTAATGCATTTTTCATATCAGCGTTATTTGGAAAACAGAATTCGTGAAACCTTTGGATTCAAGGGGACAAGTCTAAAATTTATTATTAGAGAGAGAAAGGAAGAGCAATAACAGTGGTAATAGAGAGAATTATTGCGGTCTTAATCGGCTATGTTTTAGGCTTGTTTGAGACAGGTTATATTTTTGGTAAAATAAAAAATACGGATATCAGAGAGCACGGAAGCGGCAATGCAGGAAGTACAAATGCCTTAAGAGTGTTTGGATTAAAGGGCGGACTGATTACCTTTGCAGGGGATTTAACAAAGAGTATGCTATCAGTACTTGTGGTATGGTTAATTTTTAAAAACACATACCCGGAAGGCGTTAGAATCCTTATGATGTATGGTGGCCTGGGAGCTATTTTAGGACACAATTTTCCGTTTTATCTTAAGTTTAACGGCGGAAAAGGAATTGCATGTACAGGTGGATTTGTATTGGCGTTTTGCCCAATTATAGCACCGGTAGCTTTTGCGGCATTTTTGATAATTGTATTAATAACTAAATATGTATCTTTAGGTTCTTTAATTGCTGTGACCTTAGTGTTTTTGCAGTTTATACTTTTCGGAAATTTAGGATACATTAATCTTCATCCGGATTACTTGTATGAAGGTTATTTAATCATTATTATCATAACAATATTAGCATTTGTACGTCATCGTAAGAATATTGTGAAGCTAATAAACGGAACAGAAAATAAAATAGGTGCGAAGAAAAAATAACAGCGCTGATATTAGGATAAGAAGAGGGGAAATGATGTTAAAGGTTAGTGTGATTGGTGCAGGTAGCTGGGGAACAGCATTGGCTACCGTGCTACAAAAGAACGGACATGATGTAACTATTTGGTCAATTATGGAAGAAGAAATTAATTCCATGAGAGAACATCATGAGCATATTTCAAAATTACCTGGAGTGAAAATATCTGAAGAGATTCATTTGACTACAGATATGAAAGAAGCTGTTGAAGGAAAAGCATTGTTGGTATTGGCGGTTCCGTCTATTTTTACCCGCTCAACAGCAAAACTTATGAGCCAGTATGTAACAGAGAGACAGATTATTGTCAGTGTTGCAAAAGGTATTGAAGAAGAAACTTTAATGGTGCTTGCGGATGTTATTTCAGAGGAAGTACCGCAGGCAGATGTTGCCGTATTGTGTGGACCAAGCCATGCAGAAGAGGTGGGAAGAGGCGTTCCTACCACAGTTGTTGCGGGAGCGAAGACAAAGGAAACGGCAGAGTTTATTCAGAGCGTTTTTATGAATGACTTTTTCCGTGTATATACAACACCGGATATGTTAGGTATGGAATTAGGCGGAGCCTTAAAAAATGTTATTGCGCTTGCTGCCGGTATGGCGGATGGATTAGGTTACGGCGATAATACAAAGGCAGCATTGATTACCAGAGGTATTGCGGAAATTAGCCGTCTGGCAGTTGTTATGGGTGCAAATGAGAGAACCTTAAGCGGTTTAACAGGAACCGGAGATTTAATTGTAACCTGCGCATCCATGCACAGTAGAAACCGTAGAGCCGGTATCCTTATGGGACAGGGCAAAACCATGGAAGAAGCCATGGAAGAAGTTCAAATGGTTGTAGAAGGTGTATATTCAGCAAAGGCAGCAAAAATGCTGGCTGATAAGTACGAGGTGACGCTACCGATTGTAGAACAGGTAAACCATGTTTTATTTGAAGGGGTTCAGGCAAAGGAAGCGGTAAAAGAACTGATGCTTCGTAATAAGAAAATTGAACACTGGGATTTGACCTGGGATGAATAGATGCCATACAGGAATAAACCTGATGCCTACAAGGAGTGCAAAAGAAAATGCATAAAACAGAACAAATCGAAATTAAATATTTTTCCAAAGAAATTGATGAATTGGAATATATCGGGGGCAAATCCGATTGGATTGATTTACGTGCTTCTGAAACGGTAGAATATAAAGCCGGTGAATTTAAATTAATTCCACTGGGAGTAGGAATGCGTTTGCCACAGGGGTATGAGGCACATGTGGTTCCAAGAAGCTCAACTTTTAAGAACTACGGATTGATTCAAACCAACAGTTGTGGTGTAATTGACGGAAGCTACTGTGGGGATGATGATATGTGGTACGTGCCTATGTATGCTACCAGAGACGTGGTGGTACACAAAAACGATCGTATTTGCCAGTTCAGAATTATGGAAAATCAGCCACAGATACAGTTTTGTAAGGTAGAACATTTAGGTGAAACTAACCGTGGCGGTTTTGGAACAACAGGAATAGATTGACGGATTAATTGCCGAAGCTCCGGTGTTGAAATTAACGTATAAAAAATACTTGAAATCCAAAATATACTATGATATAATTCAGTAGTTGCATAAACGAAAAATAAATTTAACAAGTTTTTTGTTTATAGAATAGAAAAAATAATCCACAGGAGGTGTGTAAAGTGGGAGCATTAAAAGTTATCTTAACCGTTTTGTTTATTATAATCGGAATTGCGATTGCAGTAGTAGTTTTATTACAAGAAGGAAAAACTCAGGGATTAGGAGCAATCAGTGGAGCAGCTGAAACCTACTGGGGAAAGAATAAAGGACGTTCCATGGAGGGAATGTTAGTTAAATCAACAGCAGTGTGTGTTGTATTATTTATCGTATTAGCAGTAGTGCTTAACTTACGTGTTTTCTTGTAAAAAGAGTTTGAGGCTGTCGCATAGCGGCAGCCTTTCTTGTTTTAATATAAACTTAAAAGGAATGATTTTAACCAATATGGCAAGATGAATAATCAAAAATTTTGCGGCTTATAATATATCTGGGACTACATAAAGAAAGGAGATGCGGCAATGCTTGAAAATAATAAAAAGAAATTACTGGCCTTTTTTAAAGATCCGTTATATGTACCTATGAAACAAAAGGAAATTGCCATTCTTCTTAGCGTAGGGCCGGATAGAAGGGCAGAATTAACAGAGGCATTAGATGCCTTATTAAAGGAAGGAAAGATTCAGATTTCCAAACGGGGAAAGTATTCTTTGGCGGAAAATGTTAAATTAACAGGTATCTTTACCGGACATGCAAAGGGATTCGGTTTTGTAACCGTAGAAGGAAAAAAAGATGATTACTTTATTCCGGCTAATTATGTCAATGGAGCAATGCATCAGGACGTAGTAGAAATCGTGCTTCTGGGTTCAAAAGAAGGAAAGCGTACGGAAGCTAAGGTTGTAGGCATTTTAGAACATGGAAATCATCATGTTGTGGGATTGTATGAGAAGATGAAAAACTTCGGCTTTGTAAATCCTGATAATCAAAAAGTAGGACAGGATATTTATATTCCTGCCGGCAAAGATATGGGAGCGGTAACCGGCCATAAGGTTGTGGTGAAATTAACTACATTTGGCGATAAGGACCGGAAACCGGAAGGTGAAATTGTTGAAATCCTCGGTCACATGAATGAGCCGGGAACGGATATTTTATCTATTGCAAAGGATTTAGGCATTGAAAATGTTTTTCCGGAGGAGGTACTGGAAGAAATTAAACAGATTCCGGAGGAAGTTTTGGCGGAAAATACTATAGGCCGCCGGGATTTGCGGAATCTTATGATGGTAACCATTGACGGAGAGGATGCAAAGGACTTGGACGACGCCGTTAGTTTAACCGTTACGGAAAGAGGCTATGAACTGGGCGTGCATATTGCAGATGTTTCCCATTATGTGAGAGAAGGCCGGCCTTTGGATACTGAAGCATTGAAGAGAGGGACCAGCGTATATTTGGTTGACCGGGTAATTCCTATGCTTCCGCAGAAACTCTCCAACGGTATTTGTTCTTTAAATGCGGGAGAGGACAGACTTGCGTTGAGTTGTTTAATGACAATTGATGATAACGGAAATGTAGTAGACCATGTGATTGCAGAGACCGTTATTAACGTGAATCGTCGTATGAGTTATACGCAGGTGAATGCTATTTTAGAGCATGAAGATAAGCAGTTATGCAAGGAATTTGAAGAATTTGTTCCAATGCTTAAGGAAATGAAGGCGGTGGCGGCCCTTTTGCGTGGAAAACGTAAGAAAAGAGGTTCCATTGATTTTGAATTTCCGGAAACAAAGATCCTTTTGAATGAAAAAGGAAAGCCGGTTGATATCAAACCATACGAACGGAATGTGGCTACCAACTTGATCGAAGAATTTATGCTTGTTGCAAATGAAACAGTGGCAGAAGATTATTTTTGGCAGGAAATACCCTTTTTATATCGAACCCATGAAAATCCGGATGGGGATAAAATGCAAAAATTAGCCACATTTATTTACAACTTCGGGCATATAATGAAAGGGGCAAAAGACGATATTCATCCAAAGGAAATCCAGAAGCTTTTGATAAGCATTGAAGGGACTCCGGAGGAGGCGTTGATCAGTCGTTTAACATTGCGTTCCATGAAACAGGCAAAATATACGCCTGAGTGTAGTGGACACTTTGGTTTGGCAGCAAAGTACTATTGCCATTTTACTTCGCCGATACGAAGATATCCGGATTTGCAGATTCACCGTATTATCAAGGAAAGTCTGCATGGGGATATGAAAGAGGCAAGAATTGCCCATTATGAAGCAATCCTTGGGGAAATAGGAAATAAATGCTCTAAGTTGGAACGACGTGCAGAAGAGGCAGAACGTGAAACAGAAAAATTAAAGAAAGTAGAATACATGAATGGACATTGGGGAGAAGTTTTTGAAGGAGTAATATCCGGTGTGACCCAATGGGGAATTTATGTTGAATTGGAAAATACGATAGAAGGTTTGGTACACGTATCTAACTTGAAGGGAGATTACTTTAATTTTATTGAGGAGCGTTATGAAATGGTTGGTGAGCGCACCGGAAGAACCTACAAACTGGGACAGAAGGTGGAAGTCACCTTAAGAGATGTGGACAGGTTAAACCGTACGATTGATTTTGAACTTCTTGCGGTGAAAGAATAGAAGTTTAAACCTATGGTTTATTGATTTTTTAAAACAAATAGGATAATATAAATAGAGTTTCCTATACAGTATCAGAAAGGAGGATGCCTTATGGAAAAGGGCGGAAGAAAGCTGATTGCAAACAACAAAAAAGCGTATCATGAATACTTCATTGAAGAAACCCACGAAGCAGGCATCAGCCTTGCAGGTACGGAGGTTAAATCCATTCGTATGGGTCAGTGCAGTATTAAGGAATCTTTTGTGCGCATACAAAAGGGCGAGGTTTGGATTTACGGAATGCACATTAATCCGTATGAGAAGGGTAACATTTTCAATAAAGACCCATTAAGACCAAGAAAATTATTGATGCATAAAAGAGAGATTAACAAACTTACCGGACAATTATCGGAAAAAGGATATACTTTAGTGCCGTTACAGGTCTATCTGAAAGGAAGTCTTGTAAAAGTGGAAATTGGTTTGGCAAAAGGTAAGAAATTATATGACAAACGTCAGGATATTGCCAAGAAAGACCAGTTGAGAGAGGCACAGAGAGACTTTAAGGTCCGTAATTTTGATTAGGGCAAAAAGTCTCATTGACGGTAGTAAACAACAATTATATAATCAAATATGCTAACAACTTTAGCCACTAGTATAAACCGGGGGTTGTACTGGTTTCGACGGGGGTTTTGAAGTTTGGGAAGCCATCCGCAGGCTCGACTGCGTTAAAGACGGAACACTAAATATAAACGCTGAAGATAATTTAGCATACGCTGCCTAGTTGCAGCAGTCGGACCTTAGGTGCCTACGCTTAAGCAATCCGGCTTCAAATAACGTAGGGAACCTTGTTTTCAAAGCTTTGAGAAGATAAGAGCGAATATGAAGCTACTAAAGCGGATTGCCTGTCTGTAGGCGATTTGCGGAGGGAATGAATATATACAGACTGTGATGGGAGATGCCTGGATGGAGAGGCTTTCGGACAGGGGTTCGATTCCCCTCAGCTCCACTATGAGCAAAGTGCCGTAAATTCAAGGTTTTTCTTTGGAACCTATGAGTTTACGGCACTTTTTTAGACTTTGATTAGAAAAATATTTTTAAATAGAAATGGCGCTTTGATGTTTCTTCCAAATGCATTTTATCTGCTGATCACCACTGAAAATATGGGGGTTGCTCAGATGAGCAAAATTTTTCCGGCATATATATCAGAAAATGAGGCCCTTCGCTATTTTACTGAAAATGGAATGGAAGATGATTTTAGAAGAATGCTGGTTTTACAATGAAGTCGCTCACTATATGCTTACGCCGGAGATCGAGAACGATTTGCATAATTTGAGGGGATTTAAGTTTAACTTCGACGAAAAGGAAAACTTTCCAAAATGGCGAATAGAAGCATTGGAGAATTTACTCCAAAAACAGATTGACAATATTCTTCATGAAAGAAGACTATATATTCCTTATAAACAAAGAAGTGATAATTAAAAATTACCGGTAAAGGTACTAATAAAAAACACTGCAAAGCTGGAACTTGTGGAAAGAATTCAAGGATTTGCGGTGTTTTTATTTTACTTTGAAAATAAATGTGATAAAATAAAATTCAAAGAATTTTTGAATGTCACAGGAAGAGGAGAGTATAGAATGAATGCAATTACAGTTATCCGAGGAGTTTATTTATTTACGGATTTGTTGATTTTGATTTTAACCATAAAAGCATTGTCAAAAAAGACAAAAATGGGTAATGTGGTTGCTGCTATGTTAATGGCGGGATTTGCGGTTGTAACCTTTTATACCATGTCCTTATTTGCCCATAGCTATTTTTATGTTTCCCTGTTTAACTCATGTGTGTTTTACAGCATTGATATTATGTTATTTTTATTTGTGCGTTATATCTTACTGTTTACGAAATTGGAATTAAAAGGAAGCAACATAGTATCCAAATTAATATTTGTATTTGTTTTTCTGATGGAAGCAATTGTTTTAATGTTGAATCCGTTTAAAGAAGTTGCGGTTACTTTCCAGGGCTATGAAGTGAATGGATTCATGTTATATACGTATGAAGCAAAACCATATTTCTATTTCCATTTGGGCTTGTGCTATTTCATGGTATTAATGGGTGTAATCCTGTTAGTATATAAGATTCGAATTACACCAAAGTTATACAGGGGAAGATATCGCAATACACTACTTAGTTTTATTGCGGTAGTATTTATCAACTTCCTGTTTTTGGCAGGTATGGAATTGTTCAAATTAGACTTTTCCTACATTTTCTATGCGTTGATTGCAGTATTTATATATTCGGCCACCTTTGGATTTAAGGAACGGTTTTTGTTGTCCTACAGAAATACGGTTTTTCAAAATGTAGGGTTGCCGATATTATTGTTTGATTACGAACAAAACTTGGGCGATTATAATGATGAAGCAGAAAAAATCTTTCCGTTTTTAACTGATTCAGAAGAAGGAAAACTGCAGGAAAAAGATTTGAAGTGGTTCCTTGAACAGGCAGGAATAGAGCTTCGCTCCTTTTTTGAAAATGAAGTTTTTATGTTCCGTCGGGAAAAAGATGAAACGGAAGTTATTTACAGGGGGGAGTATATATGTCATAAGGAAAATGACGGAAAATTCTCTGCAGGAATGCTGGTATTTCATGATGTGACTTCTGAACAGCACTTGCTGGAACAGGAGCAGAAAATGAGCCGTTCAAAAACCAATTTCCTTATGAATGTATCAACCGGTGTTAAAAAGCCGCTGTATTCCATTCTTGAAAACAGTAAAAAATTGGAAGAAAAATCCACGGATCAATATAGCTTGGAAATGGTGGGATCGGTACAGAATTCCGCAGTTATGGCATTGAAACTTATTGAGGAGTTGATGGACTATTCCATACTGGAAGCAGGCCATTATGAAATGAAGCAGGAAGTAGTTTCAATGGAAGATGTAGTGGACTTTTTGTTGAAAGTAGTAAGCGAATGTAAGGCATATGCTGAGATAGATGTACAAATTGACGATTTTCTTCCATTGCAGTTGATTTCCGACGGTGAACATTTTAAACGTATAGCCTCCACGTTGATCCGGAATGCGGCAGAGCAGGCCAGAGGAAAAGAGGTTCGGGTATTGCTGTATTATTCGGAAGAAAGCAGAAGAAAAGGAACCTTGGATTTGGAAATTACCGACAACGGAAATAATATGATGCAGCAGATGATGGGACATATTGAAGAGTTTTTGGAAATGCCGGAAGAGGCAGTTGACTGTGCGGCTATTTCAGAGGGTCTTGAACTGTACATGCTATGCCGCATGGCAAAGGAAATGGGCGGTAATGTAGTGATCCGTAAAGATGATGAAGGGCAGAACTTTATACATGCATATGTGTCCGTTGAACTGGAAAACGGTTCAGAAGACCTGAAAATGAAAAAATAGTGCAAAATTCGTGAACTTTTTGTCGAAAAAGTATGGAAATTTTAGGGAAGTTGTCGTAAAATAAGAATAAGATTCAGTCTGGAGAGGAGTGGTTTGATGGATATTAGTTCAATTTCAACCTTATCAACAATGGCAAGTACAGCAAGCTTACAGGATACTATTTCTGTAGCCGTGCTTAAAATGGGTCTTAATGATTACGAGGATATGGGAGCACAAATGGTAAAAATGATGGAACAGTCAGTAACTCCCCATATCGGTCAGAACTTTGATGTAACAGTATAATTGCAGGGACTGCTAGGGTACCTTGTCATAGAGGTAGGCATGGGAAAAGAATATTTTGAAATTGTAGACGGATATGTCTTCCGGTCGCCGGAAACAGCAAAGCAGGCCAGAAAAGAATTGGAAGGTATACGTTATGTGAAAAAGCAGATGGATGCTAAGAATCCGGAAGCTGTATTACAGATATACAATCGCATATTGCAGGAAAAGTTATTTCAGACAGTAGTGGGATATTCTTTTCTACGGGAATTACAGGAATATTTAAAATGCAGTCCGGAAATTGATGATGATTATGTTCGGGCTTTAGAGTTTAAAGAAGGAAATGTAGAAACCGGAGGAATTTCAAAGAAGGAAGAAACCTTGAAAAACAGGTTGGCCACATTCTATATCATAAATGGAATTCTGGTAGTGTTAGTAGTAGCCATGATGGTTCTTATGCATTTTTCGGATAATGCAACGATTATTAACTATGAAAATAAGATTATCGACCGTTATGAACATTGGGAACAGGACTTGTTGGAACGGGAAAAGGCCATCGAAGAGAAAGAAAAAGAGTTAGGGATTCAGCCATAGAAATATGGCGGATTGGGTTTTAGCCTTAGATTACAAAAACTTGATTGGAGAAGAAAAATAATGGAAAAGGTGAAGATTCTTATTGTTGACGATGAAGAATTAATGAGAAAACTGGTAAAGGATTTTCTGGTGAAAAAAGGCTACGAAGTTATTGAGGCGGAAGACGGAGAGGATGCATTAGATGCATTTTATTCCGACAAAGATATCTCCTTAGTGATTTTAGACGTTATGATGCCGAAGATTAACGGATGGCAGGTATGTCGTGAAATCAGAGATACCTCCAAGGTGCCGATTATTATGCTGACTGCAAAGTCAACAGAGAACGACGAACTTCAGGGATTTGAACTTGGTGTTGATGAATACATTTCCAAACCGTTTAATCCAAAGATTCTGGTTGCCCGTGTAGATGCTTTGTTACGTAGGGCGAATAAGATAGACAGCGATGATGTATTAACCGTAGGAGATATTGTGTTAAATACTATGGCTCATGAGGTGACTGTAGGCGGAAAATACATTGAGTTAAGTTATAAAGAATTTGAATTATTAAACTTCTTCATGGAAAACCAGGGAATTGCCCTTTCCAGAGAAAAGATTTTAAACAATGTATGGAATTATGATTACTTTGGTGATGCCCGTACAATTGATACCCATGTTAAGAAATTAAGAAGCAAGATGGGAACCAGAGGAAATTATATTAAGACCATTTGGGGTATGGGATATAAATTCGAAGTATCAGAAAACGCATAGATACTATTATTTCATTACAGAAAGGCGGACAGATGTTGAAACGTCGTAATGTATTAAGTTTATTGATTGTTGTAGCGTGTGCATTTTTGTTTACAGGATGTGGTCCTGAATTGGTGGAGTTAACAGCCGAAGAAAGACAGCAAATTGTAAATTATGCTGCACATGTGGTCAGTGAATTCAATTTAAGACAGGAAAAAGGATATATTGCTTTATCTGCGGAAGTCCTGGAAGCTTTAGATGGAGAGGACAAAGAGGAAGATACGAAGGATGAGGATACAGAAAAGCCGGATGATGAATCTTCCCAGGATAAAGACGACAATGCCTCAGATGACAAAGAGGACAACACATCAGACGAAAAAGATGATGCGACAGAAAAAAATTCTACTTTAACAGATGCGCTGGGAATTGAAGGCATTGAAGCAAAAGTGAAATCCTATAGTGTGGTACAGAATTATGCAGAGAGTTCCTTTGTTAATGTAAATCCGGGGGAAGATAACCGGCTGGTAGTTGTTACCTGTGTTCTGACGAACGATACAGAGGAATCAATCATCTGCAATATTTCGGATAAGGAATTAACTTTTTATATTCAAATTACCGCTGACAAGCGTGTGGAAAGTATGATGACTATCTTAAGTACAGATCTGACAACAATGAATGAAGAACTGCAGGCCGGAGAAGAAAAAGAGATGGTAATTATTTTCCAAATTCCTGCAAAAGAAGCAGATTCGCTTGATTCTATCAAGTTAATTGTGAAAAATGAGAGTACAAACCATACAATTTCTATGAATTAACAAAAAAAACGGAAAAAAAGCGTGATTTTGAAAAAAAGTATGATATAATTTTTTTAATGATGTACGATTGAGGAGGGCTTTTTCATGGATACAAATATTCTCTTAGAAAATGGCACAAATGAAGTTGAGATTTTGGAGTTTACATTAGGTAATAATCATTATGGTATAAACGTTGCTAAGGTACGCGAAATCCTTACATATCAACCGGTTACACCAATTCCGAACGCACATTATTGCGTGGAAGGTATTTTTATGCCGCGTGATACAATGATTACGGTAATTAACTTAAAGGAGAGCCTTGGATTAAAGAAAAATGATGATAAAGGTCTCTTTATCATTACAAACTTCAATAAGTTGAATATTGCATTCCATGTCGACGAAGTTATTGGAATTCATCGTATTTCATGGGCAGACATTATTAAACCGGATTCAACAATTAATGCGGAAAATAATGGAGTGTCCACCGGTGTTATTAAATTACAGAATAAGTTAATCGTTATTTTAGACTTTGAAAAGATTGTTACAGATATCAGCCCGGACACAGGATTAAAGATGTCTGATATTGAAAACTTCCAGGGACGTGATCGTAGCGATTCACCAATTATTATTGCAGAAGACTCTCCAATGCTTGGTCATATGATTACCGACTGCTTGAAGAGATCAGGATATACAAAGTTGATTCTCTGTGAAAACGGTCAGGAAGCATGGGATTTGATTTGTCAATACAAGAAGGACGGCACTTTATATAACAAAGTTCATTGTATCATTACAGATATTGAAATGCCGGTAATGGACGGTCATCGTTTAACAAAATTATGTAAGAGTGACGACGATATCAAACGTATTCCACTTGTTATTTTCTCATCCTTGGTAAATGATGAAATGCGTAGGAAAGGTGAACAGTTAGGTGCAGATGCACAGTTGACAAAACCTGAAATTGGTAGCTTGGTAGAGGCTATTGACAAGTTAATCGACGCAAGTAGATAATAACAGAACAAAAAAGGTTTTTAGGTGCCTCAAAACAGTTCATACTTGTATGGGTTGGGTTGAGGCATTTGTATTATATTTCAGATAGAACATCCGATATGTAAAATAGTAAAACAATAGATGAAGGAGGTATACTTCTTGGGAAATCGTAATGAAGATTATTTAGACCAACTGTTAAATTCTATCGGTGGTCAGGAAGTAGAATCTAAAAAAGCAGATATTATCGAAGAAGATAAAGCAGAGCCGGAAATGGAAAAGGAAATTGGCACGAAATCAAAAGAAAAAGCTGAGAAGAAAACTGCCAAAAGAGCTTCCCATAAAAAAGAAAAACCAATGAAGGCTCTACGTTTTCATGGAAAAAACACACCGGGAGACTCCTTTTTAGAAGATTTTGATCAGGAGATGTTACAGTTAGATGCCGAACAGTTGATTTCTGATTTTGAAGAAAGCCTCGGGGAAGAGTTGCTTGGTCAGAAAACAGTATTTGGCAAAAAGAATATTTTCGGAAAGAAAAAAACAGTAGCAGAATCAAACGAAAATACTGAAGTGAAAAAAGAACAGGCCGATGTGGGGGAAGAACCAAAGAAACAGGAAAATGAGACCCCGGCAAAGGAGCAACCGTTAACAGAAACGGATGAAATGTTCGCAGAATTAGAAAAATTGCTTACAGGTAATTTTGTAGCTCCGGCGGAAGATGAGACCGCCACTTCTGAAGAGGAACCTGCTGAAACTCAGGAAGAAAAGAATCTTTCGGCGGAAGATGAGGCTTTATTTGACGAATTGTCAAATGGCGGAGTAGAAACATCGGAATTAGAAAATGAATTTGGTGGTTTTGAATTTGGTAATTTGTTTGGTGATCCGGAAGAGGAAGAATCCATAACAGATGCAGGAGATATTTTAGATATTTTAGGCGAAATGCCGGAAGATCCGGAACTTGCAGAAATCGGTCAAATGCTTCAGGCACAGGATAATAATGAAGATATTTCCATGGGCGATGACTTTAATAACGATTTTATGGAAAACGGAGTGACGGAAGAAGAAGCATTAAATTATATACGCAATATGGATGAGGAACAGCCGGTGTCCACAGAAAAGCGAAAAGCAAAATGGAGATTCAATAAATGGAACCCGGAAAAGAAAAGTTTTCTTCAAAAATTATCCAGTATATTATTTGGGGATGATAAGGATGAAGAACAGACCATCCATGTCCATGCAGTGAATGGAATAGAGGATACAACAGGGGAGAATGAAGAACTCATAAAGAGTATGGAAAAACAAGCTGCTCTTGCAGAAAAGAAAGCAAAGAAAGAAGAAAAGAAAAAAGCGAAAGAAAAGAAGGACGAAGAAAAGAAACGAATTCAGGCGGCAGAAAAAAAAGCAAAAGCTGCAGAGAAAAAGGCGAAAACCTCCGAGAAAAAAGCCAAGGCTGCAAAAGAAGTGGACAAGACTCCGCCGCTGCCGAAAAAGTCTGTATTCTTAATTTTCTTACTTGTTGCATCTATCTTTGTCGGTGTAATTTTTGCAGGAAACGGACTGAATTACAATTTATGTATGCATTCAGCAAACGAAGCCTATGGCGTAGGAAACTATGTTGAAGCGTATGGTTATTTAAGAAATACCAAATTAAAAGAAAAAGACTATGAACTGGTTCGTAAAGTTTCAATTCTTGCATCTATGCAGGAATTGCTCAGATCTTATTCTACATTATATGAAGCAGAAGAATACGAGATGGCACTTGATGTATTAATCCGTATTATCGGAAGATACAGCGACAATATGGAAGAAGCAACAGAATTAGAAATTGTTGCGCTAATTTCCGAATTGGAAGCAGAGGCAGAGACCATATTAGAAGAAGAATATGGAATCACATACGAGGAGGCTCTGGCTCTTTACAATATGCCAAGCCGTAAAAAATATTCGGTAGAATTAGTGAAGTTGTTAAGAGAGGTAGGACTGTTAGATTGACACAGATAAGTAATGATTGGCTAGTTCCTTTGGCGGAGGAATTCAAAAAACCATATTATTTGGAGTTATATAAAAAAGTAACCCATGCTTATGCTACGGACAGAGTTTTTCCACCAAAAGAAGACTTATTTTCAGCCTTTCACTACACTCCGTTAAAACAGGTGAAAGTTGTCATTATTGGTCAAGATCCATATCATAATGTTGGCCAGGCCCACGGCTGTTGTTTTTCTGTCAGACCGGGCGTTGAAATACCGCCTTCACTACAGAATATTTATAAAGAATTGGAAAATGATTTGGGGTGTTATATTCCCAATCATGGCTATTTGGAATCATGGGCCAAGCAGGGAGTGTTACTATTAAATACGGTTTTGACTGTGAAGGCACATCAGGCCAATTCCCATCAGGGTTGGGGCTGGGAACAATTTACAGATGCGGCTATCCGCGCTGTGAACAACCAGGACCAGCCGGTAGTCTATCTTTTGTGGGGAAAGCCGGCACAACAAAAAAAAGTAATGATAACAAATCCAAAACATTTGGTTTTAGAGGCACCTCATCCCAGTCCGTTGTCGGCTTATCGGGGATTTTTCGGATGTAAGCATTTCAGCAAAGCAAATGCCTATTTAGAAACTAATGGGGTTTCGCCGATTCAATGGCAGATAGAGAATTTATAGGGAAGGTAATGTGTTATGGGATTATTTCAGAACCTTTTTAGAAGACGTTCGGAAAAAAGAATACCGGTAAAAGTGACAGAAGCAAAGGACGTAACTAAGGTAAAGCTAAACGAGCCGGAAAAATTAGGAGATACAAAGACAATGATGAATGAAGTACAGAATTTATTGCAGGATACAAATCAAAGAATTGACCGGATTTATGAAATGGTAAATCAGTTGGAAACCGGCGTTAACAATTCACAAAAATCTATTGAGGAAAAGGTTCATACGGAAGGCGTTAAAATTTACCGTAATGTTCAGGCAGTGTTGACGGATTTGGAAAAGAAAATGGCAACACAGGAAAAATTGGAACGGGAAGTACAGACATTAAGAAACTATTTGAAAGGTATTATGGGCGTTTCAGCCATTACCATGATCATACTTGTAATCTTTGTGTTGTTCTCAATAGGAGTGTTTTAGACTATGGCAAAACAATCTTGGAAACCGGGTAATATGTTATACCCATTGCCGGCAGTAATGGTCAGTTGTGGTCGTGAAGGTGAGAAACCGAACATTATTACAGTGGCATGGGCTGGTACAATATGTTCTACTCCAGCCATGTTATCTATTTCCGTGCGAAAAGAACGTTACTCTCACGGAATTATAAAAGAAACCGGGGAATTTGTTGTAAACCTTACAACAAAGGATTTAGTATTTGCTACAGATTATTGTGGTGTTAAATCCGGAAGAGATACGGATAAGTTTAAAGCCATGAACCTGACTCCGGAAAAATCTGAAAATGTTAAGGCCCCATCCATTAAAGAAAGTCCGGTAAATCTGGAATGTAAGGTTGTGGAAGTAAAAGAGTTGGGAAGCCATGACATGTTCATTGCGGAAGTAGTAGGCGTGCGAGTGGATGAAGCATATATGGATGAAAAAGGAAAATTTCATCTAAATGCCACGGATTTAGTAACATACTCCCACGGAGAATATTTCCTGTTAGGAAAGAAAGTTGGGAAGTTCGGGTATTCTGTGGAAAAAAAGAGTAACACAAAGAATCGCAAAAAGAAGAAATAAGAAAAATATAAGGCTACTTGCAGTCAATCTCAAATATTTGTTTGGTATCTTTGGGATTAACTACGAGTAGCCTGTTTTTATTATTGTATCAACATGTCCATGAGATAATCATACACTTCTTCACTTTTTTTCTTCCAGTTATTGCAAGCAGCTTCAGCCTGTTCGTGCCCCTGGATTTGAAATGTCATATCAAAGACAGATTTCTTTTTATCCATAATCTGGCAACGGACATTATAAAGATTACCGGCGGTTTTGTAATATTCGGCAGTGACAGAGGTGTCTTTTTTTAAGGAAATTTCATTATTTTCATAATAATTCAGAATATCCTCTTTTATTGCATCGGAAATCTTGTTTTCAAAATATCCCAAAGTTAATTGACCCTCAGCAGTAATCCGATAATAAGTGGTATTGGCAGCAGTAGATTCTGCCACAATCAAATCAGAGGTTTCCAATTCACTTAACGCTTGCTGTAAGGTAAAGTAATTGGTATATTCCATACCTAAAATCAAATCAGAGATATTGGCGTTGGTTAAAGGGTAATCCGCTTTATCCAACATATAGAGAATAATAAGTTTGTAAAGAGTTGAAGCTTCTGAAGTCATAGTTTTTCTCCTGTATAAAGGCGTCCTTGATAGGTGTCCCGCCTGGTAAAACATTGGTTTATGGTGTTTAGCACCCGTTTTTTATCACCACTCCATAGCGGTGCGATTAAATCTTTTTTTGCACCATCTCCGGTTAAACGATGAATAACGATTTTCGGTGGCAGTAATTCTACACAATCACAAATCAGGTTTGCGTATTCATCCAAGGTAAATAGTGGGAAGGGATGGTTTTTATAGACATCCCCTAAGTCGGTATGATCCAGCACATGTAGTAAATGTAGTTTTATGCCCTGAATATCCTGTCGGCTAAGATACTTAATAGAGGCCAACATATCCTCCTTTGTCTCGGTAGGCAGTCCAAGAATCAGATGTACGATAACGTCAATATTACGTTCACGAAGCTTTAAAAGGGCCTGCTCATACACCTGTAACTCAAATCCTCTCCGAATAAATTTGGCGGACTCAGGATGAATAGTCTGTAATCCTAATTCTACCCAGACAGGTTTTTTATTATTACATTCTGCAAGTAAATCCAAAACATCATCATCCAGGCAATCCGGTCGGGTAGCAATGGATAGAATTGAAACCTTGGGATGATTTAAGGCCTGTTCATAACATTCCCTAAGATAAGGTAAAGGGGCATAAGTATTGGTAAACGCCTGAAAATAGGCAATATAACTATCGCAGACAGCCTTTTTTTCCATACGGAGAATTTCCCGGTCCAATTGTTCTGTAATAGAAAGTGTACGGGAACCTGCAAAATCCCCGGAACCACCGGCACTACAAAAAATACAGCCTCCTGTTCCTAGGCGGCCATCTCTGTTGGGACAGGTCATTCCCCCATCCAAAGAGAGGCGATATAACTTATGTCCATATTTGTTTGTCAGATAATAGTTGAGAGAATGGTATCTCTTGTCATTCCAAATCATAGTACCATATTAACATGATACGGAAAAATATTCAAGGAAAGGCTTGCACTTTTCAAATTCGCTGATATAATAATAGGGTAAACAAATCTATGTTCCGTCGTTTCAGACAGAATTCCAAAGAGGATTACAATTTAAAGGAGAGTTTATGAAAGAAAAGTATGAGAGCTTAGCCGTTTCTGTATTAAGAGACGTAGCATTAAGCAGGGGATTGGACGTTAAAGGCATGAAAAAGGCTGAGATTGTAGAAGCAATGTTGGCGGAGGATGAACGTTTAAAGCAGGCAGAAACTGCAGGGAAAAACGTAGATGTGAAAGAAAGTGCCGAAGAAAAGCAGGAAGCTGCGGAAAAACAAAACGACAACGTGGAGCAGACCAGAAGAATAAGAAGAGAGAATATAGAAAAAGAAGAGTATGATCCGTCTTTAGATAGCGGAAAAGAGGCAAATGGTATTTTGGAAGTTATGCCTGATGGATATGGATTTATCCGTTGTGATAACTATTTGCCGGGAGAAGAAGATGTGTATGTGGCACCATCCCAAATACGCCGTTTCCGTCTGAAAACCGGTGATATTGTAAAGGGACACATCCGTGTCAGAAACCAGAATGAGAAGTTTTCAGCATTGTTGTACTTAACTTCCGTAAATGGTGTGGCACCGGAACATATTTACCGTCGTCCGAATTTTGAAGATTTAACACCGGTTTTTCCGGATGAAAGACTACACTTGGAACACAGGGGAGCGTCCACCGCTATGCGTGTGGTTGACTTGATTTCCCCAATTGGTAAAGGTCAGAGAGGTATGATTGTGGCACCTCCAAAGGCCGGTAAGACAACCCTTTTAAAACAGGTTGCATCTGCGGTATTACAGAATAACCCGGAAATGAATTTAATCATTTTGTTAATTGATGAACGTCCGGAAGAAGTTACGGATATTAAAGAAGCAATTCACGGAAAAAATGTAGAAGTTATTTATTCTACATTTGATGAATTACCGGAGCATCATAAGAGAGTTTCTGAAATGGTATTGGAACGTGCAAAGCGACTGGTAGAGCACGGAAAAGATGTTATGATATTGTTGGACAGCATTACCCGATTGGCACGTGCGTACAACTTAATCGTTCCGCCAAGCGGAAGGACCCTTACCGGTGGTTTGGACCCGGCAGCTTTACATATGCCGAAAAAATTCTTTGGAGCTGCAAGAAACATGCGTGAAGGCGGAAGCTTAACCATTTTAGCAACAGCTTTAGTTGACACCGGAAGCAAGATGGACGATGTGGTTTACGAAGAATTTAAGGGAACCGGTAACATGGAATTGGTACTTGACCGTAAGCTGTCCGAAAAGAGAATCTTCCCTGCAATTGATATTGCAAAGTCCGGAACCAGAAGAGAAGATTTACTTCTTTCTAAAGAAGAATTAGAAGCAATTGAAATTGTACGCAGGGGATTAAATGGCTTAAAAGCAGATGATGCAACGGAAAGTACTCTGAATTTATTTGCGAGAACAAAGAGTAATCGTGAATTTACGGATACAGTTCGCCGTCAAAGAAGTTTATAGTATATTTTTTGTCATTTTTTTTCCAAAACATCTTGCATTAGATGTTTTGATATGCTACAATGAATAAGCTGTTTGCAGAGTGCAAACAAGTGAGACGTAAATAATGTTTTATTTAAATATAGTATGAGAGGTGAAAATCATGAGAGAAGGAATCCATCCGGAATATTATCAGGCAACCGTAACATGTAACTGTGGTAATACATTTACAACAGGTTCTACAAAGGAAAGCATCCACGTAGAAATTTGTGCTAAATGTCATCCATTCTACACAGGACAGCAGAAAGCTACACAGGCTCGTGGACGTATTGACCAGTTCAATAAGAAATACGGTATTAAGGCTGAATAAGAATTATATTAGGGTTGAGGTTTCTACCTCAACCCCTTTTAAGTTTTGAGGTGTTTATGAAGAATTCAGGTATTGGTGGACAGGCTGTAATGGAAGGCGTTATGATGAAAAATGGCGCCAAGTACGCTGTTGCAGTCCGTAAACCGGATCAGGAAATAGAAGTACAGGTGTTTGATGATAAAACTTCATCAGATAAAATACAGAAGATTCCGGTAGTGAGAGGTGTATTTAATTTTGTATCTTCTTTAGTATTGGGAATGAAAAGCTTAACTTTTTCAGCGTCTTTTGTAGAAGAAGAGGAGGAAGAAAAGCTTTCTGAAAAGCAGGAAAAGGCAGTTATGACCGGTACGGTGATAGTGTCCATGATTTTTGCGGTAGGAATCTTTATGGTTATTCCATATTTGATTTCACTTTTATTTGGAAAATGGATTACCTCTGTAACATTGCTTTCTTTAATTGAAGGAGGGGCAAGATTGCTGGTATTTTTTGTATATATTATTTTAATTTCAAGATTAAAGGATATACAAAGAGTATTTATGTATCATGGTGCAGAACATAAGTGTATTAACTGCATTGAACAAGGATTGGAATTGACGGTAGAAAATGTGAAAAAAAGTTCCAGATTGCACAAGCGCTGTGGGACCAGTTTTTTACTTATTGTAATGATCGTGAGTGTGATTTTCTTTATTTTTATCCGTGTGGATTCTCCGATTATCCGTTTGTTGGTACGTTTGGTTTTAATTCCGGTAATTGCGGGAGTCTCCTATGAGTTTATTAAACTTGCAGGGCGTTCTGAAAATAAGCTGGTGAATCTGTTAAGTAAGCCGGGGCTTTTTTTACAGAAAATGACTACCATTGAACCGGATGATGATATGATAGAAGTTGGTATTGCTTCCGTGGAAGCAGTGTTTGATTGGAAGAAATTTCAGGCAGAGGAATTTGGTGAATAATGACATTTCGTGAGGCTTTAAATGTAGGGACGTATATCCTGGAGCAAGGAAAAATTGAAAATGCCGACGGTGACGCATGGACCTTACTTGCCTATGTGTGTAACATTGACCGGACTTTCTATTTGATGCATCAACAGGATTCCCTGACAGAGGAACAGAAAACTCAATATAGAATCGTGCTGACAAAGCGAATCGAGCGTATTCCGTTGCAGTACATTACAGGGGAAGCAGGCTTTATGGGATTGACTTTTAAAGTGAATTCTTCTGTGTTGATTCCACGTTATGATACAGAAATTCTGGTGGAACGTGTATTAAAACACATCAATCCGGGAATGAAGGTATTGGATATGTGTACCGGTTCCGGTTGTATCGGCATCAGTATTAAGCATCATTGTCCGGAAACAGAGGTTACTGCAGTAGATATTTCCCGTTCAGCCATTTTGCTGGCAAAGGAAAATGCACGTGACAATGATGTAAAGATAGAATGGATTCAAAGTAATCTCTTTGAAAAAGTCAAAGGCAGATTTCCTGTAATTGTAAGTAATCCACCGTATATTCCAACGGAAGTAATTGAGACTTTAGATGATGAAGTAAAAGTCTATGAACCGATGGAAGCTTTAGACGGAATGGAAGACGGATTGCATTTTTATAGGGAAATTGTTTCACAGGCAGGAAATTACCTGGAGCGAAGAGGGATGCTGTTTTTTGAAATCGGCGCAGAACAGGGAGAAGCGGTGTCCGGACTTATGAAAGAAGCCGGTTTCGTTGATGTTTGCGTGGAAAAGGATTTGGCAGGATTGGATCGCGTGGTATACGGTGTATATTCTGGTGAGTCTTAGCGTATTTTGACTGTTTGATGCAGGAAATCATCTACCATATCAGGGATTGAATTATGATTACCGGTGGTGAATATTTTTTGACATTCCGAAGTTTCGGGTTGCGAAAGTTAGGTTTTTACTGCATAATAGAATAAGCTTATGGTAGCAGAGAAGAATTATATAAAACAGTATAATACATAGATTCTAATAAGAGAGGTAAGAATATGTTTGATAAATTAGAAGACATTCTGGTGCGTTTGGAGGAAATCTTAAGAGACTTAAGTGAACCGGGCGTAGCAAATGACCAGAAACGCTTTACAGCATTAATGAAAGAACAGGCGGAGTTAACTCCGATTGCAGAGGCATACAGAGCATATAAACAGGCAAATCAGGATGCAGAGGATAGCGTTGCTATGTTAGAAGAAGAAAGCGACGAAGATATGCGTGATATGCTGAAGGAAGAATTAAGCGATGCAAAGAAACGTATCGAAGAGATGGAACAGCAGTTAAAGATTCTCCTTCTTCCAAAAGACCCGAATGATGATAAGAACATCATTATCGAAATTCGTGCCGGCGCAGGTGGTGACGAGTCAGCACTTTTTGCCGCAGAGATTTATCGTATGTATGTACATTACGCAGAAACACAGCGTTGGAAAGTAGAAACTTTAGAAGTAGATGAAATCGGTATCGGTGGTATGAAGAGCGTTAACTTCATGATTTCCGGCGCAGGCGTATATTCCAAAATGAAATACGAATCCGGTGTACACCGCGTACAGCGTGTACCGGAAACAGAATCCGGCGGACGTATCCATACATCCACCATTACCGTAGCGGTAATGCCGGAAGCAGAAGAAGTAGACGTTGTAATTGATGATAAAGATATCCGTATCGACGTAATGCGTGCATCCGGAAACGGTGGACAGTGCGTTAACACCACGGACTCTGCAGTTCGTTTAACCCACATGCCAACAGGTATCGTTATTTACAGCCAGACAGAAAAGTCACAGCTTAAGAACAAAGATAAGGCATTTGCTTTGCTTCGTGCAAAGCTTTATGACTTAGAACTTCAGAAACAGCAGGATGCAGAATCCGCAGCACGCCGTAGCCAGGTAGGTACCGGTGACCGTTCCGAAAAGATTCGTACCTACAACTTCCCACAGGGAAGATGTACCGACCACAGAATCAACTTAACCTTGTATAAGTTGGATAAGATCATGAACGGAGACATTCAGGAAATCATCGATGCATGTATTGCGGCGGATCAGGCAGCAAAACTTGCGAAGATGCAGGATGCGTAATCCGATGAATGATATGTTGATTGGATAAACTAAGCATGAAAATATAAAAACGGAAAAGACGTGAGACTCAAATTTATTTGAAGGCTCATGTCTTTTTTGTTTTGTAGAGGCGTAGCCTCGTATCTGCGAAGCAGATATTTTCATGCGTAAATTACGCATATACGTCGATGTTAGCCGGTTTTGTGGTATGGAGCGCAGCAATATAAGTATCGATATTTCATAGGAATTCAAGCGAACACCGAGAAGAAGTGGAGCGAGTGCGCGAGCGGAACGGATTCGAGGTGCTTACTTGAAATGTTGTTGTGTAAAATTGTGGGGTACGTTATAATGAGTTATATAAACTTGAATTTGGCGAACAGTAAAATAATAAACACGGAGGAAACACAAATGAATGTTAAACTTATCCCAATTAACGATGATAACAGAGATGCAGTTTTGAATCTTGCCACACGTGAAGACCAGCCATTCTGTGCTCCCAATGACTATTCCTTGGAGCAAGCTGAAGAATGTAATGCAGAGTGCCCAGGGGTCGCACGTCCCTTTGCAATTTATGCAGCGGATAAATTAGTCGGATTTTGTATGTTTGCATTTGATCCGGAGGAAGAAGACCCCGAAGATAGATATTGGATCTGGCGTTTTATGATTGATAAAAATGAACAAGGAAAGGGCTATGGACAGGCGGCTTTGGCAGAGATCATTCGGTACTTTAAGGATAATGGAGCGGATAGAATTTTTCTAAGCACAGAGCCTGAAAACGAATGCGGTATGCATATTTATCAGAAGGCAGGCTTTATCGACACAGGCATCATTGATGAAGGTGAAGCTGTAATGAAATTGATGTTATAAGTTGGTCAAATTCCAATTTCGTACTATATAAGTGTAGATGTTGATGAAACATCTGCACTTATTTTTATATAATGAGGGAAGCAACTGGCCTGACGTAATTCCAATAGGGTTATCACATCCGTTCGACAAACAGTCAGCCATTCCCTTG
>JAZQXN010000002.1:0-31973 GCA_045632875.1 Lachnospiraceae bacterium
TTTGTGTTTTTCAGCATTTCAACATCCGCAAATTTTTGCTCCGCGTGGCACAAACAGGTTGAAACTTTTTAGTTTCTCTAAGGCTGTATTTTCATATATGTTATTACAGTTGCCGTGCAAAACTCCCGATGGTCAAACAGTAGCCCGGCAACTGCCATTTTATGAAAACACAGCCGTAAGAGAAACTATAAAAACTTCCAAAAGTGTTTTTTGCAGCGCGGACAAAAATTCGTCGGATGTAGGAAATTTCTGAAAAACATAAATCATAAACTTATCAACTGTAAGGATGTAGGAAATTGTAGCGTTTTGATGACGAAAAGAAAATTTAAGAAGCAAAAATAGCAAGAATATTTTATAATAAAATAGCCTTTGCAATCGGAGCACCGACGCAAAGGCTTATATTTTTTCGGTAATTGATTTAGTTATTTTCCCGGTTGATCAGTTGGTCAACATTTACCTGCAGGTATGCACATAAAGCAAGAAACTCTTCTGCCCAAAGGGAATCTTCACACTCTACCATCAAACGTTCAACCGGAATATTTAAATCTTCTGAAATTATATTCAGTGACAATTCTTTCTTTTTTATATGGGCGCGTATCCACTCGGATGCATTTTCTTTTCTCAAAAATACTCCCCCCTATTCTTCATTGGTATTTTATACCATTATATTCTTTGTTTGCGAGAATATCAATAGATTATTTCTCTTTTAAAGAGAATAGGTTGACTGAAAGAAATAGGTAGGATACTATTAAATTGAGGTGATACTATGAATAAAAAATATATCGGTAAAGTGCTCCGTGATTACCGTAAGAAAAACAAATTATCTGTTAATGATGTAGCACTTAGATTAGAAGAACACGATGTCATCATTTCTCCAAAGTCTATTTATGGCTGGGAAAACGGACAAACACAACCAAATGCAGAAACCCTGTTACTTCTTTGTGAAATCTACAATATTGAGCAGATTTTGTTTACTTTCGGTTATACAAATCGTGCCAGCAATTATGCAATATCCGAGTATGAAAACCGCTTATTAAAACAGTATCGTACCAAACCGGAAATGCATGAAGCTGTACATAAATTATTAGATATTTAACATACAAAAGACCTTCACCCTTGGTGATATACATCCTCTTTACCGGGCCATCCGACACAGAGGGTGCATATCACCGGGAATGAAGGTCTTATTTTTTATCCGTGATATTCTCCATCAAATTCAAGAACCGTCACATCTTTCACATCTTCCAGTTCCCTGATTTTTTCAGCAAATACCAGGTTATCCTGCTTACAGGTTACTTGAATGGTTGCTTCAATAACACCATCTCTGAGAATTTTTGAACGGACAGCATATTTCATTTTATATAACAACCGTTCAATCGCATCACATGTCTCATCTTCCGTATAATGTACAACGACAATATAACTTTTCAAATTGCCTTTTTCCTTGCTGAATATGAAAATCATAACAATCATAATAATTGCTGTCAGTGCAACCAAAATATACATGCTGGCACCAACCGCAATACCGGTAGTAATTGCCCAGAACATATACATTAAATCCAAAGGTTCTTTAATGGCGGTACGATATCTTACGATGGACAACGCACCAACCATACCAAGAGAAATAACAATGTTTGTACTGATTGCCAGAGTAACCATACATGTTAATACCGTCATTCCAACCAAGGTAATTGCAAAATTTCGGCTATATACAACGCCTTTATAAAAACGTTTATAAATGTAATAGATTAACAATCCCATAAGTAAAGCAACTGTTAAATCCACCAAAATGGTTAAAATAGTACTTCCGGTAATTGCCTGATTATACATATCAGACTCTAAAATTGATTTTTTAATTACATCTCTAATGCTCATGCTGATTAGCATTGTCATTACCTCCTACAAAACTCTTTTTGTTTTTCCAAGCACATTACATATTTTGAAGCTGCCGTTTGAAGGGCACCGTCTTTCGGTAACAATTCCCTGATAATCTCAGGAAGATACTCCGTAAACTTTACTTCCATAATCAGCTGTTCTTCCGGTAATACTTCAATCGATGGAAGTTCTTCCTTAAATATATCATAATCTGATAATGCCACCCGAATATTTTTATCAAAAGTAACTCTCACATCTCCATAAGGAAATACATATGGTTCCCGTTCGTAATCAACGATAACTTTTGGTTTCAATTGATTTACTTTTACCTGCACGTAGAATTCCTGCTTAAGCGGATTTCCTGATGCCGGAAAATCATCAATTTCTCCCGCCAGTATCCTGTAAAATTCATCCCGTGTCAGGGTAGCGGCAGTCTTATTAATGTACTGCCCCTCTTTTTTCTTGCATTCTAATTTAATTATATCATCTTTCCCGTCATAACACCGGATGCGATATTTTTTCCTTGAAAATGTACCGGCCATTTTTTCGCTGTAAGCAGTCTCCCATAAATCATCAAAATATAAACTTCGAATCATATAAGATCCGTTCTTTGCATGTTGATCCGGTTTCATTACAACTGATAACTGTTGTTTTATCTTCTCCATCTGGTTTACGGTAATTAAATACTTCAACTCATGGCGAAACTTTGAAGTACTATTCTTCATCATAGATTTCCTCCAATATGGTTCCGTCCTCTAAAATATAGAAACATTTAACTCCGGATTGTTCACCGTATTCCGTGCTTTGATAACTGTCAAAGGCATGTTGTGTTTCTCCGGAGGCATTTAGGGCTGTTATATGAATAAAATACTGGCCCGCTTCCAACTCTCCGGCATAGGTGTATTCCGGAATCTTTAATCCGCTTACCTCAACTATTGGATTACTTAAATCAAAATTTCGCGAAAGAATGATGGAATATGTAATCAATTCATTATTAAAATCATAGGAATTATCCCAATGTATCCGCATGCCCTCTGCCGTTGCTTCCGGAACACCGATATAAAATGGCATTGGTTTTTCCAGTGATTTTAAATAACTGTTATAGTTATCCTGAACTTCCGTAGGAATGGCGTCACAAACTATATCATACTCTTCCATAGTTAATGGTGCATAGGTACTGTCTGCCGGACCATATACATAAGGTTTTACCACCTTAACATAGGCTTCCACTTTTTCACGGATATGCTCTTCTGTGAGAATTTCCATATATTCCAGTATTTTTTCATCCAGAGCCGCTCTTAACTCATCATCTTTTAGCACTCTGCGGAACAACATATTTCCCCAGTAATTAGAAACGCCTGTCTGCCAGTCTCCCAACCAGTCAGAACCTTTTAACGCATTTTCCGTGTTTGTAAATCCACCGTCACAATCCCATGAGATAAAATACCAGGTGTTATGATTTTGCGGACTGTACAACAACGTATTTCTGGAAATCGTGTCTTTATTTCCTGTCAAAATCTGAAAAGCCAACCATGAAAGCAGATTGTCCTCTTCAAACCATTTACCGATTACATCCTTTGTTGATAATGTATCATTATTAATATCTCCCAGCATGGCTATCAGCTTGCTGTGGTCATTGTCCCCCTTTATCTCAATCAATTCTTCAAATGCTTTTTCATCATAATTGCTGTCACTACGGAGCATAATCACGTCCTCGTAGCGGTAAAATTCAAAATGATTGATTTTATATAAATGACCATTGGAATCAAATCCGTGGCGCTTTAAAAAGCTTTTATTCGGTTGCTCTACCTGTGTATACAGACCGTAATCCACGAATTCGCCGCTTCCGCCCTCCGTGTCATCCTTAACATATAAATGAACAAACTGGGTTTGTAAAGCAATTAATCCCGGCATTTCTTCCAGCAAATCAAACATTAACTTATTACGGAAACGGGTGCCGTCAAAAACATGTTTATTTAAGTTAATTACACGTTGACCATTCCATTCCCCTTTTCCATCCTGTAATTCAATCTTATAACTTTTTTGTCTGCCTCGTGAGGAAGATTGACCACGAATGGTTACTACTGCATTAGGAACATATTTACCGTATCCTAATTCTCCTTCTAACGGACCATTCTCATCGCCTACCTGTAACAATCCATTCACTGCATACCGCTCAATGCCCATTTCTTCATAATCATATACAGAATAAGAATTAACTTCTTTCCATGTATGATTGGTATTTTCCGCACTATTTCCGGAACTGACCGTAAGATACATAGTGATAATGGAAGTATCATCATCGTTTGCATAAAGCATATCATTATCCTCTAATTTACTACCATCTCCAATGATAATTCCTTCCTGCTGTTGCGAATCGTCCGGTAACGTAACATTGTAACCAATGCATCCAGTTAACAACGAGCATAAAAAACAAGCTGATATCATTAACGCAACAATTCGTTTCATCATACTTTTCCTTCCTCCTGACTATTTATCTCGTTAAGTGAAATATTCTTTTTTTCATATCTTCTTTCAAACCAATTGGCAATTTTACCCATGATTCCAACTTTTTCCTGATATAGCAGTGGTTGATTACTAAGCACATGGAACATAATATTCCGAATGTAGCCCCATAACAACAACAGAGAAACAATGGCAAAAGCCATACTTCCCGCCAAAAATCCTATGCCATAATACTTAATTCCCCAATCCCGGGCTATATAAGTAACAACACAGGAAATAATTCCAAAAGAAGATGCACTGATTAATGCGCCTTTATTATCAGAAAAATACAACTGCATTAACATCATACAATTTCCTATGGCGTAAAAAGCATAACCCATACACAAAATCCTAAAGATTCCCAGTGTATTTTCCCTTAATCCCAAAGGAAGACTAGGCAACAAAATTGTTCCCATAACAACAAATACAATAGTTACAAAAAGCTGCTTCGTAAATGTATAGGTCAACTCCCTTCGGAGACAACTTTTCATTTCGCGTTCTGCCTGTTCAATATCCTGAATGGAGCCTCCGTCATTAAACATGGCAAAATAATTTTTATATTTATCGTAGAAATTTACTTCTACGGATGTAACGAAGTTAATAGTGGTAATTAAAATGGACAAAAAGGCTAACAATGCCGGTGTTTCATAAGCCGGAGCTGCATAAAAGGCTCCATAAACCTGCTTACCGATTGGACTTGCCCACATAATTACAAAATGTCCAAATAAGCCTATCCCCATAAATATACCGATTCCGGATAGTTCAGGATACTTGTCAAACCATTTTAAGAATGCCATACCACTTCCATTTCCTGCCGGAAAATATCGTAGCAACAAATAATAATACCAGCAGGCCATAATACCGTAAGCTACACACACTGCTAACAATAAGGCTGTAATAATTTCCATTCCTAGGGCCACCAAACCATATCCTGCAAGCCATGAAAAAATCAATGCTGCTACAAAGGTATACATTATTCCCTGATAATCCTTAATTGCGGTCAGATAATTCATCTCTGTCCATACAACTACCAATTCAGAAAACAAAACCAAACACAGTACCTGGTACACTGCCGGAATTCCTGCTAACATTAAAAAGATTCCGTATGCTATGCCGCCCAACAATAACATGATGGCAATACTTCCCCAAAAAGAAGGCATAACCTTATCTTTTTCCTCTGAATATAACTGATCAGCTACATATCTTGTTGTTACCATGGAAAAGGCGTTTGTCCAGACCATAGAAAACAACAATGTATATGTTACCATGCTGTTTAAAAGCTCTTTTTCCAAATCCGTTGTATTCCCGAATCCTGCAATAATACGGATTCCAAGCAGCAACAATATACCTAAGATCATAGGACCAATACAAACCACTCCGGCGTAACCATACGCTTTTAGTGTTGCCAGAAGTCCTTTCTTAGCAAACATTTTCTTCAATTCGAACCCAATGCCTGCCATTACAGTACCTCCTGATAGAGTTTCTTATACTTACCCATACTTATTTCATGTAAATAATACTTTTCTACCCGTTTTTTTCCTGCTTTTCCCATTTCTCTACGGGTTTCTTTATTTTTGCACAAAGTAATCATTGCATTGGCAAGACTATCCTTGTGCATTGGCGGAACACAAATTCCTGCCATACCAAATTCATCCGGTCCCTCAATCAAATCCCTGCAACAACCCACATCCGTGGTAACACAGGCTCTTCCGGAAGCAAAGGCCTCCAGTACAGATAAAGGCTGTCCTTCTGAAATACTGGTTAATATGACAAAGTCAATCTTTTCCATATATTCCGTAACTTTTACAACACCAGTAAAAAGAATATCTTCTACATTTAACTGTGCTACCAATTGCTTGCACTCTTCAAAGTATTCTTTATCATCTACGTCTCCCATGATATGAAGGCGAGCATTTGGTACCGTACTTTTTACCTCGGCAAAAGAATAAATCATGGTTTTAATATCTTTAATTTTTGCAATTCGCACAACGGCTCCTATATCCACCCAGCCATCTTCCGCCTTCTCCGGAATATTGCAAAAACGTTCATAGTGAATTCCGTTTTCAATATAAGACAATTTATTTCTGTCACAGCCCAATTCCGCCTGTATATCATTCGCCCTCCTAAAAAGTGCAGTTACACGGTCTGCATAACTATAGGCACAATCGGAAAAACAATAAAATAACCGAATCCAGTTTTTTCGGAAATTTGGTAACACCCAACGGGCCCGAAGCAATTCCTCTTCTCTTTCTCTGGTATAAATACCATGCTCTGTAACGATAAACGGCTTATTGTATTTCCATTTTCCAAGACTTCCCAGCAAACCGCCATAACCGGTTGCCGTAGAATGATAAATATCTGCCCTTGGAATATCCTGGGTCAAAAGATACAACTCCGGTAACAGCATAGAACGCATGGTATGAAAATACTCACTGAACGAAATATATGGTGTGTTTTCCTTACAGGTTTCCACCAGCAAATCCAAAAACTCCCGGCTCATTAATAATGCCAACGGATTAAGTTTTTCCGTTTGGAACATTTCAAATAACACCGACCAGTCCAAATGTTCTCCGGTAAAAAGTTTCTGCATTTCATTCATTTGCACTTTAGTTATATTTACTTTTTCATTTTTTCGGGTTGTTATTTTAAAAGCATCATCAAGAAAAATCTCTTTGACTTCCACTACATTTTCCGGAATCTGAAACTTGAATTTTCCCCTATCCGCGCTTTTTGCACCGATACACAACAATACAAATTCCACCTCCGGCATTGCCTGTATGTACTGATGGGTCCAACTGGATACACCGCCGTATACATACGGGTAACAACCTTCCATGATCAAGCATACTCGCATTTTGTTACCTCTAATTTATGATAATTTGTATCTCATCTGATGTGGCATGTATCAGATATAAATCTCCTGTCACATGCTCTATTTCACAATTTACCGAATCTTCAACATTTCCTTCATTTACACGCATCATAAAATACGCATCACCGGAAAAACCACCAATTTTAAGGGTAATCTTTCCATCTTCTACTGTCTTGTCCATTGAAAGACTACTGTACTGTAAAACAGCACGGCCCAACTCACTTCCTGTCATGTTTCGGATCATTGGAGCAGAACTGTAAACCCAGTCGATATAACCTTCCCAGTTGTCAGCCAAGATTTCCCAGCCCAAATCTGCACCACGTTCCTCATCCAGCACATCATCCGGATGGGTAAAATGATTCTGTACAAAATGTACATTTAACTCAGATACGGCCATTAACATATTATAATCATTAAAATCACATCCAGAAATCACACGTGGGGTATGAATAATTCCTCTTTCATCCACCATAAATTCCTGCTCATAAACATTACTTTCTGCATCGTGAAGGAATGTTCCGGCAATCACATTTACATCCGGACAAGCCTTCTTTAATGCTGCAATACCCGCATCTGAAATAATATTTGACGGCGGAACGTAAACTTTAAATTTTACCTTCGGATACAGCTCTGTACAGAATTCCCGAAGTTCTGTCATTGCCTCAATAATTTCATCTTCCGATGGCCACATTTCATAATCTGCATATTGGCGGTCATCATCAATTCCCTGAATACACAAAGGCATATGGTTATATCCATGGAAACCTATCTCGCCCTCACAATTTAACAACATATTTCCATAGGATTCAAATTGGTCAGCCAGTTCATTCCTTGGAAAATCGCCCTCGACCTCCTTGGAATAATGTTCAATAACTACTCCCGTGTATTTTATACCGTATGTTTCATGCCAACTAAGTACACGAGGCCACCATACTACAGAATAGAACGTAGATATATCAATTCCATAGTCTCTCTCTATGTATTCTCCTTCACCTTCCGGAACCGGAGAAGGAAAATCGTCCAGATAAAACGCCGATCCGTTAATTACCGGATAAACGCACACCTCTTCCATCAGAGAATAGGCCATAACCAAAAATCCTCTTTGGTATTTATCAGTAAAGTTTTCATTAATTACAACAAATCGTCCCTCACCGTAATCAGACGTCCATAAAAGTGGAATGGAGCCATCTTCCGAAGACAGATATACTTCCACATCCTCCGTCAAGCCTACAGAAAGGCTGATTTCCATAGGTTCCTCGCTTAATAGATATGTTGCATCTTCAGAAACACCCACCATAGTTTCTGCCGCAATGGTAACGCCTGAGATTCCTGCATAAGCTGTTCCGCCATGAGTTACCCCTAACAATCCTGAGACCGCACGGAAGGTTGCATTTGGGTATGGGGTCATTGTATTCATCATTGCTCCCCCTTCTTCTACCCATGCTACAATATCAAAAATCTTTTCTTCCAAGAGTCCCCAATCTTCCATGGCTAATACCACGGTTTGATAATCCTGCAACTGGTTTGCTGAAAAATCCTCCGGCTGACAGGATTCATGGTTGATTTTCATATCTTCAAGGACAAAAGAAATCATTTCATAACTAGACACACTGGCTTCATTTAAGGCATCATAAATAACCAAACACTCCGGTGCCGGATTTACCGCATCCGTAAAAACCAGTTCCGGAAAATCATTTGCAGGTTGTTCTTTTAATATGACGCCACATCGTTCCAATAACACGAACAATCCGCAGATTAGCAATACCGCCAAAGGCAATATCATCTTACGCAGTTCTTTCTTTGTCATAAAAACCTACTCCTTTGTTTTCCAAAAATCGTACCATTTTTTCCCTTCTGAAGACAGATACACATTTTTCGTTTTAACCAGTTCCAGTACACGGGCAATTTGGTCGCCCCGCCGGATTGACCAGCAATAATCAACCATTAATTGATAAAGTTTCTCTTCATCATCCCATTTTTGGTAGCTTTCGATCAGCAATTTTTCTGCCTGTTCTTTATTTCCCATTTCAATATGGTTTTCGATACATTCCCACATAATCTTTCTGTTTTCAGGTTCGAAAGTTACCATACGTTCCATGGCTGTTGCCAGTTTTTCCCTGTATATATTTAAAATACTACCGGAAATCAAGCCTGAATTAATATATCGGTTTAACTGTGTTCTGTAATAATTCCAATTCTTATAAGAATCCTCCTGCACCAGCAATTCCTCAACTCTGTGGATTTCCAGTTCATATCCGCTTTGAATTTCCATCATAGTAGTGGTTGCATAATGGGTTATTTCAGTATCATCAGACATTCTGGCCTTTTGCAGAAGTTCTATGTAATCTTCCGGGTTCCGCTGTAACACTTCTAACAGCAACCCTCTTTTGGTTTGTGTATCGTTTACCAAAATTGCTTCTTCCAACGGAACGGCTTCTTCACTTCCCCTGCCTTCTGACACCGGAATCTGGCGATATTTAATGTCATCAATTTTAACCTTGCCCATTCCCGCATCTTTTTTTCCGCGGATTTGCTTTTCATAAGTCTGGATTTCCATAAAGAGTAAAATCACTCCGCAAACAGGTAAAAAACACACTGCCGGAAAAATTGACCAACGTACTTTTATTCTGTTTTTTAACATCAGCACTGCCACTATCAGGCAGACAACAACATGTAAAATGAGAAATCCTATCAGCATGATTTATCCTTCTATTCTCTTACAATTTCGTAAACTAAATTGTTTTTCTCCATTCGTTGGGAAATGACACCCATATCTTCTTCTCTTGTCTGACTGAGCAATAAGTATACATGACCATCGGCTGCCATACCGATACTATCCGTATTACGTACCATTCCACTTACCGTATCACTTAATTCTTTCAGTGTCCGGTTACCTTGTTCTATACGCAACAAGGTGAATTCCAAATACTGTCTTTCTTTCATCTGACGTTTTACTTTCAGGATACTTTCAAAAGCTTCCGCTTCTAAAATTAACGTATCATCTATATAACGCCGCTGTCTTTCTTCGTATTCCATTGCACGAACCAAAGACTCACGTATCAAGTCAGTAATAATATTAAATTTATTACCGAATTCCATATTCATCTGCCGGTTCTTCGCATATTTAATTAAAATCATTCCTACCAGTTCACCATTCTGATATACCGGCGAAGCATAGGCCGGATGTTCCGGAATTCCATTTAAGTTGATAAATACATGGTCTCTCTTTAAATCTTCCATCATTGACGGATATTTGCTCAACTGCAAAGAACGTCCAAAATCATCACCTAAACTCTTGGAGCAAACATTTAATCGGGCAAAATCACTGCTTTTGTTAATGGTATAAATTGCTACACTGTTACTATCAAGAGCTTCTTCCAATACATCAATTGCCTCTAAGAAAATTCGTTCCGGTAAAACCTGGTTAAGACGTTTTACAATAGTATACAATTTTCCGAAACTATCTCTGTATCCGATAATCTGGCTATTGTAGGTTTCTTTATTTTCCAGTACTTTAACGTATAAATCATTTAAGAAGCTATACTTCTTTTCCAGAATTTCATGCTCTTCCTGGGCATACATTGCTTCATCATCGTGTCTGTCCCTTGTATATCCGCAGGCAGCTCCCAAAAGAAGATAAACCGCAAACGGAAGCCAGTTATGTACATTGTAAAATAACACCTGCCAGTTTGTAACATCCAGATTTGCATATATATATCCCAATGATGCCAATGCTGCTGCAATCAAACCGGATGTCAGGCCATTCATTGTTCCGATAATAACTACAAACACCATACGGAAATCCATAAAGTTCAGAAGTACATTATCGTGAATCCAATAATTTAATCCTTCCACACCTAAGAACAACACTATAATTTCTAATGCAACTCTCAGTTTTACACTGAATTTTTTTAAGTTCTTTTTTCGTGTATAGGTTTTCTTTTTTTCTTTGTACTCCCGAAGTGACTGCTCTGCAATATCTTTTAAATCTTCCAAAAACACATGCTTGGAAGACCATCCATATTCCGTTCTCGGGATCTTATTCTTTTTATAAATAGGGATACAGGAAGTGTTGTTAAAATACACAACTTCCAATCCCGGAATTTTCTCTGTAATACACTCTTCAATCTCTTTAAACGTTACCCGGTTTTCACCTGCAACCTCTAAAATATTAAACATTTCGGAAGTTGGTTCATCCACAATTCGTCTGACCAATTCACCTAAGTCTATATCGCAGACAAAGTCAGTCCCCTGCTCTGCCATTGCACGGAAGCTGACCTGTCTTTCATTTACGGCCTCTTTCAGCCATCTCATTACTTTATTATTTGCCGGGTAAACACTGTAGATGTATGGTAACTTGAGGATGGAGAAATTGGTATCATACTCATCAGAAAAAATCCTACACAAACGTTCACATGCATTGAGCAAAATATGTCTGCTGGTTTCTTTTTGCTGTGTTTCGTCCTCACTGCTAAGATCGTTTGTTGTAAGATATAAAAACTGATTGATTTTATGACTCTTGCAAAGGAATAAAGTCTTTTCCAATTTTTCCAGTTCATCGAATACGGATACTGCACCGTCCAATGCCTGTGAGAAATACACAACCTTCTGGAAATTGTAGGTTGTAAAGACTTGCTCTAATCCTTGTTCACTTTCTCCCTTAAAGACAGTTACATTGCTTTCCTCCAGATGTTTAACATCCCCTTCGCTGTACACAACGTTGTGATGTTCCTCTAAAAAGGCTTCAAAAAATCCTTTGGAAAGCAGGTCTGTCTTACCTGTAAATAATATTTCCATTGTTTACCCTTTTTCTTTTTTACCGGTAGTTTTCTCCGGTTTATTTTACTTTTCTTCTAACTGATCCAATTGCAACAACAGTCTCATAAAGAATGCTACTGTATTTTTAATGTTGCTTTCTTCTACGCGTTCATTATGTCCATGAATCATCTTACGTTCCGCAGATGACATGGTCATCGGGGAAAAACGATATACTCTGTCACTGATTCTGGAGTAATGTCTGGAATCGCTACACGCCATCATTAAATAAGGGGAAGGAATTACCCCGTCCCATGTCTGACGGATAGTCTGTGTAATCAAACCGAATTCCGGACAATCCGTTCTGGAAGTGTTGGAGGCATTGCTACCGCTAACAACACTTACCTCAATGTCTTTATCTTTAATAACCTTATTGATATGTGCGATTGCATCTTCAATGGTATCTCCTTCTAACAAACGAAGATTTGCTCCGGCCTTTGCCTTCGGCGGAAGCACATTATATGCATCACTTCCCTGCATTTTGGTCACAGCCAAAGTGGAAGTAACCATAGCATTTAATTCTCCGCCTAACAACTTACAAACCCAAAAGAATAGGCCTTTAAAGCACCACATATTTGCAAAAAGCACTTTTAAGCCAAAGGAAGAATGTCTTCCCAAAGTGTCTAACATTTCTGCAACCGGTTTGGTCATATGACATTTCATTGGATGTTTTTCCAAGCGGGTTACTGCCTTTGACAATCTGCCAAGTGCTGTTTTCTTCGGTGGTGTTGAGGAATGTCCTCCTGCAGTCTTAATCTCTAAGTCTACGTTCAGGCCTCCTTTTTCCGCAGTACCAATCATGGCACATGGTCCTGATACTCCCGGGAAAGCTCCTTCAACAATAGCACCACCTTCGTCTAATACTAATCGTGGAATAATGCCTCTTTCTTCAAAGGTTTTAACTATATCCGGGCAGGATAATCCATCTACTTCTTCGTCTCCGGAGAAGGATAAGTATAAATCATAAGTTGGCTGGAAATCATGGTGTAATAAATTTTCAACTGCTTCCATAATTCCGCAAAGTGAACCCTTGGTATCCAAGGTTCCTCGTCCCCATAACACACCATCTTCAATGATTCCGTCAAACGCCGGTTTTTCCCACTGGCCTTCATCTACAGGAACCACATCATAATGAGCCATAAGTACAATCGGTGCTCCCATTTTTTTGCCCTTCATATGGTACAACAAACCGCTTTTTCCGATTTTTTCTAAAGTAAATTTCTCATGAATCATTGGATAAAGCTGTGGAAGTAATTTCTGGAACTTCTCAAACTCTGCCCAGTCAATCTTGGTTTCATCTCTGTCCGAAACCGTTTTGCAACGGATCATTTCTGCCAAATGATGAATCACCTGATCATCAGAATATTCTATTCCTTCCAACACATCTTTTTCAGGAAGCTGTGACATATTCGGTTTAAATGTGAAGGTTCGAATGAGAACAATTGCAATAAATAATACTACAATGCCAAGAATAATATAACCCATTATACCATTCCTTTCTTATACATGATTCGTCCTACACCAATAGCAATTAAGGAACCTACAGGTACTAACACACCTACGGAACTTGCCAAAGATGGTACGCAAATAAACAACACAATCATAAATGCCAACGGAGCAATTGCAAGCTTGAAGTTCTTGCTGATGTAAACCACTCCCAATCCACCAAAAAGTGCCGGTAAAATGTTATCAAATGCCGGTTTTAATAAATCGGAACTTAAAATCGGAGTTAATGCTCCTAACATAAGAACACCAAGCGCAATAATAATGGTTGTTACAATAGAGGAAGTTGCAATTGCAATGGTAGAATAGATTTCTCCCTCTTCGGTATTTGGCTTAACATTTGCTGCTTCCATGGCATTAATTGCTGCCGGAGCTTTTAATGCTGTAATGTTACCGGTAACAAAACCCAGGTAAGAACCTGCCGTACCAAGCATCGGAACATAAGTTATAACTTCAATGGCGCCTACGGTCCAGAAAATTGGAGCTACACCAAGTAAACCTTTTAAAACCTGACCAATTCCCGGCCATGCATCATATCTGATACAGATAAGAACAGGAACCATAATTACTACAACAACTGCAGCCCAGATCCAAATTTGTCCCCATCGATAAGTTTTTTTCATATAAGTATTTGTATCCATAGTGACCTCCTATCCTGTAATCATCGGTACAACAATTACTGCAAATGCCATCGCACCTAACATACTGAATGGAATTGCGTAATTTTCCAACCAAGCCATCTTACATTTTTTAATTAAGATTCCACAAATACCCATGATTGCTGCGGAACATACAAGTACCATAACCGGAACCCATCCTGTAATACCACCGCGGATATCTGCAAATACCATTCCTAAAAAGGCTGAAATCATACCAAGGAATAATGCAGTAGAGAAAATATCACTCCACTTCGCATCTTTATTTTTCATGGAAACCATACCACCCTGAATCTTCTTCATAAGAAGCGGTACTAAAATAATACTTGGTAAAATACCTAAAGTCATAACCCATGTAATTGCTGCAAACACTTCCGGATCGGTAATTAACTTACTCAACTCAGTAATACCAAATGCGCTTGCTGCAGAAGATGCTGCAGGTAATTCATAGGTGACCGCACCAATTACGCTTAAGCGGATCCATGGTAACGGAATACCTAAAAAGCTTGCTAAACTAACAACGCCAAGCAAGATTGACAAGGCCGGAGCCACGGTAAAAATTGCTGTTGAGATAATGGTCTTACGAATCTGTTTCATGTCCATACCTTTTTCCTTTGCGCGCTTATACGCTCTTACTAAAAAGAACACGGACTGAACCAATACGAAAAGAATAACGCCCACAGCAATAGCATAAATAAAACTGCTGTTTGGATCAAACATAATAAAGCCCTCCTAATGTATTTTTATTTTATTATGATAAATATCGTATTTTATACTTCGCCTAATTCTTCTGTTAACTGACAAATTTCTTCAATCATGGCACCGATGGTTTCGATGGTATCAAGAAGCGGTGCGTCGGTTGAAATATCTACACCTGCCATTTTTGCCAGTTCTTCCGGAGTCTTGGTTCCGCCGGCTGCCAGAACCTTCTTCCAGTCATCTACTGCCGGCTGACCTTCTGCTTCGATACGTTTACTTACCTGTGTGGCAACAGTTAAACCTGCACTGTAAGTATAGGAATAAAGCCCCATATAATAATGCGGCTGACGCATCCATGTAAGCTCAGCACCTTCGTTAATTTCAACGGCATCACCCCAGAATTTTTCCAAGGTTTCCTTCATGATACGGCATAAGGTATCTGCATTAACGCTTCCGCCTGCATCGATAATCTTATATACTTCTCTCTGGTAAGCTGCTTCCAACAAATGGGTAACAAAATTGTGATAATAGGTGTTACTTACCATACAGCTTAATACCCAACGGCGGAAACGCTTGTCAGGATTGGTTTTCTTTAAGTAATTTGTCATTAATAACTCATTCATGGTAGATGGTGCTTCTACGAAGTAAGAGGAAACACGGTTTCCAAATTCGGACTGTACTTCGCTGCATGCCTTAAAATGTCCTGCATGTCCCAATTCATGTGCCAGTGTAAATACGTCTGCCATCCGATTGTTCCATGTTAACAAAATGAAGGACCCCTTCTGATATGGGCTGGAGCAAAAGCCGCCTGTGGACTTACCTTTGTTTTGTGCAAAGTCAACCCAGCGTTCTTTATATGCAGTTCTAACCATTTCAAGATACTCATCCCCAAGAATTGCAAGACCACCTTCAATATACTTTTTGGAATCTTCAATGGTTACACTTGGATCATAGCCCGGGTCTACTGTAATCTTCAAATCTGCAAATGTCATCTTGTCTAATTTATGTATCTTCTGAAGAAGCTTTGCGTATTTTCTCATGTGAGGTGCCAGCTTTTCCATAATCAGGTCAATCTGACGATGATACATGTCAATGCTTACCTTCTGGTGGAATAATAAGTAGTCAAATACAGAATCAAATCCACGAAGGTCAGCCATGGTTTTTTCATGGGAAACCGTAGTATTGTAAGCACTTGCAGTTACATTTACATATTCTCTGATTTTCTTTGAGAAATTCTCAAATGCTGCACGACGTACTTCTGTATTTCTGTCATATTCATAATCATCTTCAAATAAGGAGTATCCTAATGGATATTCTTTTCCGTCCACTTTAAAGTTATCAAACTTCATATCTGCAAGCTTGGTCTGCATATAAGTCTCATACGGTGCTTCCAATGTACGTGAAATCGCACTTAACACTCTTTCTGCTTCCGGATGCAATAAGTAAGGTTTAAATGCCAAAACATCCTTTAAGTAATCTCTGTTTGCCACAGACTCATCCATTGCCTGCTGTAACACTTCTTCACTCTGCATGGAAAGTTCACTTTCAATAAAACTTAAACGGCTGTAAACCTCTGCAAAAAGTCTCATGTTTTTCGCATTTAACTCCTGCTTCTGACCATCATAGTAATCAACAGAAACAGCTAAATCTGTATAACTTACTACCCAGTGGCCAACACGCTGGATAATGCGGTAATCATCCAAACATGCATTGATGGTCTTGGCATCTGTTAATTTGCCTTTGTACTTTTCTTCCATGGTGATGGATAATTCACGGACATATTCCGCATCCTTTACCATATCTTCTTCTGTCTTGTAAATTCGTGATAAATCCCATGTAAGCTCTACCGGAACTTCACTTCTGCTTTTTAATTCTTCTGCCATAGTCTAGCCTCCCAAAGTTTGTCTTTATTTATTCTTCTTCGCTGATTTCTCCGCGCTGGATTAAATCAATAATCATTTTCTGATACATTTCTGCATTGATTTTGTATTTTGCTTTATAAATCACATATCCGATTACAATGAGAATCAGTGGAATAACCAACATAACAATCTTAATAATAAGTTTACCTTCATCATCAATGGTGGTTGCTGCCACATCGCCTTCCTTAATTCCTGCCCAAACTAAAGTCAAGCTTACAATTCCCATGGAAATAGCTCCACCGATTTTATTAATCAATGGCTGTACGGAAAGTACAATACTTTCATTTCTCTTTCCAATCTTCCATTGGCCATATTCAATGGTATCCTCTAAGAACATAAGGATCAGCAACTGAATGAATGCCTGACCGATAAATAACAATAATGCACTGATTGCAATGATCACAAGGCTCTGTCCTGCAAAAAGGAACACCACATATCCGATAATTACAAGCATAGTTGCAATAAAGTATAATTTCTCTCTGGTGGTCTTTTTAGAACAAGCCGGAAAAATAGAAAGTGCGAATAACTGAGCCACACCCACCACTGCTGCCAACACGGCATACATATCCGCATTACCGTACACGTACTGCATGTAATAAATGGAAATGGTAGTTGTGGTCATATATCCAATGTTAAATAAAGACATGGATAATGTGGTCCACAACAACTGGTCATTTTTCGCAAATACCTGAATCATATCCTTAAAGGAAGTCTTTTCTTCCTCCTGCTTAAACATATTTGTTTTTTCTTTTACCCCTATAACCGTAAACAACTGGAATACAAACATCAAAATGGTAACTACCAATGCCACTGTAAACCATGCCTTTGGTGTATTGCCCAAACCGCTTGTAATCGGCTGCCAACCTACCATAATGGAAAACATACCAACGTTAGCACAGATTCTTGCAAAAGCACCCATCTTTTCACGAACCTTCTGTTCTACGGAAAGAGATGGTAACATGGACCAATATGCAATATCATTTAATCCGTAGAAAATATCCCACAAAATATACGCAACCGCAAAAATTGCCACAAATCCGTAATTTCTCAATCCGAAATCTGCAAACAATACCAGATAACATGCACCTGCCACCGCTGCACCAATTACCATCGGCGGTTTAAATTTACCGTGTTTCGAGCGACCGTTGTCAACAATCAATCCCATAAACGGATCATTCACTGCGTCAAATACACGGAGTATGGTAAACACCATACTGGTTGCAACATAAATTCCCACCGGTAAGTCTAATACATTTGACAAATAATACAATAAAGCATTTGCTTCCAATGCATAAAACATGTCTCTACCAATGGTTCCCAAGCCGAAGAAGGTCATGTTTCTTCTGTCTAACTTAGACATTCTTGCACTACTTTTCATTTGTAATCCTCCCAAACTCTAAAGATATTATATTTCCAAGCTTATATATCTTAAAATATCCTCTGTAAAAATTATAACAAACGCCGTCTTAATGCAGCCGGGCTTTCCATGCTCAAATATGCAGGCGGCACATCCAACACCGTCTTACATCCTGTCATGCCTTCTCCTGCCATACGATAAGCAGCTCTGGCATAGGCTACAAGTACACTTGAGGTAAACTCCGGATTGGAATCCAGCTGCAACTTATACTCTATCAAATGAGAATGTTCTTTATTCCATCCTGTTTTTCCACTACGAATTACAAAACCCCCGTGTGGGATTCCGCTATGGTCCCGCTTTAATTCCGCCTCAGAGATAAAGTGTACGGTTGTATCATAATCAGCAAAATAGTTCGGCATTTCCTTAATTTCTTTTTCAATCGTTAATGCATCTGCACCATCTTCTAAAACCACAAAACATTCTCTTAAATGTTTTTCTCTGGCTGTAAGTGTTGGCTCACTTCCGCTTCGTACCGCTTCTAGGGCACTTTCTACCGGAATGGTATACTGTTTTGCATCTTTTACACCGGCAATCCGGCGAATAGCATCAGAATGCCCCTGACTTACACCTTTTCCCCAGAACGTGTAGTCCTTTCCTTCCGGCAATATAGCTTCTGCATACAAGCGGTTTAAGGAAAACATTCCCGGGTCCCAGCCTACGGATATGATTCCCACATGATTGTTTGCTGCTGCCACTGCATCTACATTTGCAAAATGTTCCGGAATTCTGGCATGGGTATCAAAACTGTCTACCACATGAAACCACTTTGCCAACTCCGGTGTTTGTGCAGGAAGATCCGTTGCACTGCCACCGCATAAAATCATAACATCTATCTTATCTTTCCACTGTTCTACCTCATTTGCAGGTACAACAGGCACATCTTTTGTTAATATATCCACTGTTAAAGGATTTCTTCTGGTAAATACTGCAACCAGCTCCATATCCGGATTCTGTGCCACAGCACACTCAACTCCACGACCCAGATTTCCGTAACCGTAGATTCCAATTCGAATGCTCATTATCTAACGCTCCTTTATATATCCTTTTCGAAGTATTCTGTGACGGTTTTCATCTTGCCACAGAGTTACTTTTATTTTACTACAAATTACTATTTATATCCACATATTTTTATATATAATCCGTGGAAAAATTACCATTTTCTACGGAATACTCTCTTTAATGCAAAGGGTTCCGTAACCGGTTAACGGATTAGGATAGTTACTCATTCCGGGCAGCCTCCCCGCTCCCTTTATCAAATATGCTTTTATCTTCTCGCCGTAGAGATATTTATCTGCTCCCCTGACAATTCCCCATTCCATAAATAGTGCACAGGCGCCTGTTACAAAAGGTGTCGCCATACTGGTTCCGCTACGCATGGTATAGCCGCCCCCCGGCGTGGCAGATACAATTTGAACCCCCGGTGCAACAATATCCGGTTTCGCCTGATTGGTCGCCCATGTATATCCCCTTCCGGAAAAAGAAGCCGGCTGGTCAAATCTTTGGTCAAATGCCCCAACGGTCAATACTCCTGTAGCTGTGGACGGAATTGTTAATGTTTTATCCGGAGACGGGCGCAAGAATCCGGTTTGAGGCGAAAGAGTTTCACTCACCGGTATCCACAAATCTACACTACCTGTATTCTCTTCTCCCGTTTCACCTCCAACATACTCTATGTAAAGTTTCCAGATACCCTCCGGCAAAAAGCTGTCATTTGGTATAAAATCCAGATAGATTTCCTGATACCGGGAAAAAGGCGATGGCTCCCCATAATAAACCAATGCCTCCATTCCGGGAAAAGAATAAGTTACCGCATCAGACAATGACTGCAGTTGGATTCCCTGTGTACTTCCTGCCGGCAAAAAATAGAATTTTAAATCCGTGTCATATTCTTTCCAGATTTGTAAGCTGAAACTTTGCTGAAATTCTCCCACAGCCAGTTCAATTTCATAGGCATCTCCACCCTGGCTGTTACTTCGTTCTATAATCTCTTCCGTCAAAACCTGAAAATGACTCCTTCCCACCCCTTCATTACCTGCTCCGATTACAAATATATTTCGTCCATATCCCATAGCATCTTCCAAATATTGCTCTAATATACCGTATCCGTTATGGGCTCCGTAATTTGTCCCATAGCTGATATTCAATGCCAATGGCCGGTTTCTCTCCACTGCATAATTTACGCAAAAGTTAACCCCTCGCATCAGTTCTGTGGTTTTTCCTGTTCCCTCTGTGCCACTTCCCAGCTTTACAATCAACAGTTCGCTTCGGGAGGCAATCCCTGAATTTCCAGAACCAATAGCTGCCACATGGGTTCCATGCCCCGATAAATCTCTCTGCGGCACCACTTCATATCCTTCCGCTGCCGGCAGTTCTAATGCTGTCTGTATTTGACTGTGGGTATAAAATCCATTCTCTTTTGTCTGATCCCATATGAATTCAATCCGGCTTTCCCCATTTTCTCCAATAAATTCCGGATGTCTGTAGTCGATTCCCGTGTCTAAATAAGCAGTGTACACACCCTCTCCATAGATGCCTTCCTCTTCTCTAAATTCCCTTGTCAGACAAATGCTGTCCACTCCTGAAATTCCTTGTAGTTGCCAGGCTCTTAACTCCCGGTGGTTCTGTTGTTTTTTTCCTCTAAATTCTTCATTTCTTCGTTTTGCACCCGGATTTACGGTCTCATCTTCGGAAAAAAAGAGACGTTTTGCCGCCTCCATGTATAACACCTCGTCTTTTTCCGCAATGGTCAACAATTCCTCTCTGGTACCCTTTAATATGGCATAGTTTCCGATTAGAAATTCCCGTTCTACTTCCGGAAAATCCTGTAGCAAAAATTCCAAATCCCGGACATACCGTACTGCCACCTCCCAGGTTTGTGAGATTCCGTCGTAGGCTGCATTAATTTCCGGTGATTTTTCTCTTTGTTCCTCTGTAGCTTCAAAAGATGTGAGTAACAGGTTCTCTATTTTCTGCATTTCCATAAAACAAAAAACAGGCTGCCAAAAACAATGTTTTCAACAGCCTTTTCCTTTTTTTATAATATATGTTTCTTTGTAATTTCTAGAACCGGAAATATCTCTAGTATTGTCTGCCTACTTTTTCCAACAGTTCTCTTGTTAAGCTTTCTGCGCTTTGATCATCGTATTCATCCAGCTTAATCTTAATGATTTGCAAATCCATTCGTACATATTCAGGAATATCATATCGCATAATATCTTCTACTTTCAGTTTTGACTCTTTTATTTTAAAATTCGTCAAATCATCTAAGATATACAAAAGTCTTGCATTAATTTCTCCTATACCGATTGGTTTTACCTGAACCGCACTTCCTTTGTTTAAATCTTTTTCCAATAAGGCTACTACACGTTCCACCATACTGATTGCCTGGTCTTTTTCACCTGTATCCAATTTATGCTTCACATTTTTGATTCTTCCGGAGATTTCTTCATTAATCTGATAACCAAGAACTTCGTCAATCTTAAATGCTGCCGTCTTGTCTTTTTCTGTGGTTAAATCCGTATAAATCTCCTGCATACGGTTGTACAGTTCTTCTTTTTCCATTGGCAGACGTCCAAGGCGCTTAAATACCCTTTCAATACGGTTATGTAAATCTTCTGAGGTAAATGGCTTGGTTATAAAGTCCATAATTCCCAATTTACTGCCTTCTACTACGGTTGCCTTATCTTTTTTCGCCGTTAAAAAGATGACCGGTACGGTTGTGCCGTTTGGCTGTGTACGAATCTCCCTTAATGTTTCAATCCCATCCATTAATGGCATCTGAACGTCTAATAAAATCAGGTCAACTTTGTCTTTATAAAGATACTTTACTGCTCTTCTGCCGGAAATCATCGGTATGACTTCATAACGGTCTTTCAACTCCTGTTCTACTGTTGCTAAATTTACCGTATTGTCATCAACCACCATTATTTTCATTTTATCCATCATCTTGTCCTCCTACATATACAGAATATTTAGCAATTCGTGTAACATATCTTCTGCCGCGTCATCATCATATAGCTTCAATTTTGTACGGATTTCTTTCAGGCTTGCCATAATCTCATCATCCAAACGACAGGTCATAAGTTGGTCTATCTTCTTTGCTGCATCCTTTGGCTTAAAGTCTTCCATAAATCTCAATGCACTTTCTACCGCAGAAATCACCTGTTCTTTTTCGATTTCCACAAGCTCCGTCTGTACACCTTCATCTTTACCGATTCTTCCCACTCTGGTCAATACGGTTTCCATTTCGGTAAGCACTGTTTTATAAGCACTATTTAAGACTTTTTCATTACTCTTGATAAATTCCAGATTACCCTCATGTGCTTCTTTTTCATGAGTCTTTGCTAATACGGACAATTCCATGGCGCCTACGCTGGCAGCTGCATTTTTCAATCCGTGAACCTCAATTTCATAGTTCTTTAAATCTTCTTCCTCTGCCAGTTTCTTGATAAGAATTACTTTCTCCTGTCCGTCTGTGCAAAACAGTTCCATAAGATCAAGATAATCTTTTTTCGTCTGTCGGCGCTGCGAAAATGCTGCTTTCACATCCACGCTATCCATAAGAATATCACGCAAATCCTCCGTCACATAAAGTGTATCTTCCATGCTGCCATTGTAACTACTTCGCATCTCCCTTGGCACCCATTGACACATAGCAATATGAAGACGGTCTTTATCCAATGGTTTTGGCAAATACCCATCAAAGCCATTTTCCATAAACATTTCTTCCGCGCCCTTGATAACATTAGCTGTCAGGGCTAAAATTACCGGATGTTTATCTTCTTTCTGACAATTTTTTCGGATAATTCTTGTAGCTTCTACTCCATCCATTTCAGGCATCATATGATCCATGAAAACGATGTCATAACAGCCTTCCTGTACCTTTTGAATGGCTTCTTTTCCGCTTTTTGCAAGGTCAATTTTTGCACCGTACCGCTCTAAAAAGCCCTCCGCCACTTTAAGGTTAATCTGATTGTCATCTACAATCAGCACACGGCATTCCGGACAGGAGAACATAGCCATCTCTTCACCTGCTGCTTCAGCAGTTTTCTTCAGTTCTTCCTCTTTTTCCACTTTTTTCTGCGGAATGGTAACCACGAAAGTTGTTCCTTCTCCGTAGGTACTTTCCGTAGTAATCGTACCATTCATCATGGTTACAAACTGTTTTGTAATAGATAATCCAAGGCCCGTTCCTTCCACATTACGATTTCTCTTGGTATCTACTTGCTGGAAGTTTTCAAAAATTCTTTCTATGTCTTCTTTCTTAATTCCGATACCGGTGTCGGACACCGTTAAAATCATCTTCGGAGACTGCCCCTGTGTATCATCCCACTCTACTTTAAGGTTTACTTCTCCCTCTTTTGTAAACTTAATTGCATTATTGAGCAAATTAATCAGTATCTGACGAATCTTTCCGCCGTCACCGTACAAATATTCCGGCAGTTTCGGATCGATTTCTGCCTTTAATACAAGTCCCTTTTCTGCGGACGATATTTTCATCATACCAACCACGTTTTGAATCATTTGACGGACGGAATAATCCACTTCCGTGAGTTCCATTTTTCCTGCTTCCACCTTGGAAATGTCCAAAATATCATTGATGATACTCAGCAGGTTGTTGGATGCGCTCTTAATATCTGTGGCATAGTTCAATACCTTACGGCCACGGCTTTCTTCAATAATTAACTCGCTTAAGCCCATAATGGCATTCATCGGTGTACGGATTTCATGAGACATATTTGCAAGGAATGCAGTTTTTGCCTGGTTTGCCGCATCTGCTTCTTCTTTCATTTTCATGATTTCGCCCATGAACTCGTACATTTCCGTAACATCCATGATTAAAACAACATACCCGCGCAGTACACCATCGGCATCTGTCACTACATTTCTGTGTCCTTCATAAAATCTTCCGTTTAATTCAAACTCATTTTTTCTTGAAGATAGTAACAGGCTTCTTGGAAAGTCGTGGATTTCCGATACCGGTGTTCCCTTTCGCACCTTACGGATTTGTGGAAAAATATTTCTTGCTTTTTCATTTACAAACTGCAGATTCTCTTCCGCATCCAGCGTAACGACGGCACCATCCATAATATCCAATACTCTGTCATTTGCCACCCGGACAATGTCAAATCCACCTTGTCCGCTTAACAAAATAACGGTCACAACTACTGAAAGCAGACAACAAATCGGTGTTACATCAAAGGTCCACAAATGAAGGGTTGTGTATAATAACGTTGATAAAATCGGACATACGGAAATGCCCAAAACATAACACAAAACACGTTTTCTCTGTCTGGAACGTTCAAACTGTACTTCCTTTACCATTACGAAAATGCAGAGAATATAAGTAATAACCAAAACAACCTGATTTAAATAAAAGATTGGTCCATAACTTAATTCCAAATGAGGAAATGGTTCTGCCACAAAACCGACTTCTGTGTAGAACAGATGATGATACTGATTACTCCAAACAGATAAAACCGCAAATATATCCAATATTTTTAAGCCCCTTATACTCCACTTCGGCAATTCTGTATGGCAGTGTTCCAACACGAACATTAAAAACATGAATGGAAAAAAGATACTTCCCACATATTCAATCATTGTGGCATGCATTGCCGCCTGCTCATTAACGGAATTTAATTCCAATAACACACCTGTATTATGTACAACGGCAAATCCCACTGCAACCATCATAAGCCGACGCTCGTAAGTAGGCTCATTATGGAACAGCTTTACAAAATAAAATATACCAATTCCAATACCGATTGCTTGAATTAATGATGCAATATCAACAAAGTTCATTTCAGGACCTTCCTTTCATAAAACTCACTATAATCTAATCATTTATTTTACCATATTCTCCCATGAATTTCTTTAGTTTTTCCGTGATTACTACGTTTTTTCATCTTTTTTTAACAGTCTTTTCACCATTCTTGATTTTGAAAATCAAAAGGTGTATGCTGACTCTGGTCAAAATATCATTCTTAGGAGGTGACTCATGAAAAAACAAAGAAATTGGCTTTGGCAGCAATCATTCTCACCCAATTATTATTGCCTATTTTGCTTCGCTTAGAAGATGTAAGAAATATAATAAATCCAATGTAAGTAAAAAAGGGCCGTTATGTTACATAACGGTCCCTTCGTGAAATTCTATTTTTATTGTACCCACATCACATGTGATATATATTTTAATATCCGCAGATGAAAAATCATTGTAATATACATTTTCACCTTCTACGATTTCTCCGGCAATTTTAACGGTTCCCAAACTGTTCTCAATGGAAAATCCATAATCTAAAATATCACCTTCCAGTTCAATATCCACATTTCCGGTTGTACATTCCACAGTCATTTCCTGTGTAACATTCATTTCAGATAATTGAATATTTCCAACATCACAAGTTAGTGTTGCCGATTCCATGTAACAACAGTTTATGTCAATATTTCCGGCATCTACAGAGATTTCACCATTTTTACTATATATCTGTTCAGCCATCAACTCTCCTGCATCAATATGACAGGAAAAACTGTCAAGTTCGGTTTCCACAGCGTAGGATATCAGTCCTGCATCACTTTCGATGCTTATAGCCTCAAGTTCTGCATTTACAGGAATCATAATACGGATATAGGAATTGTCCAGAGGCTCTGTATTTATCCCGCTTTCAGCTTCCTCTACCTTTAATACGCCATCTTCACAGACTACTGTAATCTTGTCACTTTCCGAACCCTTTTGACCAAACACCTCAATGTCGTCAATATCTTCTGCTGTTAAAATATGAACCGTGGAATACTCTGTATCAATTTGAATTTTCGTGATTTTTTCCGAAAAACTCCACTCTTCAATACCAAACTCTGCATCAGAAGGATAATCTGTCACATCTTCCCAAAATTCATTTTCCGGTGTATCGGGATCATCCTTTATAAAGCTGTCTATGTAATCCCGAATCTCATGGTAGCGGTCTTTCAGAATATCTATTGCCTGAACTGCCCCTTTCATATTACCAATATATATCAGGCCAAAACCCAGCATTCCCAACAGAAAACTTGTAATCCATGCAATCCTAATAATTTTTTTCATTATCGATCGCCCTCCTTTCTTGCAAACATCCATCGAATCAATTTAGATGTTTGTTTTGCAAGCCACGGAAGAGTCTTCCTGCCAAGTAGCACCGTTGCCAGCAAGCCCAAAATACCTATTGCCAGCAATACTAGGCCCAGCCCCAGTACCACCCAGGCATTTGGGGATGACTGTATTGCCAACGTAACTGCCTGAAAAATAAAAATAATCCCATACGTAATTCCAAGCATGCCTATCGTGGCAACCGCCAAAAATACACACAAAATCCCACATAAACTAACTAACAAAGTTCCCAGCAAACTTCCCCACAACGGAAAAGTAATGCATGCCAGAAGAGCCAATACTACAGTATAAACTCTTTTGTGATTATTTCGAAAACGTTGTATAACGTTATTCCCCTGAACGTCTTTTTCCATATCACCCATTACCCTATTTCATCCCTTTAAAACAACTTCTTATAATCTCTCCGCTTCTTCCAGCCACAATGCCGCACAAGCATCACTTGGCATTCGCAAGTCACCTCTCGGAGACACTCCTACGCTACCGGTCTTTGGTCCGTCCGGTAAACAGGAACGCTTAAACTGCTGGCTGAAAAATCTGCGATAAAATGTAACCATCCATTTTTTAATGGTTGCGTCATCATATGTGCCTTCAAAAGCAATTTTTGCCATACGGAATATTTTTTCCGGTGTAAATCCATGGCGTAACACATAATACAAAACAAAATCATGCAATTCGTACGGGCCCACCAACTCTTCTGTCTTCTGTGAAATCTTTCCTTCCGTCGGCGGTAACAATTCCGGACTAACCGGAGTATCCAGTACATCCTTCAAAATTCCGGAAAGTGTTTTATTCTCACAAGTCTGCGCCACATAACTCACAAGATATTTTACCATCGTCTTCGGCACGGATGCATTCACGGCATACATAGACATATGATCGCCGTTATAAGTTGCCCATCCTAATGCCAATTCTGACATATCACCGGTTCCGATAACTATACCTCCCACCTGATTTGCAATATCCATAAGAATCTGCGTCCGTTCTCTGGCCTGGGAATTTTCATATGTTACATTATGGTTGTCTACATCGTGTCCAATATCTTTAAAATGCTGTAATACTGCGTCTTTAATTGATATTTCTCTTACAGTTGCACCAACAGCTTCAATCATTGAAAGTGCATTCTGATAGGTACGGTCTGTGGTGCCAAATCCCGGCATAGTAACAGCAACAATTCCTTTTTTATCCAAACCTAACAAATCATATGCTTTTGCAGTTACAAGCAGAGCTAAAGTGGAATCCAAACCGCCGGAAATACCAATTACCGTATGAGTACAATGAGTATGTTCCATACGTTTTCTCAATCCGTATGCCTGAATATCCAGAACCTCTTTCAGACGCAGTTCTCTTTCCATTGCATCCTGAGGAATGAATGGGCTTTTTTCAATCTTCCTTGTTAACCCGGTTTCCTGCTCCACGCAAGCAAACTCTGCCATATAGTATCCATCTGCCTGATTATAAAAGGTAGTACAACGCTGTCTTTCTTTAACTAACATCTGGACATCTATCTCACCGATGGTTAATCCATTGGTATATAAGGTGTTTTCTGCTACAATCCGTCCGTTTTCTCCAATCAAATTGTGTGCAGAATATACTACATCCATGGTTGATTCTCCGGTTCCCGGATTTGCATATACATAACCGCAAACCAACTTTGCACTGTGGCTTCTAATCAAGTCTCTTCTATAATCTCCTTTTCCGGCAAGTTCATTACTTGCAGAAAGGTTTACAATAATCGTCGCCCCTGCCATTGCATGGAAAATACTTGGCGGGCACGGTGTCCACACGTCCTCACATATTTCTGCGCCAATAACCACATTTGGCATACCTGCCCCATTAAAAAGCAGGTCCGTTCCAAATGGAATTTCAATTTGGCCACATAAATCAATACTGTCTTCCACATCGGCTCCGGATGAAAAATATCTTCCTTCATAGAATTCACCATAATTCGGAATATAAGTCTTTGGCACAACACCAAGGATCTCCCCTCCGCTTACGGCTACGGCAACATTATATAATTCTGCCCCTACGCGAAGCGGCATACCAAAGAAGAATACGCCATCTTTTCCCTCTGTATAGGCTGTCAATTCTGCTAATCCGTCGATTGCCGCCTTCAGCAACAGTTCCTGGAAAAACAACTCTCCACAGGTATATCCTGTAATGCACAATTCTGGAAAAACGGTAATTAATACTCTTTTTTCGAAAGCTTCATCCATCAGCTTTTTTAACTGTTCTACATTGTACTTTACGTCTGCCACACGCATATCCGGCGTTGCAGCAGCTACCTTTATAAATCCGTGCTTCACTTAGACTAACATCTCCTTTAACTGTTCAACATTGAATATATATTTTTTGTTACAGAACTGACATTTTACCTCAATCGGTTCATTGTCATCAATCATTTCCTGAATGTCTTTTTTATCAATACTTGCAATTGCTTTTGAAACCTTTTCTTCGGAACAGTCGCAACGATACATTACTTCTGTTTTATCCATAATCTGCAGGTCCATATCTCCCAAAATGTCTGTCAAAATATCTTCCGGAGACATACCTTCTTCAAGCATGGTTGTAACAGGCTTAATCTTTACGATTTTTTCCTCCAGTTTTTCAATAAGTTCATCGGTAATATCCGGCATTAACTGTAAGATAAAACCACCGGCCTGTTTTACCGTGTAATCTCTGTCAACTAACACCCCTAATCCTACAGAGGACGGTGTCTGTTCGGAAACCACAAAATAATAGGTTAAATCTTCGGCAATTTCACCGGTTTGTAAGTCGGTCTGTCCTACATACGGCTCTTTCATTCCCAAATCCTTAATTACTACCAGTCTTCCCGGTCCGACAGCAGCTCCCACAGCCAACTTTCCGTTCGGTGCCAAAGGTAAATCCAACTGCGGCTCATATGCAAAGCCTTTTACATGTCCCTGTGAGTCGGCAGTTACACTGATTCCACGGATTGGTCCCTCTCCTTTAATTTGGATGGTTAAAAGGTCTTTTTCCCCTTTCATCATTGCTCCCATCATTGCCGCGCCGCAAAGCACTCTGCCTACTGCGGCAGTTACTACCGGTGTTGCCTCATGAGCTTTTCTATATTCCTCCACAGATTGTCTTGCAGTAATGGCAAAACAGCGAATCATACCATCTGCTGCTGTGCCTCGAATCATATAATCCTTCATGTTTTTATCCTCTCTATTTTTGAACTTCTCTTGCTACAAAATAAACTCTTTCACTTTCCGGACCCGGTTCTTTTTTCGTAAATGCATCGTAAACTGCCACTACTTCAAGTCCCGCATTTGCCAACATTTCTTTTACCGTATGTATACGATAACAACGTTGATAATGTACTTCCTCAAACCGGCGGAACAAATCCTCTTCTTCTTTTACAAAAAGGGTTAAATCATATTCATTGATTCTTTCATGTTCATCATAATAATTTTCCCAAATAAAGCTGCAGGTTTCCCTGTTTTCACAAATGGTTCTGTCACCCATCAGTTCCCGGTACTTGTACTCTGTATTCATATCAAAAATAAAAATACCGCCCGGGTCAAGATAGTTATTTACAAGGCGGAAGGTTTCCTCTAAACCAGCCTCATCAATAATATAATTTAAGGAATCACACACGCTTACAAAAGCTCTTGCCGTACCAAACAGTTCCAGTTCCTGCATATCCTGACATAAATACAGAATATCCCGTTCACTGCTACGGCTGTTCTGAGCAATGTTTAACATTTCTACGGAAGAATCCACACCAATCATATCATACCCTGCTTCTGACAGAAGTTCTGTCATTTTTCCCGTGCCACATCCTAATTCACAGACAATGCCTTCATCAATTCCATATTCTTTTAACAGCGAAACCACGTACTCTGCCCATTCCTCGTAAGGAATATTGTCCATAAAGATATCATACACTTCTGCAAATCCGGTATAAGCTTCCATTTGTACTCTCCTATCTTTTTTGTTTTTATCGAAAGTCATATCAATCTATTCTATCACATTTTTATATAAAAGAAAACTAACTTATCTTGATTATTTCAGCCGAAAATTTTATAATATGGGTGACCTAATTCATGCAAGGAGATTGTGAATGAAAACAAGATTACAGAAGGATGCTACCAGCATTTCCTCACATTATATTACGGACAGTATTCGTTCCGTATATTTGCGCCGAATGAGAATGCCTTTGTTCTTATTGATTGTATTGGCGCTATTGTGGTTCATCTTTCCTATCTCGTCCCTGGTTTCTCCGGAACATTATACCTCCGGTGAAATTGTAAGAAAAGGGAAGAAATTAGAAGGGGAATACATTAATACGGATTTAGAAAATCTCTATTTCACGGGATATACAACCTCTATATTAGACAACACTACCGGTTATTACTATTACACCATGGTAGATAGCGAATGCCTGGTTGTATTGCTTTCTCCGTCTGCCTGTGAAGAAGGACTACCGGAAATTCAAACATTAAATTTATCCTGTAAAGTCAGTGCACCGGATCAGAGTTTTGACAATCTGGTTACCCGTTTGGCAGATGACATCCAGTGGACACATGCAGGCTTATCCAATCAGATGTCCGACATTTATTTGGAAGAACCTGCCTTTGCAAACTTTACTTCCAAGTTATTTTTTGGTATGTATGCACTCTCCCTTGCCTATGCCTTAATCTACATTTCATTATGCATTATGGCAGTGATATTCCCAACGTTTTCACCGCCTTGCCTACAACTTGACAAATTTGGCAATGCAAAGGAATTACTTGCCCAGGCAGAAGAAGAACTGTCCACCTTACCTCAGTTGGCTACAGAGGACATGTTTATTACGGAAAACTTTTTTATTGAGATTTCAAATTATGGTGTGGCTATTGTTCCGATCCGTGAAATCATATGGATATACAAACACTCAACCCTCCATAAATTTTTCCAATACCACTTTGTTATCTCCGACACGTTACACATCATCGGTAACAAATTTTTATACATTCAGTGTCCAAAGAATATAAAGTCCAACATTGATGGTATTATTGATTACCTTGCAGAAGCGAATCATGAAATATTAGTAGGATTTAATGAGCAGAATCGTTTAAAAGCCCAAGAAATCCAAAAGCGTAAGATTCACTTTGAACGAATCATTCACTTCTTACAAAAACGTATCTGATTATAAGTAAACCGGCCTTGCCCTGGCTTTTTCCGCGGGGTAGTGCCGGTTCTTTTTATATTAAAATGTACGCTGATTTTTGATGATTAAAGTTTTCTTCGTCATCGAAATGCTACAATTTCTTGCATTTCTGTCTTTGATACGTCTATGATTTATGTTTTTCAGAAATTTCCTACATCCGACGAATTTTTGTCCGCGCTGCACAAAACACTTTTGAAAGTTTTTATAGTTTCTCTTACGACTGTGTTTTCATAAAATGGCAGTTGCCGGGCAACTGTTTGACCATCGGGAGTTTTGCACGGCAACTGTAATAACATATATGAAAATACAGCCTTAGAGAAACTAAAAAGTTTCAACCTGTTTGTGCCACGCGGAGCAAAAATTTGCGGATGTTGAAATGCTGAAAAACACAAA
>JAZQXN010000003.1:0-46539 GCA_045632875.1 Lachnospiraceae bacterium
CAGACTGTAGGTATTACTGCAGGGGCGTCCACCCCAAACTATATTATTGAGGAGGTTCAAAAAAATGTCAGAAATGAGTTTTGAACAAATGCTTGAAGAGTCACTTAAAACAATAAGAAATGGGGAGGTCGTTGAAGGTACTGTCATTGGTGTAAAACCGGAAGAGATTATTTTAAATATCGGCTACAAATCAGACGGCATTTTAACACGCAATGAATATTCTAATGAGCCTGTAGACTTAACTACAGCAGTTAAAGTTGGCGATAAATTAGATGTAAAAGTTATTAAAGTAAACGATGGCGAAGGTCAGGTTCTTCTTTCTTACAAACGCCTTCAGGCAGAAAAAGGAAGCAAACGTTTAGAAGAAGCTTTCGAAAACAAAGAAGTATTAAAGGCAACTGTTGCCGAAGTATTAGCAGGTGGTGTAACTGTTATCGTTGATGAAGCTAAGGTATTTATCCCGGCAAGTCTCGTATCAGACAGTTATGAAAAGGATCTTGCAAAATACAAAAATCAGGAAATCGAATTTGTTATTACAGAATTCAATCCAAAGAGAAGAAGAGTTATTGGCGACCGCAGACAGTTGTTATTATCTCAGAAGAATGAATTACAAAAAGAACTTTTTGAAAAAATTCACGAAGGTGATGTTATTGAAGGAACCATCAAAAATGTTACTGATTTTGGTGCATTCGTTGATTTAGGCGGAGTTGATGGATTACTTCATATTTCTGAAATTTCTTGGGGAAGAATTGAAAATCCAAAGAAATTATTTAAAGTTGGCGATACTGTAAAAGCATTTATTAAAGAAATTAACGGAACAAAGATTGCGTTAAGTATGAAATTTGAAGATGCTAACCCATGGGCAAATGCATCTGAAAAATATGCTGTTGGAACCATTGTTACAGGTAAAGTTGCAAGAATGACAGATTTTGGTGCGTTTATTGAAATTGCAGAAGGTGTTGATGCACTTCTTCATGTTTCTCAGATTTCAAAAGAACACATTGAAAAGCCTGCAGATGCATTAACATTGGGTCAGGAAGTTGAAGCTAAAATTGTTGACTTTAATGAAGCGGATAAAAAGATCAGCTTGAGCATTAAAGCTTTAATCGAACCGGAAGTAGTTGAAGAAGTTGTAACAGAAGATGATGTTGATGTTGCTGATGTTGATATTGAAAAAGTTGCAGCTGAATTAGAAAACGAAGAAGCATAAAATATTCGATTAAGCGAGGTGCAAGCCATGGAAGGTTACGAGAAATTTAAAAAAGATGTTTATGCCTTGACTAAAATAGACTTAAATGCCTACAAAGAAAAGCAGATGAAACGTCGTATCGAAACCTTAATAGGAAAGAATAAAGCGAAATCATTTGATGAATATGTTGTTTTAATTAAGCAGGATAAAGATAAATTTGAGGAATTTGTTAATTTCCTTACAATAAATGTATCTGAGTTCTACCGTAACCCGGAGCAGTGGCAGATTCTTGACAAAGAAGTTTTTCCATCTTTAATTAAACAGTTTGGAAATAATATAAAAATCTGGTCTGCTGCATGTTCTACAGGGGATGAACCATATTCACTGGTTATGGCTTTATCCAGACATCTTCCTTTAGATAAGATAAAAATTATTGCAACAGATATTGATAAGCAGGTTTTAGCAAAAGCCAAGGTTGGATTGTACAATGCAAAGAGCATTGCAAATGTTCCGGATGATTTTAAACGTAAATATTTTACTCAGATTGGTGCATCTTACCAGATTTCCGATGAGATAAAAAAACGTGTAGAATTTAAAGAACACAACTTGTTGAAAGATCCGTATCCGACCGGTTGTCATTTGATTGTTTGCAGAAATGTTTTGATTTATTTTACTGAAGAAGCAAAAGATGATATTTATGTTAAATTCAATAAGTCATTAGTTGAAAATGGTGTACTTTTCATTGGAAGCACGGAACAGATCATGAATTACAAAGAGATTAATTATGAACGTTCCAAATCCTTCTTCTTTATAAAAGCATCTAAATAATTTGACTACATAAAAACTCCTAAGAATTATTTCTTAGGAGTTTTATTATTGGTATTAAACAGATAGTTTAGAATTTTTTGGCTATAAGATTTTAATATTTGCTCGTTTGAAGTGAAGTTATTGCCAACCGTCTGCCAACCGTAACAATTTTCCCGGGTGCATTTCTGGATATTATCCTTGGAAACTCCGGCAGAAAGGGCTTTTGGAATTGCCATGTCTTCGGATAAAATATATACATAATTCTTATAATCTGAATAAGGGACTTTAATTTTACCATCATGAGCAGTTACACAAATCTGGAAACCATTTGGTGACAACAGCAGGTAATAATCATTGAAAGAGTAGGAAAGTGTAGTTGTGAAGGATAATGGTAGTTTCCCTTTTATTATTAATTGAAGTCTGTTATTTCCGTCATAATCAATGTTTTGAATCAATTCTGCATTTACGTCTGCTAAAGCGGTATTTAAAGATTCTAAAGTCAGCAAAGATACCAGATAAGACATTCCAAGCATATCATCATAATTATGAAGCATAAGATCTTGAAATAAAGTATCTTTACGTGTTTTCACAAATTCAAAGTAAGTCTGGATTAATTCTCCACCGGAATATAAATCTGCCCGGTTGCATCCCAAAACAGCTTCAATGGATTTTTGTTTTAAGTTGCTGATTTTTAGAATGTGTTGGTATTTTTTTGATATCTTATATAAGTCTATTGAACTTTTTTCTTTGAATGGAGAGAAAAGACCATATTTTATTATTTTCTCTTCTAAAAAAGGAATGTCGAAACGTTCTCCGTTAAAAGAAATAAAAGAATCAAAGCGATTAGCAAATTTGGTGAATTCTTCCAAAACAGATTTTTCTTCAGAAGTATCTTCACAAAAATACTGGCGAAGAACAAGCTCGTTGTGCTCTAAGTACATGCATCCAATGAGATAGATGGAGTGATATGTCTTGGATAAACCTGTTGATTCGATGTCAAAAAATAAATCGGACTCCTTGAGTTCCCTTAAAATATTTGGTGAATATGTATTTTGTTCCGGTATGGTTTGAATTATCTTCAAGTGTATGCTCCTCGCGTACAATTGTACAAATTAAAGTACATTGTTAATTTTTTATTTTATGTAGTTATTTATAAAAATATGATATAATAAAAATAATAATTTATAAAGTATTTCTTTAAAATTAATTTAAGAGAGGTGGAGCAATGGGAAACTTAACTTTTAAAGGTGGTGTACACCCGTATGAGGGTAAAGAATTGTCCAAGGACAAACCAATTAAAAGATATCTCCCGAAAGATGAAGTAGTATTCTTTCTTTCACAGCACATTGGAGCTCCGGCGAATCCAATAGTTGCAGTAGGAGATACCATAATGGTAGGACAGAAGATTGCTGAGGCAGGAGGCTTTGTGTCTGCACCTGTTCATTCATCTGTATCCGGAACCGTTAAAGCAATTGAACCAAGAAGAAATAATGCCAGTGCCATGGTAAATGCTATCGTTGTAGAAAATGACCATGAGTACAAAGAAGTTACTTACAATAAGGTTGAAGATGTAACTACTTTGAGCAGAGAAGAGATTCTTGCGAAGATTCAGGATGCCGGAATTGTTGGTATGGGTGGTGCCGGATTCCCGACACATGTAAAACTTTCTCCGAAGGAACCGGAAAAGATTGATCACATTATTGTTAACTGTGCAGAATGTGAACCTTATTTAACATCTGATTATCGTTTGATGCTTGAAGAACCGGAACGATTAATCGGTGGATTAAAGATTATGGTTCAGATGTTTGAAAATGCAAAGGGTATTTTCGCAATTGAAGATAATAAACCGGATTGTATTGAAAAACTTAAAGCTTTGGTAGCAGATGAACCGAGAATCGAAGTTAAAGCATTAAAGACAAAGTTCCCACAGGGTTCAGAGAGACATATGATTTATGCAATAACAGGAAGAAGTATTAATTCTTCTATGTTACCTGCAGATGCCGGATGCATTGTTGATAATGTTGAAACTGTTATTTCTATCTACGATGCGGTTAAAGAAGGTATGCCTTTGACAGAACGTGTTGTTACCATTACAGGTGAAGCGATTAATGATCCGAGAAACTTCCTTGTTAAAGTAGGTACATATTTTGATGAATTAATAGATGCTGCAGGTGGCTTTGTAAGTGAACCTGAAAAGATTCTTGCAGGTGGACCAATGATGGGACCGGCTGTTTTTGATAAACACTTCCCGGTTACAAAGACCACATCTACATTATTATGTATGTTGGAAGATGAAGTTGCAAGATACGAACCGACTGCATGTATCAATTGCGGACGTTGCGTAGAAGTATGTCCGTCACGTTTGATTCCTGCACATCTTTCCAAATTAGTTGACAGAGGCGATATCGAAACCTTTGAAAAACTTGATGGTGTAGAATGCGTAGAATGCGGAAGCTGTAGTTATATTTGCCCGGCAAAGAGACATCTTGCTCAGTCAATGAAGGCCGGAAGACAAACCGTATTAGCAAACAGAAAGAAAAAATAGAGGAAACTTTGAACGAAGAGAGGTAGAGAAAAGTGAGTGAGTTGTTAAATGTTACATCAACACCGCATGTTCGTGACAATGATTCGACAACCAAAATTATGCTTAATGTAATTATTGCATTAATTCCGGCAAGTGCTTTTGGAATTTATAATTTTGGATGGAAAGCACTTTTATTAATCTGTGTTACGATTGCAAGTTGTGTTATTTCAGAATTTGTATTTAATAAAATTACAGGCAGAAAACAGACAATTGGCGATTTAAGTGCTGTTGTTACCGGTCTGTTATTAGCTTTAAACTTACCATCCGAATTTCCTTGGTATTTAGCAATTCTTGGTGGTGTATTTGCTATCGTAGTTGTTAAAATGGTATTTGGTGGTTTAGGACAGAACTTTATGAACCCTGCTCTTGGAGCAAGATGTTTTCTTTTGATTTCATTTACCGGTCAGATGACAACATTTATGTATGACGGTGTTTCTGCTGCAACTCCATTAGCAGCATTAAAAGCCGGAGAAACTGTAAATACATTGGATATGTTAATCGGTACTATTCCGGGAACCATTGGAGAAACATCAGTTATAGCAATTTTAATCGGAGCAATTTATTTGATAATGACAGGAGTAATTAATCTTTCTATTCCTGCATCCTATATTTTGAGTTTTTCCGCATTTATTTTATTATTTGGTGGTCACGGAATGGACTTAAATTTCCTTTTAGCTCATCTTTGCGGCGGCGGTTTAATGTTAGGTGCCTTCTTTATGGCTACTGACTATGCAACAGCACCGATTACAAATTTTGGAAAGGTTATTTATGGTATTTGTATCGGAATCTTAACCGGATTGTTCCGTATTTATGGTGCTTCAGCAGAAGGCGTGTCTTATGCAATCATTTTCAGTAACTTATTGGTTCCGTTGATTGAAAAGATTTCCCGTCCGAGAGCTTTTGGTAAAGGAGGGAAAGTAAATGCGTAGAATTATCATGGATACTTTTAAGATTTTCCTGATTACAGCTATTTCCGGATTGTTATTGGGTGGCGTATATGTTATTACAAAAGAACCAATAGCACAGGCTGAAGCAGCTGCACAGGAAGCGGCATATCGTGAAGTTTTTAAAGATGGTAAAGAATTTGCAGAATTTACATACGATGCTGAAGCAGCAAATAAACTTCTTGCAGATAACGGATATAATAACGAAACCATCAATGGAATTGTTGAGGTAAAAGATACCGATGGTAATGTTATCGGATATGTATTTAATGTAACAACCAGTGCCGGCTATGGCGGAGATATTACATTTTCCGTTGGTATTAAAAATGATGGTACCGTAAACGGTTACACCATTTTATCAATGAGTGAAACTGCCGGATTGGGTGCGAAAGCAAAAGAAGATAAATTTAGAAGTCAGTTTGCAAACAAACTTGTTGAAAAGTTTGTTGTTACAAAAACAGGTGCATCTTCAGACAATGAAATTGATGCCATTACCAGTGCAACAATTACTTCAAACGCAGTTACTGGCGGTGTTAACGCATGTTTATGTTATATGCATGAAGAATTAATGGAAGAAGGAGGAAATTCAAATGAGTAAATGTCTTGAACGTTTGTTTAACGGTATTATTAAAGAAAATCCTACTTTTGTCCTTATGTTAGGTATGTGTCCGACACTTGCTGTAACTACATCGGCTGTTAATGGTGTTGGTATGGGATTATCAACGATGGTAGTATTGGCACTTTCCAATATGTTGATTTCTTTACTTAGAAAACAAATTCCGGACAGAGTTCGAGTTCCGGCGTTTATCGTTGTTGTTGCTTCCTTTGTAACCATGGTTCAGTTCCTGGTTCAGGGATTTGTTCCAAGTTTATATGCTTCATTAGGTATTTACATTCCGTTAATCGTTGTTAACTGTATTATTTTAGGACGTGCGGAAAGTTATGCTTCCAAGAATGGTCCGATTCCTTCATTATTTGATGGTATTGGTATGGGACTTGGATTTACATTGAGTTTAACCTGTATTGGTGCAGTTCGTGAGTTATTAGGTGCAGGTCAGTTATTTGGAAAACAGATTTTACCTTTAGCCGATGCTGCTACCGGTAAGTTTGGCTATACGCCAATTACAATTTTCATTTTGGCACCGGGTGCGTTCTTTGTATTAGGTACACTTCAGGCTACCTTAAATCATATTAAGAATACAAAGAAGAAACAGGGCAAACAGGTGAAAGAAGTATCCGGTTGTGGCGGAGATTGCAGTGCTTGTGGTTCTAACTGCGGTTCCTGTGAAACAACTGAGAAAGAATAGGAGGGATACAGTATGGAGACTTTATTACTAGTTACTATTGGTGCAGCCTTAGTTAATAACGTAGTACTTAGCCAGTTCCTTGGTCTGTGTCCGTTTCTTGGTGTATCTAAGAAAGTAGAAACAGCAGCAGGTATGGGTGTTGCAGTAATCTTCGTTATTACATTATCTTCATTAGTTACAGGTGCAATTAACAAATTCATTTTAATACCTGCTAACTTAGAATATTTAAATACCATTGTGTTTATTTTAATCATTGCTGCATTAGTACAGTTTGTTGAAATGTTTTTACATAAATCAATGCCGGCATTGTATAATTCATTAGGCGTTTATTTACCATTAATTACAACAAACTGCGCAGTATTAGGTATTGCATTAAAGAATGTTCAAAATGGTTATAGTATTTGGATTGGTACTTTAAACGGATTCTTTACAGCAGTTGGTTTCACCATTTCAATCATTATTATGGCCGGAATCCGTGAGAAAATTGAATACAACGATTATCCGGAAGCATTTAAAGGATCTGCAAGTGTATTATTTGCAGCAGGTCTTATGGCAATTGCATTCTTTGGATTCTCAGGAATTATTTAGGAGGGAATATATATGGAAATTATTATTGCCGGTATTCTTATTGCCGGAGTTGGATTGTTCGTAGGTATATTCCTTGGAGTTGCCGGAGAAAAATTTGAAGTAGAAGTTGACCCTAGAGAAACAGAAATTCAGGAATGTCTTCCGGGAAATAACTGTGGTGGTTGTGGATATCCTGGATGTTCCGGTTTAGCAGCAGCTATTGTTAAAGGTGAAGCACCGGCAAACCAGTGTCCGGTTGGTGGACCTGTAGTCGGAGCAAAGATTGCTGAAATTATGGGTGTTACCGTTGAAGAAAAATCTCGTATGGTTGCATATGTGGCATGTTCCGGAACTTGCGAAAAGGCAAAAGAACAGTATGTTTATGTTGGTATTGAAGATTGTTCCATGGCTAAACGTGTGCCGGGTGGCGGTGCAAAAGCTTGCGGCTATGGATGTTTAGGATTTGGAAACTGTGTGAAGGTATGTGACAGAAACGCTATTAGTATTGTTGATGGTGTAGCAGTTGTTAACAAGGAAGAATGTCTTGCTTGTGGACTTTGTGTTAAAGCTTGTCCGAATGGATTGATTTCTTTAATTCCTTACGATGCTTCACATGCAGTTGCTTGTTCATCTAAAGATAATGGTAAAGTTGTTACACAAGTATGTAGTGCCGGATGTATCGGTTGTAAGATTTGTGAAAAGAACTGTCCATCCGATGCAATTCATGTAATTGATAATGTTGCTATTATTGATCAGGAGAAGTGTACACACTGTGGTACATGTGTTGAAAAATGTCCAAAGAAGGTTATTGAGACAAGATAAAGTGCGAACTTTTGTTCGAAAATAATCTGGTTATATATTGACATTTATACCAAACTAATTTAATATTAAATTGAAGAACTTGCAGATGCAAGATGAATATAGAGCGAAGTTAACCCTTCGCTCTTTTCATTAGAAAAGGGGTAAATATGACAGACGAAAAGATTGCAAGAATTAATGAACTATATCATAAATCAAAAGCAGAAGGATTGACGGAAGAAGAGTTAAAAGAACAGGCACTTCTTCGTCAGGAGTACATTGCCAGTATTAAGGGAGCATTATTAGGAAACATTGACAGAATCGATGTTGTTGATGCCGATGGAAGTGTTGAACCGCTTTCCAATTACAAGAATAAAAAGGATTAGTGTTATGAGCAAAAAAAAGAAAATAAATCCGGAGTGGATATCAATATATGAAAACGCCCCTGTGGAAGTTTACGAAAGACAGGAATATTTTTTGGAAAAGGCCAAAAATATTGTAAATAGATTAGAACAAGAAGCTGGTAGAAAACTTACTTGTTGCGTAAATACATTCGGATGCCAGATGAATGCCAGAGATTCCGAGAAAATTCTGGGTATTTTAGAACGGGTAGGATATGAAGAAATTGACTCTGAAAAGGCTGATTTTGTTATATATAATACCTGTACAGTCCGTGAAAATGCCAATAACAAGGTGTATGGAAGATTAGGATATTTAGGAAATTATAAAAAGAAAAATCCCACAATGAAAATTGCACTGTGTGGATGTATGATGCAGGAGTCGAAAGTTCAGGAAAAAATTAAGCAAAGTTATCATTTTGTTGATTTGGTTTTTGGAACACATAATATTTTTTGTTTTGCGGAATTATTAACCCAATGCTTGTTGTCTGATAGTACTGTAATGGATATTTGGGATAGCAATGATAATATTGTGGAAGAATTACCAATTTCAAGAAAATTTGCATTTAAATCCGGTGTAAATATTATGTTTGGGTGCAATAACTTTTGTAGTTATTGTATAGTTCCGTATGTACGTGGACGTGAAAAAAGTCGTGAACCGGAAGACATTATAAATGAGATTGAAAAATTAGTGGCTGATGGTGTTATTGAAGTTATGCTCCTTGGCCAGAATGTTAATTCATATGGTAAAAATCTGAAAAACCCAATCTCATTTGCAGAATTGTTAAAGCGAATTGAAGAGATTGAGGGATTAGAACGGATTCGTTTTATGACATCCCATCCAAAGGATTTGTCAGATGAATTAATTCAGGTTATGGCCGATTCAAGGAAAATCTGCAGACATTTACATTTGCCGGTTCAGTCGGGAAGTACACCGATTCTGGAAAAAATGAATCGTCGATATACGAAGGAAGCTTATCTGAAACTCGTGAAACGAATTAAAGAGAAGTTACCGGACATTGCACTTACTACCGATATTATTGTTGGATTTCCCGGCGAAACAGAAGAAGATTTTCTTGAAACCATGGATGTGGTCAGTCAGGTGGAATATGATAGTGCATTTACATTTATTTACTCAAAAAGAACCGGTACTCCGGCTGCTGTAATGGAAAATCAGGTTCCTGAAGATGTAATAAAAGACCGTTTTGACCGCTTGTTGAAATTGGTTCAGGATATTTCTACAAAAAAAGCGGAAAGTTATACAGGACAAACTTTGGATGTTTTAGTTGAAGGTATTAATGAACAGGATGATAGTCTTTTAACAGGACGTTTGAGTAATAATTCAATAGTTCATTTCTCGGGAGACAGAGACTTAATCGGAAAAATTGTAAATGTTCATTTGGATGAATGTAAAGGTTTTTATTATATGGGAACCTTAGTTTAAAAACGGAGGCTGGATAATGTATAATTATTTTAAAGGAACGTTATCTTATATTGGAGAAGATTTTATTGTTGTGGAATGCAATGGAATCGGATATGAAATGTATATCCCGGGTAGTGTTATTTCACAATTACCGGGAATTGGTTTTGATATTAAAATTTATACCTATCTTCATGTGCGTGAAGATGCAATGATCTTGTATGGATTTTTATCAGAAGATGACAAGCAAATCTTTAAAATGTTAATTGGCGTAAACGGAATAGGACCAAAAGGTGCATTATCCATATTGTCAGTTTTAACACCGGATGATTTGCGGTTTGCTATATTATCCGATGACGTAAAGGCTATTTGCAAGGCGCCGGGAATTGGTAATAAAATGGCACAGAAATTAATTTTGGAACTGAAAGATAAATTAAGCTTAGAAGATGCCTTTGAATTAAAAATCGGTAAGCATACAGAAACTTCTAGTGAACATATTGCTAAAACAGAAGCGGTAAGCGCACTTGTGAGTTTGGGCTATTCTTCAGCAGAGGCATATAAGACCGTTTCCAGTATTCCTGATACGGATAAATTAACTACCGAAGAAATTCTAAAGGCTGCATTAAAGAAAATTTCTTTTTAAGGTTGGGAAAAGAAATCTTACAGACAGAAAGGCAGATGTGCAATGGAAAAGAGAATGATTTCAACACAGATATTGGATGAAGATGTAAAAATTGAATCCAATTTACGGCCACAAACATTAGATGATTACATTGGACAAGAAAAGGTAAAAAATAATCTTAAGATTTATATTGAGGCCGCAAAGGAAAGAAAAGAAGCTCTTGATCATGTTCTTTTCTACGGACCTCCTGGCTTGGGTAAAACTACGTTGGCAGGAATTATTGCAAATGAAATGAATGTTAATGTAAAGATTACTTCCGGACCGGCTATTCAAAAGCCGGGAGATATGGCATCTATTTTAAATAATTTAAACGAAGGTGATTTGCTTTTTGTTGATGAAATTCATCGTTTGAACCGTCAGGTTGAAGAAGTGTTGTATCCGGCAATGGAGGATTATTGCATCGATATTATGATTGGTAAAGGTGCAACGGCAAGATCCATACGTTTAGATTTACCGAAATTTACTCTTGTTGGTGCAACTACCAGAGCAGGTTTGCTTTCTGCACCGTTAAGAGACCGTTTTGGTGTGGTTAATCATTTGGAATTTTATAATCATGATGAGTTGAAAACAATTATTATCCAGTCTGCAAGAAAACTTGGGGTAGAAGTAGACGAAGATGGAGCGTATGAATTAGCCCGTCGTTCCAGAGGTACACCTCGTCTTGCCAATAGATTATTAAAAAGAGTCAGAGATTTTGCACAGGTTAAGTATAATGGAGTTATTACTAAAGAAGTTGCCTGCTATGCTCTTGATTTATTAGAAGTGGATAAACTTGGTCTTGATAAGAATGACCGTAATATTTTGCTCACCATGATTGAAAAATTTAATGGTGGTCCGATTGGTATTGATACTTTAGCGGCAGCAATTGGCGAAGATGCAGGTACAATTGAAGATGTGTACGAACCGTATCTTGTTCAAAATGGATTTTTAAACAGAACGCCACGTGGACGAGTGGTTACAGATTTTGCATATCATCATTTTGGAATTAATAAACCTGATTAGGAATTTTTCGGTTGTAATTTAAAGTCGTTACAGTTATAATTTAACCATATATGTGATGTGTTTATGAATCAAACTACAGAGGGTTAGGTGGATTATGGAAACCAAGAAAAATGCAGATGTAATTATCGGCGGAAAAGTCTATACTTTAAGTGGATACGAAAGTGAAGAGTATTTACATAAGGTTGCCGGATTTATTAATAAAAAAATTGATGAATTATCCGCTGAAATGGGTGGATATAAACATTTAGGAAGTGATACCAAGGCATTATTGCTTCAGTTAAATTTAACAGATGAGTACTTTAAAACAAAAGAAAAAGCAGAAATGTTAGAAGCTGATATGGAAGAAAGCCAGAAGATTGTTTCTGATTTACGTCATGAAATGATAGGTTTGCAAATTAAAATTGATACCCAAAAAGACACCATAGAGGATTTGGAAGCCCGCATCAAAGAATTGACACTTGTAAAAGAAAAACTTGAGGCCTCTTTAGATGAGGCGCTTTTAGGAAAAAAGTACTAAACAGATAAAAAGTGATTTGTTTTTATAATTTTGATTGGAATGGCTGTTACACAAAGGAAAAAATGTGTAACAGCTTATTTTGAAAGGAAAGAACATGAGACAGGAATTATTAGCCCCGGCAGGAAGTTTGGAAACATTTTATGCGGTTATTGCAGCAGGTGCAAATGCTGTTTATTTAGGTGGTCCTAAATTTGGTGCACGAGCTTATGCGAAAAATTTTACAGAAGAAGAATGTATCCAGGCGATTTATTATGCTCATTTAAAAGGTGTTAAAGTTTATATGACTGTAAATACTTTGGTTAAAAATAACGAATTGGAAGAGTGTATACAATCATTAAAACCATATTATGAGGCAGGATTAGATGGGGTTATTGTGCAGGATTTAGGCGTTTTGTACGCATTAGGACAGGCTTATCCTGGAATGGAACTTCATGCAAGTACTCAAATGTCTGTTTCGAATAAATGGGGAGCCATGCTCTTAAAACGTTTTGGTGTTAGCCGGGTGGTACCGTCAAGAGAATTAAGTTTAAGTGAAATTAAACGGATACGCGAAGAGGCAGGTGTAGAGGTTGAAACTTTTGTTCACGGAGCTCTTTGTTACAGTTATTCCGGGCAATGTCTTATGAGTAGTTTGATTGGTGGGAGAAGTGGAAACAGAGGCAGATGTGCCCAACCATGTCGATTGAGTTATGAGTTGTATAACCATAAACATCAATCAGTGTCCAAAAATACAACACTTTTAAGTTTAAAAGACCTTGCAATGCTTAAAAATCTCCCTGATTTAGGTGAAATTCCAGTAGATTCTCTTAAAATTGAAGGTAGGATGAAACAAACGGAATATGCGTATGCGGTTGTTTCTTTATATCGTAAATACCTGGATTTTTGTGAGGGTTATGATGATATAAATGATTTAAAATACATTTATCAAGTGGAACCAAAGGATTGGAACGCATTACTTTCTTCCGGAAACAGAGAAGGATTTACCCAAGGATACTATTATGTGCGAAATGACGGTAGAATGATTACAAAGGAAACATCTTCACATAGTAGTGGGGCAGAGGAGAATGTTTTGCCAAAAGAAGCTATACTCCCGGAAAAAGAATGGATAGATGCCTGCCTGTATATTTCTGCGTATCAACAGATGAAAATTATCATTTACTATATGGGGCATACCTTTACTTACTATGGCCCGATAGTAGAAGAAGCACAGAACAAGCCTACAACAGAGGAACAAATATTAAAACAAATGAATAAAACGGGAAATTCTTTCTTTGCGTTTAGAAATATTGAATTAAACGCAGATGAAAATGTGTTTATTCCTGTTTCTGTGCTAAATGAATTTCGAAGAAATATAATGGATAATTTACTCCATGATTATTTATATCACTCCTTAAGAACTGCTGAAAATAATTTTTCAGTAGGAAATATTTCAAGCAAGGTTCATAATAATCAGGCCGGATTGTCTGTTAGTGGAAATATTGATAAGCATTTTAAAGTGATTTTAAATTCAAAGGAAATCAGGCGGGTATACTTAGATTTGGACAGTTATCATTTAAAAAATGAAGCCGCTGAACTGTTAAATATATTAAAAGAAATTAAACACTCAGGAAAAGAATGTTATCTTGCATTTCCATATGTATTTCGCGAAACATTCGAACGTGAATTGGAAAACATTTGGCAGGAATTGGAATTATCTGCCGATGGATTTATGGCCCGTTCGTTGGATTCCCTGGGGTACTTACTGTGCAAAAAGGAACTGTCGGGAAATGATTTCCCGATTGTAGCGGATGAAATGCTTTATACTTATTCAGATACGGCAGTGCAAGTGTTTGGTGTTCTGGGGTGTGAAAGTTGTACAGTTCCTTTTGAGTTAAATAAAAAAGAATTGGAACATCATGAAAACCATAATTCTGAAATGATTATATATGGAAAGCTTCCTGTAATGATTACAGCCAACTGCGTAAAAAAGACCTGTGACATATGTAAAGGTGGTAAAGAGGGCTTACGAAAAGAATTTTTTTATTTAAAAGATCGAAAAAATGCTTATTTCCCAGTAAAAGTTAATTGCAATAATTGCGGTAATGTAATTTATAACAGTGTACCTGTATATCTTATGGATTCAGATTTGCAATCACTTCAATTATCCGGTTATCGAATTCATTTTACAGATGAGACAGAAGAAGAAGTGACGAATATTTTAAATTTATATAAATCAGTTATATTAAAACATGATGTAACGTGTAATGTTCCGACACAGTTTACATACGGACACTTCAAGCGGGGTGTTGAATAAATTTGGAGGGAAAATGATTAATATTATTGTTCATTTGTCCAAAATCATAATGGTTGGCCTGTTAGGCCTGTTTGTTGGGGAAGGTTTTTTATGTTTAAAAGAAAAATCCCTGAAAAAAAGAAACATTAGATTGAAGAGCCAAAGAATTTATTTCTTTGTGCTGCAACTCTGTGCCCATTTGACTATTTTTGCAGTCAAACAGGAAATTAAATATTTGTTATTATATGCACTTCAGGCAGTAGTGTTCATAATGCTGATGTTATTATATGATCATGTATATGTAAAGGCATCCAAGCTTGTAATTAATAACATGTGTATGCTTACTATGGTCGGTCTGTTTATGATGGAACGTTTAAATTTTGATAAAGCATTAAAACAATTTCTGTTTTTTACTGTTGCAATTGTAGTTTGTTCTTTTATTCCTGTATTAATTGAGAAATTACCTAAATTGCAAAATTTTGCTTGGGTTTATGCTATTATTGGGATTACTTTACTTTCTGTTGTTTTAGCAATAGCAACGGTTAGTCATGGTGCAAAGTTATCTGTTTCAATCGGCCCAATTACGATTCAACCATCTGAATTTGTTAAGATTACTTATGTATTCTTTGTTTCATCCATGCTTTATAAGAATAAGACCTTAAAAAATATTATTGTTACAACCATTATAGCGGCAGTACATGTGCTTGTTTTGGTAGCATCAAGGGATTTAGGTGCTGCATTAATATTTTTTGTTGCTTATATGATGATGGTATTTGTTGCAACGAAGGATTTCAGATACCTTGCAGTAATATTAAGTGGTGGCGTTGCGGCTTCAATTGGAGCATATTATATGTTCTCACACGTAAGAGTCAGGGTTTTAGCGTGGAAAGATCCGTTTTCTGTTATTGATGGTGCAGGATATCAGGTGACACAGTCTTTGTTTGCAATTGGTACAGGGGGATGGTTTGGCTCAGGCTTGTATCAAGGATTACCAAATGCTATTCCTGTTGTTGAGAAAGATTTTATTTTTTCCGCAATTGCAGAAGAGTTGGGGCTTGTTTTTGCCATATTATTATTACTGGTATGTATTTGTTGCTTTTTAATGTTTTTAAACATTGCAATGCGTATAAGAAATTCGTTTTATAAACTGGTTGCACTGGGGTTGGGCGTTGTATATGGCGTTCAGGTATTTTTGACAGTTGGTGGAGCGACAAAGTTTATACCATCTACCGGGGTAACTCTTCCTTTAGTCAGTTATGGTGGAAGTTCGTTACTGAGTACGGTGATGATTTTTTCCATCATTCAGGGATTATATATATTAAGAGAGGATGAGGGTGAGGAAATTGCCAGAAAAAGAAAAGAAAAAGCGCAAAACGGACGCAAGAAAAAAGAAAAATAACGGGAACCGTGAGTTTGTACTGGTTACTTATTTTTTTGTGGCTATTTTTGTGGCTTTAATTCTGTATATATGTTTCTTTCAGTTTTTCCGTGCAGAGACGGTTATTAATAACTCGTATAATAAACGTCAAAATCTGTTTTCTGCAACAGTGACCCGTGGAAGTATTTATTCTGCGGATGGAAAGGTTTTAGCAGAAACAATAATTGATGAAAATGGAAATGAAGTAAGACATTATCCGTACAATGAAATATTTGCCCATGCTGTAGGTTATTCCACCAACGGAAATACAGGTGTTGAAGCAATAGGGAACTTTTCATTGTTACGTTCCAATACATCCATATTTAACAAGGTGTATAATTTTTTATATGAAAATAAAAATCCGGGAGATTCGGTAATTACAACATTTGATTCAGAACTCCAAAAAATTGCCTATGAAGCAATGGGAGACTACGATGGCGCAGTTGTTGTTATGGATCCAAAAACAGGCGAGATTTTGACTATGGTTTCGAAACCGGATTTTGACCCTAACACAATTGTTACAGATTATGAAAGTATTATTTCCGAAGGGGAAAACGGTGAGACGGGCTCTGCATTATATAATCGTGTAACCCAGGGGAGTTATACACCCGGATCTATATTTAAAATAATTACAACATTAGAATATGTAAGACAGAATACAAATCATGCATCTTATAAATTTGATTGTACCGGAGAAGTTACCGTTGAAAATGTTTGTATTCATTGTGTAAACCAGACTGCACATGGTCCGTTAAATCTAACTACGGCGTTTGCACGTTCATGTAACTGTGCCTTTTCAACGATGGGACTGACTATGGATATGGACCGTTTCGCAAAAACCTGTGAACAATTATATTTTAACCGGCCTTTACCAACCCAGTATCCGTCTACAGAGAGTGTTTTTGCAGTTGATGGAAAGTCAAATACGGCTGAAATTATGAGAGCGAGTTTTGGACAACATACCACAACAGTTTCTCCGTGGCACATGATGTTGATTGTGTCAGCGATTGCTAATGACGGAGTACTGATGAAACCAAAGGTAATAGACAGGGTAGTAAATGACTCAGATGCTTTGGTTTTAGAGTATAAAAATGAAGAATATGAGGTATTATTATCCCAAGGCGAGGCAAAATATTTGCAAGAGTGTATGCGGGCAGGGGTGGAATTGGGTTCGGCTCAAAGGTTGCAATCTGACATCTATACAGCTTATGGAAAAACAGGCTCTGCACAGGTGAGTGATGTTAATGACGATACCCATGGCTGGTTTGTTGGTTATGCAACGGATGACGAGGGTAATCAAATTGCCATTGCTGTAATTGTTGAAAAAAGGGGACATGGAAGTACTTATGCTGTGCCAATTGCAAAGAAAGTTTTTGATTACTATTTTTCGGAAGATTAATACTAATTATTTCAAGGATTAGTTGCAACAAACCTGAAAAAGTTGTATAATTTTCTCAAGTTATAAACCAACACCCTTAGGAGGAATTGCAATGATTGAAGCAACAAGCTGTGGTGGTGTGGTAATTTTCAGAGGGAAAATTCTTGTATTATATAAAAATTACAAGAATAAATACGAAGGATGGGTTCTTCCGAAAGGAACAGTGGAAGATGGTGAAGATTACAAAGAAACTGCCATTCGTGAAGTGAAAGAAGAATCCGGTGCCGATGCAACCATTATTAAGTATATTGGTAAGAGCCAGTATACATTTAATGTACCTGAAGATACTGTGGAGAAACAAGTACACTGGTAACTTATGATGGCTGATAGTTATTACTCAAAACCACAAAAAGAAGAGTATTTCGTGGACTCAGGATTTTATAAATTTCATGAAGCGTATCATTTGTTAAAGTTTGCAAATGAAAAACAAATGTTAGAAAAAGCCTATAATGAGTATTTAGATTTGAAGAAAAATAATTTATGGGGCACTAAACGATACTATTAGTGGGAATTTTATGAAATGGTATAAACCTTTATTTTTTGGAGAAAGCCTTTCGGAAGACTGGAAAAGAAGAAAGGTACTTTTTAAATTGGTTAACAGGATTAGCCAAAAAGATATTTATGTTATATCAATGTACGAAAATGATAAAAATTTGTTTCGTATATTTGCGGCTGATTTCTTGTTAAAAAAATCATATCTCAGAAAAAATATTAAGATCGTTGGCGTGGCTACGGGGAAAGAGGAAGCTTTTAAATTGCTGGAAACTATTATTAATCAAATATATTTGGTTGACGGCCACCTTAATAACATTCGGGATTATTTTGTACCAAGGAGATTGCGAAGATGAGTATTCTGTTGTTGGTATTAAAATGGTTGGGACTGTTAATCCTTATTATTATTGGAATTATATTATTATTAATAACAATAATTTTATTTTTTCCGGGATTTTATAAGGGAAGTTATCAGCATGATGAAGGTTCGTCGGATACAAAGTTGTTTTTTCATTTTAAGTGGATTTTTAGTTTAATAGAAGTGTATTATAAACTTGAAAATGGAGAAAAAGTATTTTATTACAAAGTTTTGGGTAAAATGAATCCGCCGATTCGTTTGTCAGCGATTAAGAAGAAATTGAAAAAGCATTTGAATATCGGAAGTAAAAAACCGCCGGCAACAAGAGCAAGTGCTATCCGTAAGACAATGGATAAGAAAACTCAAACATGGAAAGAGTGGGTTGATGATATATTTGAAGATTTACGTGATGTTATGCATCCGAAGACATTGAGTATATTATTTAAAGAACTTTCTTATTTGCTTAAACACTGGGCTCCGAAAAAGATAAATGCAAGGTTTAATTTTTCCGCAGGCGATCCTGCAAATACCGGAATGAGTTTTGGGTTTATTAGTTTATTTCCGGGACTGTACAAGAAGGGCATTCAGTGGAATGCTGATTTTGAAAGTGATAAACCGTATTTTAATGGACAAGCTAGTTTCCGGGGCAGAGTACAGTTTTATTATTTTTTCAAATTTCTTTTTGTTTTAGCGTATGAAGAGGATACTCAGGATTTATTGTCATTAATTGAAGAAATAGATAATGTATAGGAGGCATAAAAATGTCAGAGAACAATTTTGTAACAAGTGTAGAATCATTATTTAATGGAATGGATGGTTTTATATCTGCAGGAACTGTTGTAGGAGAACCAATTCATATTGGCGAGACAATTATTTTACCTTTGGTAGATGTTTCGTTTGGTGTGGTTGCCGGTGCATTTGCCGATGGAACGAAAAATAATGGTGCAGGCGGTATGGGTGGAAAACTTTCACCAAGTGCAATTTTAGTTATCCATAACGGAATGACTAAATTAGTAAATGTTAAAAACCAGGATAGCATGACCAAAATATTAGATATGGTTCCGGATATTTTGGATCGTTTTACCGGCAATAAAGAAGTGAATCTTGATGAGATTTCTAAGAAGTTTAAAAAGAAAACTGCAGACAATAGTAAAGATACATCTTTTGAAGAATAATTTGTAAATAATATTAAAAAAAGGCATATATATATTTATATATATGTCTTTTTTAGTGTGGTAATTATGATTCGTGTGCTTGGTTTTGCTTTGTTTTTTATTGCAATCGGAATTCTAATTATGATGTGTCTGCCAAGTAAAGGGTGCGGAATAGTAGTTATGTTAATTTGCCTGATTCTGGGATATAATTTATTTTGTCATGAAAAACACTGTTAAAGGTTAAAATAAGAGAAGTAAAGTCATAATTTTGAAAATAAAAAATGCCGGGATATAAATCCCGGCAACTTTGCATGAAATTAAGCTCTTTCAACTTTTCCGCTCTTTAAGCAAGAAGTACAAACATATACCTTCTTTGGACTTCCTTCAACCATGCATTTTACTCTTTTAATGTTAGATTTCCAAATTTTGGTTGATTTATTTTCTGCGTGGCTAACATTGTTTCCGAAATGTGCGCCTTTTCCGCATACGCTACACTTTGCCATAATTGTGCACCTCCTTGCAACTTTCTAGAAACGACACAAAACTGTCGATTTCGCAACATAGATATTCTATCAAACTATTGAATACAATGCAAGAAATATTTTATTTTTTTATAAAATATTACAATAAAGGTTTCTTTTTTGAATAAAAACGTTTATAATATGATAGATATACTTTTGAAAAAACAACTTTTATTAGGAGGTATATATATGAAAGGGAAATTTGATACAGATTTAGGAAGAGTTATTATTGATGAAGAAGTTATAAAAAACTATGCCGGCTCAGTAGCTTTAGGATGCTTTGGTATTGTTGGTATGGCAGCTGTTAATATGAAAGATGGTCTTGTTCATTTGTTGAAGAAAGATTATTTAAACCGAGGCATTGAAGTTTTTATGGAAAATGACAGCCTTATTATTAACTTTCATGTTATCGTAGCTTACGATGTTAATATTAATGCTATTTCTGAAACTTTAATCAGCACTGTGAAATATCAGGTTGAACAATTTACAGGATTAACCATCGACAAGATTAACATCTATGTTGAAGGTGTTCGTGTGATTGATTAAGGAGGATTCTTGACATGAAGAACATGGATGCACAGCTTTTTGCAAAGTGTTTTTTAGCAGGTGCGAAAAGCTTAGAGTCAAAGAAAGAATGGATTAATGAGTTAAATGTATTCCCTGTACCGGATGGTGATACAGGTACAAATATGTGTATGACAATTATGTCTGCAGTAAAATCAGTACAGGCATTGGATAATGTTACAATGGAGACCTTGGCAAAAGCCATTTCTTCCGGTTCATTAAAAGGTGCCCGTGGTAATTCCGGCGTTATTTTATCACAGCTTTTAAGAGGCTTTACACGCGTTATTGAAGGTCATGATACTGTTGACACTGTTACTTTGTGTGAGGCATGCCAGAAAGCGGTAGAAACAGCATATAAAGCTGTTATGAAACCGAAGGAAGGTACTATTTTAACTGTTGCCAAAGGTATGGCAGATAAAGCGTTAAGAATCTCCGGTAAGTGTGATGATGTAGTAGAATTCGTTAGAATTTTATTAGAAGAAGGAGAATTGGTTTTAAGTAAAACACCTGAAATGTTACCTGTTTTAAAACAGGCAGGGGTAGTTGACTCCGGCGGACAAGGTCTTATTGAAGTTGTTCGCGGATTTTATGACGCTCTTTGCGGAAAAGAAGTTGATTATACTTTTGAAAGCGCTCCGGCGTCTTCGGGAGTTGTTAAGATTTCAGCAGAAACAGAAGAAGAAATTAAATTCGGATACTGTACAGAGTTTATTATTGTATTAAATAAACCAATGTTGGAAAAAGAAGAGTTAGGTTTTAAAAACTACCTAGAAGGAATCGGCGATTCTATTGTAGTTGTTGCAGATGAAGAGATTACAAAGGTTCATGTTCATACAAATGATCCGGGTCTCGCATTGCAGAAGGCCTTAACTTTTGGTTCTTTAAGCAGTATTAAAATTGATAATATGCGTGAAGAACATGAAGAAAAGTTAATTAAAGAAGCTGAAAAAGTAGCGGCACAGCAGAAAGCAGAAGAACAGAAAACACCTGTATTTACTGTACCGGCGAAGGATTTTGGCTTTATTTCCGTATCTGTAGGTGAAGGTTTAAGTGAAATCTTTACAGGATTAGGTGTAGATTATCTTATTGAAGGTGGTCAGACCATGAATCCAAGTACAGAAGACATGTTGAATGCTATTGCACATGTTAATGCAAAAGATATTTATATTTTACCAAATAATAAAAATATCATTATGGCAGCAAATCAGGCAGCTGATTTAACAGAAGACAAAAATATTCATGTTATTCCGTCAAAGACTATTCCACAGGGGATTGTTGCTTTAATTAACTTTATTCCGGAATTATCTGCGGAAGAAAATATGGAAGCCATGACAGATGCTCTTTCAACCATTCAGACAGGTCAGGTGACTTATGCAGTCCGTGATACTGAAATTGATGGTATTAAAATCAATAAAGACGATTTTATGGGTGTTGGCGACAAAACAATTCTTTCAGCCGGTTCTGATTTGAAGGAAGTAATCATGGAAATGCTTTCAAAGATGGTTACAGAAGATTCCTCAATCATTACTATTTATTATGGTGAGGACAAAACAGAAGAAGATGCTGAAAACTTAGCTGATACTTTGAGAGAGACTTATGAAGACTGCGAAGTTGAGGTATATTACGGTGGACAGCCGATTTATTATTACTTTATTTCTGTAGAATAATATAATAACGAGGTGCAATATGAACCTAAACTCCCCAATTAGAGAATTGAAAGGAGTTGGGGAACAGAAGGAAAAGTGCCTGCAAAAAATAGGAGTATATACCGTGCGGGATATACTCCTTCATTTTCCTTATCACTATGTGGATTATCCCCAAATCCAGACCATATCAAATGCAGTTTCCGATACTTTAATGGCAATTGAAGGTACTGTAACAGCTACTCCGTTTCATAAAAAGATTCGTGGTATGGATATGGTTACAGCTACAATCACGGATGGAACTTCAAACATACATTTATCATGGTTTCATCAGCCGTACATAAAGAAACAACTACATTCTGGTGAATCATATATATTTTACGGTAAAGTGCGCAGTAAAAATGGGAAAATATCCATAGATCAACCGGTAATTTATACATTTGAAACCTATGAACAGCTTAGAATAAGCTATCAACCGGTTTATCATTTGCCGAAAGATATTTCTAATAATGCCTTTCGTAAGTTGGTTCAGCAATGCTTGCCTTATATTTATGAATTGGAAGAATTGCTGCCGGAAGAATTGCGTGTCCGAAGACATTTATTGTCCTATGGAGAGGCGGTGTACCGGATGCATTTCCCTAAAAATGTTTCTGAATTAATAGAAGGACGGAAAAGATTGGTTTTTCAAGAGTTTTTCCGATTTTTATTACAAATGCAATCGGCTAAAACCGCTCTAACCACAACCAATTTTAAGTGTGATTCGGAAAATAAAATTTATAACCTGGTACAAAAATTACCATTTGAACTTACCGATGGCCAAAAATGTGCATTAAACGAAATTTTGAATGACATGGGAAGAGAGATTCCGATGCAACGATTGCTGCAGGGAGATGTTGGAAGCGGTAAGACAATATTGGCAATATTGGCAATGATTAATGCTTATTTTAGTGGGTATCAATCTGCGATTATGGCACCAACGGAAGTGTTGGCGAAACAGCACTATGCTACTTTTTTGCAGTATAAGCAATTGTTTGGTTTGGATTATTCTGTTTATTTGTTGACCGGTAGTATGACTGCAAAACAAAAAGCAGAGACGAAAAAACAAATTCAACAGGCTAAAAACTGTATGGTTGTCGGAACCCATGCTTTGATTCAGGATTCTGTAGATATGCCAAATTTAGGTTTGGTAATTACAGATGAACAACATCGGTTTGGTGTGAAACAAAGAGAAAACCTTACTGAAAAAGGCGTTGTTCCTCATACATTAGTGATGTCAGCTACACCAATTCCAAGGACTTTAGCCTTAATATTATATGGTGATTTGGCTATATCAACGATTCGTAGTTTGCCTAGTGAACGTTTGCCAATAAAAAATTGTGTGGTTGGAACCGGTTATCGCAACACAGCTTATGAATTTATCCGTAGGCAGGTGGAAATCGGATTTCAGGCATATGTGATTTGTCCGCTGGTAGAAGAAAGTGAGGCCATGGATGCCGCTGACGTTGTAACATACGCAAAACATCTAAGGGAATATTATGTTGACACAATAAATGTTGGTGTTTTGCACGGAAAAATGAAATCAGAAGATAAAAATAAAGTGATGGAAGATTTCGCTAATAATAAAGTTCAGATTTTAGTTTCCACAACAGTAGTTGAAGTTGGCGTAAATGTTCCAAATGCAACCGTTATGATGGTAGAAAATGCAGAACAATTCGGATTAGCCCAATTGCATCAGTTGAGAGGCCGTGTGGGCCGCGGAGCAGCTCAGTCCTACTGTATTTTCATTGATGGTAAAAATAATAAGGAAAATAAACGATTAGATATTTTGAATCATTCAAATGATGGCTTTTATATTGCAGAAAAAGATTTGGAATTGCGAGGCCCCGGAGACTTTTTCGGTATTCGTCAAAGTGGTGAAATGGACTTTGTAATTGCAGATATTTACAAGGATGCTGATATTTTAAAAGAAGCCTCTGATGAGATTAATCGTTTAAAAAGTGGAATTTCTGATTTGAGTCAATCAGAAAATCAATGGTTACGAAAAATGATTCAATTATAAAAAATGTATTTGTTAAGTTTTTTTAAATTTAGAGCGAGATACGTTTTACATATCTCGCTCTCTGTATAATGTTTAGTTGTCAAGCAATGTTAAGCTTGAGATGTCAGTATCTGTGGTAAGAGAGTAGTTTGTGTAATAAACCACAAATCCGGGTTTACTTCCGGCAGGTTTTTTTACATGTTTTCTTTGAACATAGTCAATTTCTAATTTGTCGCTGCCTTTGCCTTTGGAATAAAAACCTGCTAATTTTCCGGCTTCTTCGTATACTCTATCCGGTAATTCCGGTTGTCCGTCGGATTTGACAATTACATGAGAGCCTGCCATGCCCTTTGCATGAAACCACCAATCGCCTCCATTTGCAAATTGGAAAGTTAATTCTTCGTTTTGCAAATTATTTTTACCTACATAAATGTGATATCCGTCAGAGGATAAGTAATGTAGGGGCTGATTTTTAATTTTAGTTTTCTTTGTATTATTATTTCTTCGGATATGACCGGAGATTATTAATTCTTCTTTGATTTGAGCTAAATCGTCTTCAGAAGTAGCGATTTCCAGCGCTTCGGATACAGATTCTAAGTGTAAAATTTCATTTTCCGTATCAATGATATAATCGTTGAGTGCTTCAAAGGTACGTTTTAATTTCCCGTATTTTTCAAAGTAGTGGGTTGCGTTTTCTAAAGCCGTTTTATCCGGGTCCAATGGGATGGTGATTTCTTCATTTGTATAGTAATTTGTACAGGTTAGTGATTTTGCCTTTTGCTCACAAGAATATCCATAGGTATGTAGCAGTTCCCCATATACTTTAAATTTATCTTTGGATTTTGTATCTTCTAATTGTTTTTGTTGTAAATCGTATTTCTTGCGATTTCGTTCCAATGCAGTAGAAACAATTTTTCTTAAATCTACTGATTTTTGACGAATGCGATGATAAATCTGCTTTTTTTGATAATAATCACACAGAAGTTCTGATAGGTTTTGATATCCTTTGGCGGTTTTATCTTTTAGGCAAATATACTCAAAACAACAGTATTCGTATGGTTCTTCCCCGTCCAAATACATTTTTGGATGAAATTTTCCTTCGACAATTTCCTCAAAAAATAAAGTAAACATTCTATACAAGTGCTTTTTGTCCACATTCTCTAAGGCGGCCACAGATAAATCGCTATCCAAGCTGGCCCGTTCACAGATTTCATTTGCAGCAAGAGGACTTAAACCATTATATGAAGTATAAAGTGCTTTTTGAAGAGAGACTGCTTTTGAAAAGACAACCTCCATAAATTCTTTTTCGGAAGTGTTTAATGGATTGAATTTCTCCTGGGTTTTTGGAATAAAATATTCCCTGCCCGGAAGTACTTCTCTGACAGAACTGGTTGAAGCACTTACATGCTTAATGCTGTCTAAAATCATGTTTTTATCATCTGTAAAAATGATATTACTATGCTTGCCCATAATTTCTACATGCAAAAATTTAACAGCAGGGTCGCCTAATTCGTTTAAATGGGAAATTTCAAAAGAAATAACACGTTCGAAATCCGGTTGTGTGATAGACAGAATTCGACCGTTGGTGATATATTTTCGTAAAAGCATACAAAAATTAGGCGCTGTTAATGGGTTTGTTTTACTTTCTGTTGTTAAATAAATAAGTGGAAGAGAGGCATTGGCTGATATTAACAGTTTATGTTGACCCTCGTTCCCTTTGATTGTAAGGAGCAGTTCGTCAGGTTCCGGTTGGGAAATTTTATTTATACGTCCACCTAAAATCGTATTTTTTAAATCGTGAACCATATTTGAGATAGTAATTCCGTCAAATGCCATTTTTATACCTCGCTCATAATATAAATCTTAACTTTATATATTTTAACATAGTATGAAATTTGTTGGAAGTGTAGTTTTTAAGTTTGACTAAAACAATAAAATAAACTATAATATACGAGACTATGCATGCGATATTTTTGGTAATTAGACATGCTGGTTAAAATTTTAAAATTAATAAAGGAGATACCGGCATGATTAAAAGTATGACCGGCTTTGGCCGCCATGAAATTTGTGATGAAAATCATAAGATTGCGGTGGAACTGAAGGCTGTAAATCACAGATATTTAGATGTAAACACAAAAATGCCAAAAAAGATGTATATTTTTGAGAGTGCAATCCGCACATTATTAAAAGATTACATCCAGCGAGGTAAAGTTGATGTGTATATTCAGTACGAAGATTATACTGAAGGAAAGTCAAATGTTAAATATAACGAAGACATTGCAGCGGAATATCTGAAGTATTTAGGAGAAATGGCAGAAACCTTCCATTTAGAAAATGATATCCGCGTTTCCACATTGTCAAGATATCCGGATGTTTTTTCCATGGAAGAAGTTACTGTGGATGAAGATGCACTTTGGAAAGAATTAAGCGATGTGGTTAAAATTGCCTGCGAAAACTTTGTTAACAGCAGAATCAGGGAAGGTGAGCAGTTAAGAAACGATTTAATTGCAAAACTTGATGAAATGAATGGATATGTTGATTTTATTGAGGAACGTTCACCACAGATTATTCAGGCATATCGTGAAAGATTATTAAACAAAATTCATGAAGTATTAGAAGATCCAAAGATTGATGAAAACAGACTTGCTACAGAAGTTACCATTTTTGCCGATCGTATTTGCGTTGATGAAGAAATGGTTCGTTTGAGAAGTCATATTGATGGTACAAGACAAGCTTTACTTGAAGGTGGAAGTATCGGACGTAAACTTGATTTTATTGCTCAGGAAATGAATCGTGAAGCCAATACCATACTTTCGAAATCTAATGATTTGGAAGTAACCAATATTGGTATTGAATTAAAAACCTGTATTGAAAAAGTACGTGAACAAATTCAGAATATTGAATAATTAAGAGGTACGGCAATGAAAAAACATGACGGAATATTAATTTGTGTTTCAGGATTTGCAGGTTCGGGAAAAGGAACCATAATGAAAAAATTGATGGCTGAATATAGTGACACATATGCATTGTCAGTGTCAGCCACAACCAGAAAGCCTCGACCGGGAGAAGTTGAGGGTAGAGAATATTTTTTTAAAACAAAGGAAGAGTTTCAAACTCTGATTGATGATGGTAAAATGCTTGAACATGCCTGTTATGTGGGAAATTATTACGGAACACCGTATGCCTACGTGGAAGAAAAGATGAAACAGGGGTATGATGTTATATTAGAAATAGAACCACAAGGAGCTTTGTCAGTGAAGGAAAGATATCCGGACACATTATTGTTATTTATTATGCCACCGGATATGATAACACTTCGTAACCGTTTAACAGGACGAGGAACGGAAGATGAAGAAACTATTTTAAAACGTATGGCACAGGCATATACAGAAGCTTCTGTAATTGAACGTTATGATTATTTAATTATAAACGATGAAATTGATGAATGTACACAAATCGTACATTCTGTAATTCAAAATGAACATTACAGCACAAAAAGATGTAAAGAAATGATTAAAACAGTTAAAAATGATTTGAAGCAGTATGCGAAAGGAGAATAAATTATGTTACATCCATCTTACACAGACTTAATGAAAGTAGTAAACAGCAATGTAGAAATCGGTGAGGAACCTGTAGTAAACAGCCGTTATTCCATCGTTATTGCAACAGCTAAAAGAGCACGTCAGTTAGTTGATGGTGCTGAACCGAAAGCAAAAGTTAAATGTAACAAAGCTTTTTCAACAGCGGTAGAAGAGTTAAACAAAGGAGAGATTACAATCTTATCCGACGAAGAATAATAAACACAAAACACGCTTTGCCGGTTTTGGTTTGTCGTGAATTTACAAGTGCCGGGGGATGAGTCATCTGTCGGCACTTATTCATAATTAAGATTTTTATTATTCTTTATATGAAAGGTTTTATATGAAAGTATTATTTATATCATTAGGCTGCGATAAAAATCTGGTAGATTCCGAATATATGATCGGAGCATTAACAGATGCATGTTATGAACTTACAGACGATGAATATGAGGCAGAAATAATCGTTATAAACACCTGCGGATTTATTATGGATGCACAAGAAGAAAGCATCCAGACCATTATTGATATGGGAGCGTTAAAGGCAGAGGCAAAGTTGCAAAAATTAATTGTAACAGGTTGTCTTGCAGAACGTTATAAAACTGAAATTTTAAAGGAAATCCCGGAAGTTGATATTGTTTTAGGAACAAACTCCTATGATAAAATCATTGAAGCTATTACAAAGTCAAATGATGGTGAACCAGTTACATTTTTTGAACCGTTAAATCATATTCCGGATCATAAGGTTAAACGTCGTTTGTCAACACCGGGACACTATGCTCACTTAAAAATTGCAGAAGGCTGTAATAAAATGTGTTCCTATTGCGCCATTCCGGCGATGAGAGGACCATATCGCAGTATTCCGATGGAAGAGTTGGTTTTACAGGCAACCGAACTTGCAGAACAAGGCGTGAAAGAATTAATTCTGATTGCTCAGGAAACAACTCTTTATGGCGTTGATTTATATGGCAAAAAAATGCTTCATAAATTATTAGATGAATTAAACAAGATTCAGGGAATCGTGTGGATTAGACTTCAATATTGTTATCCGGAAGAAATTTATGATGAATTAATCCAATCTATGGTTCGTAATACTAAGGTTTGTCATTATCTTGATATGCCGATTCAGCATTGTAACGATAATGTTTTAAGACGTATGAACCGCAGAACCAATAAAAAACAGTTAGTTCAGCATATTAATAAAATCAGAGAACAAATTCCGGATATTTGCTTGAGAACTACTTTGATTTGTGGTTTTCCGGGAGAAACAGAAGAGGAACATAAGGAACTTTTAAAGTTTGTTGATGAAATGGAATTTGACCGTTTGGGAGCTTTTACATATTCACAGGAAGACGGAACAGCGGCCGCAGCCATGGATGAACAAATTGATGAAGAAACCAAGATACGTCGCAAGCAGGAAATCATGGAACTTTCCGAATCCGTAATTTTTGATAAAAATCAGGAGTTAATCGGTAAGGAATTATGGGCTTTTGTGGAAGGAAAGGTAGCCGATGAAGCTTCTTATGTTGCCAGAACATACCGGGATACTCCGGATGTGGACGGTTACTTGTTTATAAATACTGATGAAGAGCTTGTGACCGGAGATTTTGTTAAAGTCCGTGTAATTGCGGCATATGATTACGATTTGATAGGAGAGATAATAGAATGAATTTACCTAATAAATTAACAATTTTCAGAGTTGTATTAATTCCATTTTTTGTTTTCTTTTTAATAACCCCAAATTTTGAACCATGGGGAACCTATGTGGCACTCGCAGTATTCTGTCTTGCAAGTTTTACCGACTTTTTAGATGGATACATTGCCAGAAAAAAGAACCTTGTAACCAATTTTGGAAAGTTTATGGATCCTTTGGCAGATAAATTGCTGGTTTGTACTGCAATGATTTGCTTGTTGGTAATTGACCGTTTACCATTGGTTTTTGTTTTGATTGTTATTGCCAGAGAATTTATTATTTCAGGTTTCCGCCTTGTAGCAGCTGATAATAATATTGTTATTGCTGCAAGTTTCTGGGGAAAATTTAAAACAGTATCACACATGTTGCTGATAATTGTTTTATTGTTGAACCTTCAAAATGAAATATTTGCAATTGTTGAATTGATTTTATTATTCTTGGCAAGTCTTTTAACCGTGGTATCCCTGTTTGATTATATCTTTAAAAACAGAGAAGTATTAAAAGATACCAAATAAATATGAGGTGAATATGGTTGTTGAAATTATCTGTGTTGGTACAGAAATCCTAATGGGCAATATTGTTAATACAAATGCTGCTTTTATTTCGGAGAAGTGTGCCTCTCTAGGTTTATCCATGTATTATCAGACTGTTGTGGGAGATAATCCTAATCGTTTAAAGGAAACGGTATTTCAAGCAATTAATCGTTCTGATGTAGTTATATTTAGCGGAGGATTAGGGCCGACACAGGATGATTTGACAAAAGAAACTGTTGCAGAAGCTTTTGGATTAAAGCTGGTGGAAGATCCACATTCCATGGAACTTTTAAAGGAACGTTTTGCCAAGTTTAACCGTCCTATGACAGAAAACAATCTAAAACAGGCATTTGTACCTGAAAATAGTATTGTTTTAGATAATCATAATGGCACGGCTCCGGGAATTATTATTGAAGGTGATAAATCAACCGCTATCTTGTTACCGGGGCCGCCAAATGAGCTTATTCCAATGTTTACCAACCAGGTAATGCCTTATTTACAGAAAAGAAACAACCGATATTTTCATTCAGCCATGATTAAGATTTCCGGCACCGGTGAAAGTGCTGCGGAAACAATGATATTGGACTTAATTAACGGTCAATCTAATCCAACCATTGCAACTTATGCAAAAAGTGCTGAAGTTCACATCAGAGTAACAGGCAGTGGTGATTCGGCTGAAACTGCAAGAGATATAGTTGTTCCTGTTGTAGACACTATTTGTTCCAGATTTGGTAATGAAGTTTTCTCATTGGATGAAAAGATTGAGCTAGAGGATGCGATTGTTTCTTTGTTAAAGCAACGAAATGCAACAGTGTCATTTGCTGAGTCCTGTACCGGCGGATTATTATCCGGAAGATTCGTAAATGCTTCCGGAGCGTCAGAGGTATATAAAAGCGGATATATTACTTATTCCAATGAAGAGAAAATACGTATTTTAGGTGTATCAGAAGATACGTTAAAGGAATATGGAGCCGTAAGTAGCCAAACGGCGGAAGAAATGGCAATTGGATGTGCCAAAGTCTCGAATGCTGACTTTGCAGTGTCGGTAACGGGAATTGCCGGTCCAAATGGCGGGACAGCAGAGAAACCGGTAGGACTTGTTTATATCGGGTGCTGTTATAAAGGAAAATGCGAAACCATAGAATTACGCTTAACCGGTAACCGTCAAAGGATTCGTGAAGTATCTGTGGCACGTGCATTAAGATTTTTACGAGAAACCATATTATTATCTACGGAGTAAAAATATATGCGAATTATAGCAGGAAAAAACAGAAGTTTACCTTTAAAAACTCCAAAGGGACTTCATACACGTCCAACAACTGACCGTATTAAAGAAACCTTATTTAATATGATATCAGGGAAACTTCCGGGAAGTAAATTTTTAGATATTTTTAGCGGAAGCGGAGGTATTGGTTTAGAAGCTGTCAGCCGCGGAGCCCAAAAAGCTTATTTTATCGAAAATGACAGAGAAGCTGTTCAATGTATAAAAGAGAATATTCTTTTTACAAAATCATCGGAACAATGTGTTCTTTATGATAAAGATTTCTTGGCAGGATTACATGCTGTACAACAGCAGGGGGTCATGGATATTATTTTTATGGATCCGCCGTACGGTCAGGAATATGAAAAGAGAGTATTGGAATTTTTAAGCCAATCCAATTTGTGTGACGAAGATACACTAATTATTGTTGAAGCAGATTTAAATACAACTTTTGATTATTTGGATAAATTGAATTTCCAAATATATAAATACAAAAAATATAAAACGAATGCACATGTTTTTATTAAAAAATGTGAATAAAGTCCGGAAAGGCAGGTTCATATGAAAAAAGCAATATACCCGGGAAGCTTTGACCCGGTAACAAAAGGTCATGTTGATGTTATTAAAAGAGCATCAAAATTATTTGATCATCTTGTGGTAGGAGTACTTGTTAACAGTGCGAAAAATCCATTGTTTTCTATTGAGGAACGTGTTAAGATGTTAGAAGAGATATTTAAAGATTACGACAACATTGAAATCGTTTCGTTTGGTGGATTGTTAGTTGATTATTGCCATCAAAATAATATCTCTACTATTGTCCGTGGATTACGTGCAGTAACGGACTTTGAATATGAATTACAGATTGCTCAGACGAATCGTGTAATTGCTCCGGACATTGATACCATTTTCTTGACAACCAGCCTGGAATACGCCTATTTAAGTTCTTCTGTTGTTAAAGAAATTGCATCTTACGGTGGTAATATTAACCCACTTGTTCCGGAAAATGTAGTTGAAAAGATTTACAATAAACTTTAAGGAGAGCTGATATGACAAGTAGAATTGAACAGATTATCCAGGAAATTGAAGAGTACATTGATAATTGTAAATATCAGATGTTATCCAGTGACAAAATCATCGTTAATAAAGATGAGATTGAAGAATTAATTAATGAATTAAAACTTCACACACCGGAAGAAATTAAAAAATATCAGAAAATTATTGCCAATAAAGAAGCTATCTTGGCTGATGCAAGAGCGAAAGCAGATCAAATTATTTCTGACGCACAGATTCATACCAATGAATTGGTTAGTGAACATGAAATTATGCGTCAGGCATATGCACAGGCAAATGAAGTTGTTTCAATTGCAACAAGTCAGGCTCAGGATATTCTTGATAAAGCAACTATGGATGCAAATAATGTTCGTACAGCAGCTATGTCATATACTGCAGATATGTTATCAAGTTTGGAAAGCATTATTACAACAACTATGGATACTTCCAAAGCTAAGTACGAAAACTATTTTAATAATCTGAAGAATTGTTTGGATATTGTTATTGCTAACAAAGCCGAATTATCTCCGGAAGAAGAGAATCAGGAGAGCATCGAAAGAGAGATAGATTTATCTTTTGCTACCGGTGAAATTCGAATTACAGATATTATGGAATAAAATACTGTTTTATATTAGGATGTATGTTTTGGCTGAAAAATATATACAGGTAATGATTCCTGTCACAAAGAAACTTAATGCTTTTATAATAATGTATTTGTAAATCGGTATTTGGACCTGCTGTAAAATTTGATTTACTTGAAGAATTCCGGATACACCGCCAAAAGATACACCGGCCAACAGAAGACTATATTTTAAGATTTCCGGCAAGGAACTTTGACTTATAACCGAAGCTCCTCCGGAAACTTCTAAAATAGGTGCAAAAATTGCATATATTAGTTGGTTTTTGCTGATTTCATATATGAGCATATTGATTAAATTGCAAATCACCATATAACCGCAAATTTTAATTAAAGCTTCACAGCTACTTAATATTGAGGCATCCACAACTTTGTAATTTACATCTGTTGCGTATGTCTCGTTTTTATGTAATTGTGGTTTGATAAAGTTTTGCTTTTTTCCTGAATAATATTTTTTACAAAAGATAAACAAAATAAATTGGGAAAAGTATATTAATATCAAAGGAAGCCATCTGTTTTGACGAAGGCATTCCATTCCGATATATGATATTAAAAATACCGGACTAAACTGGTTGAATAATGTTGCGTATAGCAATCCGTTTTCAACACTGATTTTTCCCTTTTTTATGTATTCTACGGATGTGGTTGCACCAACGGGAAAACCGCACAACAATCCGGATAATATACAAACCCAATGTTCTTTTCCGGCTGTTAAGTCTATGCTTAAGAAAATTTTAATCAATATAAGGGCAGGAAATAAAGAAGGTAAAACCTTGGTATACCATAGTGAAATAGATTCTTTTACAGTGCTTGTGGCTACTTCCGGTTTCAAAATAAGGAAAGCCATTAAGATTATAGTAATTGATAGACTAAATTTTTTGTACATACAATAATATATTTTTTATTGGCTGAATTATGCCAAAAGGAGGATAAAATGAAAAACTCATTAAATTTAAAACCGGAAAACGTATTCTATTACTTTGAAGAATTAAGTAAGATTCCACACGGTTCCGGTAATACAAAAGCAATCAGCGATTACTGTGTAGCTTTTGCAAAAGAGAGAAACTTAGAATATTACCAGGATGAATTAAACAATGTAATCATCATTAAAAATCCTACAGAAGGATACGAAAATGCTGAGCCGATTATTATTCAGGGCCATTTAGACATGGTTTGTGAAAAAGAAGAAGACTGTAATATTGATTTTACAAAAGACGGCTTAGATTTATATGTTGATGGAGAATTTTTAAGAGCGAGAGGAACTACTTTAGGTGGTGATGATGGTATTGCCATTGCGTACAGCCTTGCTTTATTGGATGAACCTGGCTTACAGCATCCTAGACTTGAGTTTATTTTTACCGTTGATGAAGAAACAGGTATGGATGGTGTTCAGGGGATTGATTTATCACCTATTAAAGGTCATATTATGTTAAATATCGACTCTGATGAAGAAGGAGTATTTTTGACAAGCTGTGCCGGTGGTTTAGGTGTAACCATTGAACTTCCTGTAGAAAGAGTAACCGAGTCAGGTGAAGTTTATGAACTTAAAGTGGGAGGTTTGTTTGGTGGACATTCCGGCGGGGAAATCCATAAAGAACGTGGAAATTCAAATATTTTAATGGGACGTGTTCTGGAACAGATTTCTTATAACTGTGATTTTGCTTTGGTTAATTTAGAAGGCGGAACAAAAGATAATGCTATTACCAGACAAACGGTTGCTAAATTAATTGTTCCTGCAGAAGCAAAGACTGTTTTTGAGGAAAGTGTAATGGCAATTGAGGCTGTATTGAAAAAAGAATATAAAGCGGCTGATCCGGATTTATTTGTTAGTGCTACTTTATTGGGAGAGGGTAAGGACGAAGTTTTACATCCAACAGCTTTCACAAAATTATTATTCTTACTTCGTCAGGTTCCGTACGGAGTACAGCATATGAGTGTTGAGATTCCTGGTTTAGTGGAAACATCCTGTAATGTGGGGATTATTAAATTAGATACTGATGTATTCCATTTAAACGTTTCTATTCGTAGCAGCGTATCCACCAGAAAATATGAAGTATGTGATAGAATTTCCTTCCTTGGAGAATTTATCGGTGCGGAAGTTTTGGTTGGCGGAGATTATCCGGCATGGGAATATAAGGCAGAATCTCAGGTTCGTGATAAGATTGCAGGAGTATACAAAGAATTGTTTAATGAAGAACCACAGATTATGGCGATTCATGCAGGTTTAGAATGTGGTTATTTTGCTGATAAGATTCCTGGTCTTGATGCAGTATCTTTTGGACCGAAGAATTTAGATATTCACACACCACAGGAGCGTTTAAGCATTGCTTCTGCCGAAAAATATTGGAAGTTGTTGGTTGAATATTTAAAGAGAGCGAAATAATCATGGATATTCGTATTGATAAGCTATTAGCGAATCATAATCTTGCAACACGTAGTGAGGCAAAAAAATATATTAAACAGGGACTGGTTACGATTGATGGTGTTCCGGCAAAAAAACCGGAAGAAAAAGTGAATCCTGAAGTTGTTACTGTGGCTTTTAAGGGAATTCCCATCATTCATAAAGAATTTGTTTATTATATGTTAAATAAACCGGCAGGAGTTGTTACTGCCACTAAAGATAACTTACATCGAACAGTTCTGGAGCTTATCCCGAACTGTACTTCTGATGTTTTCCCGGTAGGTCGGTTAGACAAAGACACAACCGGATTATTATTGCTAACAAATGATGGAGACTTATGTCATCAACTGATGTCACCTAAAAAACATGTTAAGAAAACATATGAGGCAGTATTGGATAAGGCGGTTTCAGATGAGGACATTGCTGCATTTAAAGAAGGAATTGATTATGGGGAAGAATCACCTGCCAAACCGGCAATTTTAGAAATTGTTTCTAATACAGAGCTGTTTACTGCAAGAGTAACGATAACCGAAGGTAAATTCCATCAGGTGAAACGAATGTTTCATGCAGTGGGGAAAGAAGTTCTTGCTTTAAACCGTACATCGGTAGGTTCATTAATCTTGGATGAAAAGTTAGCCTTGGGAGAATGCCGAGAATTAACCTTAGAAGAGGTTGAATCATTAAAACAACTTGGAGGTTCAAATGCTTAAAAATATTGAAGCTGTTATATTTGATATGGATGGAACACTTGTTGATTCCATGTGGGTTTGGGCCCAGGTAGACAGAGATTTTTTGGGTGAACGTGGTTTAGAGGTTCCTTCTGATTTGGGAAAAGAAATTGAAGGTTTAAGTTTTGAGCAAACTGCAGATTATTTTTTAAACCGTTTTCCTTTAGATATGACCAGAGATGAATTAATGAAAATCTGGGTTGATATGTGTCACGAAGAGTACCGGGAAAAAGTCGGTTTTAAACCGGGGGCATTTGAATTCCTGAAAATTTTAAAAGAAAAAGGTATTAAAACAGGGATTGCAACAAGTAATGCCAGAGAATTAGTAGAAATTGTTGGAAATTCCTTGGGATTTCTTCCGTATATTGATGAAATTGCGACCTCTGAAGATGTACCAAAGGGTAAACCTGCTCCGGATATTTATTTATATGTTGCAGAAAAATTAAAGGTTAATCCTGAACGATGTCTTGTGTTTGAAGATGTTCCAAACGGACTTCGTGCAGGAAATGCTGCCGGAATGTTTACTTGCGCTGTTTGGGATGAATTCTCCGCAGCATGGGATGATGAAAAGAAAGAATTATCCAATTATTTTATTAAAACTTACACGGAGTTGTTATAATGAGTTTTTTACCAATTACAAAAAATGAAATGAAACAAATGAATATTTCCCAATTAGATTTCGTATATGTAATTGGTGATGCATATGTAGACCATCCAAGCTTCGGACATGCAATTATTAGCCGAGTGTTGCAGGCACATGGTTATTCTGTTGGAATTATTTCCCAACCGGATTGGAAGGATGACAACAGTATTTGTACTTTTGGTGAGCCGAGATTGGGTTTTTTGGTCTCAGCAGGAAATATGGACTCTATGGTAAATCATTATACCGTGGCAAAGAAAAGAAGGAGTACAGATGCGTATACGCCGGGTGGAGAAATGGGAAAAAGACCGGACTATGCCTGTGTTGTATACGGTAATCTTATTCGTAAAACTTACAAAAATACACCGATTATTCTCGGGGGCGTTGAAGCCAGTTTGCGTCGTCTTGCCCATTATGATTACTGGTCAGATAAGATTAAACGCTCAATTTTATTAGACAGTGGAGCTGACCTGATTTCCTATGGTATGGGAGATAGAAGTATTGTAGAAATCGCGGATGCATTAAACTCCGGAATTGAAGTAAAGGATATTACGTTTATTGAGGGAACGGTTTACAAGACCAGAGACAAAGATTTAACGAAGGATTGTGTTATTCTTCCTGATTTTGGACAGATCTCCGGTTCGAAAAAAACATATGCGGAAAGCTTCTATACACAGTATTGTAATGCAGATGCTTTTTCCGGAAAAAAGCTTTGTGAAGAGTACGATCATAATGTTTATGTGATTCAAAATCCGCCATCAAAACCCCTTACACAGACAGAGATGGATGATGTTTATAATTTACCATACGAGAAAAACTATCATCCGTCCTACGAAAAAGATGGTGGAATACCGGCATTACAGGAAGTTTTATTTAGCCTGGTTAGCAACCGTGGTTGTTTTGGCGGTTGTAATTTCTGTGCTTTAACTTTCCACCAAGGAAGAATATTACAAACAAGAAGTCATGAGTCTATTATAAAAGAAGCCGAAGAAATGACAAAAATGAAAGGCTTCAAAGGATACATTCATGATGTAGGTGGTCCTACGGCTAATTTTAGACAGCCGGCCTGTAAAAAACAGCTTTCTAAGGGAGCATGTACAAATAAGCAATGCCTCTTCCCACAACCATGTAAAAATCTTGAAGTGAGTCATGAGGATTACATTGCGTTACTGAGAAAATTAAGAAAGATTCCTAAGATAAAAAAAGTATTTATCCGTTCCGGTATTCGTTTTGATTATTTAGTTGCAGATAAAGATCAAACTTTTTTAAAGGAATTGTGTGATTATCATATTAGTGGACAATTAAAGGTTGCTCCTGAGCATATTAGTGATAATGTGTTAAAATATATGGGCAAACCAGGAAACTCTGTGTACAAAGAGTTTATTAAGCGCTACAAATTAATGAATGCAAAGTTGAATAAAGAACAGTTTGTTGTTCCTTACTTGATGTCATCCCATCCTGGTTCAACATTAAAAGATGCCATTGCACTTGCTGAATACTTGAGAGATGAACGATTAACTCCGGAACAGGTTCAGGACTTTTATCCGACGCCCTCCACCATATCAACTTGTATGTATTATACCGGAATTGATCCGCGGACCATGGAAAAAGTTTATGTGGCAACAAATCCACATGAAAAGGCAATGCAAAGAGCACTGATTCAATATCGTAATCCTTCCAATTACGACTTAGTGAAGGAAGCTTTATTAAAATCCGGAAGAGAAGACTTGATTGGTTTTGATAAAAATTGCTTGATTCCACCAAGAAAATTAAGCGATAAAAATAAAACACCGTCTAGAGATATTAAAAGAGGTAAGAATGAAACAAATAACAGTCGACAAAAACGGGGCAAATCAAACCCTAATAAAACTTCTTCAAAAGTATCTAAAAAACGCTCCAAGTAGTTTTTTTTACAAGATGCTTCGGAAGAAAAATATTGTTTTAAATGGTAAAAAGGCCGCCGGTAATGAAAAATTACAGGAAAATGACTGTATTACTTTATATATTTCCGATGATACTTATAATCTTTTTTCAGGTGAACAGACATCTGACAGTGAATATGCATTTTTTAAGAAGTTAAAACTAAAAGATTGGGAAATTGTATATGAAAATGAGGATATGATTGCCATTAACAAACCAATTGGAATGTTGTCACAGAAGGCAAAGCCTGAGGATGTTTCTGCAAATGAGTATTTAATTGCTTACTGTATTCAAAAAGGTTATTTGTCAGAATCTGAATTTAAAACATTTCGTCCATCCATATGTAACCGATTGGACAGAAATACATGCGGTCTGCTTATCGGCGGAAAAACGTTAAAAGGTCTTCAGAACATGGCCGAAGCTTTGAAAAGCAGAACTGCAGAGAAATACTATATTTGCATTGTAAAGGGCTGTTTTGATGAACCAAAACACGCAAAAGGATACCTTTATAAAGATGAGACTTCTAATAAAGTTGTTATTAAAAATCATGAATTTGAAGGAAGTACTTACATTGAAACAGCGTATGAACCCATAATAGCCGGGAAAAAGTTTTCCTTGGTTAAGGTTCATTTGATTACCGGAAAAACACATCAGATTCGAGCACATTTGGCACATCTGGGATTTCCGATTATAGGTGATCCAAAGTACGGTGATGAAAATACCAATTCTTATATTAGTAAAAAATATCATATCCGTTACCAGTTTTTATGTGCAAAAGAGATGATTTTTGAGGATGGACTTCGTATTGAAGTACCTATGCCTGATTTCTTTGAAAAAGTTATTAACGAGGAACAAATCAGATGAAATTATATATTGTCAGACACGGGGAAACCGATTGGAATAAGCAACGTCTCATACAAGGAAAAACAGATATTCCGTTGAACGAAAACGGAATTTATGTGGCTGCTTTAACTGCAGAGGGTTATGAAAAAGAAGGTTTGTTTTTTTCAAAGGTCTATTCTTCCCCGTTGTTGCGTGCTGCTAAAACCGCAGAGATATTATGTGAAAAAACTACATTGCCGGGAACGGAAATCCAATACGATGACCGATTAAAAGAATTTGATTTTGGTGGTTTGGAAGGACATTCTTTAACAGAAGTTGATCCGGAGAAGCCGGATGGAAGCGTATTGTATCAGTGCTTTTATGATCCGGAGAATTATAAACCTGTATTAGGCGGTGAGAGTTATTACGATATGGTTGCCCGTGCAGAGGATTTTATAAAAAATGAAATTTTAACAAAGGATTGGCAAGAAGAAGATAAGGTTTTACTGGTATGTCACGGCGGCGTTATCCGAGGCTTTTTGTGTGCATTACTGAATAAACCAGTGAAAGATTTTTGGGATACCCCACACAAAAATTTAAGTACAAATATTTTTGTTTTAGATGATGAAAAAGAGACATTTAGGCTTGAAGCATTAAGTAAATATTATTATGATGTTGATGCTTATGCAATTCATGCATACCGATAGGAGATAATCTATGCCAACTTGGAATTCCAGAGGGTTGCGTGGTTCTGCCTTGGAAGAATTTGTGAATCGTACAAATGAGAAATACAGAGAAGGTCATTTGGCGTTAATTCAAAAGGTGCCAACCCCAATTACACCTATAAAAATTGATAAAGAGTCCCGACATATTACTTTGGCTTATTTTGAACAAAAGAGTACGGTTGACTATATTGGTGCGGTTCAGGGGATTCCTGTGTGTTTTGACGCAAAAGAATGCCATACGGATACTTTTCCGTTGCATAACATACATGAGCATCAGGTTCAATTCATGAAGGATTTTGAAGGACAGGGGGGCATTGCTTTTTTCTTATTGCATTACCCTGGTAAAGATATGTTTTATTACTTACGGTTTAGTGAATTTGTAAAGTTTTATGAACGAAAACAATCCGGAGGCAGAAAAAGTTTCCGATTTGATGAATTAGATGAGGCTTATTTTTTCAAAACAGGAAAAGGAGTGTTGGTTCCTTATTTGGAAAAATTGGCAATGGATATTGAAGAAAGAGCATAAGGTTAGGAGAGTATAAGGTGGATAAAAAAAGACTGATAGCAACCATCTATATTAAAAATGGTGTATTGGTGGTTGGAAAGGAAGATGACAGTCCGGTGGGAGAGCCGGAAAAGATTGCCCGTATGTTTAATGATTGCGGTATAGATAACATTTTGTTAATGGATATCTCTGATAACGCAGAAGGACATAAGCGTTCTATGGCAACCATAAAAGATATTAACCGTATTTTGGAAGTAACAGCATATGGGTATGGTTGGATTGAAAATATAAATGATGTAAGAGATTATTTATTTGCCGGTTGTGAAAAAGTTATTTTAAACAGTTCAAATCCTGAAATTACAAATTTAATTGTTGATGCAGGAAACCGTTATGGTAAAGATAAGCTTTCTTTATCTTTAGATTCTGTTGACGTACTTTTTAAACAAAAAACAGCAATTGAAGAGAATTTTGATGATTTATTTTTGTTCTCAAAAGATATTATAGAAGCTGTTGAGCACTTAACAGATGTTCCGTATTATGCTTTTATTGAAGGCGATGATATTAATCCTTATGTTGAAGCAATGAAAAATGAACATTGTATCGGTGTTGGCGGATATATTTTGGATAAATTAACAACAGATATTATGTTATTAAAATATCGTTTCCGTGATATGGGAATTCCTGTTTATATTTTTGAATCATCTTTAGACTGGTCTGAATTTAAGCTGGATAACGAAGGTTTAATTGCCGTGGTAACACAGGATTACACCACAAATGAAGTCTTAAATTACGGATATATGGATGAAGAAGCATTTAAAGAAACCATGTCTTCGGGAAAGATGGCTTATTACAACAAAGAAACAAAGCAGGTGGCACGACATGGTATGGGAACCGGTCAGTATCAATATGTAAAATCCTTGTCCGTTGATTGCCATAAACAAGCTTTATTGGCTAAGATTTCCCAGGTGGGAAATGCATGTCATACAGGAAATTATAGTTGCTTTTTTACGGAAATTCTTAGAAAAGACTACATAGAAAAAAACATCTTTAAACTTTTGGAAAATAAATACAACAATATTTCTGCAAGAAAAGCCGAGCCGACAGAAGGTTCTTCCACAGCGAAACTTTTTGAACTGGGATTAAATGAAATTCTTAAAAAGCTACAAAATGTAACTACAGAAATGATGTTATGCTCAAAGGATTCGGATACCGATGCATTACCGAATCATATTGCAGATTTACTGTATATAACTATGGTTCTGATGTGTGAATACGATATTCGATGGGATGATATTACCAGAGAAATGGGAGAGCGTTAAAATGAGAAAATTAGCTTTATCAGATGAAATTTTAATGTCTGTAGAAAAACCGGCCAGATATATTGGTAATGAAGTAAACAGTGTAAATAAAGAAATTAAAAATGTTGACATTCGTTTTGCAATGTGTTTCCCGGATGTTTATGAAATCGGAATGTCACATCTTGGAATCCAGATTCTGTATGATCAGTTTAATCAAAGAGATGATGTTTACTGCGAAAGAGTATATTCTCCATGGCCTGATTTACATAAAATTATGAAGGATAAGAAAATTCCTTTATTTGCATTAGAAAGTCAGGATCCGATTAAAGATTTTGATTTTTTAGGAATAACTATCCAATATGAAATGTGTTATACCAATATTCTTCAAATATTAGATTTGAGTCAGATTCCGTTGTTGGCGGTAGAACGTACAGAAGATGATCCGCTTGTTATTGGTGGTGGTCCATGTACCTATAACCCTGAACCGATTGCAGATTTTTTTGATCTTTTTTATATCGGTGAAGGGGAAATATCCTATAATCAGTTATTTGATACTTACAAAGAATGTAAGAGTAGAGGATTATCCCGTAAAGAAATTTTGGTTGCCTTGTCAAAAATTGAAGGTATTTATGTTCCTTCACTTTATGAAGTTACATACAAAAATGATGGTACTATTGCATCATTTCAGCCAACAGTTGAAGGCGTACCTTCTACAATCCGTAAAACTGTTGTGATGGATACTTCACAAATCGGATATCCGAGAAAACCGATTGTTCCTTTTATTAAAGCAACGCAGGACCGTGTTGTTTTGGAAATCATGCGTGGTTGTATCCGTGGTTGCCGTTTTTGCCAGGCAGGTATGATTTATCGTCCAACTAGAGAGCGAAATGTGGATGAATTGAAAAAAATGGCGAAAGAAATGTTAGACAGTACAGGGCATGAAGAGATTTCTTTAAGTTCATTAAGTTCCAGTGATTACCGTCCGTTAAAAGAATTGTTGGATTTTCTCATTGAAGAATATGGTTCCAAAGGTGTAAATATTTCTTTGCCATCTTTAAGAATTGATGCTTTTTCATTAGATGTTATGAATAAAGTACAGGACATTCGAAAAAGTAGTTTGACTTTTGCACCTGAAGCAGGTTCTCAGAGACTTCGTAATGTTATTAATAAAGGACTTTCGGAAGATGATATTTTAACCGGTGCAGGAATGGCTTTTGAAGGTGGTTGGCAGAAAGTAAAACTTTACTTTATGTTAGGACTTCCGACAGAAAATGAAGATGATATTAAAGGGATACCTGAATTAGCTGAAAAAATTGCAAAAAGATATTATGAAATTCCGAAGGACCAAAGAAATGGAAAGTGTCAGATTACCATTAGTACATCTTTCTTTGTAACGAAACCTTTTACACCATTCCAATGGGCATCAATGTGTAATAAGGATGAATTTTTAAGACGTGCAAAATTAGTTAATGACACGGTAAAAGAACAGTTAAATAAAAAAAGTATGAAATACAATTGGCATCATGCAGATGTTACTATGTTGGAAGGTGTTCTTGCACGTGGTGACAGAAAAATAGGACAGGTATTATTAAACGCATATGAGAATGGTTCTATTTTTGATGCCTGGGACGAACATTTCAAACTGGATAATTGGAATAAAGCCTTTAAACAGGCCGGCGTTGATCCTGATTTTTATACAATCCGTTCAAGAGAATTTGATGAAATATTCCCTTGGGATTTTATTGATGCAGGAGTAACCAAAGAGTTCTTATGGAATGAATGGGAAAAAGCTCAAAAAGAAGAAGTTACTTTAAATTGCCGAATGAATTGTTCTGCCTGCGGCGCAGGAAGTTTTAAAGGAGGTGTCTGCATTGAAAGTAAGAATTCAATTTAAAAAAGATGGATGCATGAAATTTATCGGACATCTTGATATTATGAGATTTTTTCAAAAGGCAATTAAAAGAGCGAATATAGATATTGCTTATTCAGAAGGATATAATCCCCATCAGAAAATGTCTTTTGCTTCACCCCTTGGTTTGGGATTGACCGGTGCAGGAGAATACCTGGATATTGAAATTAATAGTTTTATTCCGTCAGATGAAGCAATTAAGGCTTTAAATGCAGTGATGGTAGATGGAATCAGTGTTAGCCAGTTTTCTTATTTAGAGGCTGATACACCGAATGCCATGAGCAGCATTCAAGGTGCTGAATATAACATTTATTTGAAAGAAAACTATGAATGTGAATTATTTTCTTCTTTAGATGCGCTGACTGTGTACTGTCAGAAATTTTTTGAGCAGGAAGAAATCATGGTAACGAAAGAAACCAAAAAAGGAGAATCCACATTTGATTTAAAACCATGTGTGTTTGGGTGGGATACCTTTTTGGATGAAGAAGATAATGTTACTTTGAATCTGATTGTAAAAGCCGGTAGTGAGACAAATATTAAGCCGGAATTTGTATTGTCACATCTTCTTCGTTATAGCAATATGGAAGAAGTGTTAACGAAGTATCATTTTCATCGTATAGATTTATACACTTTAATTGACGATGAATATATTTCTTTAGGAGATATTGGAACACATGCCAACAACGAAATTCATAATAACTAAAGTTCATATGGATTTGCCGGGAGTTACCAAAGAACCGGTATTATTTCAGGGATTGTTTAAGGATGATACCCTGGTGGAAGTTCAATGCAAAAAAGATTCCGCATATACACCACTTGATACAATTTGTATCGGCAGGGTAGAGAATATTGTTCCGTCCATGGGAGGAGCATTTCTTCGGATTGCACCTGACGAATTAGCGTATTTGCCATTGTCAGAAGGGGAACATGGAATTTTTTCTAAAAAGAACTCTGAAAAAGGATTATGTATCGGTGATGAATTACTTGTTCAGGTATGTAAAGAGCCAATAAAAACAAAAGGTGCGACTTTAACTGCAAACTTGCAAATTTCCGGGAAAAATATGGTGTTGTCCACTGATTTTAATGACATACAGGTGTCCCGTAAAATTATTGGAGATACCCGTAAGGAACTAAAAAATATTTTTGCAGGATTAAAGGAAAGAAATCCTTTTCTTTCAGGTGATAGAGAATATGGTATTATCGTCAGAACCAATGCCATGTATAGTGAATTGTCCAAGATTGAAAAAGAATTTGAAGGTTTATATGGTCAATTTAAAGATTTATTGGAAACCGGAATTCACAAATCACTTTATTCCAGGTTATATGTGCCTGAAAACGACGTAATTCGCCGAATCAGGGATTTTTTACAAAATGAGCATGTTGAAATAGTTACGGATATACCGTCTCTCTATGAGGAAATTACGGCCTCAGAGACGATGGGTGAAAATCACTCCATAAGATTATATGAAGATAACTATTCTTTGGATAAATTATATTCGGTTTCTTCAAATTTAGAAAAGGCCCTCTCTACGAAAGTATGGTTAAAGTCAGGTGCCTATATTGTAATCGAACCTACAGAAGCGTTAACAGTGATTGATGTAAACAGTGGAAAAAATATAAAAAAAGGAAATTCCAAACAATACTATTTGGATATTAACTTGGAAGCTGCGAAAGAAATTCTTTATCAGATACAATTAAGAAATATTAGTGGTATTATCGTTATTGATTTTATTGATATGCCGGATAAAGAACAACAAAAGAAACTGATTGAACATTTGATGGAAGAATGTAAAAAGCAGAGGATTCCAACATCATTTGTTGAAATGACCAAATTGAATTTAGCACATATAATTCGTAAAAAAATACAGCAATCTTTAAGAGAGCAGGTGAAAGAATGAGAATACTATTTACAGGTTTTACACCTTTTGGCGGTGAAACCGTGAATCCGGCATGGAAAGCGGTATCAAAATTACCATCTTTTTATGATGATATTGAAATATTTACACTGGAAATTCCAACGGAATTTAAAAAAGGCTTTGAGGCGATTGAGAACTTTTTAAAAGATAATCCTGTAGATGCTGTGGTTTGTGTGGGGCAGGCCGGTGGAAGAGCAAAAATTTCTGTTGAAAAAGTTGCATTAAATTACATGGATGGAAATATTCCGGATAATGGCGGGTATATGCCTAGAAATACCCCGATTAAAGAAGATGGTTGGGACGGTTATTTTTCCACCATTCCGGTAGAAGATATTGTTGATTATTTAAAAGAATGTAATATTCCGGCAAATGTTTCTTTGACAGCCGGAAGTTATGTGTGCAATGATACTTTATACCGTTTGTTATATTATATCAAAAAAGAGCATTTGCCTGTAAAAGCAGGTTTTATACATGTTCCATATGCACCGGAGCAGGTGCTGGAAAAGATTAGTTCAGCTCCATCAATGGAACTTGCAACCATGACCAAAGCATTAATAGAAATTGCTGTTTGTATCAGCAAAAAAAGTGTTGACGAAGTAAGATAGATATGCTATTATCTTAGAGTATGCCGCACAATGAGGTTATAAGTCTGCCCTTTTGGCAGCACCGAAGTTGGCGAGTAATGATAAATAGGAGGTGCCATATGTACGCAATTATTGCAACAGGCGGAAAACAGTACAAAGTATCCGAAGGCGATATCATTACCATTGAAAAGCTTGGAGTGGAAGCCGGAGAAACAGTAACTTTTGAC
>JAZQXN010000004.1:0-119966 GCA_045632875.1 Lachnospiraceae bacterium
TCCGCGGATGAAAAACGCCGGTCACCATAACCTTGTTTTTCTAAAGGCGTTTTTCAAACCCGCGGACATAAAAAGCTGTGATTGTGTAATTTTTGAAAAATATAAATCATAGAAGAAGGCCGTCCAAGTGGCTTAGGAAATTCTAGACTTTTTCAGCGAAAAGATAATGGAAATGAAAAAAGAATTCCATATAACACATAAGAAAAAGGACCGCTTATGGCGGTCCCTCGTATCTTATTCCTTATATTGCTTTCCTGTATGATCTAAACGGTATTCATCTCTATAAATCAACTCACCAACCGGAACAATGGTGTAACCACGCTCCTGTAAAGTAGTAATCACCTCTTCTAGTGCTTGCGCCGTATATTTCGCACCATTATGCATTAGAATAATTGCTCCGTTACACATATTTTTATGATTGCACACCGTATCAATAATGGAGGCAACGCCGTAATCTTTCCAATCCAAGCTGTCCACACTCCATTGTATCGGATAATATCCGCAGTCAAGTGCTGTTAACACCACCGAATCATCATAGTCCCCATATGGTGGCCGGAAAACGCACATATCGACTCCTGTAATGGCCTTTACTTTTTCATGTACATCCATCAACTCCTCCTGTTGTTTTTCCGTGGACAATTGACTCATATTAAGGTGATTTTCACTGTGATTTCCCAATTCATGTCCGGCTTCATATATCTTTTTTACATCCTCCGGGAACTTCTCTACCCAGCCTCCGGTCATGAAAAAAGTAACCTTCACATCATACTTTTCCAAAATCTCTAAGATCTGACCGGTGTCTTCATTTCCCCAAGCGGCATCAAAAGAGAGGGCAATCTTCTTCTCCTGCGTGTCCACGCAATAGATCGGAAGCTCTCGCCCTCCCACATTATTACTAACTGATATTTCATCCGGCAGACATCGTACTGCTACCACAATAATTACTGCCACTACTAACCAAAGAAATATAGATTTGTAGATTCTTTCAATTGCATACTTAATCAACTTGCAATTTCCTTCCAAAGTTCTTTGGTCTATTTTATTTTAGATTTCTCTGGTATATTCCTTTAACCACTCATTTTCTTCTGCTTTCATGTATGGTGAAAGGGTTTCATATACCTTCTTATGGTATTCGTTTAATCTCTTCTTGTCGATTGGAAGCATTTCGTTTACATCGATACAATCTAAATCAATCGGTGCAACAGTGATGTTTTCAAAATGCATGAACTGACCATACTCGTTCTTTACACCTTTACGGCAAATCAATTCATTTTCCAAGCGGATGCCATACCGGCCTTCTAAGTAAATACCCGGTTCATCGGTGGTTACGTGACCTTCTTCAAGTACACCACTGTCTTTTCTTTCCGGTACTATCTTCCAACGGAATCCATTTGGTCCTTCGTGGATGTTCAAAAGATAGCCTACGCCGTGACCTGTTCCGCACTGATAATCCAAATCCATATCCCAGATTGGTCCTCTTGCTAAAATATCCAAATTCTGTCCGGTACAGCCATATAAGAATCTTGCATTTGATAAATTAAAGCAGGAACGGCATACTGCTGTAAAATGCTTTTTCTCAATATCAGAAACCGGTCCCAAAGCCACGGTTCTGGTAATATCTGTAGAACCTTCATAGTAATGTCCGCCGGAATCGATAAGAAGCATGCCTCTTGGTTCGAGAGTTGCACAATTATCCGGTGTTGCACTGTAGTGCATCATGGCCGCATTTGGACCATAAGCACAAATGGTTCCAAAACTTACTCCCAGGAAATTCTCCTGAGCCGCTCTGCATTCATACAGATAATCTGCTGCAGTAACCTCGGTCATTGGGATTTTTCCTACATTTTTCTTTACCCAGTACATAAACTTGGTAAATGCCAAACCGTCTTTAATGTGTGCCTGAATCAGGTTTGCCTGTTCCACTTCATTTTTACGGCTCTTCATGTCTTCTGCAGGGTTTGCTTTGTCTACAATCTTTACGCTTTCCGGCAAGTTGGAATAAATGCTGTAATTTACCTGTGCTTCATTTAATAAAACTGTAGTACTTTCTTTCAACAGTTTTACGTCTTCACTAATTGCATTATACGGACGAATGGTAACACCATTTTCCTTTAAATATGCTGCTGTTTCATCTGTAAGAACTTTTTCATTTAAATACAATTTAACTTCATCTAAAGTAATCAAGGCATAGGACAAAAATACCGGAACGGATTCAATGTCTCCGCCTCGCATATTAAAGAACCATGCAACATCGTAAAGACATGACATAATGTGTGCCTGTGCTCCACATGCCTTCATTTCTTCACGAACTCTTTCTAACTTGTGGGCAAATGATTCTCCGCTGTATTTTTCTTCCAAAACAAAAGTTGTTTCTGCTGGCAGCTGTGGTCTGTCTGTCCAGATAAGATCAATTAAATCTTCACCGGTATGTAACTTTCCGCCTTTTTCCTGTACAATTGCACTGAATTCTTTGCCTAGCTTTGTATTCATTACACGTCCGTCAAAACCGATGCATCCGTTCTGCGGCAGATTTGCTTTCAAATACTCGCTAACAGTCGGAACACCTTCCTGTCCCATGCGAAACAGTGTAACTGTTGTTCCTTCAAGCTGTTTTTCTGCCTGAATAAAATATCTTCCATCGGTCCAAAGTCCCGCCTCGGTCATGGTGATTACTGCAGTGCCTGCAGAACCTGTAAAACCGGTAATAAACTTTCTGGCCTTGAAATATTCACCTACATATTCGGATTCATGGAAATCTGAGGTTGGTACTACATACATATCAATGCCTCTTTTTTCCATTTCACATCTTAACTGTTTTAATCTTTCCGGAATCATATTGTCCCCCTTTATCGCGAATTACCTTTTTGTAATTTTACAGTATATGTCTCTTCAACATATTCTCCGTTTGAAAGAGTCTTTACAACAACTTCAACTTCTTCTCCGTAACGGTAATACTGTAATACGGTCTGTAAGTCCGTCATACAAGTAATATCTGTTCCTTCAATTTTAACGATAATGTCTCCCGCACGGATTCCTGCCTTTTGGGCCGCTCCACCGTTAACTAACTGAGAAACATAAACGCCGATTGGTAAATTATATACACTGGCAACCGTTTCAGTAACATCCGTACCATAGATTCCCAAATATCCTCTCTCATCCTTCGGAATCATATTCTTGCTAATAAGATTCTCGATGATTGGCTGTGCATCAGAAATCGGAATGGCAAATCCCACACCTTCTACAGAGGTATCAGAATATTTTGCTGAGTTGATACCGATTACTTCTCCTTTTCGGTTTAACAGTGCTCCGCCGCTATTTCCCGGGTTAATTGCAGCACTGGTCTGGAGCAAGGATGCAGTCATATCATCAATGACTACTGTTCTGTCCAAAGCACTGACAACACCGGTGGTTACTGTCTGCCCATAGCCGAGAGCATTTCCGATAGCGATAACAGATTGGCCTAACTTCAAGCTATCGGAATCGCCAAGTACCGCTATCTTTATGGCATTTAATGTGCTTTCTTTCATGGAGCTTTTTTCCACAATAATAACGGCTAAGTCCATGCTTGAATCTGCACCCTTTACCGTCGCATTTACACTTTCATTATCTGCAAAAGTTACGGTAATACTGTCTGCATCTTCAATTACATGATTATTTGTTACAATATATAACTGAGTATCATTTTGTCCAATAATGATGCCTGAGCCACAACTGTCATATGTCTGGGTCTGACTTCCGAAAAAGCCGTTATACTCTAATTCTGTGGTGTTTGTAATCGCTACCATTGCCGGCATAACGCTCTCTACAATAGTTTCCACAGACAACTCATCCTCACTGATTCCTGTTGAGGAAATCTTTCCTGCTTCTTCAGACTGATAAATCACCGTTGTTCCTGTATTTTCAGTTTTACCATTATCTCCCAAAAAATATGAAATACTATAAAATCCTATACCTGCCGCTGTTCCAAAAACAGCCGCAAATATAACCAGGCTAAGTATCCTCTTGCCAAAACTTTTCTCTTTTTTCTTTGGTTCCTCCGGCTGTGGAGCCGGTTGTTCATAATAAATATTTGTATCCATCACGTTTCCTCCTTTAGTAACATTCTACTCACTCAATGTGTTGCCTGCGTGATGTTAAGCAGAAAAGGATTTGATAGAACCGTAAACGATTTATTCATCCTCTTCATCATCAGGAGCCAAACCCGAATCAAAAATAATCTGATTACTAATATTCTGGAGCTGTACAGATGGTACATATTTTTCATTTCCATAAAGAAATGCATGCAAATCTTCTACGTTGGTTAATAAACTAACCGGAATAATATAGGATGTTACTTCTCCGATTACCGCATTACCACGGTCCTCCGGGAATCCGGTTGTTTCTGTCAATTGATAAGACATCATTCCGCTTGCCAATTCAATCAATTCTGTAGTTGACAAACTGGTAGCCACATCCGGGAACACCTCATCAATTACCTTTACCAAGGTTGAAATGGATGAAGTTTTTGCCTTTTCCAACATCTTTGTAATAACCATTCTTTGTCTTTCCGTTCTTGCAAAATCGCTTCCTTTTAATGAACGGATACGGGCATAAGCTAACGCCTGAACCCCATCTAATTCATTTAATCCCGGCTTTGCCACTCTGTCAGTTTGGAAACCGGTTACTAATTCATTTTCCCAAATCAAATCATTAACAGCATTGGCTTCGGCATTAGATAATTCAATTTCAATTCCACCAATAAGATCAATAGTTTTTACCAAGGCATACCAGTCCACTGCAACATAATCATCAATTGCCAGGTCCAAATTGCGGTTCAGGGCCTCAACTAACCCCTTTGCGCCACCCTGACTATTGTAAGCCGCATTAACCTTAGCAAATTTACCGTCAGCTGAAATCTGCATATAGGTATCTCGATATACGGATGCCATACGTACTTCATTGGTCTTATTATTAATGGTAACAATAATGATTGTGTCTGCATTACCTGAAGTATAAGTTCCTACGGTTCTGTTATCCAGACCCACTAACACAATTGTCTTGTACCCTTCTATCGTTTGTTTAACCTCTTCATCCAACTCATTTTGTTCAATCTGAGTGTCATCAAAATCAGGATCATGCTGTATCAATGACAATTTTTTCACGAAAAACAAGGCTGCCATTAATACAACCAATGCCAATATCTCAACAATTAATATGGCTATTTTTATTTTAGTCTTCTGTCTTCTTGACAATGGCTTTCTTTTTCTATATTCCTGTCTTTCATCCCTAGCCATTCTTCTTCCTCCATCAATACCTACTACTCTACCATTTCTTCGGTAATCAATTGTGCCAGTTTCTTGGCATCTTCTTCGATTTCTTCCTGTACACGTCCTTCAATCATTACACGAACCAATGGCTCTGTACCTGATGGGCGAATTAAGATTCTTCCTTCATCTGCAAACTTCTTTTCTAATTTTTCTATTGCATTTGCAATTGCAGGGTATTCCATAAATTTATGTTTTTTACTATTTGGTACCGGCGCATTTACCAATGCCTGCGGCAGAACATCCATAACACTTGCCAATTCGGAAAGTTTCTTCCCTGTCTCCACCATAACCATAACCAAATGTAATGCACTTAATAATCCGTCTCCGGTTGTATTTTCATCTAAGAAAATAATGTGTCCGGACTGTTCTCCCCCTAAATTATATCCATGTTTTTTCATGCATTCCAATACATAACGGTCACCTACTACGGTTCTTTCTATGGATATATTATTTTCTTTTGCCATTAAATCAAAACCAAGATTGCTCATGACAGTTCCTACGATGGTATTCTTTTTCAGTATTCCCTTTTCCTTCATATAAATACCACAAATCGCCATCAACTGATCACCATCAATCATTTTTCCGGTTTCATCTACAGCTAACATTCTGTCGGCATCTCCGTCAAAAGCAAGGCCTAAATCCGCACCTTCTTCAACTACCTTCTGAATAAGGGAATCCATATGAGTTGAGCCGCAATCTTTGTTGATATTCACACCATCCGGCTCACAATGCATAGGAATAACCTCTGCCCCCAACTCTTTAAAAGTCTCAACAGAACTGATATAAGAGGCACCATTTGCACAGTCCAATACCACCTTTAATCCCTTTAAATCTACCGGAACACTTTGTTTTGCAAAGTTTATGTAATGCTGTAATGCATCAAAACGATAGTCAATTTTACCCACACCTTCTCCGATCGGCATTGTAACACCCATCATATTAGAAGATATTAGGGCTTCAATTTTATCCTCAATTGCATCCGGCAATTTATATCCGTCTTTATCAAAGAATTTAATTCCGTTAAACTCTGCCGGATTGTGAGATGCTGAGATAACAACCCCTGCATCTGCATTAAAATATCTGGTTAGATAAGCAATTGCAGGTGTTGGAGCCACACCAACATAAATAGCATTTGCTCCTACAGAACATATCCCTGCCATCAATGCATTTGCTAACATGGTTCCGGAAATTCTGGTATCACATCCCACTATCATTCTAGGCTTATGTGCTGTTTCCTTTGTCAAAACACTGGCACCTGCCTGACCAAGTTCCATAGCTAACTGTATCGTCAACTCCGAACCTGCAACGCCTCGCACGCCATCTGTTCCAAATAATCTGCTCATAGATAATCCTCCTATTCCTCCCCGGACTCTGTTTCAATTTCCTTTAAAACAATGGAGCCTGAAACCTGGATGATATCTGTGTCTATGATTCCTTCAATTTCATCCCGTTTCACGGTTACGTTAAATTCACCTTCTCCATATCCGTATAGGTCTATGTATACACGGAAATCTTCTTCCGTGAGGCTTTCAACCTGTTCTGTGGTTCCTTTAACACTGATTCGAATGGTTTCATCATTAAATACCACCTCATATGCAGGATTTAAATTAAGTATATTCAGTTTTTCAACTGAAATGTAAAATACTTTTGTTGTAAGCTTCTCAATAACTGCTGTTACCGTAACAGTTCCCTGATTTTCATCCACCAGGCCAACTCCTTCCGGCAGGTACTGGGTAATATTAATGTTTCTTTGGATTTCTCCAATTTCATCATCTAATGCCAATTCGCTTTCCGTAATTGTAATAACGGACAAGCTACTTAACTGTTCTCTGGTTCCCTTTACAATTACTGTTGCAGGGTTACTTTCAATGGAGAACAGAGAGTATCCGGCTTTAATATCCGTAATCTCTTCAAAATCAATTACAACTTCTTTCGTTTCAAGAATCTGTGCAGACACGTCTACACGTGACGGTTCCATAACAAGTTTGGAACTGGAGATTTCTTCTCCGTTTCCATCTAAAATCACAGGAATAATTGTCTGTGTACCGCCTGTTGTCCATCCGTCTACAGAAATATCCGCTACCACCTTCTGAATTCTGTCAACCATACTTTCCGGTCCGGTAATTGTTATTGTTCTAGGATTACATTCTACCGTACCCAATGCATAACCTGTTGCAGGATTACCTAATGCTGTTGTTGATACTACAAGCTGGGTAGTTTTTAAATTTTCTATAGATACAAGTACATTTGGGTCCTTCACCGTGATGGTCAGTTTGTTCGCATCCTTTAATGCAATTACATCCACCGGCACAGTTTCCAAATCCATATTAATCTTGTTCATGTCTGCCACAACCTGGAAGTCTGTCAAAGAAAGTCCATCGATAATATCCCTTGGTCCGGATACCGTAAATTTTACTGTATCGGAACCATCCAATACTTCATAAACTTTTCCGTGTTCTGTAATAATCGAATCGTTTTTGATGGTTACCGTCGCTGTAAAGGTTGTAGTGGTTTGCGGGTTGGTAATGCTGACTACAATCAACCACGCAAAAAAAGCGATAATCGTCGCAAATATTTTCAGGCCGGCATTATTTGTCAGAATCTCCAGAAATCTTTTCACCATTTGCCTTTACCCTCCTCTTCCACAATTTAATCTTGCTATTTTCTTCGTACAGCTTCTGATTTGCCATCAAACGCTCTTTTAAACACTCCGGTGAAATGTTTCTTTCTAATTTTCCACCTTCCGCTACAGAAACTGCTCCGGTTTCTTCGGATACCACAATGGTTAATGCATCACCGACTTCACTGACACCAACTGCCGCACGATGGCGTGTTCCCAACTCCTTACTTAAACGTGAATTATCCGACAACGGTAAATAGCATGTTGCAGAAACAATTCTGTTTCCACGAACAATAACCGCACCATCATGCAATGGTGTATTATGCTCAAAAATATTTATAAATAACTGATTTGAAATCAAAGCATCCACCGGTATTCCGGTTTTTTCAAATTCAACCATTGAATCATCTTTTTCAATTACGATTAACGCACCTGTCTTTACTTTTCCCATTTCAAAGCAGGCTTTTACAATTTCATTTACACTCTCTTCTGAATATCGTTCGTCATTATTCTTCTGACTGTCAAAAACAAAAAACCTGCTTAAAAATTGTCGTCTTCCCAACTGTTCCAATGCCTTTCGCAGTTCCGGTTGGAATACAATTACCAATGCAATAACACCCACGTTAAATGTTTTTTCTGCAATCCAAAGAATTGTTGTCATATCAAAGATTGCCGCGAGGGAAACCAACACCAGTAACACTGCAATTCCTTTTGCCAATACCCATGCTCTTGTATTGCGTAAAAATAAAATCACATAATACAACAATACTGCAATAATTACTATTTCTATCACATCCGTTATTTTAATTTCCGGAATTTGCACCCAATATAAATACTTGTCAACAAACTGTCCAATACCGTGCATCACGTTTGCTCCCTTCACTTCATTTATAAATTCGCCTTAATAGCGTTATTCTCTTTCTTCCGTTTCCTCATCCTGTGTCTGGTTAAAGCGTTTGACACTCTTTTGACGTGCCTGAACCATAACTTTAGGCACTGCTTTCACATAATAATAATAGTTGTCATCTTCAAATTGAACCTGTTCCACTCTGGTATAATCCAAGTCCATGAAAATAAACTCATATACTCTTGCAACAACGATGGATAACACACTGCCAACAAGTAACCATATAATTCCGTCACTTTCACCAACTAACAGTTTACCGCTGAGAATAACCACCATATTAAAGGCAATTCCCACAAGATACGCGGTTCTCCATGCATTTTTAATACTGAGTCTTCGGATTCCGTATACCAAAACATCCGTAAGCAGGAACGCAAAAAGTACAACCCAAAGTTCTTTATTCTTTATAATCTGGTCTATAAGCAATGCAAGTTTATCCGTGGATGAAATATCTGCTGTACTTAAAAATACCGCTTCATTGGCTCTGATACCTGATAAAAGTGCATAGATCATAGTTCCTGCCAAAACAGAAATAATGGAGCCCAAATTGCCTCTTAAGCCGCATGCCACCGGCATAATATATGGCATTTTAACAAATGTTAAAACCGGTGTAAGGACACTTCTGTAAAGAGTCCCCTTGGCAAAACGGAAATACAGCAGTTGTGCAATCAAAAAAACAACTGCAACTATTGCCACCACTTCCAATCCAAGGCCCATCAAATTCAACAGGCAAAAAATCTCCAAAATAATCACACCAAAAGACATAGGAATAAACGCACAAAAAATAGCAAGTGCAATAGGAATCAATACATTATCCAAGCCCGGATAATAACAAAGTTTGAAATGTACCATTAAAAAAGCACTTAACATCAGCACAAATCTGGCCACGCACAATGCATAATATTCGTTTTTCTCTACAAAGGATACAATATTTGTCTTTAAATCAAGAAAACTTCTCATAGTTTCATCTCCTACCACTTAATCGGCTTTGTGTCCATCTCTTCTCTTTCGTAAACGCCTTCCAGCTTTTTCAATACATTGTCATAAGCTTTTAAGGATTTTTTTGCTTTTTTATAACGGGTCGCACAAATAATGTACGTGATTCCCAGATAAACCGCCATAAAAATCACATATACTACCAAAACACTGACAACCATTGCCATTACATCTAATTTTACAATCTGGTTTAATAAATATTCCAATTGATACAGTACCATCAATAATAAAATCAGTACATAGCCAATGGTCCCTGCAAAAAAGCTTTTCAACATTTGAATGCCGATATAATCTTCCCTGTAATAATCACCCAACGGGATAATATTTTTCCCTTTGTTCTCTTCGTATATTGCCAATTTTGTCATTAAGCGAACTTTTTCTTCGTTAATCATTGCAATAATTCTCCTGTCTATCGAAGTACGAAAAGCCGCCCTAACAAAAGGGCAGCTTTACTCTTAGAATTTATCCAAAAAACGCATTCTGTCTTTGTCTCTAACATCCTTCTTTGGTTCAACCGGCTTCGGTTTGTTAATTGCACTGCCTAAATTGCTCTGCATTTTTGCAACACAAGACGCACAGTATCTTCCACTACGGATAGGTTCACCACAATTTTCACATTCGATTGTAATTGGTGAATCTTTTGAGAAGGTTAATCTTTCTTCTCTAATCCACTGTTTAATCTGTCTTACATCAACATCGTTGTCTTCAGCAACCTGCTGAATTCCTGCATGAGCATGTTCTCTTAAATATGCTTTCACCTGTTGGAATTTATCTTCTAAATCCTTCTGGCATGCCTGACAAATCGGCTTGCCTCCAAGATAATTAAAAAGTCGACCACAAGTTTTACAATTCTTTACTTCCATTATTATTTATCCTCCTAGTATCCTCTGCCAACACACGCTGTTACACAATATATTTCTTCCACACCTGCTGCCTTTAATACCCCGGCTGCTCCTTCTAATGTGGCTCCTGTTGTATAAATGTCGTCAATTAGCAACACTCTGTAATATTGTAACTCATTTTGGCTGATTTTGAAAGCCTTTTCGAGATTTATTTTTCGTTCTTTTCTGCCTAATTCTTTTTGGGGTTTCGTGTTCCCATAACGTGTCAGAATATTGGCATCCACAGGAACATCCAAATACCTTCCTACAATCTCTGCCAGTAAAAGTGCCTGGTTATATCCTCGGCGTCTTTTTCGCTTTTTATGCAATGGCACCGGGATCACCGCATCCACCTGCAGACTCTTCATCCATTCCCCCAAATAATTGTTTATTGCCTGTCCGAAAAATAATGCATTTTCTTTTCTGTGAGCATATTTAAAGTCATGCATCGCCTTACGAATTGTTCCTGTGTATGGAAACACACTCCGATTCCGCAAAAAAGTAAATTCGCTGTTTTCGCAGTCATGACAATACTCCACCAATGGGCTTTCCACCATTTTTCCGCACTTCATACATGTAGGTTCTTCCATAATTTTTATTTTCCCCTTACATGTCTCACACACTTTTTCAAAATCATATAATGTCTCCCCATTATCCACCTTCCCCGAGTCTGTGGGCAATACTTTACCACAAAGCACACAAGACGGCGGATATAATAACTCCATTAACAACTCCCCGTTTTACCTCTCTTATTCTGCCTTTATCTCTTTAATTCTGTCTTTCAATCCCGAAAAACGTTTGATCTGCGTACCGTTTTCAATCATTTCTTTTAAAACCTGTTCATCCCCAACCAACGTAACACATTTCTTTGCTCGGGTAACAGCGGTGTATAACAAATTGCGGTTCATTAACATTTTTGGACCCTGTAATAAAGGAATCACTACCGCCGGATACTCGCTTCCCTGGGATTTATGGACTGTAACGGCATAGGCAAGTTCCAACTCTTCCAACTGCTTAAACGGATACAGCACTTTTCTGCCTTCATCAAACATTACTTCCACGATTTCCAAATAGGAATCTACCTTTGTTATGATGCCCGTATCTCCGTTAAACACTCCCAGTCCCCGATCAATGGTAATTCCGTAGCGGTTTGTAACTTCCCACTCCACTTTGTAATTGTTCTTAATCTGCATAACCTTATCCCCCTTACGGAAGATGGTTGCTCCATATTTTTTCTCTTCCTTATCCGGCGACGGTGGATTCAAATACATCTGAAGAACCTGATTTAAATTATCCACGCCAAGCAGACCGATTCTGGTTGGCGTAAGCACCTGAATATCATAAGGTGTTGCCTCCACATATTTCGGCAATTTATTTAATACCAGTTCTAAAACCGTATTAATCACTTTATTTGCTTCATATCGTTTAAGGAAAAAGAAATCCATGTTTTTATTATCCAATGAAATCTGTTCCCCATTACAAATTGCGTGTGCATTAGTTACAATCTGGCTTTCTCCTGCCTGACGGAATATCTTTTCCAATGCAATTACCGGACATACTCCGCCTTCTAAAATATCCTGTAATACCGTTCCCGGACCTACACTTGGAAGCTGATTAGCATCTCCTACTAAAATCAATCTGGTCCCCGGAAGGACAGCTTTTAGCAAGGCATACATCAGGTGAATATCCACCATAGACATTTCATCAATAATAATCACATCTGTTTCTAAGGGATTTTCTTCATTTTTTTGAAAGCCGGAATGCTCATCTCCGCCCAGTTCCAACATACGGTGAATGGTCTTTGCTTCATACCCGGTCATCTCACTCATTCGCTTTGCCGCACGTCCGGTAGGCGCCGCCAAAAACAAATCCAGTCCTTCCATTTCAAAATACTGGATCAGCGCATTAATTGTCATGGTTTTTCCTGTACCCGGGCCGCCGGTGAGTACCAACAATCCGTTTTCTGCCGCCATGCGGACAGCCTTTTTTTGCATCTCGTCCAGTTCAATTTTCTGCCGGGCTTCAAATTTGGCAAAAAACCGCTCCATATGCCCCGGTTTTACTTCATACCGGTTATTTAATCCCAAAAGAAGGGCTGCACAATTGCGCTCGGTGTAATAATAAACGGCAGCATAAACCTGTCGGATAAGCATGTCATCTGATTCCACTTCCTGAACAATGACCTTTTGTTCCATAGCCAAATTCATGATTTGAATTTCAATAACATTTTCATTCACTCCCAAGATTCCGGCCGCATCCTTCAGCAACTGTTCCCAAGGCAAATAGGTATGTCCTTGCCCTGCCCGTTGCAATAAGGTATATAGTATGCCGCTTCTTACACGAAAATCCGCATCTACCAGTATTCCTGCTTTTTTCGCAATTTCATCCGCTGTCCGGAATCCGATTCCATCAATTTCATCTGCAAGCCGGTATGGATTTTCACTGATAATCCGGTACATTTCTATACCAAAATGGCGATAAATTTTTAGTCCAAGATTTATATTGATGTTATATTTCTGAAGGTACATAACCGCCTGTCGAAGCTCTCTTTTTTCCTGCATCTGTTCGGAAATCTGCATGGCCTTTTTCTCACTGATACCCGATACTTCTGCCAAACGCTCCGGTTCCTCTTCAATAATCCGGAAGGTGTCCTGCTTAAATCGGTTCACAATCCTTGCCGCCAATGCCACACCTACTCCCTTAATTGCACCACTGCCTAAATATCGTTCCATTTCCAAAACGTCGGCCGGCTCTTCCTCTTCGTAAGAATCCACGGAAAATTGTAAGCCGTAGCTTACATGTTGCGTAAACTGGCCAATCAAACGGAAACACATACCGTTTTCAATCACTGAAAAAATACCAACCACTGTATGTTCTTCATCCTGGGAAACAAAATCAAACACCGTATATCCGTTATCCTCATTCCGATAGCGGACACCGGATACATATCCTCTTAATTCTTCCACGGCTTACCTCCTTTCTTACATCTTTCATTGTATTCCAAAAAACTATATCCTGCAATCGTTCAACCTCTTAATTTTTTATAAAATCATTTCATTTTTTACACAGAGTCACTATACGCTTCGGGAATCGCAGTTTAAGATGTGCGGTCGGCGAATTCCATTTCTTGCAAGCATGATGGCTCTCGTCTTGTCACTTTCACAAAAAAAGAGCTGCCTTTGCAGCCCTTTTTCCAATATTATAATTCGTAATTTCTTTTCATCTGTTCGTACATCATTTGTGCGATTCCAAGTCCTTTTCCATCTGCGGACTGTTTTGCATATTCCTGAATCATCTGTTCCTCAAAATAATCCTTCAACTGACCCATGCTCTTATCTTCATCATCAGAATCCGGAACCATTTTCTTCATAGCCTTAAACATTTGCTCTGTAAAATATGCTTCAAACTCTTTGCACACTTCCATCAATTCTTCATCTGAATTGCCTGCCAAGTTTCCGTTAAGCTTATCCTGCAATCTATCTGCACTGGTGGAAGAAGCATTGGACTGGATATATCCATTAATACTATCCAATGAAATATTCATGTGCTACCTCCCGATTATCGACGTAAACTATTTGCCTGTCCCAGCATTTCATCTGCAGCCTGGATAGCCTTTGAATTCATTTCATAGGCTCTCTGAGCCACAATCAAATCTACCATTTCATCTGCAATCTGAACATTAGAACCTTCCAAAAATCCGTTAATAATGTCACTTTTGGTTAATCCTGCGGTTGTACTTTCATTTAACGGAAGTCCTGACGCATCAGTTACTGCATATAAGGAATTTCCGATTTTTTCCAAACCTGCTGCATTGTTAAACTGCCATGCGCCAATGTTCATATCGAGAGATATGTATTCTCCTTCTGCATTTACATATCCGATTTCACCGGTTTTAGATGTAAAGCAAATATCATTTGCCGAAACATAGTCCGGCAGTACAATTGGTTCACCGTCAGAATTAAGAACCGGGTAACCGTCTGAAGTTGCCAAGGTAATTCCATCAACGCCTAATGACCATTTAAAATCGCCATTTCTTGTATAATATACAGTTCCGTCAGCTCCCTGAATACCGAAAAATCCGGTTCCGCTCATTGCAAAAGCGGTTGCACTTGGAGATTCTAACAAAGAACCCTGTGTAAAATTACTGGTAATGGATGCCAATCTGGTTCCCAAACCAACCTGGGCGCTAATCGGTTTTTCATCGCCGTTTGCTGAGGTTGAGCGGGACTGTAATGTCTGATATAAAAGAGACTTAAATTCCGCCTGTTCAGATTTATATCCATTGGTATTTACATTTGAAATATTGTTTGCAATTGTATCTACATTGGTCTGCTGTGCAATCATTCCTGAAGCCGCAGTCCATAATGATCTCATCATAAGCATTTCTCCTTTTTGATGGCCGTTTATATACTTCGTATTATATATCGACACAAGCTTATTAAAACTTTAGGGGGAAGATAAAAATCTCCCCCACTTTTTAAGTCATTCTTAAATTCGGCCAATCTGATTTACGGTCTTTTCTAATGTAGAGTCAATCGTCTGAATCAACTTCTGATTAGATTCATATGCTCTGGTAATGGTAATCATTTCTACCATTTCCTTAACGACATTTACATTTGACATCTCCAAATATCCCTGGTTGATGCCGCCATCCGCTTCGGTAATTACGCCGCCTTCTACCAGGTTGTACATATTTTCGCCGTATTTTTCAATATAATCATAGTTTTCAAAATCCACAAGACCAACCTGTCCGATAACTTCATCATTCTGAATAATCTGTCCTTCAGCATTAATGATAAATGTCATATTTGGATTAACACGGACATAGTTTTCTACGCTACCATCAGTATTCAGAGCACCATCTGCGTTTAAAACATAATCTCCGTCTTTTGTTCTTAAATACCCATCCTGGTCAATGGTAAATGCACCGTCACGAGTGTATTTTACGGACACTTCTCCTTCACCATTTGTGAAGGAAATTGCGAAAAAGCCGTTTCCGCTTATAGCAAGATCTGTAAGGTTTCCGGTTTCTTTAAAGGACCCCTGTGAATAATCCGTATAAGTTTCCCCAATTTTTACACCCAATGACATAGAGCCAATTCTGGTGTCCAGATTAAATGAGGACGTATCTCTGATTCGGAATGTTAATTCATCATCAAAGGACTGGGCCGTAGCACCTTCTTTTTTGTAGCCGTTTGTGGCAGAATTAGCCAAATTATTGGTGATAACATCCAAACGATGCATTTGGTTAATCATGCCGGTGTGCGCAGTATAAAGACCTTTTACCATACTGTTGTCGCTCCTTTCTTAATTACAAACTTTGCGACCTTCCTTAGTCTGTAAGCTTCCCTGCTACAAATTCCACATATTTTCCTGTTCCTATAGCAACACAAGTTGTAGCCTCTTCAGCTACCATTGTGTTAATACCTGTTTTGCTTTCAATCAACTCGTCCAAGCCACGAAGCATTGCACCGCCACCGGTTAAAACAATACCTCTGTCTGCAATATCTGCAGCCAATTCAGGCGGTGTCTTTTCTAATACGGAATGTACTGCTTCTACAATCTGAATTGTAGTTTCTCTTAAAGCTTCTTCAATTTCTGAAGATGTTACAGTAACGGTTTTCGGAAGACCGGTTACTAAGTTTCTTCCTCTAACATCAAGAGACATATCTTCTGATAACGGGAAGCATGTACCAACTTTAATCTTAACATCTTCTGCTGTTCTTTCACCAATCAAGAGATTGTGTTTCTTTCTCATATAACGAACAATTGCTTCGTCAAAGTCATCGCCGGCAATCTTTACTGATGTACTTACAACTGTACCGCCAAGAGAAATAACAGCAATATCAGAAGTACCGCCACCGATATCAACGATCATATTTCCACATGGCTTTGCAATATCAATACCTGCACCGATTGCTGCTGCAATTGGCTCCTCAATAATGAATACTTCTCTTGCTCCTACGTTGTATGCTGCGTCTTCTACAGCTTTCTTTTCAACTTCGGTTACGCCACTCGGTACACAAACGCTGATGTTTAACTTTCTGTGAATCTTTTTACCAAGTGCCTTCTGAATAAAATAACGAAGCATCTTTTCTGTAACGGTGTAGTCTGAAATAACGCCCTTACGAAGAGGTCTTACTGCAATGATGTTACCAGGTGTTCTACCAAGCATCATACGAGCCTCTTCTCCAATCGCTTTAATCTTCTGTGTATCACGGTCAAAAGCCACCACGGATGGCTCTTTTAAAACAACGCCCTTTCCTTTCGCATATACCAATATGCTGGCTGTACCCAAGTCAATTCCGATATCTGTTGAAACCATATTGTTCCCCTTTCAATTTCCTGCTTTTTATTCTAATGAGAGCATCTTTCAGCTTGTTTTTCTGCAAAAGGTCATACTCCCACCACTTAACTTTTATTACATTCCTATTATATACAAATATACCCAATTTTTAAAGTGTTTTTTCAAGTGAAACGTATTTTTTTTATTATTTTCAAATACCGGAAAATTATTTTCATTTTTTTATGTTTCGTCACATTTTTTTCACAATTGCAAGGTATACTGACTCTTGTACTAGCGAAATGCTAATATAATTTTTCATAACTCATACCCTTCGTGTCGCAAAACGCGGAGGGTACTCCCCGAAATTAACGGAACTTACGAAAGTAAGTTCCTTTTTTATTCCCAATTATCTCTTCAGACATTTTCTTCTGTGCTCATATAAACAGCCATAAAAAAACCCCCCCTTACCGGACATCCGGTAAAGAGGGTACATATCAAGCCGATAACCTTCTTATCATTCTAAATATTTTCTCAAATACTCTCCGGTATAAGAACCTTTCGTTGCAACCACTTCTTCCGGTGTTCCCTGAGCAATGACAGTTCCGCCACCATCACCGCCTTCCGGGCCCATATCAATAATATAATCCGCCGTCTTAATCACATCCAGATTATGCTCAATAACAATTACGGAGTTTCCACCGTCACAAAGTTTATGCAGAATCTCTACAAGTTTATGGACATCCGCAAAGTGAAGGCCTGTCGTAGGTTCATCTAAGATATAGATGGTTTTACCGGTACTCTTCCGGCTAAGTTCCGTTGCCAGTTTGATACGTTGTGCTTCACCACCGGATAATGTGGTAGATGGTTGTCCAAGTTTAATATACGGAAGGCCAACATCATACAACGTCTGAATTTTCTTACGAATAGACGGAACGTTTTCAAAAAAGGTCAAGGCTTCTTCTACGGTCATGTCCAGCACTTCATAAATACTCTTACCCTTATATTTTACTTCCAGAGTTTCTCTGTTATATCGCTTTCCTTTACACACTTCACACGGCACATAAACATCCGGTAAAAAGTGCATTTCAATCTTTAAGATACCATCCCCGGCACATGCTTCACATCGGCCGCCTTTCACATTAAAGCTAAAACGTCCTTTTGCATATCCTCTTGCCTTTGCATCCGCTGTGGAAGCAAACAAATCACGGATCATATCAAATACTCCGGTATAAGTTGCCGGATTGGAACGCGGCGTTCTGCCGATTGGTGATTGGTCGATATCAATAATCTTATCTAACTGTTCTATACCTTCTATGCTGTCGTGCTTGCCCGGAATAGTTCTTGCACGGTTGAGCTGCTTTGCCAATACCTTGTATAGAATCTCATTTGTCAAAGAACTTTTTCCCGAGCCGGACACACCGGTTACACAGGCCATAACCCCCAAAGGAATCTTCACATCAATATTCTTTAAGTTATTCTCTCTTGCGCCCTTCACCGTCAGATATCCGGTTGGTTCACGTCTGGTTGCAGGAACCGGAATCTTTTTCTTGCCGCTTAAATACTCTCCCGTGATGGAGTTTTTGCATTTCATAATCTCTTTGGCTGTACCTGTTGCCACAATCTCGCCACCATGTTCACCTGCGCCAGGACCGATATCCACAATGTAATCTGCCTCCAGCATGGTATCTTCATCGTGTTCTACCACAATCAAAGTATTCCCCAAATCACGCAGTCGTTTTAACGAACCCAGAAGTTTGGAATTATCCCTTTGATGCAAACCAATACTCGGCTCATCAAGAATATATGACACGCCAACCAGACCGGAACCCACCTGGGTCGCCAGTCGAATACGCTGTGCTTCTCCTCCGGACAAAGAACCGGTCGCTCTTGACAGCGTCAGGTACTCCAAACCCACTTCCGCCAGAAAACCGATTCGTGCTTTGATTTCTTTCAATATACCTTCACCAATCAGTTCCTGTTGTGGAGTCAGTTCCAATTCTTCCAGATATGTCTGTAATTGTTTTACAGAAAAATTAGTAGTTTCATAAATATTATAATCACCTACGGTAACCGCCAGAGACTCTCTTTTCAAACGCTGTCCTTTACAACACGGACATGGCGAAAATCTCATAAATTCTTCATATTCTTTTTTCATTAATTCAGATGCGGTTTCTCTGTAACGTCTTTCTTCGTTTCGGATAAGCCCCTCATAAGCAACATCATAAACACCTACACCACGCTGTCCTCTGTAGTGTACCGCTACTCTGTGTCCATTAGTACCATGAATAATAATATCCTGAGCTTCTTTGCTTAAATCCTCAAAGGGTGTATCCAGACTAAAACCATATTCCTTAGACAATGCCAAAAGTGTAGCATAAGTATAACTCTTCGGGTCAGAGGATGACTGCCACCCCATTGCCTGAATCGCTCCTCCTGCTAAGCTTAAACTCTTATCAGGAATCATTAAATCCACATCAAATTCCATCTTGTATCCTAATCCCGTACACTCCGGACAAGCTCCGAAAGGATTGTTAAAAGAAAAACTTCTAGGTTCCACTTCGCTAATACTAATATCACAATCCGGGCATGCAAAACTTTGAGAAAATTGAATCATTTCCCCACCGATAACATCAACAGCCGCCAAACCATTAGCCAGATGAAGTGCTGCTTCCAGAGAATCCGTCAAACGTTTTTCCAGTCCCGGTTTAACAATCAGACGATCCACTACAATCTCAATGTTGTGCTTAAGGTTCTTTTCCAATTTAATTTCTTCTGTTAATTCATACTGGTTTCCATCTACAATTACGCGGACATAACCGCTTTTCAATGCCTGTTCAAATAATTTCTGATGTTCACCTTTTCTTCCTCTTACTACAGGCGCAAGAAGTTGTATTTTTGTTCCTTCCGGAAGTTCCATAACCCGGTCAACCATTTGGTCGATAGATTGTTTTTTTATCACTTTGCCACACTCCGGACAATGAACCACACCAATTCGGGCAAAAAGCAAACGGAAATAGTCGTAAATCTCTGTTACCGTACCAACGGTGGAACGAGGATTACGATTGGTGCCTTTCTGATCAATGGAAATTGCCGGGGATAGCCCTTCAATCTTATCCACAGTTGGTTTTTCCATCTGTCCTAAGAACTGTCTTGCATAAGAAGACAAGGACTCCATATATCTCCTCTGTCCCTCTGCAAAAATGGTATCAAATGCCAAAGACGACTTTCCCGAACCGCTTAAACCGGTTAAAACAACCAGTTTCTCTCTCGGAATATCCAGATCGATATTCTTTAGGTTATGTTCCCTTGCCCCTCTGATTTTAATATATTTTTGTGTTTCACCCATTTGTTTGTCCTCTCGATTTCAAATCTGCGATACGTTATCCCAATCGCAACTTTCCAGGTCTAATCTTCTATCTCTTCTAACATTTTCTTTAATGAAAGCATCTGGTCTCGAAGTTCTGCTGCCGCCTCAAAATTAAGTTCTGCTGCCGCTTTACTCATTTGCTTCTTAATCTTTTCGATGAAGGTGTTCAATTCATCCTTGCTCATGGATTCCGGCTCTTTCTTAAACTTCGCCTCTTCTGCAGCCACCTTTTTCGAGATGCTAATTAAGTCACGAACTGCTTTTTTAATGGTGGTCGGCGTGATTCCATGCTCTTCATTATAAGCCTGCTGAATTGCTCTTCTACGCTTTGTTTCCTCTATGGCTACACGCATGGAATCCGTCATGTTATCTGCATACATAATAACATGGCCCTCACTATTTCGGGCAGCTCGTCCAATCGTCTGTATCAGAGATGTCTCAGAACGCAAAAAGCCTTCTTTATCCGCATCTAAAATAGCCACCAGGGTAATCTCCGGAATATCCAGACCTTCTCTAAGCAGGTTAATACCTACCAATACGTCAAATACTCCTAATCGTAAGTCCCTGATAATCTCTGCTCTTTCCATAGTATCAATATCAGAATGCAGATATTTCACCTTTACATCTACATCCTTCAGATAATCTGTCAAATCCTCTGCCATCCGCTTGGTCAAAGTTGTCACCAGAACTTTATTACCATTCTTGGTTTCTTTACGGATTTCTCCCAGCAAATCATCGATTTGTCCCTCAACCGGCCGGACCAAAACCTCCGGATCCAGCAATCCTGTAGGACGGATAATCTGCTCTGCTCTGTCCAATTCATGTTCTGCCTCATAAGTAGACGGAGTGGCAGACACAAATAACATCTGGTCAATCTTACTCTCAAACTCGTCAAAACTTAATGGCCGGTTATCCTTTGCTGATGGTAATCGGAAACCATAGTCAACCAAAGTTGTCTTTCTGGACTGGTCTCCCGCATACATACCACCCACCTGCGGAATAGTAATATGAGACTCGTCAACTATAATCAAAAAATCCTCCGGGAAATAATCCATTAACGTAAACGGCGGTTCTCCCGGCTGTAATCCTGACAAATGTCTGGAATAGTTTTCAATTCCGGAACAAAAACCGGTTTCTCTCATCATCTCCACATCAAAATTGGTACGCTCTGCAATACGTTGTGCCTCTAACAACTTATCCTCGCTTTTAAAGTAACGCACCCTCTCCTCCATCTCTTCTAAGATGGCCTCCGATGCCCTTCTTATCTGCTCCTGCGGAACTACATAATGGGACGCCGGAAAAATCCCAACATGCTCCAGTCGGTTCTTAATCTCTCCGGTCAAAATATCCACTTCCGTAATTCTCTCTATCTCATCTCCGAAAAATTCCACACGAATTGCCAAATCACCGTAATCCGCCGGAATAATTTCCACCACATCTCCCCGCACACGGAAGGTACCGCGATGAAAATCCATTTCATTTCTGGTATATTGAATATCGATTAACTCTCTGATTACTTCATCTCTGTCCTTAATCATGCCCGGTCGCAGGGACACCATCATATTCATATAGTCCTGCGGACTTCCCAGGCCATAAATACAAGATACAGAAGATACCACAATAACATCTCTCCGCTCTGCCAAAGAGGCTGTCGCTGACAGACGTAATTTGTCAATCTCTTCATTTATAGCAGAATCCTTTTCTATATAAGTATCCGTAGACGGCACATAAGCCTCCGGCTGGTAGTAATCGTAGTAGGACACAAAATATTCTACCGCGTTCTCAGGGAAGAACTCTTTCATTTCCCCATATAACTGGCCCGCCAGAGTCTTGTTATGAGAAATAATCAAAGTAGGCTTATTTAATGCCGCAATGATGTTAGCCATAGTAAAAGTCTTACCGGAACCGGTAACACCCAGCAACGTCTGGAACTGGTTTCCCGACTTAAAGCCCGCCACTAATCGTTCAATGGCCTGAGGCTGGTCACCGGTTGGCTTATATTCACTATGAAGTTTGAAAATCTGCTGATCACTCATATCTTTTCTCACCTTCTTAATATTACACTTATTATAGCAGAATAAAAAAAGAAAGTACAGAGCAAAATCGAACTTTTGTTCTGTACTTTTAATTCTTATCCTATTCAATTACGGCCGATACCAGGTCTCAGTGATACCATCCGCTTTCCATGTATTTTTTCCTTCATCATAACGGTTTATGAGAAGGTACTGATAATTGCTGGCTGTTTTCAAGGCGTTGTATACATAAGTCAAAGGAATTCTTTGCCGGTTACGCTGATATGCTCCCGGATCACTTAAAAACACAGTATCTGTTTCCTCATCGTACAACCAAATCGTTACATAGTGCCCTTTGGTAGTTGGCCAGTAAGTATTGTCATTGGCACTGCTTACCAGTACCAGCGCACCCTGACTGTTCTTTATGTGTTGCTGAAACTCTCCATAAGTCATCGGCTTGCGGTACAAATCGGTATCAATGCCGCATGTAGTCAATGTTTTTTGCAAATCCCACCATCCGATTGCAGCTGCAGAAGCACTGGGCGAATATCCTGAAACTGATTGTGAATACTCGAGCATATCCCATGGAGAAACCTCATAAGGCGATACCGTATTATATATGTTTGCAAGACAACACAGTCCGCAACCAAAAACACCAAAGTTCTTTCCTTGTATATCTTTCAGACTCCATTCGCCTGCCCATGTCCTACCTGCATACCATGCCTGAGGTCCCTGAAAAAAAGAATACACTTCTGCTTCCATCTGCTTTTGAACTGCTTCCGGCAAAGGAATAAGCTTCCGGTTTCCCGCTTCCTGTCCGTCTGCCGTTTCATTTAATTCGTAACCTAATGCCTGTTTACTTTTTCCTCCGTGGTCATTAAATTTTATTGTAGCTTCCGGCTGTTGCTCCGTCTCTTGAGGAAACGCTGCAATTTCGTCCTCTGCCGAAAATCGGTTTGTCCGGGCAACCATAAGCATAAAACCTAACAATATAATCACTAACGTAGCGGATGTAACTTTTTTTGCCAATGAATCCATAATCTTTCTGACTACTATAATCTTCCACAGCACTGTTTATATTTCTTTCCGCTTCCGCATGGACATGGATCGTTTGGATAAACTTTGTCATGTTCACGCTTCTTCGGTGCTCTCACTGCGCTGTCATCTTTGTTGGTTCCGGTTACTTTTGCAACCTGTTCACGTTCCACCTTCTGTTCAACTTTAACGTTCAACAATAAACGAACTGTATCTTCCTGAATTCCTGCTGTCATTGCGTCGAACATATCAAAGCCTAAGTTCTTATATTCAACCAATGGGTTTCTCTGACCATACGCCTGCAAGCCGATACCCTGACGAAGCTGATCCATATCATCGATGTGATCCATCCATTTACGGTCAATTGCCTTCAAAAGAATAACACGCTCTAATTCACGAATTGCTTCTGCTTCAGGGAACTCTGCTTCTTTTGATTCATAAAGCTTCACAGCACGTTCCTTCAACATATGCTTTAATTCATTCGCCTTCATACCTTTTACATCATTCGCTGTAATCGGTGCAAATGGAATAGTCGGCAATAAATGCTGGTTTAATTCTTTTAAATTCCACTCGTCGCTGCTATGGTCTGCCAAAATACAAGTATCTACAGCATTTTCCACTACGTCAGTAAGCATGTTGTAAATAGAATCACGCATGCTTTCACCTTCTAATACACGACGACGTTCTTTATAAATAATTTCTCTCTGGTCATTCATTACCTGGTCATAATCAAGCAAGTTTTTACGAATACCAAAGTTGTTTCCTTCAATCTTCTTCTGAGCATTTTTAATAGCATCAGAAAGCATCTTGTGGTGAATCGGTTCATTTTCCGGAACACCCATGGCATTGAACATACTAATCAAACGTTCAGAACCGAACAAGCGCATCAAATCATCTTCCAATGAAATGAAGAATCTGGATTCACCCGGGTCTCCCTGACGTCCGGAACGACCTCTCAACTGGTTATCAATACGTCTGGACTCATGGCGCTCCGTACCAATGATTTTAAGACCACCGGCAGCCTTAGCTTCATCATCAAGTTTAATATCCGTACCACGGCCTGCCATATTGGTCGCAATGGTAACTGCTCCTTTTTCACCGGCATGGGATACAATTTCCGCTTCCATTTCATGGAATTTCGCATTCAACACTGTATGCGGAATACCACGTCTCTTTAACAGGGCGCTAACCTCTTCAGAACCTTCAATGGTAATGGTGCCAACCAATACCGGCTGTCCTTTTTTATGTGCCTCAATAACCTCTTCTACAACCGCATGAAGTTTTTCCTTGTGGCTCTTATACACCACATCATCTAAGTCCTGACGGGCAATCGGACGATTGGTTGGAATTTCCACAACGTCCATTCCGTAAATATCACGGAATTCTTTTTCTTCGGTTAAAGCAGTACCTGTCATACCTGCTTTTTTGTCATATTTATTGAAGAAGTTTTGGAAGGTAATGGTTGCAAGGGTCTTACTCTCACGTTTTACCTTTACATGTTCCTTTGCTTCAATCGCCTGATGTAAACCATCAGAATATCTACGTCCCGGCATAATACGTCCGGTAAATTCATCTACAATGAGAATTTCATTATCTTTAACAACGTAGTCCTGATCTTTGAACATTAAATTGTGGGCACGTAACGCTAAAATAATGTTGTGCTGAATTTCAACATTTTCCGGATCTGCAAGGTTTTCAATCTTAAAGAATTCTTCAACCCTACGAACACCTTCTGCAGTTAAGTTTACAATCTTGTCCTTTTCATTAACAATAAAGTCTCCGGTTTCTTCCTGCTCGATACCCATAATGGCATCCATCTTGGTAAATTCCTTCTGGTCTTCACCTCTGGTCAACTGTCTTGCCAAAATATCGCACGCATCGTAAAGCTTGGTAGACTTGCCACTCTGACCGGAAATAATAAGCGGAGTTCTGGCCTCGTCGATTAATACAGAGTCCACTTCGTCGATGATGGCATAATGAAGTTCTCTTTGAACCAACTGTTCCTTATAAATAACCATGTTATCTCTCAGGTAGTCAAAGCCCAATTCATTGTTGGTAATATAAGTAATATCACAATTGTATGCCTTGCGTCTCTCATCGTTGTCCATGGAGTTTAATACAACACCTACAGTTAAGCCCATGAATTCATGAACCTTACCCATCCACTCAGAGTCACGCTGTGCCAGGTAATCGTTAACGGTAACGATATGCACGCCACGGCCTTCCAAAGCATTCAAATACGCCGGCATTGTAGAAACCAATGTCTTACCTTCACCGGTCTTCATTTCTGAAATACGACCCTGATGTAAAACGATACCACCCATAACCTGTACAAGGTATGGTTCAAGACCAATGGCACGCTTTGCACCTTCTCTTACTGCTGCATAGGCTTCCACCAGGATGTCATCTAAAGTTTCTCCTTCAGCCAAACGTTTTTTGAACTCTGCAGTTTTTCCCCGGAGCTGTTCATCGCTAAGCTGCTGCATCTGTGGACGCAATGCATCAATTTTATTAACCAGTGGCATGATTCTCTTTAATTCACGCTCACTGTGAGTTCCAAAAATTTTCTCAAATAATCCCATGTATATATCCCTTTCTATAACGAATAGAATAATTGTACCACCATCTTTCCCTTTCTACAACTTAAAAAATTGTAAACACATTGTAAAAGTATTATTTCTTCTTTCCTATTTTGTTTTTCTATGTTATAATATCCGTCGGTATAACAAACACAGGAGGGAAAACATGAAACACTATACATATATGACTGCAGGAACCTGCTCTAAGCAGATTGATTTCGATATGGAAGACGGCATTTTGCATAATGTAGTATTTATTGGTGGATGTAACGGTAATCTTCAGGGTATTCCTAAACTTGTTGAAGGAATGCATGCCGAAGAAGTTATCCGTCGCGTAAAAGGTATTTCCTGTAACGGACGTCCAACCAGCTGTCCTGATCAGTTGGCTCAGGCTTGTGCATTAGCTTTAGAACAGCAGTAAAATTATTCTTTTAAAAATGAGACTGTTTCCACATTGATTTGCCGGAACAGTCTTTTTTTATTCTTCTATTACAACTGTAACATTTTCCCGTTCTTTAGATATAATATATATTTTTCAGATAATTCGTTCATTTCTTTCATCGTTTTTTCTCTTTTAAAACTTTTTTAAACTTTTTTCAAAAAAGTTATTGACATTCCGCAAAATGTGTAATATACTCACCTTACAAAGAAACATTCACATAAATCAAATCTAAGCAAAGGAGGTACGGACCGCCAAAACCATAAGTTAATACGTCAAAAGAAGGCAGAACGAAAAAAACAGCATCAACGCTCAGGTGAAGTCAACGCCGCTATAAGCCGTTGGGGCCTGACACAGATAGAAGGAAAGATGTGTAAGAATCAGGAAGCCGGTTAGAATCAGTCGATTCGAGAAGTGAAGAAGAACACAGATAAATCCAATAATAAGAAAGGATTTAAAGAAGAAAGGATTTAAAGAAGAAAGGTTTCAAGAAGAGAAACCAAAGAAAAAAGTACATAAAGCAATATTTTGGAGGTAAAGTCCAGTGAACATCGAAGCTAACTAGGCGGCAACGTTATGAAAGAATAAAGTTGCCGCCCAATTTATTGCCTTTTTTGTAATGTGTACTATAATAAATATATAGCACAAATCATAACATTGACATAGTATAGATTACAAAAAATGAATTATCAACGGAGGTGTATACTATGAAACTGCATTTTATCGGTGCCACACACGAAGTTACCGGTAGTTGTCATTGTTTAGAAGCATGTGGCAAAAAAATATTAGTGGACTACGGTATGCAGCAAGGCCGGGATATTTATGTAAACGAAGAAATCCCTTGGAACCCATGCGATGTGGATTATGTTTTGATAACCCACGCCCATGTAGACCATGCCGGACTACTTCCTCTTCTTTATGCCAGAGGTTTCCGTGGTGCTATTTTTGCAACAGAGGCAACCGCCAGTCTGTGTGACATTATGTTACGTGACAGCGCACATATCCAGGAATTTGAAGCCGAGTGGAGAAACCGCAAAGGAAGACGTGCCGGAAAAGAAGAGGTTCTTCCTCTATATACCATGGAGGATGCCATGGGCGCTATCCGTTTAATTAAAGGGTTCCCTTACGAAACAACTATAGAATTGGCCAAGGGCATCAATATTTGTTTCCATGACCAGGGACATTTACTTGGTTCTTCCAGCATTGATATGCTTTTAGATGAAGATGGGGTTACAAAAAGAATTGTTTTTTCCGGAGATATAGGAAATTCCGACCAGCCGCTTATTCGTAATCCCCAATATTTAAAGGAAGCGGATTATGTAGTAATGGAATCCACCTACGGTGACCGCCTGCATGAAAAAGTAACTGATTACGTTTCTACCATTGCCCAAATCATTCAACGAACCTTTGACCGGGGCGGCAATGTTGTAATTCCTGCTTTTGCCGTAGGCCGTACTCAGGAAATGCTTTATTACATCCGTGAAATAAAATCCCGAAACCTCATTGAGCGCCATGGAAACTTTGATGTTTATGTGGACAGTCCATTAGCTGTGGAGGCCACCGGAGTATTCTACGAGCATCAATATAACTGCTACGACGAGGAATCTGCCGCATTATTGGAAAGTGGTGTAAATCCGATCCAATTCTCCGGTTTACATCTGTCCATTACCAGCGACGAGTCCAAAGCCATCAACTTTGATATGAAACCGAAGGTAATTATTTCCGCCTCAGGAATGTGTGAAGCCGGTCGAATCCGCCATCATCTGAAACATAATTTATGGCGTCCGGAATCCACCATTGTATTTATTGGCTATCAGGCATTAGGAACCATCGGACGTAATCTGTTAGAAGGTGCAAAAGAAGTCCGCCTCTTTGGAGAAACCATTGATGTACGGGCAGACATCATTCAAGTGCCTGGTATGAGCGGGCATGCCGATCAGAACGGATTAATCCGTTGGGTAACAAGCTTTACTCCAAAACCAAAACGGGTATTTATTGTCCACGGAGAAGATCAGGTCTGCGATACCTTCGCATCCATCCTGGAGTCAAGTTATAACATTCCTACCGGTGTTCCGTATAGCGGAGCTATTTTTGACCTTGCAACAAACCTGTGGGTACGCCAGCCTGCCGGTGTTCCTGCCCCGGAAAAACCGCATACCTCCGGCAAATCCGTCAGTTCTGCCTTTGCCAGATTACTGGCCGCCGGTCAGCGTCTGCTTTCCGTTATTAATAAAAACTCCGGCCTTGCCAACAAGGATATGGCTAAATTTACCGACCAGATCAACAGTATCTGTGATAAATGGGACAGATAAATTTATATTTTATACGCAAAAGGAACAACCTCAAAAGAGATTGTTCCTTTTTCATTTATTGTCGGCACTATAAACTATGATATAGATATATTTACTTTGGATAGAGCTGACCTTTAGCACTTTGCTACATAAAAAACTCCATAAACGCCAGGGCCAACATGGGTTCCGATGGTTGAACCGATTTGCAGACGCTCTGCAATGCTATAACCGTCTCCCGCTAACTTCTTCTCCAGTTTATCCACATTCTCCTCTCCGTAGGTGTAAAGTGTGCAAATCGGGAAGTTCTCATCAATTTCATCTTCCTTCATCTTGTCTGCAATCATTTGAATTGCACGCGGTACTCCCAAGGCTTTTCCTACAGGGTCAACAATTCCTTCTTCGGAAACTCTAATAATCGGCTTGATATTAGCCAAAGTACCTACAAGCGCGGATGCCTTTCCGATACGGCCGCCGCGTTTTAAATACTCCAAGGTATCAAGACCGGCGAACAATCTGATTCTGCCTTTTAACTCCTCACAGGTTTCAACCACTTCAATTGCGCTTTTTCCTTCGCCAATCAGCTTCTTTGCGTGTTTAGCCAGCAAACCAATCATATGGGAGGCTGTTCTGCTGTCGATAATATAAATCCTTTCATACTCCACCATGTCTTTTGCAATATTTGCACTTTGATATGTGCCGCTTAATCCGGAAGAGATTGCAAAATAAATCAACTCATCTCCTGTCTCTTTTATCTGTTCAAAATACTCTGCAAAATCCCCCGGAGATGGCTGGGATGTTTGCGGAAATTCCTTTGATGTTGTAAGTAAAGAATAAAAGGTTTCGTTGTCTAAGTTTTTTCCGTCTAAATATTCTTTTCCCCCAACATTAATCGCCATCGGTATAAAAAAATCATATATTTCATTATTTCTACAATCAGATGCAGAATCTACCATGATTTTAATCATAATATTGTTCCAATCCTTTTCCCTTTATTTCTATTTTGGAAATTTAAGTTTACTTTTCCAATCCTTTTTTATAATCCCTTTTCACTTAATTCTTCCAGATTTGAGCGAATCAATTCCAAAACTTTGTAAAAAATAGCCCGTTCTTCTTCGGTGCAACCTTTTCCGCCATTTTCAACAGCAATCATTGCCTTTTCATTAATAACTTCTGCTAATTTTTCTCCTTCCGGAGTAAGTTTTAAAGATGCTCTGTAGTACTCTCCTTCTTTTTTTACCAGTCCTTGTTTTTCCAATGTTGCTATATCCCGTGATACGGCAGCCTTGTCTCTGGAGCACAATTCTGCAAGCTTTGCCGCAGTGATTCCATCCGGGAACTGTCGCATAGTCGTAAAATATACTGCATACGGTCCTTTTAAACCATATTTTTCCATTTCTCCCGCTGCAATCTTATGCCAATGATAAGAAATCTCTGATATTGCAAAAGAAAATCGTTCAAAACGGTCAATCATATCCTCTAACTCCTTTCACTCCAAACAAGATGTTGATTTGTCAACATCTTTAATGTTACTATACAGTTGTTGATTTGTCAACATCTTTTCACCAAAAAAACTGCTCCACGTCCAAACACTATCGCCATGTAACAAAAAAAGAACACATCATTACGATATGTTCTTTTTGATTTATTATGTAATATAATCATTCCGGCATTGTTGCAGCCAAAGTTTTTACCATCAAGGACTCACCTTGTAAAAGAATCTCTGCCTCTGCATTTTTTTCTGATATTTCTAACAGACGTTTTCTAAAATGATAGGATGGCACATCTGGTGTCAAAGATTCTTTCCACATACACACGATATACCTAACATCGGTATCGCCATTTTCAATCAGGTCTTGAATAAGCCTGTCTTCATCTTCACTACCATGACTGAGCACGCGATTTTCAAAGGAATATACCCAAGGTTTATCCGTTCTAAGAACAACAATCTGCTCCGCTTTTGGATTATTCTGTATTTGTTCCTTTGCTATATAATACAGCTTGTTCCATATGTCCATATTCTTCATTGGTACCTCCTAACGTGCTTAGAAATTATTCTTCCGGTTCTTCAAATTCGATGTGAATTGCCCCTACAATTTCCTGAAGTTCATCTTCCTCAACCCCTATATCAATAACCATCGTATATATTACAGAGGACTTCCTATGTCCCCAGACAACAAAATAGCAGCGCGCCCCTTCCGGCACATGATCTCCTACCGGGATTCTATCGGTTGCTTCATATATAGAAACACCTACATCGCCACTAATATAAAGTAACAAATCCCCTGTCGCCATCGGGTCCCCCCACTCACTGTAATCTTCCGCTTCTTTTAATTCATTATAGCTTTTTCCGACATATTCCAGTGACCAATACGATAAGGTCATAGTTCTTTCTACCCCGTCTTTTATCAGAGTAAATGGCTGATATTGCTGGTATTCTGTGTTATATTGAATCTTGTACCCCTCGATTTGGTCTACCCACATAGTATAGCCAAAATCTGTTTTGACTACAATCTTCTCCTCTGTTGCCGGCAAACTTTGAACAACTGTCATTGCCTGTTCCTTGGTAAAAAACTCCTGATTCAAAAATATCCAGGTGAATTCTGTTGCATCTTTTTTATATATAATGCACCAATAGTCAACATTTTGAAATTGGGGCACAATAATATTATTTGCTATGGCGCTATCGCTAAACACCCTAAATGATGCCTCGCAAAAATAACCACAATTTACAATTTCACCATTCTTTTGTTCTACGCAGAATTCGCTGCCCATAACCGGACCGCCATCCGCTAAAACTTTTCCGTTACACGGAATATTTTCAATCCAGCCACATGCCGTTATTGCCCATGTCATTCTGTCTTGGAGTTCCGTAAACTTTCTATTGGTGAGATATTCTGAATTCTCCAATAACCAGCCATCGGAACCTTTTACCGTGGCATCTGAAATATACTCACCCACCGTAGTTCCTTCCGGAAGTTCTATCTGTAAATCAAACGGGATTTCTTCTACTTTTGTAGTATCGCCCTCTTCCGTGGTGGTACCATCTCCGTTGGAAGTATCGTTTTCGTCAGAGTTATTAGAGGTTTCACCACTATTTGAGATATCGCCATTTTCATCAGAATTTCCGTTATTATCCTCTTCCTGTGTATTCTCGGTCTGATTATTGGTGGCGGTATCATCTTTTCCACAACCGACAGCGAATAAGGATAATAAAATTATTAGGTAAATGATTTTTTTCATAATTTTCTCCTATGAATATATGCGTAGCAAAATGTCGTTTACATACTACTGCAAAGTAAGTGAATTTCCAATTGAGATTTCCTCAAGATTTGGTATCATTGTCGTCCAGCTATCTTTTGCCCAGCTGCTCTCTTTAGTTCTTCTTTATCGAATACTTCTCTCTAAATGCTTCATAATCCGCTTTCGCTATTTTATACCGCTCCCCTACTTGCTCCTCTCTCATGGAATACTCTGATTCCTGTGCCTCACCTTGCAACGCATCAGAAATAATCCTTTTCAGGTACTCCTTCTGCTCATAATTCGCCATAACCAGCGAATCCCTCACATACATCGGATTATTACGCAATAATGCCACTTGAAAATCTACACCTTTTCCCTTTAAGTAATGCCACAGAAATGTAATGCAGGTTCTGGTGTTTCCTTCTCTGAAAGGATGGATGCTCCATAATGCCAACAAGAAATCAGAAACTACATCTCCTTTTGAAGAAGTCTTCTTCCAGTCAATATTTGCATATTCTTCCAATATTCTTTCCAAACGTTGCACAATCTCGTGGTAATCTGCATATTCTGCAGAACCACCGGACAAAACACGCCCACTTTTATATAGATTCTCTTTTCGGAATCTTCCTGCCCATTCATAAATATCCCCAAACAAATACTTATGAATGTTTACTATGTGCTCTACATCATAAGTATAGGCGATCCTTGTAGGCTTGACATCCAACCCTAACAACTTTGCAAACAATTTTTGTATCTCAAATTTCTCCAAAAGTTCCTTATCACGAATGTTATATTTATTGATAAGGACATCACTTTCCGGATAGCAATTCTTTCCACCACTCATATATCACACTCCCAAATACTCAAATCTATCAATTCTGACTTCCATCTCTTCCAACGTTATTTTTCCAAAAATGTAGGAATCCAACACCTCTAAAAACAATTCGTCGGGACCGTTGGTAGCACTTAACATAATAGCCATCGCATTTTCCACGCTTTTTCTTCTCGCTTCACATGCTTCCACATAACTCTGGCTGATAAGCATCCCTATATACTGTAAAATAGTTCTCATCATATTTATAACGTATGCCGGAGGGTTTCTTCTTTCCTGTTCCCAATCTTTCAAAGTAGAAACCGGAACATCAAACATTTTTGCAAATTTACTCTGACTTAATCCAGTTTGTAAACGCAATTCTCTTACTTCCATGATAATTACCTCCACTCATTTCTCTATATATAGTATACGGCATTGCCTACCATTATGCAAGGTATTTCAAGTAATACATCATTTCTCGTTATTCTTTGTCAAAATCAAAATGAATTGCCTCTGCAATTTTTCTAACTTCTTCTTCGCCTAGACCCATATCAATGTCTATATAATAAATATAGGAAGACTTCCTATGCCCCCAAATAATAACGTAACTATCTGTATAACCTGATAAATCTCCCGACTCATAGGCTCCTGCACCCTCCCTCAATGGCATCCTATGCGCTTTTTCTCTAAACGAAAACGGAACTGTTGCATAACAGATATTTAATCTACTTTTACAACAGTCCCTTTTAACTTCTATTCCAAATATATAATTGTTCCCTCAGTATCCACATGTCCGATTTTTTCATTTAAAAAATCAAGCACTATCCATACAGATATGGACTCATCGTTTTCTATCTCATTGTATCCTCTAATCCATATTTGCTGTTCGGCACCCTTAAATGAAACGTTTGAAGCATCAAATAACGCATAAATTTCTTTTGCTTTTGAATAGTCATAATTGTCAAAAATAAGACTTAACAAATCATAATCCCCTTCTTCTGCCATTTCAAAAGACATTGATGTAAAGTTAATTCTTGCAAGCGACGGAAACGCTATAATTTCATTTTCATTTGTCTCATAATCTGAGTATACGTTGATAAGCGTATATTCTTCATCGGTGGATTCATAAAGGAAATAAATATTATTGTCCTTACAAAAAAACCATCCGTTTCTTTCTAACCCTTCAATATTCATCACCTTTTCAGACACATAATAAACATTTTCTAATATGGCAGTTTCCATCTCCGCCACGTTAGCCGGAACAAAACTAATTCCGTTACGCCCATTGTCCGAATAACTTTTTACCTGAATTTTGCCAAGGGAAAAATCCTTTGTAAAACCTTGTAACTTTACTGTGGTAATTTCTGCTGTTTGTTTCGTATTCGATAAAATAATTATACCTGTTACTACTAAAATAACAGTAATCAAAATAAATATTGTTTTGTATTTTGTTCTCATCTTTCCGGCACCTCAATAGACTTCACTTCATCAATAGGCACATACGAATATTGGTATTCACCTACACTCGAATCATACCATCCATTATTGATTACTACAAACACTTCGTTTGCTGTCTTTGTTGTAGATACTCCAAAAACATTCTTTTTTGTGTATTCAACCTCAACAAAAACTATTCCAACACCAGTAACACTATGGCCTTTAAGGTTTACCACAGCTGGTATACCAGCTGTGATAGTTGTTTCTAATTTCGATAGTAACTTCGAAGTACTATGATTAGCAGAATACACCGGCGTATAATTTTCAAAAGATGCATTCATAATATTATCAATCATACTTACAAGTGTTCCTGAGCCATCCCATCCAAGCGATTTTGCCTCCTTAACAACCATTTTAAATATTGTATATTTACTCTCATAATTTTCATTACTAATTTTATCTTTGCGAGCCATATATTCCATCAACATTGTAATTGCTACTTCAACACACGTTCCTGATATTCCATTTTTATACTCACAAGCAGGTGACAAATTATAATAGGAATTTAACGACGTTTGGCTAAAATTATAAACATTCAACTTTGTCACAACTTCATCTATATTCCCTATGGTAACATTTGAATAATCGGAATACTTGTTTTTTAAATACAAAACAACATCCTCTTCTTCTTCTAAAACCCCATATGATGCCTCATTTCTGTTGTATTCTCCGGTCTGCAGAGTATCCTTTTCAAAAGCTAACACCTTCGTTCCCGTCATTGATAACATCAGTGACAAAATGATAAGCATGGACAATATTTTTTTCATCTTTCTTTTCCTTCTCGTACATTATTTTTGATGACTGTTGCAACTTGTCTTGATTATTTTAGTTCCCGTTTTAATAAAAGTCTATGGATTTAGAGTACAGATTTCAAAAAATCAGTTAAAAAATCTGTACTCTAAATCCATAGACTTTCTCTCCCCCTCTTGATAAACTCACTCTCGTTCAAGTCAATGAAAGGAGGAGTTATAAAAATGTTGAAAAAAATTGCTGGTTTTATTACAGGACTTTTGCTGGTTGCATTATTCGTAGGTGTTACATTAAATACCGTTAACAGCAAACACCCTGATTATTCCTGTGTGTCATCACCTATTCCGGACGATGACGGATTAGACGACGTAGAAGTCTATAAACTCAACCCAGATTTAGAATCCTAATCTGCTTTTCATTTCTTCAGCTCTCTTGTCTAATTTATAAAATCTACATAAACGATAAGTTGGATGAGAGAGCGCTTTTAATAATTCGCTCTTTTCGCTCAACAAAACAATCATATTGCCCAAACTACTACATACCGAACTCATCCTTCCGAGTTCCAGCCCCTTTTTAAGCAATTCTTCGCCGTTTGTTTTTGCCTCATCCTTGTGTTCTGTTCGCATACAATTAATTATCATATTTGTTCTAATGACAGAAATGCTTCTAAAGATAAATCGCTCATCTATTCCATCACTTTCATAAAACTTTAATATATTTTTTAATAACAGATATGCATAATCCACCTGTCCTACACGTCTTAATAATAGATTCAATTCAACCAGCATAGAATTCTCTAACGGAAATGGTCTGCGACATAGTTTCCCATTCTGTAACACTCCCAATGTGGTCAAATAGCCCTCAATCTGTCGAATTGCTTCATTTGTATTTTCCTGCTTTTGTCTACATTGAATTCGAAGTTTATAGAAATCAATTAATATATCATTTGTTTCATCCTGCATATCCAGCATCGCTTCTAATGCATCGATTTCTTGTAACGCAGTCTCGTAGTCTTTTCTGTTAAGCAGTTTTTGAAGCAACGTTATCTTTTCAATCGCCTCAAAATCATTTGTCACCAAACACAGTCCATATCTTCCTCTGTCAATATGATTTTTCTGTAATAATTTTATTAACTTTGAATGTTTTATTGTTGTCTTTCCACTCTCCAACAGCGAAATAGATTTTGCATCACTATACACTCCGTCCATGAAATCAAACTGACTCAAACCGCTATTTTCACGCAATTCCTTTATCAAGGTGCTATCCAACATATACTGACGCATACACGGGCTAAAATACAGCACATTCAGCCATTCCACATCTTGTCCATAACTACGATAGATGATTTCAAAATTCTCTACCAGTTCCGTACATTCCTTTGACTTCTCCCTTTGTCCTGTGATTAAGTATGCTTTACTAAGTAATGTTAGATTCTTTGTTATGTATAATGCTGAGATTTCACTTTGAAGCAGTTCAACCGAAGCTTCACACAATTGTATTGTGGCACTGTAATTGCCTTGTTCAAACATTATCTTCGCTAACAAATAATTTATTTTCGGCAAAAGTTTTACCTTTTCTTCATTATCTGAAATGTACTGTCCAATGTATATTTGAAGTTTTTCCAGCCACTGTTTGGATAGTTGGTGTTTTCCTAACTCCAGCCATACATGGCAACGCATAATTAAATTCTCTATCTCTATGGTTGCCAAAGAATATGGTGCAAGGTTATCTACGTTAATATCCGGTTGAAGATTATTAATGACATCATCTAACAATTGCTCCGCGTTCAGATAATCTTCCTCTTTCTGATAAGCCCAAATGGCATAAAGGCGGTCAATCAATATCTTTTTCGTTTCCGGTGTATTGTAGTTTTCTTCAAATGCATGAATACCCTCTAACGCCTCTTCATACTCATTTCTCCTCAAATGGTCGATGATGGTATCATATGCCACCATTTTTTCGTAACTATAGTTGGAAATAATAACCTCCAACTTGTCCGGAGATTTTCCCATGCGTTGAATTAGCATATCGATACATTCAAGTTCCGGGATACGTTCTCCGTTTTCTAATTTCGCCAACATCGACTCCGAACAAATCCCCTTTACGAGGGTTCTTCTGCTAATGTTCCGTTCTTCTCTTAACTTGTGAATAATGGTTCCAATTTCAATCATGAACTTCACCACCTAGAGTATGTATTTTGAATTTATTATACCTCATTTTTTGTACTTAAGAAAGTACAATTTTCGTAGAAAACCAAACCTCTATTTTATTGTTTCTTGAAATCTGTACTCTAAATACATAGACTCTCCGCGTGAATATATTTAATATGATATCGGCAAGTTACAACAGTCGTCAAAAAATAATGTACAAAAGGAGAAAAAAGAAAGATGAAAAAATTTATTCGTGCAGTAGCAATGTTATTGACACTTACATTACTTATGGAAATTCCGCTAGGAGTTAGTGCTACAGAAACACAGGAGAATAAGTTGGAACATGAACGACAACTTATTGCAGCATATGTGAAGTACATAGATCAAGAAAATTGGGAAGAACTTTCGAAACTGTTTTGTGAAGAAAACAAAGAAGAGCTCCAATCGTTTTTAAATAACACGGAAAACGCTGTAGCAAAAATCGGATATTTTAATTTCGCTAGCGCAGAAATTGTATCATTGGAATTATGTGCGGAGAATTATGAGTCTGCAGATTTCGAAATTGATGATTATGAAGGAATCATGACTCTTTCTGCATGGGAATGTGTATTAGATGTTAAAACACATCAAGATACGAAGTATTTGACAAGTGGTAAAAACTATTTTACATTTATTGTGGGATGGCAAAATGGTGTACCTGTTATTGTTGGTAAACTAAGAGACAAGATTCGAACAGAAGAAATAAATCAAGCAGAAGAATCCCCTACAGAACAAGAATTAAATTGGGGAGCCAGCGTATTATCATATGATGCTCCGGTTAGCTATAGTGGTATAGGTACATGGGAAAATCCAGAAACTATAATTGTGGAAGGCTACGGAACTATTCCTTTTAAAATTTATTGTTATCGAGTGACTGCGAATGAGGTGGGTTCGAACTCTTACAATCAAACAGCTCGCACAGCAGTTGCTTTAGCTATCAAAAATTATGCTTGGCACAGAATAGTCGGGCAAAAATATTCGGATTATGAGTATGACATTCGACCAACTTCAACCGATGACCAAACTTATAATGAAACAACGACAATTACCCCATATGTAAGAATGGCAGTAAATACCATTTGGGATTATGTTATGTTAAGTTGCGATTATAAATTATTTTGCAGTTTTTATAGAAAAAATTCAGACTCATGCAGTTATGCAGTTCAGCACGGTGGAATGCTATCACAACTTGAAGCAGAAGATTTAGCAGAAGCAAACTATAGTTGGCAAGATATTTTGCATTACTATTATGATTATGGAACGTATAATAAAGAAATGACACCTGGTACGATAAGAATAATTTCCTTGAGCCATGAAGCAACAGGAACATATGCCAGTAATATAAATTATCATTGGAGAGTTTGCACAACATGCGGATGTATTCACGAGAAAATCGCACATACTTGGATTGCTGTAACAGGTGGCGGATATATCTGTAGTATTTGCAAATGTACAAAGGCAGTCACCGCTCTTTCTCTAAAAGCAGAGGCTCCTGTTATCCTCTTAGAATAAAAAAGCAGATAATTATTAATTATTCAACACCTCTTAAGGAGAATTTATGAAAAAAATCCAATTTATCTTATTTATTTTGTTATTAATAATAACCGGTTGTGGCAAAACTGAAACACCGATCAACACTGAGGCGAATAATTCACAAGAAAACATTACCGAAGATACAACTGACACTCCTTCAAATAATGATGTCAATTCCGATAACGAGGACAATTCTGATAAGGTCGTCGAAGATGACACCGTAAACTCAGACGGCACTGTGATTGAATCTATTCCGTTCAACTTAAAGATCGAACTTCCTGAAGGAACAACGGTGAGTGACTATATTTCAAGTGCAACCGCAGATGGTACAGATGGTTGGTTATTGGTGAATCCGGAGTATTCACCCCAGAGAGAGTATTCGGATGTTCAGGATCAGTTATTATGGACAAAAACTGCTTGTGGTTGGATTGAAAAGCACGCAAATAACGGAGACATCCTACCTGATGGAACACCGGTTTATACAAGTTCATATTGTACAAAACAGGAAAATGGATATTGGATTGAAAGTGGATACTTCTGCGAGGTTTCTATGCGGGTCTTTGGTAATGCAAGAGCCTCGGAGGAAAATATTCCGGAAGAATATTTGGACGTTAAATACTGGTGTATCATATATAAAGAAAGCCTTCAAACATATACTTGGATATTTTTAGATAAAGATTTTTATACCGAAGAACAAGCCAAAAATGTTGCAGATAGTTTGCCGATAACCAAACATCGATGGGTAAAAGAGCTACTTGGTGGATATCGTTTATATATTAAAAAGTTGGATGATTACAATATTGAATACAGCGAAGAGCCAAATGGTACACAAAAATTAACACCAAACGAATCCGGAGAAGTCATTGAGATAAGTATTTCACCTGCAATTCCTAATTACATACAAATATATCAATCCCAGTACCTAAGAGATTGGCATATCTGGTATGAATTTGACGGGGAATTCGTTGAATACATTGACCAAAAGGTGGGTTGTTCCATTTATCATATCTTTTCTATTGATACGGCAGGTACTTTTGTTGATGAATGGGGATACCTTGCCATTTACGGAACCCCAAATAGTTCAGCCGCGTATGCTGTTAGATTCAAAGATTATGAATTAAGTGAGGTTTACAGATTTCTAGATGCCATTCATTTTGATTTTGAATAATCGAACTTATAAAAAAATTCTTCTTGTTTCAATAAGAAAGGGGCCGTTGCAAAACGATTTCTTGTATTTGTGTTTTTAAGGAATTCTGTATTTGTTTGCATTATCTTTTTACTGAAAAAGTCTAGAATTTCCTAAGCCGCTTATGGCGGACATATTTATTACTTATATTTTTCCAAAATTACACAATCACGAGTTGTATGTCTACGGTTTGAAAAACACTTTCAGAAGAACCGTAGTTTCTCTTACGCGGACAAGGCGAGTGAAATGGCATGTGGCGAAAAACTGTTTGAGCATCGGATGTTCTTTTGTTTTTTCCAAAATGTGAATGCGAGTTTTTTTCGCCACATGGAATAATCATCATGAGCCTGTCCGCTTAGAGAAACAAGGTTGTTTTGACTGGTGTTTTTCCCCGTGGAGCATACAATCGTGCTGGTGTAAAAGTGGAAAAACATAAGCCTATTAGTCCGCCATAAGCGGCTTGGAAATGCTGACTTTTCCAGAATCAAATCCAACGCAAACAAAATAGAATTCCATTAATTAAGAGCATAAAACAAGAGGCCGTTTTGCAACGGCCCCTTCATTTTTTTTAAAACTCTTATAAAATAGTTTTCACTTATTTATTCCTATATTTCTCTGCCTGTGCCGCAATCAAATCCTTATCTTCAAAGTAGTTAATTCCCATTGCCGCCTTAATCTCTGCCATGGTTTTTTCTCCTTTTGCTCTGGCAGCTTCAGTGCCTTTACGAAGCACATCGTATACTGCCGGGATGTCCTGTTCCCATTTTGCTCTCCGTTCGCGGATTGGAGCCAGTTCATCTTCTAAGACAGAGTTTAAGAAACGTTTAATCTTAACGTCACCTAAACCACCACGCTGATAGTGCGCTTTTAATTCATCTAAGTTCTTGTATTCCGGCCAGAACATTTCAAAATGTCTGTCTTCGCAAAATGCATCAAGATAAGTAAATACTACGTTTCCTTCAATCTTACCCGGATCTTCTACACGGATATGGTCAGGGTCGGTAAACATGCTCATAACTTTCTTCTTAACATCTTCCGGTGTGTCAGAAAGATAGATGCAGTTTCCTAATGACTTGCTCATTTTTGCCTTTCCGTCAATGCCCGGCAAACGCAAACAAGTCTTGTTAGTCGGAAGCAATTCCTTTGGTTCCACTAAGATGCCTTCCCCATAAATATTTCCAAAGCTTCTTACGATTTCTCTGGTCTGTTCAATCATTGGAAGCTGGTCTTCACCAACCGGTACGGTATCTGCCTTAAATAAGGTGATATCTGCTGCCTGACTGATTGGATAGGTGTAAAATCCAACCGGAATGCTTGCCTGGAAATCACGCATTTTAATTTCCTGTTTTACGGTAGGGTTTCTCTGCAAACGTGCCACTGTAACAAGGTTCATATAATAAAAACTTAATTCACATAGTTCCTGAATCTGGGACTGAATGAAAATATGGCATTTCTCCGGGTCCAGTCCGCAGGATAAATAATCTAATGCAACTTCAATAATGTTCTGTCTGATTTTTTCCGGATTATCTGCATTGTCGGTTAATGCCTGAGCATCTGCAATCATAATATAAATTTCATTATATTCTCCGGAATTTTGTAATTCTACTCTTCTTTTCAAGGAACCTACATAGTGTCCGATGTGCAATTTTCCTGTAGGTCTGTCCCCTGTTAATATAATCTTGCTCATAATAGTATTTCCTTTTCTATTTATTAAAATGACCGAATCACTTCGTCATTCATCGCCTTCACTACTTCCACCGCTAACTGCACGGTAGCCTCAAAATCCTCATAAGAAGTAATGCCGTGATGGGAATGGATATAACGCACCGGAACACCTGCTACGATTACCGGGATTCCGTCGTAGGCTGTATTGATGACTGCGCCGTTGTTACCACCGCCTTCACGGACAGAGGACTGAATCTTTAAGCCTTTTTCCTCTGCCAGATCAAGTGTAAATCTCTGATAACGCGGACTGCAAATAATAGACACGTCCATGAAGCGAATCATTGGCCCTTTCTTTAATGCGGTCTGAATGGCATAGCTTTCAGTAAATGTATCATCCGCCGGACAGCCTTCAAAGCAGAATGCGATCTTCGGGTTTACATGATTTACTGCTACCTTTGCCCCCCTTTCTCCCACTTCTTCTTGTGAAGACAATACGCCTACTAAATCCACGGCCAAATCTTCATCTGCCAGTCTTCGGAAGGCTTCCATTAAAGCTGCTGCCCCGATTCGACAGTCAAAGGCTTTGCCCATCATAACATCCCTGTCTTCATCATAGGAAAAAGTCACATCCGGTACAATCGGTTCTCCAATTCGGATACCGAACACTTCCTCTGCTTCCTTCGCACTGGTAGCCCCTACATCAATGGACATATCCTTTATAGATAGTGGTGCAGTTCCTGCTTTTTCCGCTGCAGACATAAAATGCACCGGTTTATTTGCAATAATGCCCGGAATGTATTCTCCGAATTTATTTCTAATGCGAACCTTAGAAGACGGCAACGCTGTCGGTGCAAAGCCTCCCAAAGTTACGAAACGTATCGTCCCGTTTGGTCTTATGGAATGCACCATAAATCCCACCTCGTCACTATGTGCATCCAACATGAAAAGTGGCTTGTCACCTGTATTTTTCTTACGCCAGAGGTAAAGATTCCTCAAACAATCTTCTTCCACATTTGCCATATCACCCACGTACTGACGGGCTACGGTTAAGACATCATCTTCAAAGCCGGACGGCCCAAATGCATTGGATAAATCCCTGATTAAAGCTACATGCTCCTGTTTGTTCATACTCCTTGCCTCCTTATTCTGCATCTTCTTTATATTTTATTAAATCTAACTCCCCTTGTAAAGAAGTTCTTATGCTTGGATTTTTTTCCAGATACCGTTCTTCTATTTCTTTACCGGTATATTGTAATTCTGCCAGCAAATCTCTTGCGGATAAACGTCTGCAACCATGTCCCTGAATAATTATCTGCTCTAATGCATCCGAAGTAGCCACAGTCACATCATACTTTTTGGCGATTTCATGCGTGACTTTTTCAATGTACTGATCTGCCGTTTCGGACTCCTTGGTAAATACCAGGTTAATATTACGGTATTTTTCATATTCTGTCTGATGTCCCACTACCTTATAAGCATCATAAACCACAATAATTGTATTATTCTTATAGCCTTGATAATTGCAAAGCATATCCTGTAGCTTTCCACGGGCACCATCCATGTTTATATCTGCCAGTTCTTTCAAATCCGGCCATGCCATAATTATATTATAACCATCCACCACCAAATACTCAGGACGTTTTTCCTTTGGTTTGTAGTTATATTCCACCTTCGGAAGACGATCTTCTTTTTTCACAAAAGCCTGTGGAAGCTTTGTTTTTACCGTTCCGTAGGTCTGTTCAAAAATGGCCTTTAATTCCTTTTCTGTTTCCCAGCTATCTCCGGTCTGACCGCCATTCCCCTTTGCATTATAATTTTTCCGTGCTACATTCCGTTTATGGGCTTCTTCTAAGCGAAGCCGCTCTTCTTCCAGACGTTCTTCCTCCGTCATAATCTCTCCCCGGTTTCGAAGGGGGATATGCATATGTTCCTCCACTTCATACCAAGGAATCAGCAATCCCGCTCCGTGACTGGTAAATACAGAGTCCGCAGAGTTTTCCACATCTTCTTCCGGAATATAACCAATTCTTGCAATCACGTCATCTGTATTATGACATTCCTTATAACCGTTTAACACACACTGCAACTGACCTTTTCCGCCGGAATAGGATGCCAATGTTGTGTGATAACCATGCATGGTGGCTACCGGCACAATTCCCTCTAAGACTGCCACATCGCCTTGTTGCATCGGCGGTTCAAAGGTTCCCTTCATATTTTCAATATCCGTCATGGCTCTTCCTACAAGTGCTGCCGGAAGGGTGAGTGTGTACTTATAAACCGGCTCCAATAGTACACTTTTTGCCTTCATTAATCCCTGACGGACACTGCGATAAGTGGCTTGTCGGAAATCTCCTCCTTCGGTGTGCTTTAAGTGGGCACGTCCGCTAAGAAGAGTAATCCTCATATCTGTAATACTGCTGCCGGTCAGGACGCCTTTATGAGCTTTCTCTTCCAAATGGGTCAATATCAGCCTTTGCCAATTTCTATCCAACTCATCCAAACTGCAATCCGCCTCAAAAATCAAACCTTTTCCTCTCTCCAACGGCTCTAACAACAGATGAACCTCTGCATAGTGTCGAAGAGGTTCATAATGACCCACCCCCTCAACCACATCCGCTATGGTTTCCTTATAGACGATATTGCCGGCACCGAATTCCACCGGCACTGCAAATCGGTCCATAATCATATGACGAAGCACATCCAATTGCACTTCCCCCATAATTTGAACCTCCAACTGTTTTTGTCTTTCATTATAGGTAATGTGCAATTGAGGATCTTCTTCCTCTAATTCTTTTAATTTCTTTTCCATTACCAATACATCAATGTGGTCAGGAAAGATTAATGAATAATTCATAACCGGAGCCAAAGACGGTGTAATTCCGTCTTTTTCCAAGCCTAATCCCTGTCCCGGGTAAGTAGCCGACAATCCTGTAACCGCAACCACACTACCTGCATTTACTTCATTTACCGCTGTAAAACGGTTTCCGCTATATATTCGAATCTGGTTGATTTTCTCCTCGCCCAGACTATCTTTCACTTTTAAACTGCCTCCGGTAATCTTCATATGGGTCAAACGATTTCCCATCTCATCCCTGGAAATCTTATATACTTTTGCTCCAAACTGATGTCTGTACTTTGGCAATAGGGTATACTTTTTCAATCCCTGCAAAAACCCTTCAATCCCCTGCAATTTTAATGCAGAGCCAAAATAACACGGGAAGATTTCTCTATTCAAAATACTTGCAGCAATCTGTTCATCAGAGACCTTACCCTCTTCCAAATACTCTGCCATGACCTGTTCATTTGCCATAGCCACTTCTTCATAAAAATCATTTGTGGTATCTTCTTCAAAATCCACGCAATTAGTAGTAAGACTTTGTTTGATTTCCTCTATCAAGGCATCCTTGTGAGTATCCGGCTGGTCCATTTTGTTTATAAATAAAAAAACAGGAACTTTATATTTTTTCAACAAGTTCCATAAAGTCAGGGTATGTCCCTGAATACCATCGGAGCCGCTGATTACCAGTAAGGCATAATCAAGCACCTGAAGGGTCCGTTCCATCTCCGTGGAAAAATCCACATGTCCCGGGGTATCCAATAATGTTATGTTTTTTTCGTCTATGGAAAGCTCTGCCTGTTTGGAAAAAATGGTAATCCCTCTTTCTCTCTCCAGGGCATAGGTATCTAAGAACGCGTCCTGATTATCGACCCGTCCTAATTTCCGGATGTTTCCGCAAGTATAAAGCATTGCTTCGGAAAGTGTAGTCTTGCCTGCGTCTACATGGGCAAGGATACCTACTACTGTATGACTCATGATTCTCTCCATATCTATGCCTGCGAAGTCTAAACGGCCCCGCAGGCATTATTTTTGTTACAAATCGTCTGTTCTCAACAAAATCATTAACGATTTTTAATTATATGGTTTTAACTAACGATTGCGAATCGCATCAATCGGTCGTTTTGCCGCAATGGCACGAACCGGAATAAAGCTTGCCAGGAATGCAACTGCAATACTAATTATAAATATTAATGCAATCTGTCTGATACCAAAGGTAAGAACCGTTACCAGAATTCCCACCTGTGTACGGAGTATCCAGTTAATCATAAAGGTAATAACACCTACGCCCATACTGGATAATACAAAGTTTGTCATCGCAATGATAAAGCTTTCTGAAAAGAAAATGCGGAATACGTCATTTCCTCTGGAACCAATCGCACGAAGAATACCGATTTCCTGCTTCTTGTACGCAATACTTGTAGAAATAAAGTTTGCTAACATAATAGATGCAAAAATTGCAAATCCCACACCTATTCCAAGGAATACTTTGGCCAATACCTGAAGCACTTCGTGAATCATATCTAATTCATAGGTTACAGGGTTTTCCAATTCACAACGGTATTTTACTTCGTCGTTATAACAACATTCTACCAAAGTGGTGATTTCTTCTTTTGTTTCCGGCATTGCACCTACTGCAAAATCATAAATACCCATATCTTCCGGATCAATAAACCTTGCAAGTAATTTGTCATTTACAAAGAATGTCCAGCTATATTCCGGATATTTCTCTGCATCAATAACACCAACAATCTTATATCCGTCGCCTTCAACATACTGGTCCGCAGAATCCCATCCGTTAATGGACAAATCGCCGAATGGTGCAAGTACTGCCTTGATTTCTTCTGCAGTCATGCCCTCAATTGTTGTGCCTTCTCCGTTTTCACCGTATGTATACAGGCAGTCTGAAGCAATAATAATTTCCTTTTCTCCAAGAGAGGTCTTTTTGCCTTCTAACCAGATAATTTCACAATCCTTGATTTCATCCAGCGTTCCCAAATAGTTGGCATTGGTTTCTACCCACATATCATCGGAATTATTTGTTCCGTAGAACCATACCCAGGAATTCATCATTTCATAGGTTCTCGGTTCATTGGCCAGAATTTCGTCCAGATGACCATCTCCTACCACTGCAACAGACATAAAACTATATGTCTGTAAGTAGTTTAATTCTGTTGCCATTGCATACAGTACAATGGTTTCTGCATCAGACAAAGGAGCATCTTCTGTTTTTAATACGGAATATCTCTCCCAGTCAATATCAAAATCCAAAATACCGGAAATAGTATATGGTGTCTCATTAATATAAAGAATCTTTCCTACCATTTCTTCCGGTTTTGTAATTTTTTCATAAACCGGTTCTTTTGCATAAAGAGCTTCCATCTCTTCAGCGGTAATATCCGGGTTCTGTAACGGCAGAACATAGTTGGTATAATAATCATAATATCCTGCTTCTATAAAGCTCTGACAAACATATGCCGGAATTGCGATTTCATTTTTGCTGCCGTCCGGATAGGTTCCTGCAATCAAAGTTGCACCGGTTGCTTCGATGGCATCTTTATCTAACTCTGCCAAACCGGAAAACTCTGTGCTGTAAACAGAATACAAATATTTACTAAGCGCTTTTCCGTCTAAAAAGGCGTCAAACCCAAGATGTGTGTCTCTTGGATAAATAACACCGGTTAAAGATACCCCTGTTTCCTCTTTGAACTTAATCAGGTCATCATCATCCAGTTTATAGCCCCAGCTGCTGTAATAAGGCTGAAGACCATTATCAAACCGCTTTGCCTGTTTTACGCTAACGTAATCAATAGCAGAGTCCATAATGGAATTTACACAGGTTTCTACATGGTTATATGCACCAAAAGTATCTGCTAAACCAAATAAATTAAATGCAATAACAGATAATAAAATGGTAACTGCTAAACGGAATTTTTTATGTTTTAAGCCGCTGGCACCGATTTTAAATGCATTTTTCAGTGGCAATTTTGATTTAATTAATTTAAACGGACTCTTATCCAGCCATTCAATAGTGCTTTCATCTGTCGGACGGGACTTTCTTGCCAGGAAATTGTCTCCCACAATATCCATATCAATGGTTCCTGCGTGAACACTTTCCAAGAATTTGTTAATAGCAATTCTGTCTTCTTCCGTTAACTGATAATCAGATGCAATAGCAATATGATCTTCAAAGAAATGTATCTTACTCTCTACCATTTCCCCGGAACGGTCGTATTCAATATCACGAATAACCTTGCCGTCCGCAAGTTCAATAACACGGTCACCATAATTCTGGGCAAATTCACGGTCGTGGGAAACTACAATCACCAGTTTATCCTGGGAAAGTTTCTTCAAAGTGTCCAAAACCTGACGTCCTGTAGCTGAGTCTAGAGCTCCTGTCGGCTCGTCTGCCATAATAATCTTAGGATTTTTAACCAACGCTCTGGCAATAGCTACTCTTTGTTTCTGTCCTCCGGAAAGTTCATTTGGTCTACGGTTTCCATAGCCTTCTAAATCCACCTGTGCCAAGATTTCGTTTAAGCGTTCGTTTGTTGCTTTTTGTCCTTGTAATTCCAAAGCTAAAGCAATATTTGCGCCCACGGTAAACTCTTCAAGCACATTGTACTCCTGGAAGATAAATCCCACATAAGTATTTCTGTAGGAGTCATAATAAGACTGTTTAAACTTTTTTGTGGACTGACCCTTGACCAGAATATCTCCGGAGTCGTATCTGTCCAATCCTCCAAGTAAGTTTAACAATGTGGATTTACCACTTCCGGACCTACCAAGTAAAAAGACCATTCCTGTTTCCGGAAACTTTAACGATACATCGTTAACTGCCATGACCGGCACTCCTCTTTTCGGCCGGTAAGTTTTACATAGATTACGTACTTCTAACATATTTACCCCTCCATAAAATACAACCGGGATCCGAAGTCTTGATAAATGCGAACATTTTCATCAAGTCCCGTTCCTGCGAACCCCTGTTTAAGTTTAATTCCACAATACATCAACATGTCCCCTGATGCAAGTTCATTTTCTACCTCTCCCGGAAGTTTAACAAACTTATCTATGGCGTTATGCAACAAAGAATCCTGCTTTACATAAACCGGAGAAATCATATTCACCAGACTTCCAAAGTCTTTGATTTTACATTTCTGCTCTATATTGTAAAAACGATAAACCGTATCTCCGTTCAAACCTTGAGGTTTCAAGCATACATAGCGGGTGTTAGGCTCAACCAAATACTGTACCATCATAGACACTGCCTTTGTTTGATCCGGGGACACACAAGTCCATTCCGTGTGATTATCATCCCAATCTTCCCCCCGGTAAAAATCACCAAACTGCAAGGTTTTCCGCCACTGCTTGTAAAGAGTAATCTGTTCTTTTATAACTTCCAAATCCTCTTTTTTCATATCCTTTAAATTGCATTCATATCCCAGCACTCCAAAGGCAGCCACATTAAATCTGGTAGAAAGAGGCGTGGTTCTTAAGGTCTGATGATTCGGTACTGCGGATACATGGGCACTAACTGTGCTCATCGGATATCCATAACTGTAACCGGTCTGCATTTTTGCACGGCACACCGCATCTGTATCGTCACTTGCCCAAATTTGCGGGAAGTAACATAAAATTCCCAAGTCAAAACGGTCTCCTCCGGAAGCACATCCTTCAAACAGAATATGTGGAAATCTGGTCACTAATTCCTTCATCACTCTGTACAATCCCACAATGTAACGATGCGCCACTTCCTGCTGTCTGTCCGGTGGTAATTCTTTGGAATAATAATCCGTAAAATCACGGTTCATATCCCATTTCACGTAAGAAATTTCTCCTGACGAGAAAACCTCCGTCATTTTCTCAATCAGGAAATCCTGTACGTCTTTTCTTGTTAAATCTAAAATCCGCTGGTGCCTTCCTTCGGAATGAAGTCCTACCGGAGCTTCTATGGTCCAATCCGGATGTTCCCTGTATAGATTGCTGTCCGTATTTACCATTTCCGGCTCTACCCATACACCGAATTCCATTCCAAGGGCTTTTATTTTTTCACTTAAACCTTTGAGGCCTTTTGGGAATTTTTTCTTGTTTACATCCCAGTCTCCAAGACCTTTTGTATCATTTTCCCGGTCGCCAAACCAACCGTCATCTAACACAAACAGTTCAATTCCTACTTCTTTTCCTGCCTTGGCAAGACTTAGGAGTTTCCGTTCGTTTATCTTAAAATAGCAGGCCTCCCAACTATTCAACAACACCGGGCGCTCTTTATATTTCCACTGCCCACGGACAATATGCTCTCTTACAAACCGGTGCATATTTTTGCTCATGGCATTAAATCCATTTGGGGAATAGGTCATCACTGCTTCCGGTGCTTCAAAGGCTTCCCCTTCTTCCAACAAATAGGAAAAATTCCGTGGATTAATACCACTTAAAAATCTGGTTTTTCCGTAAGCACTCACCTGTACTGCTTCAAAATGATTGCTACTGTAAATCAAATTAAATCCGAAACAATCACCGGCATTTTCCGTGGTATGTTCCTTGCTTAACATAACAAACGGATTTGCCCGGTTGGAGCTGTTTCCGGTAAATGAACTGACCACATGCATTCCGGAAGAAATCTTAACCTGCTGCCGTTTCATTTCTCTTGCCCACGCTCCTGTAAAGGAGGTAAGTACATATCCTGCCCTGTCAAAATCAATCTGGTTACTCATTAATCTTTTAATTTGTACCGATTCAGAACCGTAATTGATTAGGCGGGAGCTTCTGGTAATTACATCACAGTCCTCGTATACATAGTAATGCAACTCCAGTTTTACCGGATAATTGCGGTCAATTAATGTAATGCATAAATGCTCCACTTCACCTTTTTCATCATAAGAACCCGGCAAGGTGGCAAACTCATCTTTTCCTTTTGTAATCTCCGCCTTTTCAAAAAGAAAATCTACAGAGGTATTGCCGTCTCCGTAAATAAGCTCTACAAAAGGCTCTCTAATGTCACCATGTCCCATACCCGACATTTCAAGGCGGATATCCTCTAATGCCAGCTTCGGATAGTTCTTATCGTCATAGCAAATTCCGTTCCCCGGTGGAAAAGCATACTTTTCTTTTAACGGCTCTATGTTCTGGACATAAATCTTTTTTCCATAATATAAATGCTCTAAATGACCTGTTTCCATTACATCAAAAGCATAGGTAGTATTTTTCGTATGTAATAAATACCCCGTATCTAATTTTGTAATCATAATCCTTACCTCGTAACTTCAAATTCTATGCGAATATCATTTGCTCCATGAAGGCTTAAGGTAACCGCAGCCTTCCCTTCCTGTGAAAGGGTCTTAATATAGGTCCCGCCCATTCCGCCTTTTAAACCAAAGGTCTTAGGACCCACAATTTCAATCGGTCCTTCCGCTTTTACCGAAACCGGTTCATTACAGTAATATAAAATATTTCCGTTTTCATCTACTGCCCGGACGCGGATTGCAGCCATGTCATAGGTATCTCCATCCTGTAACTTGTAATGGTCTGCCTCTGCCCACAACTTCATTTCCGTCATTGGCTTTTTGGTGACACTTGCAACCACTTGACCATCTTTGATGGCTTCAAAACGGTAGGTTGTTGTACTTTTTCCCCAGTTACCAATGTATTTCCCATAAAGTTCATATGCATCTTCAAAATTCATTCCATATCTGAGAGCCGCTCCCACAATGGATAAAACGGTCTTTTTCGGCAATCGGTCCAACCCATAAGTTGCTACGTCATTTAAGGCCTTTTTCAAAACCTTTGCTTTACCTGCCGGATAATGCTCTATTCTCACCAGACTGTCTCCGATCAGGTCGTTCATTCGAATCGGGCCATGGACCAGATTTCCATATTCCGTCTCTTCTTTGAAAAATTCTGCAATGAACTCTTCATTTTTATATAATTTAACGCTATCTGCGTTGGTGAACAAATAAACCTTTCCAAGATTTCCTCCCGGATGCTCTCCTATGTCCATAGAAGAACTGATTTTTAACACCGGGGCTTCTTCCTGCTGGGATTCGTACACCGCCGCTGCCAATTTAGGATTACGATACATGTCAAGTACGCCATGATGACAAACTCTGTCTCCGCTTCCGAAATCCTTATGGGTATTATAGTCCGCCATACACCAGCCGAAGCTACCGCAAATATCCTCTTCCCCGGACACATCATTTAGCACTCTGGCATGACGAAGAGCATGCTCCAACCGGTGCTCCTCACAGTCGTAATTCTTGGTTGGATACATATGACCATTGTACTCTGAAACCAAATATGCCTTATCCATATTGGAAGTCACCTTTTTCTTTGGCTCGCACCCAGGCTTATCCCCGTTATGAACAAAATCGTTATATGTATAAACATCTTCCAACAAATGACTCTTTTTAATTGCCCTTACACCGCCGGTTTGTCGGGTTGGGTCCAAGCTATGAGCCACATCATTGGTTTTTGTATAAAAAGCATCGTCATCCTGTGATTCATTAATACGGACGCCCCACAAAATGATAGATGGATGATTCCGGTATTGTAAAATCATCTCTTCTACATTTTTCACTGCCTGCTCTTTCCACACTTCATTACCAATGTGTTGCCACCCCGGCATTTCCGTAAACACCAGTAAACCAAGGCGGTCACACTCCTCTAAAAAATAGTGGGATTGAGGATAATGGCTGGTACGGACTGCATTTAATCCCAATTCATGCTTTAAAATTCGGGCATCCATTTTTTGTAAGGATGCTGTGGCCGCATAACCAATATATGGATAGGATTGATGGCGGTTCAGACCTCTGATACGCAGTTTTTTTCCATTCAGATAAAAACCGTCTTTTTTAAATATTGCTTCCCTGAAACCCAAATTATGAACCTGCCGGTCCGTCATTTTACCCTCAACCCATAATTCCGAAATAATCTCATAGAGTTGCGGATTGTCCACATCCCAATATATAATCCCGGATAAGTCTTCTTTTACATCCAGTGTATTTTCCTTTACTTCTTTGTCCCACGCATATAAAGGGGTTTCTCTTTCCGGCAATTTTAATGCAATTTTCAAATTTGTATCTTTTTGGGCAACATTGTCCGAAAAAGTAAAATGTCCTTCCAAGGTTGCCCCCATTGGATAATTCAGACTACTGTGGTAAAAAATGTCCTCTATGTACTCCGGTTCTTTTACCTCCAGGTATACATCACGATATATGCCACCATATGTCATATAATCAATTACATATCCAAAAGGAGGAATGTTTAAATCCTCTTTGCTGTCCACTTTAAGGACAATCACATTTTTCTGTCCATAATTCACATAATTGGTGATATCTATGGTAAAAGCAGTGTAACCACAAGAATGTTTTCCCACTTCTTTGCCGTTAATATATACCGTTTTTTCGTGGGCCACTCCATCAAATGTTAACAGCAGAACTTTTCCTTCCCAGTCTTTTTCCACAAAAAAATGATGACGGTAGCCACTAACCATTTGATAAATATGCTCATCAAAATACGAATACGGCATTTCTGCAACGGTATGAGGAATACGGATTTCTTCCATCCCTTCTTCCCCATATCCCAGCTGAATCATTTCTTCTTTGAAATCCGGTGAAAATTTCCACTCATTATTACAATATTGTCTCATGGCTACCCTTCCTTTTTCTCTGCTGCTATAACCTCCAGAATCACTTTGCATAATCCTGTCCATGATATTTTACTTAAATCAGGGGAACTCTCATTTTCTGTCCCCTCACGTTTATTTAAAATATGATTTGCTTCCTTTGCAATGATTTCTGCCAGCTCCTGTTCAAAAGCCGGGAGGCTTCCTTTTTTCGGCTCATCTTCGTTTTCCATTTCCGGTGGCTTCACAAATGCTACTTGGTGGTTTGGTACCTTTTCATCCAGCCACGGTCTGATTCCCGGCAAATCCGTACATATTACTTTCAATCCGCAGGCCATAGCTTCTACTACAACCAAAGGCAGTCCTTCGTAAAAGGACGGGAGTACAAATAACTCTCCCTGATTCATTACACTTGCCAGCGTGTTTTGATCAAGCTTTCCCAAAAACTCCACCTTCACCGGCGCCTCTTCCGCCAGGTTTTTAATCCTGTTATATTCTTTCTCATTCCCATATCCTCCGGCTAAAAGCAGGCGATATGAAATCCTGTCCACAGGTAAAAGTTTGCTACATTCCAAAAGACTTATAACACCCTTTTTTTCAGAAAGTTTCCCTGCAAAAACCAGAGTAAACTCATGGTCTTCAGGTTCTTTTTTTACTTTGTTTAACGGTTCATAAAAGACCTCATTGTTATACCCAGTTCCAATGACCCTGACCATATCTTCCTGACAGGAAAACTCTTGGCAGATTTCTCTTTTTTGCTCTTGATGCAAAGCAAAAATACCATTCAGTCGGGGAATCATTTTTTTGATAAAGTCTCTCTGCCATGGATTTTTTTTGATCTGTCTTAAATCTGTGCCATGGCAAAAACCATACACCGGAATGTTCCCTGCCAATTGACAAACCAGGCCTGTAACAAAATATAAATGATGACACAGAATGACATCCGGCTGAAAGATTCTGATTGCCTCTGCAATTTTTTCCCTAAACGCATTTTTAAACTGTTCTGTCATATCTTCCGTCATATCCCGGTATCGGGTGCTTTGATATGGCATTTCATCTGACATTCCGGCAATTGGAAAAGGTAACTCTTTCGTTTGAAAATATACAGGAAACATTGCCACACTCTCCGGCAAATGAATCACGTCTTCTTCATATATGCCTCCAATCAGTGCCTGTGGGTGTCCCATCTTTAAAAACCCCTTAAGCAATTCCGACAAATATACTCCGCTTCCTGTACTGTCCGGCTTCTGTGCCGTAACATTTAAAATTCTCATATGAACCCTGATTCCTATTCCTTTAATTTGCTTGGCGGTACCTTCCGGTCCTTCAAACGCTTTTTTATCATTCCCTTAAAAAGGGTATATAATACGGAACATAATGGAATAAAAACTAAAATTCCTACAATACCAAACAGACTGCCGCCAATGGATACTGCCACCAAAACCCAAATGGATGGTAAACCTACGGAATTTCCCACCACGTGAGGATAGATTAAATTTCCTTCAATTTGCTGCAACACAAGGAATAACAATAAAAACCATAAGGATTGTACCGGGTTCTCCATGAAGATTAATACCATCCCCACGCCGCAACCGATAAAAGCTCCAAAAATCGGTATTAATGCCGTAACTGCAATTACAATACCGGTTAACATGGCATATGGCATCCCAAATATGGACATGGTAATTACAAACATGGTTCCTAAAATAATGGCTTCCACGCATTGTCCGGAAAGGAAATTAGAAAATGTCTGGTTGGACAATGTCCCTATCTCCAGAATTTTTTCCGTGACTTTATCCGACAATAACGCATATAATATCTGCTTTGTCTGGGATATCAGCTTTTCTTTTTGCATCAGCACATAGATGGAAAAAGTAAACGCAATAACAAAGGTTGCAATGCCTCCGATAATATTTGAAACCAGTCCGATTCCTGAATCAACCATTCCTGCCGCCAGGTTTTTAACAAATTCCACGGCCATGTTGGATAGCGCCGTCCAATCTATTTGCAGTTCCTTCAATGTTGGCTCTAAAGCAGGATATTTTTCCGGGATTTCAATGGCCCAGCTCTGAACTGCATAAAAGGCATGCGGTATCTTTTCGATCAACACTGCAAACGTATCTGCCAACTCCGGAATAACAATCGCCAGAACAATAGCCAGGATTCCTACCACACAAAACAATGTGATAATATATGCTATCGGTCTGCGGAATTTTTTTAATTTTTCCTTCTTTATGATTAAATTCTTTTCTATTTTTTTCATCGGAACATTAAAAACAAAAGCTATAACCGCTCCAATCAAAAACGGTTTTAACAGACGTGCTATAAAACCTAATGCCATGAAAACAACGTCCAACCTTTGAATGCCACAATATACTAAAATTCCAATTATAAGAATCTGAAGTATATGATTTCTTGTCTGTTTATTAAAATCCATATTTTTTCCTTTCTTGTTACTCATTTCTACTCATAAGAATACCACATTTTTACGGTAAATAACACTATAAATGTATTAATACAATAATGCTTGCGGTAAAACTTTAGAAATATTCATGTTTTATGTCGAAATTGTGAAAAATCGCGTTTTTTCTTTTCAATTCTTTCAAAAATATTGTTTATCTTTTACAATTATTGTAGAATAAACCCATCATTGTCTATACAATTAATTTTTATGGAGGAATCTACATGGGAAAACAGAAGACTAATCAAAAGAAAGTAAAATTCAGCATCCGACTACAAATTTTAATCCCTGTGGTCATTTGTACCTTTTTAATGGGAGCACTAATCGGACAAATTACCATTAGCATTGCAAAAGAACGTATCTTGGAAATAGCAACCGAGCAGGCAAAAACCATGGCTTTAGTGGCAGCACAAAAGGTTGACGTAAATACACATAACGGTCTGCAACCGGGAGACGAAGACAATACCCAATATCGTTTAATCGTAAATGAACTTCAAAAAATCAAAGGAAGTTCCAACATTAAATTTTTATATACTTTAAAACTAATCAACGGAGAATTATGCTACGTTATTGATACAGACACCTCAGAAGACAGATGTGCCATCGGTGACCCACTTGGAGTAGATGGAGTAAAAGAAACCGTTATTGACAACGGGGAAATCTGGCTAAGTGATGGCATCATTACTGACGAATGGGGCACCGTCATTCAGGCTTATGTTCCAATTACCGATGCCGGCGGAAAAGTTGTAGCTGTACTTGGTTCTGACTATGATGCGGTAGACATCCAAAACACTATGAATCAGTTACAAACCGTATCCACTATTGTTTCTGTTGCTTCAATGGTAGTAGCTGTACTTATTATTTTCCTGGTAGTTAACTCCGTTATGAAGAAAATCAATATGGTTGGTGACAAAATCTACGATATAGTTAATAGCGACGGTGATTTAACTCAAGAGCTTCCAAGCAATAACAAAGATGAACTGGGTGTAATTGCAGGATACGTTAATGACTTATTACATTACATTCGCGTAGTTGTAACAAATATTAATGAATCTTCCAAAGTGTTAAACACTTCAGTAAAAGCTTCCTTAATGAACGTTCGGGAAACCAGCGGTGGAATCAACCAGGTTTTCAGTGAAATGGAACAGATGAGTGCTTCTATGGAAGAAACCAACGCATCCATTACCCAAATTGGGGAAATTATTAACAGCATGTTAGAAAATGTTGATGAGATGGCAACTGCCGCAAATGAAGGAAAACTTCTTACCGATAACATTTCCCACAGAGCACAGAACATTAAGAATCACGCTACCGATACACAAAATGATGTTCGCAACCAGGCGATTGCGATGGAAAAAGCATTACAGGAACGAATTGAAAAATCACAGTCCGTTTCCGAAATTGCAAATCTGACTGAGCAGATTTTAAACATTGCCAGTGAAACTAATCTTTTAGCATTAAATGCTTCCATTGAAGCAGCCAGAGCCGGTGACGCGGGACGTGGTTTCGGTGTTGTTGCAACTGAAATCACAAAATTGGCTGAAGGTTCTGCACAGACTGCTGAGGAAATCCGCCGTATTTCTGAAGAAGTTATCGGTGCTGTGAACGGGTTGGCCGACAAAGCGAAAGAAATGTTGGAATTCTTAAATACCAAAACTATCAGCGGTTATGAGGAACTTGTAGGTGTTGGCGAGGATTACCTCAATAATTCAGAAAAGATTAATTCCATGATGGTGGATTTCAATACTAAATTTATTGAATTTGAAGAACGAATGAAAGAAGTAAATGATTCGATCGATGCCGTTTCTATTGCAGTAGACGAAAGTACCAAAGCAATTGTGGAAGTTACTCAAACCTCCGAGCAGCTAGCCGGACATACAGATGCTATCCAAAATGATGCAACCAAGAACATGGATATTGCAAACCAATTAGAAAACGAGGCAAATAAATTTAAAATTTAGCCATTAAACTAAAAACTGTCGTAGCCGGGCCTCACACCTTGCTTGCGGCAGTTTTTTTACGCAGGAGTGAAAATTACTTTCCTTACCGGTTTTCAAAAATATGTAGGAATGTGGAGAAATTATTGAAGATTTTATGATTTTGTAGTAAATCAAATTTTCCTTCTGTATAATATTTCTAGTTTATTAATTTGGAGAATTATATGGAAACAAATCAAATATCTATTGAAGAACACAAAAAAGCTTTGGATAAAGCTATCAAAGCAGAGCGGGAGAAGTTAGCCGCCATTTCCATGCAAACCATTCTTTCCATTTGTCAGATGGTGGAAGCCAGAGACAACTATACTTTTAAGCACTCTGAACGAGTTGCCAAATATTCCTGTCTTATTGCAAAAAAAATGGGCTGGAATTCCCGACGTATAAAAAATCTGGAAAATATGGCCTTGCTTCATGACTTAGGAAAAGTTTGTGTAGAAGACGGAATCTTACACAAGCCAAGCCATTTAACCGATGACGAATATATGACTATGAAAGACCATACCATTGTTGGCGCCAGAATCTTAGAAGAATTAACTTTTTTGCCGGGCGTATCCATCGGTGCAAAATGCCATCACGAGCGCTACGACGGAACCGGTTACCCATATGGATTAAAAGGTGACGAAATTCCCATTGAGGCACGCATTATCTGCATTGCAGATGCCTTTGACGCAATGAATTCACGCAGAGTTTATTCCGAAAAATCCGAAAAAAAATACATCCTACAGGAGTTAAAAAAAGGGCGTGGTACCCAATTTGACCCTGTGTTGTTAGATGTATTTTTGGAGATTTTGGAGGATATGGAGTTTTAAATATATCAAATATTACCAAAGCCTTTTTTCATTATATATCCCCTGGGTATATAGAGAAAAAAGCTTTTTTACCACCCTGGAATCCACCACTTTCATCATGATAACAGATGTTTTCTTATATGAAACGGGTATATAGAAAATTTCTTATAAAAAATACCCTGATTTTTTGATTTTTTCAGGGTAGTAAATCTAATAAATTTTCTATATACCCGTGAGGTAATATTTAAACGGCTAATGTGACATTCTTTTTTGTTTTTTAGGGTATGTATATGAACTTTTTTCAGGAATACCCATTTCATGGGTATTTCTTCTGTTATCCTTAAAGCCTTTACGGATTACTGCGAATGCAAAAAACAACCTCGAATCCGCTTCTTCTCGGTTATTTCTTCGATTTATCTGCTCATGCAAGAAGAATCTCGATTCCATTCGCTATGCTCATTTCATCTCGACCATTCTTGCCTTCCAATGAAAAACACACAAACAAAAAAGCCCTTGAAATGCCAAGCATTCCAGGGCTTTGTATTTGTGTATTTTTCGCAGATAAATCTTATCTCTTGCTGAACTGTGGTGCACGACGTGCTGCTTTGAGACCTGGTTTCTTACGTTCTTTCATACGTGGGTCACGTGTTAAGAATCCGGCTTTCTTTAAGATTGGACGATATTCGTCAGAATCTACCTGAAGTAATGCTCTGGAGATACCGTGACGGATAGCACCAGCCTGTCCTGTGTATCCGCCGCCTTTAACGTTTACTAAAACGTCAAATTTTTCTACTGTTTCAGTAGCTACTAATGGCTGACGAACGATAACTTTTAATGTATCTAATCCTAAATATTCATCAATGTCTCTTTTATTGATTGTGATTTTACCAGTTCCTGGTACTAAATATACTCTTGCAACAGAACTTTTTCTTCTACCTGTTCCGTAATACTTTGTTGTTGCCATGTGAACTTACCTCCTCAAATTAAAATGTTAATGTTTCCGGCTTCTGAGCTGCATGTTTGTGTTCAGGTCCAGCGTATACAAATAATTTCTTGTACATCTGTCTTCCTAAAGGTCCCTTTGGAAGCATGCCTTTAACTGCAAATTCCATTACTCTTTCCGGTTTGTTTGCTAACATTTCTCTTAATGTGGTTTCTCTCATGCCACCAACATAATCAGAGTGATGATAGTAAATCTTCTGATCTAATTTCTTGCCTGTAACTTTGATCTTGTCAGCGTTAACGATGATTACGTAATCACCTGTATCAATGTGAGGTGTGAAAACAGGTTTGTTTTTACCTCTTAATACCTTAGCAACTTCAGCTGCTAAACGTCCTAATGTATATCCTGTAGCGTCTACTACATACCATTTTCTTTCAATCTTTGCCGGGTTGGCCATAAAAGTTTTCATTGGTTTACCTCCTATTAAATGTTTCGTTGTGTCTCTGTCTTATTCATGCGGAAATGTCCGAAACCACACAAATCTTTATGACAGTGTCTTTCTCATCTATAATCATGTGACCTCGGGGCTAATGAGGGCACACTTTTCCTATGTCAGACTTAGATATTATATTACACGTATCCTGTCGTGTCAACTAAATTTTACCTTTTATTCTGCATTTTTTCGTTCTTTATAGAACATCATCATATCCACAGGACCTTTTGGCGGATACCAAAACGCCTTATGCCTTTTTCCTTCATATGTAAAGCCTAATTTTTTCAGCATATTTAAGGATGGAACATTCTCCTCAATCGCTCCGGCAATAATCATATCCAGGTGTAATTCTTCTAAAAGCACCTCCACCAAGGCATTCACCGCTTCAAAAGCATAGCCTTTTCTGCATTGACTCGGATTCACTATATAGCCGATTTCCAAGGTATCAACCACCCTGTCTTCCGTCGGCATCAAATGTATCAATCCAAAGGCTTCATTTGTGTCTTTATGGGCAATTACATAACGGCTTTCATCTTCTGCAAAGCCCGCCATTTTTTCAAAATAAGCCTCATCCATTTGCTCTGAAGGTTCATATCCTCCGTCCATATAGCAGGAATTTCTGTCGTGGTCCATTTCGTATAAAGGAGCCGCATCTTTGGTTTCATATCTGCGGATAATCAAACGCTCCGTTTCTATGTATAATTGCGGCAACAAAACACTGCGCACATTGTAAGCAAGAAATCCCTCATAATTGCTATCGCTCTTTTCAATTTTGGGTACATTCAGAGTAATTTCAACTTGATGCCCATTAAATTCACATCGCTGTATCGGTTCTTGCTCCTCCTCTGTATTATGAACAATCAGTTCCAAACCATATTTTTGGAGAAGTTTCCTATATTTCTCTACTTGATATATCATATCATTTCCTTAATCTTTATTTGTCCTTGTTTAAAAAGCTCTGCGCGGACTTGTAACCATACTTCTCTTCTGCTTCCAAAACCGCTCTGTTAATAGCTTTTCCCATAACATGGGCTGCCAAGGTACCTACCACATCGGCACAGGTTTTCACCTTACCAACAGACAAAGCATATACAGAGTCCCCATCCATGGATGTATTTACCGGACGAATCGTTCTGGCAACACCATTACTTGCCATTGCCGCAACTTTGTTCATTTCAGCTTTATCCAAATCGCCATTGGTAATAATTGCACCAATTGTTGTATTTAGCGCAAATTTGCTTGCAATCTGCAATAACTTCACAGCGTATTCTTCACTGGAAATCATTCCGTCTTTCTTCTTATTCAGAAGACCTGCCAACTGTTTATTGGAATCCATTTCATACACATCGCCAATGGCATTTACGACTACAATAGCACCAACTTTCAACGTTCCGACCTGTACCGCATAGCAGCCAAGTCCGGACTTCATCGTGGACGGATTTCCGAGAATCTTTCCAACCGTAGCGCCCATTCCCGCACCAACATTGCCGTTTCTTTCGATATTCTTTTCACTATCAAGACAGGCAGCATATCCCATCGCTGCATCCGGACGAACCTTGCCGTCTACGCAGTTTAAGTCAAAAATACAAGACCCTACCACGATTGGAACGATTGCATTTCCTACCTTCACGCCGCGGCCTTTTTCTTCCAAATACTTCATCACACCGCCTGCAGCGTCCAAACCAAATGCGCTTCCGCCGCTTAATAAAAGGCCGTTGATTCCGTCGTTACTCATCAAAGGATTCAACAAATCCGTTTCTCTTGAAGCCGGTCCGCCACCTCTGACATCAACACCGCATTTTGCCTTTTTATCGCAAATAATAACCGTACATCCTGTAGCATGTTCTTCGTTATGGGCATGCCCGATATGTACGTTTTTTATATCTGTTATACTAATTTCTTTCCAGTTTGCCATAAACTTCCTCCGCAAGAATTAATCCTCATACTCAATGCCAATCATCGTCAATCCGCACGCAGGAGCCGTAGGTCCTGCTGCCGCACGGTTCTTTGCCTCCAACATTGCTACAATTTCGGAAGGTTCAACAAAACCGTTTCCAACCTCAATTAACGTTCCTGCAATAATGCGAACCATATTATATAAAAATCCGCTTCCTGTTACCGTAATCGAAATCATTTCCCCATCGCGGGTCACATCGCAGGAATATATTTCCCGCACAGTGCTTTCTACCTGCGCATTTGCTGCGCAAAAACTCTTAAAATCATGCTCTCCGATTAAATACGAGGCCGCCTCTTGCATACGTTTTTCATCCAATGTGCGATAGTAAAAATAAGAATCCTTTCTTGCAAGCGGAAGCGGGAATTCACGATTTAAGATTTTGTACCGATATGTTTTTTTGCTTTTTACATAACGCGGATGCCAATCAAGCGGCACCTCATCTGATTTCTGCACAACAATATCATCCGGCAGACGCTGATTTAAAGCATAAGAAAATTTCTCCGCAGGCATTCTGGCCGTGGTTGTAAAAATCGCTACATTTCCCATGGAATGCACGCCTGCATCGGTACGGGAGGCACCAATAACAGTAATTTCCTCACCCAACAAATCCGTAAGGGCTTTATTTAATTCTGCCTCAATGGTATTTCCGTTCGGCTGTACCTGCCAGCCACAGTAATTTGAGCCGTCATAGGCTACAAATAAACGGACTTTCTTTTCTTCTGCCATCCGCTACTCCAATCATTTTTCCATATCTATCACCGTCTCGGCTTCATATCCTTATCCGGGATTTTCATCAAACATTCATGCCTGCAAACACGGTCGAACCCACAACCTTCCAAGCAATTAAAACACCTAAATATACAAATAAAATAATATATGCAAAAACATCTCTCTTTGCATACACCAACGGCTTCATCTTTGTTCTGCCTTCTCCTCCGTTATAACATCTGGCTTCCATTGCCATCGCCAATTCTGTGGCACGACGCCAAGCAGAAACAAACAACGGAACCAACAACGGAATCATATTCTTCGCCTTGGTAAAAATATTCCCTGACTCAAAATCTGCACCACGGGCCATCTGTGCTTTCATGATTTTGTCCGTTTCCTCAACCAAAATCGGAATAAACCGCAGTGCAATGGACATCATCATAGCCACGTCATGCACCGGTACTTTGATGTAATTCATCCAGTGAAGTCCTTTTTCCATTCCATCCGTAAGTCTGGTCGGAGTGGTTGTTAACGTCATAATAGATGTACCCAGTACCAAATATGACAGTCTTACGATCATAAACAACGTGTTTTCCACACCTTTGTCTGTGATTTTAATAAATTTCCACTGAAAAAGCACATCTCCCGGTGTAAAAAACAATCCAAACATAGATGTAATCACAAGAATCGCAAGAATTGCCTTTAATCCCCGCACCATATACTTAAACGGCACCTTTGTCAGTATAATGCAAGCAACCAAAAAACCGGTTATAATTGCAAAACCTATAATGTTTTCAAACAAAAACACGGACACAATAAATACCATGGCGCCCATAAGCTTCACCCTTGGATCCAAGCGGTGAATCACTGACTGCCGCGGATAATATTGTCCGATGGTAATATCTCTTAACATGTTACTTCCTCAATACACGTAATATTTCTGTCTTAGCTTCTTCCACAGTTGTAGCATCCGTATTCACCGGAATTCCTGCTGCCAACAGGTCGTTCATCACATAAGTTACCTGTGGAGCACTTAATCCCATTTCTTCCAGCTGCTTGTAATTGGCAAACACATCTTTTGGTTCCCCATCAAGCACTACTTCTCCGTGGTCCATAACAATGAGACGGTTTACGTATTTTGCCACGTCTTCCATACTGTGAGATACCAGTATAACCGTCATATTATTTTCTTTATGAAGTTTCGCCAACTGCTCCAGCAATTCATCCCGTCCTTGCGGATCCAGTCCGGCCGTTGGCTCATCCAAAATCAACATTTCCGGCTTCATAGCTAATACACCGGCAATGGCTGCACGACGTTTTTCTCCACCGGAAAGATTAAACGGTGATTGATAGTATAATTCTTCCGATAAACCAACCTGACGCAAAGCCTCAAACGCTCTCAAACCGGCTTCATTATCCTTCAATCCCTGATTCTTTGGTCCGAAACAAACATCTTTAAACACAGTTGTTTCAAACAATTGATATTCAGGGTACTGGAATACCAGCCCCACCTTGCTACGCAATTCCTTTTTGGAAAAATCGCCATCATTAATATCTCTTCCGTTATAATAAATCGCTCCGGAAGTAGGTTTTAACAATCCGTTTAACTGCTGAATCAAAGTAGATTTTCCGGAACCTGTATGACCGATAATTCCAATAAACTCGCCATCTTCTATTTTTAAATTAATACTCTTCAGTGCTTTTCTTTCAAAAGCAGTTCCCGGAGAATATACATACTCTACTTCATTTATGATAATTGACATAATGCCTCCACAAGTTCCCGCCTTGTTAAAATTCCATCCTTTAACGGCAGACCTGCTTTTTTTAATTCATAGGCAAGCAAGGTAACCTGCGGTACATCCAAATGATATTCTTTCAGTTTCTCTACCTGTGAAAAAACATCTCTTGGTGCCCCCTGCATTACCACTTTTCCTTTATCCATAACGTAAACCTTGTCCGCATCCACCACTTCTTCCATATAGTGGGTAATCAGAACAATGGTTACACCTTTTTCCCTGTTTAATTCTTTAATTGTATCAATGACGTCTTTTCGTCCGATTGGATCAAGCATAGCGGTAGGCTCATCCAAAATAATGCATTTTGGCTCCATAGCTATAATGCCTGCAATTGCCACACGCTGTTTTTGCCCGCCGGAAAGCTTATTCGGAGAATCGGTGCGATATGCTTCCATACCTACCGCCGCAAGACTCTTTGCCACACGTTCCCAAATATCATCCTTTGGAACCCCCATATTCTCAGGACCAAACGCTACGTCTTCTTCCACTACACCCGCAACAATCTGATTGTCCGGATTCTGAAAAACCATTCCGGCACTTTTACGGATTTCCCACACTTTGTCATCATCCAAAGTGTTTTTTCCGTCAATCCATAAGGTTCCTTCTGTTGGAGAAAGAATCACATTCATATGCTTTGCCAAAGTAGATTTTCCGGAACCGTTATGTCCCAAAATGGCTATAAAATTACCTTCTTCTATATCCAAATCAACGCCGGCCAAAGCGGTATCAATGCCTTCCACATTGCCCTCTTCGTCACGGCGTATATATTCAAACACTAATTTTGAAGCTCGAATAATTCCCATATTGTCTCCTCGATTGCTTCTTTTTAATTACTCTATATAGTCATCGTATTTTGTCAACTGTCCTTCCAACTTCATATGTTCAAAGTTGTTCTGTCTTAACGCCTCATACAATACAATGGCAACAGAGTTGGACAGGTTTAATGATCTGGTTTCCCCAATCATCGGAATTCGAATGCAGTCGTCCTTATGATGGGCCAGAATTTTTTCCGGAATACCTGCGCTTTCCTTACCGAACATAATATAGCAGTCCGGTTCAAAGGAGGCATCGGAATACACATTTTTTCCCTTTGTAGTAGCCATATAAATCTTGGCTCCCGGATTTTTCTGTAAAAAATCTTCGTAATTCACGTAGGTAGTAACGTCTAAGTCCGGCCAATAATCAAGGCCTGCCCGTTTGATTTCTTTTTCTGTTAATTTAAAACCCAACGGCTCTATTAAATGAAGCCGGGTTCCGGTTGCCACACATGTTCTGCCGATGGCGCCTGTGTTAAATGGAATTTCCGGTTCATATAATACAATGTTTAACTTAGCCACGTTACTACACCTACCTAAATCATCTTTTAATTAGCAAAAATTATTTCTGTTCTGCTCTTAATTTGTTAATAAAGCCTTCCATCTTGTCCATTGCTTTTTCTAATTTTTCAATGGAGTAAGCATAGGAAATACGTAAGAAACCTTCACCGCTGTCGCCGAATGCTGTACCAGGAACAACTGCTACTTCTTCTTCACGTAAAAATCTCATAGCGAATTCTTCGGATGTTAAGCCAAACTGCTTAATGGATGGGAATACATAGAATGCTCCGTATGGTTCAAAGCACTGGATACCCATTTCTCTGAAGCGTTTCATAAGGTATTCTCTACGTTCGTTGTATTTTTCTCTCATGTAAGCTACGTCAGCATCGCTGTTTGCTGCTGCATCAACACCTGCATACTGTGCTGTTGTAGGAGCACACATAATGCAGAACTGATGAATCTTAACCATCTGCTGCATGATTAATTCAGGAGCACATAAGTAACCTAATCTCCATCCTGTCATAGCATGAGATTTAGAGAATCCGTTTACTAATACGGTTCTTTCTTTCATACCTTCGTAGTTAAGAACAGATACATGTTCTCTTCCGTAGGTTAATTCTGCATAGATTTCATCAGATAATACAAAAAGGTCATGTTTAAGAATTACAGGAACAATAGCATCCAAATCTTTCTTTTCCATAACTGCACCGGTTGGGTTATTTGGGAAAGGTAATACCAATAATTTGGTCTTTGGTGTAATTGCTGCTTCTAATTCTTCTGCTGTTAAACGGAATTCATTTTCTTCTTTTAAGTTAATGATTACCGGTGTACCACCTGCTAATACACAACATGGTTCATAAGAAACATAACTTGGCTGTGGAATTAATACTTCATCGCCCGGATCAAGCATTGCACGCATAGCAAGGTCAATACCTTCACTACCACCAACTGTCATGATGATTTCTTTGTTCGGATCGTATTCGATATCGAATCTTCTCTTTAAGTATTCTGCGATTGCAACCTTACATTCTTTTAAACCTGCATTAGAAGTATAAGCAGTTTTTCCTTCCTGTAAGGACTTAATACCTGCTTCTCTAATGTGTTCCGGAGTTACGAAATCCGGTTCGCCTACTCCTAATGAAATTGCATTTGGCATATCTGCCGCATAGTCAAAAAAGCGACGGATGCCGGATGGTTTTACAGTCTGGACTGTCTTTCCTAATGGACTTCTCATTTCTTTTCCCTCTCTTTGTGTTTTTATTCTTTTTCCCAAATACTCTGTTAATTATATTACTTTGTATAGTTCGTCTGTTTTTGGGGGTTCTAAGAATCTTCTTTCTTCCTGATTCAAAAGTACCCTGTCGTTACCCGAGGTTGCTTTACCAATCACGGTAGCCGCAATTCCCTCCTTTTCCAGCGCTTGTACCAAACCGTTGCCATCTTTCGTAGCAATCAACATACTTCCGCTGGAAATCAACTCATACGGGTTGATTCCGAAAAACTCGCAAACTTCTATGGTTTCCTGTTTAACAGGTATTTTTAACAAATCAATTTCCAGCCCGATGCCGGAGGCTTCCGCCATTTCCCAAAGGGCTCCAAAAATTCCCCCTTCGGTTACATCATGCATGGCACTAACACCATTCTTTACAGCAATCATACCCTCCGGTACAACCGAAAGGTACTCTTTTAAGCTTTTTGCCTTATTTATAAAATCTTTTGAAAAACGTTCTGAAAGAGCGGCCTCTTTTTCCGTAGCAATAATGCCGGTTCCTTCCAAACCAATCCATTTAGTTACTACCATATCATCTCCCGGCTTTGCTCCGCCGGTGGATACTAAGGCGTCTTTCTTTATTTTTCCTACACCGGTTACCGATACTACCGGCTGGTTTACAACCTTGGTAACCTCTGTATGACCACCCATAATTTGCATATGGAGTTTTTCACAATTTTCCTGCATCTGGCGCATCAATTGTTTTAATTCTGCCTCTTCGGTTTCTTCCGGCAAGAGCACTGTCACTAATACGCCTATTGGCTCTGCCCCGGAACTTGCCAGGTCATTCGCCGTAATCTGGATGGCATACAATCCAATATCCTGACTGGCACCGGTAATTGGGTCGGTAGAAAGGACTAGCACTTCATCTTCCGCTACCATAACAGCGGCACAATCCTCTCCAACCCCTGCCCCCAAAAGAATTTCCGGACGCTTTGTCTTTATTTCCTTCAGCACGGAGCGCTTTAATATGCTCTCCGAAACTTTTCCTGTCTTCATTTATTCTTCGCCTTCTCCTGCGTTTGTATCTTCGCTTTCGGAATTTCCTTCTTCGGATCCCGTACCGTCTCCTGTACCTTCTCCTTCTTCAGGTTCCAGTTCACTGTATTTTGCAACCGCGTCGATTACAAACTGTACGTTTCCGGTGGCAATACTTTCTTTAATTGCCTTTTCAATTTCCTTAATCGCTTCTTCGTTATCTGTATTTAAACCAACCTTATAGTGAGATGATTCCGGAGCATATACACTATAGTTTACCTTTTCACGGCTAACCTGTACTCCGTTTTCATATACGATTTTCCAAAGGTTTGCTTTATATCCGATATGAATATCCTGCACACATTCAAAATATCCTACAGTTTCGTCTACAATTTCAAAAACGTGTTCCGGATGTGTGATTTCCAAAATTTCAGATTCAAATACAACCTTACGGTCTGCACTTCTTGTTTCTACACCGTAAATATTGAAGTACAATGAAATGTCTTTTGTATAAGCTTCAATATAAATCGGATAGTCCAGATTATTAACAAACTTTAAATCTTTCCATGTTCCTGCAATCGCTGCATCCTCTGCAGGCTGTACATATCCTACAGTCATAGAATGTGGTGCGCGCTGGGTAATATCCAACTCTGCACGTAAAACCGCATTATATAATGTGGTGGAAACCTGACAAATACCACCACCAACAGATTCAACCACTTTACCGTTATCATAAGCATAACCAATGGCATATCCATTCTCCTGAGTGAACGGTGATACTGTTGCCTGCACAGAAAATTCTTCACCCGGATACAAAAGAGTTCCGTTAATCTTTGAAGCACCATTTTCTACGTTCTGGTTTCTACCAGCCGTATCTGTCATATAAATTGTGGAAAAACTTCCTAACAAATCACAAACCTTTGACAGTTCTTCTTCACTGCCCAGCGGTTCTGTAATATTGGCAATTAATTCAACTTCTCTGTTATCCGGAATATACTCATTTGCAAAAAATTCTTCCAGCAAGGAATAGGATGCTTCAATATCCATGATGGCACCAACGGAGCCCGGAATGATTGTAAAAGTATTACCTTCTTTCACCAATCCCCAGTTTACAGGCTCTGCACACATGGTTCCCTGTTTTTCTGTCAATAATGTGTGAAGCAATTCTTCATCCGCCTTGAAAACGGTTCTTAATTCCACGCTGTCAGTTTCCAAATCCTTCTGTTCTTTAAAACGTTTAATCAGGTTGCCTGTACGGCCTACACTATAGGCTTCCTTTGCAAGCTGCGGATTCATCCAAGTTAAACCGATATCCGCCGGCATAATTTCAACATAGCGGTCCTCTATCTTTAAGACAATCGGTTGTTCTAAAAGATCATCTACATAATCTTGAATGATCATTTCCGCATCTTCTTTAGTCTTTCCTTCTAAAGAAATGGAATTGAAATAAACTCCTTCAAAAATTGTTTCTTCTGTATTATTGTCTGCATGTACATTCAGTACGCCCGTTCCCAGAACTAGTAAAACACCGAAAAGCATTGGAAACCATTTCATTACTTTTTTCATACATTTTCCTTTCATAATCCGATGCGCCTTGGCGCAAACCCAAATTAACTCAAGATAATTTTATCACAATTTTTAATATTTACAATAGATTTTCTGTACGTAATCGTATTATAATGTTACTATCCATTACATTAAAACAGATAATAACGTTGGGAGCACCATGGCAATTACAAGAATGATTGCAACTACACATGCGATACGTTGTCTTCTTTTTTGTCTTGCAGACACTTTCATAGATACACCTCCTGACTATACGAAAGGACTATTTATAATGATTCCGTATTTTCTTTCTCTATTTTTGATTTTTATAGGCTGGGCCGCCTTTAAACGTTACCAGGCCCAAAAAAAGGAACGGGAAAGCAGAGAAGCTTTTTGGAAAAAAGAGGAAGATGCCAACGCCACCAGACGTCAGGACATTTCCCAACTTTCTTATATTGAAATCCCCTTTGACCGGCTTCCTTTTCAAGCCGTTTCCTCTCCTGATATTTTAGAGCAGGAAAACATCTTGCAAACCCTTTCTGATAAAAAAATATTAAACCTGGTCGGTATCAGCAACACGGACTTAAAGCTTACCTACGGTGCAGCAAATCTGCCGTTTCTTACCGAATGCGATGAGCATTTTACCACCATGTGTATGGCCCTAAACCGATGGGGTGAATTACTTTTCGAAAAAGAAGAATTTGCTTTAGCCCGACAAGTATTGGAATTTTCCGTTGCCTCCGGTTCTGATATTGGTTCAAGTTATATTCTGCTTGCCAAAATTTATTGTTCCATGAACCTTGAACATCAAATTCCGGAACTGATAAAACAGGCTGAAAAGATTAATTCCCTTTCCAAAAAAACAATTATACTCAAGCTTTCGGAATTCGTCCATAATTAAATAATATTTTATCAATTTTACGGGAAGCCTCGTTTTTCGTCAGGCTTCCTATTTCTATGTCCATTTCCAAGTGATGATATTCCAACAATTCCCTTAACTGACGAACCTGATTTTTGGTGATAGGGCCTTGTTTCTTCACCTTGTAATTTAATTCCCGTGGGCGAAACCACTCCGGCTCTGCTTCCGGCTGGGCCATCATCCACTGTAGTAATTTGTGGGTAGCCTCCGCATCTTCCGTAGCCCTATGAATTTCAGGCACTGTAATGTTTGCATATTGACATAATGCCTTCAGGTTCTTTTTTTGTTGAGGTGGTAATATTTTTCTCGCCAGCCCCAGGGTGTCCACCACCGGGTTTGAAAATTTTTCTTTATGATTCACTGCGCAGGTTTTCAAGAAACTCACATCAGACACAATATGATGTCCCACCAAAGGGGCCTCTCCGGCAAAATCCATAAATGCCTTTACTGCTTCCCAGTCTTCCACTCCCTGCTCTAACATTTCATCTGTCAAGCCGGTTAACAAAACAATCTCTTCATCTAATTTTCTGTGTGGATTTACCAATCTGGAAAACTTCTCAACAATCTCTCCATTTTGAACCTTCACTGCCCCGATTTCGATAATCCTGTCTTCCCTGGGATTTAGTCCCGACATTTCCAAATCAATGCTTACGTATTCCTTTAACAATTTTTATCCTCCGCTATGCATATATCCTGTAAATAACAGTTCCTGCAATCCGGCTTTCTTGCCACACAGTAAGTTCTGCCTAAGGAAATCACGTGAATATTATAAAGAATCCAGTCTTCTTTTGGTAAAACCTTCATTAAATCCATTTCAATTTTTTCCGGATCTGTTTCTTTGGTAAAGCCAAAACGACGGGATATTCTTTTCACATGGGTATCTACAACGATGCTTGGCTCATTGTAAATATTCCCCCGGATAACGTTGGCGGTCTTTCTTCCCACCCCTGCCAAAGTCAGTAAATCTTCCAAAGAGCTTGGCACTTTTCCGTCATAAACTTCTATCAATCGTTTCGCACAGGCAATGATATTAACCGCTTTATTATGATAAAATCCTGTAGAATGGATATCCTTTTCCAGTTCCTTCAAATCCGCATTGGCGAATTTTTCCAAGGAATCATACTTTTTAAACAGGGTCTCCGTCACAATATTGACCCGGGCATCGGTACACTGGGCGCTGAGAATCACCGCTATCAGTAACTGCCAGTCTGTTTCATGATTCAAATAACATATTAAATCTCTGCCGTATTCTTTGTCCATTCTCCGCAGAATTTCCAGCATTCTTTCCTTTTTTTTCATTTTTCCACTCTCACTGTTGCATCCCATGTAATGGGACTTCTTTCTTCATAATCAAAAATAACTGTAGTTTTCTTTTTCCTAATATCTTCAGAAACGAAATCATAGTCAAACAGTTCCATATGCTTTTTCATTCCGTGCTGCTTTTTAAATGCCGCCTGTTCTTTTGTCATTTCCCTGCATATGTCCGGTCTGCTTTTCAAATTCTCCCGAAGATACAAATCAAACACAGCCGCCTGGGTATATAAATCCTCATTTTCTTTATCTATGAAGATGGCAAACTCCAATAATATCTGTGATTTTGCCACTCTTGACATCTTGGCAGCCTGTGGATTGGCTTTTGCAAAAAAGTCAGCCAGCTGTTCATATAAGGAAAATGCATTCTCGCAACATCTTTCCAGCAACATCAAAAGTGTTTTATGCTGTCCGCTGTTGTAGTACATTTCCACCATTTCTTCTACTTGCTTTAAGCAAAGAAGCTGTTCAAAAGTTATCCATTTTGTAGAAAGCACTTCATACGGCGGGCGTTCATGCTTTAAAATCTCATACGCCCTGCTCTTTTCTTCCATATAGGAACCTTTTAAGACCTTTAAAAAGCCTAATTGCAGTTGATGGGGATGATGGGCGTACACATCACAAAAAGACTGTTTGAACCGCTCATATCCTTCGTAAGGCAATCCTGCAATCAAATCCAAATGCACATGGCAGTTGTTCGCCTTTATCAGTGAATCTACATTTTTCCATATTTTCTCAAGGTTGGTGTTTCTTTTGACCTCCTTTAAGGTTTCCGGATGGGTAGACTGTACCCCAATTTCCAATTGGACTAACCCCGGTCTTAAGGTGGCAAGAAATTCCAATTCTTCATCATCCAGCAAATCTGCCGCGATTTCAAAATGGAAGTTTGTTACACCGTTATCCTGTTCTTTCAAAAATCTCCAGATTCCCATGGCATGTTCTTTTTTGGTATTAAACGTCCGGTCTACAAATTTCACCTGGGGAACCTTCCACGCCAAAAATACTGCCAATTCTTTATATACTTTTTCAAGGCTCTTAAACCGCAGTCTTTTATCTACGGAAGAGAGGCAATAACTGCAGGAAAACGGGCATCCTCTGGAAGACTCGTAATACATGATCCGGTTCTGCAGTTCCTCCGGGCGCTCATAGGCAAATGGCAAATCATCCAGATTCATAGGCTCTCTGTCCGGATTACAAATAATATTTTCCCTATCACGATAAGTAATCCCCTGAATTTCAGAAAGATTCAAAAAAGACTGTTTGCAAAGTTCCAAGAAGGTTTCTTCCCCTTCCTGACGCATCACGCCGGTCACTCCCGTCTCTTCTTTCAAAAAATCTTCTCCGTGGTAGGACACCTCCGGTCCTCCAACCCATATCTGAATTTCCGGGCGAAGTTTTTTCAACTCTCTTATTAATTCCCTTACATAAACAATATTCCAAATATAGCAGGAAAAACAAACCACCTGTGGATTGTCCAGATAAATACCTGCCAATATATCATCTGCATTATGATTAATGGTATATTCTTTTCTCTCCACTTCCACGCCATGCTTTTTTGCATACGCCTGAAGGCAGTACACCGCCAAATTGGAATGAATATATTTTGCGTTTATGGCTACAAGTTGAATTTTCATATTTTTCTATCCTTTATTAAAAGTGTAAAAGGTCCGGTCCGCAAAAATCACAACGAAACCGGCCCTCAAACGATTAGCTCATAATTATTCTCTTAATGGTCAAATGTCTTGCTTGTGTATCTTCGGCCATATCTATATCTTTTCCTGTTTGAATCATTCGAATCTTCGGACGCAAAATCATATCTACATTGTTTTCTACAACTACAGCCTGACTTCCGTCACTTAATTCTATCTGTGCTCCAACCGGATATACAGCAATCTTCTTCAAAAATACATTCAATATCTTCGGATCAAATTCCTGTCCGTTTCCTGCCATCAGGTATTCCACAGCATCTCCGTTGGAAATAGCCGGTCGGTACGGACGATTTGATGTAAGTGCATCATACACATCCACCAGTTTGATAATTCGTGCAAATAAGGATATATCCTCACCGCTTCGCCCCAACGGGTATCCGTTACCGTTAAACCATTCGTGGTGCTGGAACACACCCTGGTGAACATATCCGGAAAAAGAATATTTATCTCTGAGAAAATCCATTCCCGCATAAGCATGGGTATGCATCAACTGCTTCTGTTCATCGGTTAACGGAATTTTTGCATTTAACACTTCCACCGGAATAAATCGTTTTCCCACATCATGTAAAAGTGCAGCGACTGTCAGCTGCTCTAACTCCGTTTCAGACAATCTCATGCCTGCACCCACCATTGCCGAAAGAACGCCTACATTAACGCAGTGGAAATAAGTATAGTCATCGTATCTTTTAACGTCTAACAGGTTGAACATAACATCTCCCTGATCTAATACACTTTCAACGATTCCTTTTGCCACATTTTCTATGGAACGCTGGGAAACGTATTCCTCTTTTCCCCGTGTAAACATTCCACTGATAATACTTAAGGCTTCCCTCTTTACCTCCGGGCGGATTACTTCATGTATTTCAATTCCTTCTGAAAATTCGTCGTCAATATAAACTCCCGGAAATCCCTGTTCGTCCAATCCATTAATATATTCCGGACTTAAGATTAAATGCTTTGCCAAAAGCATTCGTCCATTTCCGTCATATACATCCTGGCCTAATAGCATTCCCGGTTCCAACATCGACATTGGAACGTATCTCATAGTAAGTTCTCCTTTGTTCTACTCGTTAGTCATAGCAAATTTATTTGTATCTGTTTCCACGCATTTACATGTAATGGTATCTCCTACTTCTACAAATAACAAATCTGTGTTGTCTGCAAATTTCTGGTAGAATACTCTGCCTTCTTCATCTCCCAGATATACGTAGGTATTACCGTCAATTTCTACAAAACGGATTACAGATACGGTAAATGTCATTTCCACTGTTTCACCGGTATATTCTTCATCCGGATTCTCCGTATTTTCATCCTGTTTATCATCATCCGGTTCCACGCCTAAGAGCTTGCGGTACTCTGAAAAACATTCTTCCATGGTATCTCCGGTTGCAACCAGATTGTATTGTTCTACATTAACCATGGCATACATTTTTACAATTCCATTGGCATCTTTTAATACCATAATATAGGTCGCATTTCCGTCCACGTTAATCAGAGATGGGAAGGATGCCACATATCGTTTTTCCTGAACTTCACCTTCCGCTGCAGCCATAGCAGAGCTTTCATCTGCACCTGCCACTGCAAAATAGCGTGCCTCTCCGGTACGTTCGTTAACCATAATAAATCCAATGTTGGATGAGTCTTCATTTACGGAAGTTACGCCGGTGTATATCCAAATATCCCCATCTTTTGCGATGTATCCGTAATCTGCGGCATAATGTGTTTCTTCTTCACCTTCTTCGTCGTATTGTACGGTTTCCGTGCTTTTCATACAGCCTTTTTTAGCAAACAAGCTGTTAAAAAATCCGTTACTTAATTTTCCGTACCAGTCAAACTGTTTTACCAGTAAATCTCCGTCAAAGGCCATATCCACCCATGTAGGAATATCTTTAACATCATAATACTCCGTCTCACCGCTGCAAGGATCGCACACCACAACACCCTTAACTGTCTCACCGCCAAAAAGACTGATGGTGTAATCCATTACACTGGCTATATAATACGGATTTCCCTCTTCATCGATTTCAAGATGAAGATTGGAAAAAATGTGGGTCGGATATTTAAAACGCAAATGTCTCTCCAAGTCTTTTCCAAAATAAGAAGACGGAACGTAAACCATGCCTTCTTCCAATTCCACATATTCCGTGGTCTGTGCCACCGGGTCTACCGTAACATATCCCGGAATACCGTCCTTTTTATTTCCCAGATACTTAAAGAAACCTGCATACTCCAAAGCAGATACTTTTAACGGATACCCTTTATAATCAATCTGGCTGTAATCGTAAGACACATTAAACTGGCTAACCACATTCGACAGACTTCCTATCTTGCGGTCTCCCAATATTCTGGCACTGTTTGTATCCATCAAAGCCACTTTATCAAGCACCTTGGATTCGTCAATATCCTCTGAAAAATCTCTTTCTTCAATGGAAAGAATGGAGGAATATGCTTTTGCATGGAAAATCTGTGCTCCAAACAAACTTCCGAAAACCATAACGCCAATCACAGCAATACCTGCGATAACAAGGCATCCCACAAAGGTTACCTTCTTATTTTTCCAGTCACGGACTATCTCTTTAAAATCAATCCGGAACGTTCCGGAAAGCTTATAAACCACACTAAGTATAATTGCCGGAACTATCATAACCATCAAAAGGAAGTTCCAAAATGCCACATTGTGAATATTGATTGCAGGAATCATTACATAATAGCAACCTGCCACAAACAATACCCACATCAAAATAAATATTACTTTTTTCTTCATGTCCAATCCTCCCTAGTATTTCGTAACCATTTCTCTTGTAATATCCTTCAGGGTTGCCGCTCCACACATTGTCATCGTGTCTTCCAGTTCCCCTTTTATTTTATTCACATAGGCTAAAATACCTTCATCTTCCCCACCGTAAACTGCTGTTACAAAAGGTCTGGCAATAATTACGCCATCTGCTCCCAGCGCCAATGCTTTAAACACATCAACACCACTGCGGATACCGCCGTCAATTAAGATTGTTGTTTTTCCCTTAACTGCTGCCACAATTTCTTCCAGCACTTCTACTGTAGCCGGACACTGATCCTGTACTCTGCCGCCATGGTTAGAAACCACAATTCCTGCAGCACCTGCTTCCACAGCTTTTTTTGCTCCTGTAGCTGTCATAATGCCTTTTACTATAAACGGGCGGTCTGTCATGGATACAATTTCTTTTAATTCTTCAACAGACTTGCCTCCTGCCGGCGGAACCATTCTTCGTAAAAACGGTAATCCTGCGGCATCAATATCCATTGCTACGGCAAAGGCATCACTTTCCTTCACCAGTTTCATCTTTTCTTTTACCACTTCAATATTCCATGGCTTCACTGTAGGTACACCCAATCCACCGGCATTTTTAATCGCCACGGTGGTGGCTTTGAATACCTGCTCATTCGGTCCGTCTCCGGTAAAAGCTGCGATACCTGCCTTTTTACAACCGGATACTAAAATGTCATTGTATTGGTTATCATCATATTTGTCTCCGTAATGCATGTTAACAGAACCCACCGGTCCTGCAAAAACCGGCAATTCAAACTCTCGGCCAAACAAAGTTGTACGGGTACATACCTCTTTTACATCTGTCAGGGTATCCATATTCACACGATAATCCTGCCATTTTTTATAATTGCGGGCAGCTCCGTCACCAATTCCTTTTGCTCCCGGTCCCGGGATATGATTGCCGCATGCCAAGCCATTACATACATCACATACTTTGCATAACGTCCCCATATTTCCTCTTGCTGCCTGTAATACTTCCTGATAAGTCATTTTTATGGCCTCCCAATACTCATAGTTGTTAAAATTATATCACTTTTTGCCGGCCCGCTCAACAGATAATCGTCTAAAAATCTAGGAATTCTCTGGTTTTTTGCACAGAGACGAGAGACACTTTGCGTATCTCGTCTCTGATGAGCGGTCGGCGAATGCCATTTCACGCAAGCGTGATGGCGCTCGCCTCGTCGCTTTCACAAAAAAATCCTGCAATTCAAAGATTTTGAACTGCAGGATTATCTTTACATCATGTTTCTAATAAAACCAGCCAAACGTTTATACACCAAAAATGTTAATACAGATACCACGCCATATTTAAAAAGATTAAACGGGAACACAGAAAATAACATCATTGTCAACACACTGTCTACCGCAGGATTTACACCTGCACAAATCTCAACGATTGCATCCATTGGCAAATTAAATGCCTTTCCATATACCGGGAACATAACAAATGTATTCATAACTACACTGGCAACACTGGCAACTACTGTACCGATTGTCATAGAGATGGCTGCCCATTTTTTTGTTTTCTTTTTGCGATAAATCAAAACGGACGGGAGCATGTAGCACAAGCTTAATACAAAGTTTGCCACTTCTCCTACACCGGCAGTTGTAGAACCGTTAAACACAAAATTTAACAGGATTTTAATAAGGATTACACCTGCTCCGGCGGATGGTCCCAAAATGAAACCGCCTAAAATAATCGGCAACTCCGAGAAGTCCATTTTGATAAACGGCAATACCAATGGTACATTAAATTCAAACAGCATAAGTACTGCACTAATGGCTCCTAACATTGCCACCAACACAAGTTTACGGGTATTGGTATATTTTTTTGTCTGTTCTGTTGTTTCTGTTTTCATAAAAACCTCCAAAATAAATTAAAATTGTTTTGAGGTCTTTTTTCATATAAACGAAAAACACTCTTTGCGAGTTTTTTGTTTATTGTGTATAAAAAGGCCTCGAAATGGAATACATTTCAAGGCCATGTAAACATACATATAAAATAAACCGGGAAACGTAACCATCTTTTCTCATCCGGACTATACCGTCGGTTATGGAATCTCACCATATCGGCCCTTTACGGGTTCGTGGACTATACCACCGGTCAGGACTTGCACCTGCCCCAAAGATAATTATTGGTCGTTTGTCATTATAACGCTGTGTACCATAAATAGCAATCCTATTTTTATGTATTTATTATGGTACAACTTTTACTTCTTTTGCATCTATGACTATATTTCTTTAATTGCTGTTACAATCGTCTGATAGCGGTCCTCCAGTTCCGGCATTTTTTCCCGGACACCTTCCAATGAACCGCTTCTTAATATTTCAACCATAGGCACAAGCACTTCCATAATGCCTGCCATGCTTAAATTGGCACAAATTCCTTTTAATGCGTGGGCGCGTTCAAATGCTTCTGCTGCTGTAGTATCTTTCTTTTCCAGTTCCTGCTTTAATAGTGCAAATTGGTCATTATCTACAAATTTACGCAAATATTTTTCAAACATCTGCTCACTGTTCATAAATCTGTGTAAACCATCTTCCACATCAATTCCTGCATTGCGTAATTTTTCTAAATTCATAATTTTTGTACTCTCCTCCCATTACTCTAGTGCATCATATCATTCTTATGACCTTTTCGTCAAATCCAAAATCAGCCGGCAATTAGTCCTCTGTAGCAAGAATGTTTACCGCCTTAACCGCCTGTTTCACTTCCTCTTCTGTTGTAAAATGAGAAAAACTAAATCGTACAGCTCCCTGGCTAACCGTACCCAGGCATTGATGCATAAAGGGTGCACAATGGGCCCCCGGCCTGGTGGCAATACCAAAACGCTGTTCCAGTTCATCACTGACTGCAGCCGAATCATAATCTCCAATATTCATGGCCGCAATATGCGCCCTCATTTTTCCGGAAAAATCCCCATAGACCTTCACTTTTGGAATATCTTTAATGCCATTATAAAACTGCCACATTAAACGGTTTTCATACGCCAAAAGTTTTTCCGGATTCTGCGCTTTCAAGTACAACAACGCTGCCCTTAACCCTGCAATAGAATGCACATTTACGGTGCCCGCTTCTAATGCGGTGGGCATTTTTTCCGGATGTTCCCTATGATAAGATAAAATCCCGCTTCCTCCCATTTTTAACGGGCGGATATGAACCGACTTTTTTACACAAAGGGCTCCTGTCCCCTGGGGACCCAACAGGCCCTTATGTCCCGTCAGACATAACGCGGATATATTCATTTCTTTCATATCAATGGGAAAAACTCCTGCCGTTTGGGACGCATCTACCACGAAAAAAAGATTATGCTTTTTACAGATAGCGCCAATCCTTTTTAGATCATTCATATTTCCGGTCAGATTGGATGCATGGGTACATACAATCCCTTTGGTGTTCTTCTTAATTAGGCCTTCCATTTCCTCTACAGAAATGTTACCCTTATCGTCTGTCATTACCAAGGACAGTTCCATACCCTGACTTTCCAAAAAAAATAATGGCCGGAGCACCGAATTGTGTTCCATAGCTGTTGAAATCACATGGTCGCCGGGTGAAAACAATCCCCGGATAGCTATATTTAAACTCTCCGTCCCGTTACATGTAAAAGCAACGTATTCAGGCCCGTCCCCATTAAACTTTTCATTCAGTAATTCTCTGGTCTCATAAAGCAGTCGGTTACCTTCCAACGCAGGCTCATATGTACCTCTGGACGGATTTCCAATCGTCATAATTGCATCTCTCACCGCATCTGCAACTGCCTGTGGTTTCTTTAACGTAGTTGCCGCATTGTCTAAATAAATCATATTGCCTCCCATGATATGTTAAATTACGGTTTAACAATTATATTTTTGTCCATCATTATTTCCACAATTTCATACATATTAGTTACTGTTCCCACCTGCAACTCATCTTCCAAATTATAATACTTTAAACAGGTGCCACAGGTGAGGATCTGGACGCCTTGTGCTTCTAAGGACTTTAAATCCTCCAGCAACGGACTTCCCGTGGTTGTTAAGGTGGCGCCGCCATTGTAAAACAATATCTTACACGGCAGTTTTTCCTGTTGGTTTAATGCATATATAAAACCTTTGATTAACACTTTTCCCAACTCATCATTTCCGTGCCCCATACAGTCTTTATCAATTACCACAATCCCTTCTCGATTAACGACATTGGGAATGCAACTAACACTATCCTCATCAACAGACACGCATTCATTTTCCCCGTCATTTTTTTCGCCAATAAACATAGTCACTTTATATTCTTTGTCTGCCACTTTTTCTGATTGCACAACAAAGCCTTTTTGATTGGCCATTTTCGTAAGATTCTGAACCGCAATCTGATTATCAACAAAAACCTCCACTGTGCCGGTTCCATTCATCTTTTTAATCGCATCTTTTGTTTTTACCACCGGAATCGGGCATGCATCGCCAATTGCATTTACTTTAATCACGTTTTAATTTCTCCTTTTATTATTAAACCAGATAGATTTCTTTTTCTTCCTGTTTTATAATCTCACCTACAATGGCCCCGGTAATATCCGCAGCCTGTAAAGCCTCAAGCATTTTCTCTGCCTCCTCTGCTTTTACTGCAAACAGTAACCCTCCTGATGTTTGGGGATCTAACAGAATTTCCTGCATGGCAAAAGGAGTCCTTCCGTAATCAACATACCCTTCCAAATGGTTCCTGTTCTTTTGTCCTCCTGCAGTAACAAGAAACTCATTTGCCAAATCCCACGCCTCAGTAATGTAGGGCACTTTGTCACAATTTATCCGGCAGGAATATTTCTTTCCCAACATTTCATGAAGATGACCCAAAAATCCAAAACCTGTAACATCCGTACATCCGTGAACTTCATACCTTTTTCCGATCTGGGCACTACGACGGTTTAATTCCGTCATATATTTAACGGCTTGTACCATCCCCCCTTTACCGCCTTCACCAATGCGTGCCGCCGTACATAAAATACCCACTCCCAGCTTCTTGGTGAGTATCAGCTTGTCACCGCATCTTCCGCCATTGTTAGGATATATCTTATCCGGATGGACAATACCTGTGACTGACAACCCGTATTTTACCCTTTCATCATGAATGGAGTGTCCGCCGGATAAAATGCCTCCGGCTTCCATTACTTTTTCTGCTCCGCCCCGTAATATTTCAGCCAACACTTTTAAATCCCCTTCTTCCGGAAAGCACAAAATATTAAGGGCTGTTTTAACTTCTCCTCCCATGGCATAAATATCACTAAGAGCATTGGCCGCAGCAATCTGCCCAAAAATATATGGCTCATCCACCATGCTCGGAAAGAAATCCAAAGTCTGAACAATGGCGATTTCATCCGTTAACTTATATACCGCTGCATCGTCACTGCTTTCATAACCAATCAACAGCTTTTCATCTCTTGGTCCCTGGGGAAGCATTTCCAGAATTTCACTTAATGTTCCTGACCCGATCTTAGCCATGCAACCGCCACCCGTACAAAACTTTCCTACCTTTTTTATCAACGCCACGCCCTCTCATTATATTAAACCCTATTTTAATTTTCGTTTATCCCCTACCTTTGTGGTGATTTTTCTTTTGTCGAAGGCTTCCAACAAAAGAACGGCAAACTTTCTTGAAGTTCCCAGTCCGTCCCTATATTCTCCCAAGGTGATTGTGTCATGATTTTTCAGATAGTCATGTAAGAAACCAACCGCCTTGTCCCAATATTCTCTATCTATATAATATGGGTGTTCAATTTTAATTAGAACCTGATTTTTTACCAAATCTTCTACAATCAAAGAAACAGCCTTCTTGTCTTTAAATTCTTCTAACACCTCATTTAATGCCGGGACCTCAAATCCTGCCTTTTTATATATTTCTTTCACCCGGCTCCGTACTTTTAAAAACTCATTCGTATACTTTGCCTCAAATGACGCTAACGCCACAGTTGACTGATTGATGCCTATTATTTCTCCTGCAACAAGCTCATTTAAAATAATTTCCCCGCTTTTCACATCATTTAACTTCATAAATTCTTTTAATCTGCTCTTGAATTCTTCTTTATCCATTCCGGGTGCTATGGGATGGTTCTTATGAAACTCGCCTAATGTATCACTTGCAAATTGAACAAATCGTGTTCTGATATCTTTATGATAATAAAGGCCTCCATCTGTCACAAACACGAGCCCCTTTTTTGTCAATTGATTTAAAACTACATCCGCCTCCTGCACCGAAATGCCCAGTCTGGCGGCAAAATGACTGCCTTCCCTGAAAAAAAGACTATCTTCTTTCACCATTACAGCCATTACTTCTTCTTCAGTACCATTTTCCTTAATATATAATTCTTCAATAACTGCCGGATCCTCTCTTTTATGTTTACATGCTTTAGGCTCCAATACAACGCCACCCCCAAAGGTTTCTATGGGGGAATAAAACCGGATTATAAATTTATCTCCTTTTTTCACTGTAACAGGGGCATCAAACCTAAGTTGTGCCAAGGCACTTTCTCCCGCCAAAAGGTGTTCCTTATCCAATAATATAACTTTGGTAATAACCTGAGCCGAACCATAATTTATATGCACTCTGTCTGCCGTTTTTAAACCCCTCTTGGTAGAATCAAAAAGTCTGATTCTTACATCTACAAAATCACTTAATTCCATACTTCCCGGCGCTGCTAAAACAAAACCACGACAGATTCCGTCTTTTTTCACTCCGGAAAGATTAATAGCGGTTCTTTGACCGGCATAGGCTGTTTCTACCGGTTCAGAGTGAACTTCAATTCCTCGAATTTTTACCCGTTCGCCGGTTGGGTAAAGTATCACTTCATTTCCTACGGAAACACACCCTTCCAACAACGTTCCTGTAATAACTGTTCCAAACCCTTCCATGGAAAAAACACGGTCAATGGGCAGTCGGAACAATCCGGCTTCTGTTCTCCGTGCCTTTGTAAAAAAAACCTCTTCTACAATCAGTTTTTTTAATTCTTCAATATTGTATCCGGTAAAAGAAGATACCTCCACCATTTTAGCTCCTTCCATAAAGGTACCTTCCAACATGGCTTCTACATCTGCTTTAACCAACTCTGCCCACTCATATTCCACCAGATCTGCCTTTGTTAATACCACAATTCCCTTTGGTATATTTAACATTTTTAGTACTTCAAAATGCTCCATAGTTTGAGGCATAACACCTTCATCTAAAGCAATCACCAGTAAAACCAAATCAATCCCACCGATTCCGGCCAGCATATTTTTTATAAATTTCTCATGACCGGGAACATCAATAATACCAATCTTTAAATCTTCTTCTACAGGCATATTGGTAAATCCAAGTTCAATGGTTATTCCACGTTTTTTCTCTTCCTGTAAACGGTCTGTATCTGTACCTGTTAATGCTTTTATCAGACAGGTTTTCCCATGGTCTACATGACCCGCCGTTCCAACAATAACATTTTTCATTTCCTTTCCTCCGGACTATTTGCCACCTTCTGTTAATTTCTTTATCTGCGAAAAATTCTGACCAATCGCAGGAATCTCCCCCATATCAACTGTCCTTACATGAATGCGGATTCGATCATGGAATATACGGACAATCATAGGTAATTCTGCTTTTCTTAACATAGTTTCCGCTTTTTGCACAGGAATTCCTTTTAAGTCCACTTCAACAGCGTATCCGTGCAGAACCGTTGTTGGTGCGCTGCCACCTCCCACACTGTCTTCACATGGCACAATACTGTATTCAAAGCCTCCCGCTTTCTTTGTTAAAGCCTGTTTTAATTTCTCCGCCTTTTCCCATAATTCTTCTTTTGAAACAGTTATCATTTTTAATACCGGATTTTCTTTCAAAACTTCCCGGGAATCTAAATACTGTCGGAAGGTATCCTCTGCCGCCGCCAAAGTCATTTTATCCACACGGAATGCCCTTGCTAACGGATGGCCTTTCATAATATCTATATACTTCTTTTTTCCGGCTAAAATGCCTGCCTGAGGACCTCCAAGAAGCTTGTCCCCGCTAAAAAGTATCAGATCAATGCCTGTTGCCATTGCGGCGGTTACATTTGGCTCATCCACTCCATAGCGGCTTAAATCCGCAATCAAACCGCTACCCATGTCATAAATAACAGGAACATTACACTTCTTGCCCAACTCAACCAATTCCGGAAGTTCAACCTCTTTAGTAAATCCCACCATACGGTAATTACTTGTATGAACCTTCAAAAAAGCTGCTGTCCGCTCTTCGTCGTACGCGGTAATATAGTCTTTAATATGAGTCTTATTAGTGGCTCCAACCTCTTTTAAAATGGCACCGCTTTGCTCCATAATTTCCGGGATTCTGAAACTTCCGCCAATTTCCACAAGCTCTCCTCTGGAAACCACAACCTCTTTATCTTTTGCCAACGCCGCTAAAACAATCATTGTGGCAGCAGCATTGTTGTTCACAATCATTGCCGCTTCAGCACCTGTAATCTGTTTAATTATTTCTTCTACATGGTCGTGCCTGGAGCCACGTCCCCCTTTTTCCAAATCGTATTCACAGGTAGAATAATGACCTGCAATTTCCGCAAGATGTTCCACAGTTTTTGGTGAAAGATTGGCTCTCCCTAAATTCGTATGCAACACAACACCGGTTCCGTTTACAACTCTTCTTAAGCTGTATCGGTCCTCTGTGGTAACATTTTTCTTCACTCTTTCTATGATTTCTTCTATGGACGGGACATGGTCTTGTTCTCCGGAAAGTATTCCTTTCCGGATATTTTCCGTAATCTTTCTAAGTTCTTCTACTACCACAGCCCGTGGATGTTTATCTAACAAAAAAACGAGCTGCTCTGCTATGAGCATCTCGTCAATCTTTGGTATACCACGTAAAAGTTCTTTACGATTCTTCATTCTTTTCCTCCAAGCCGATATTTCAACTATAACGAGAGAGGTGGGAATCGAACCCACCCGGGAGGCTCTTAACCCCCCACAACGGTTTTGAAGACCGCGAGGCACACCAGCTACCTATCTGCTCTCCTATTTATATCTTGTGTACCTCTGCCCGGTTTCATTCATACATGTATTTGAGAAAAACAGGCAGAGGGTATCACAGAAAAAAATCACCTATTTCATTTACTAACTTATATATCCTGCTGCCTGTAAAAGCTCCAGGGATTTTTCTTTTTTATCTTCTGCCATCATTACGATAGGACCTGTACATCCCATACCGCTCTCTGCATAAATTCCCGCTTTCCAGAGGGTATTTACTGCATCTTCCAAGTCCAACACTTCAACACCGGCAATCTGTGCAGTACACACTTCTTTTTCCGGCATTTTGGTAAGTTCTTCCTTTGTTTCTTCCTTCTTTACAGACTTGATATCTGATAATATTCTATCTAAACCTGCAACTTTTGCCTTGGTCAATTCTTTTTCCATAATCTGATTCCACTGATTCTTTACAAGGTTTGTGGCAAATTCCACTGCCCCTGCAATCACCGGCGTTCCACTGGCTCTGGATATAATCAATATTAAATCTTTTAAACCTTCACCAATACCCGGGCCATAACCAAACCCAAGGGATTCATAGCTTCCTCCTGTGGTATAAGAGGAGAATATTTTCATCATCAGGTTTCCGGTCAAAGAATCCATTACCATAACATCCGCAGTACCTGCAAGAAGATCGTTTCCTCTCATTACAATACCGCCGTCAGCTCTCATAGACTCAGAAAAATGAATGTCATATCCATTTTCCTTAAGTTTAAGCAACGCCTTCTCCGTTTGTCTTGCTCCGTCAATATTGGCAATGCCAACAGTTGGATGTTCTATACCATCTGCCTTAGCCGCAATAATACCGTAAATAGCATTTTTTACCATACTACATACACGATCTGTATCCGAAGTCCCGGTAGTTGTGGCCAGATACATGCCTTTGCCAAGTCCCGGAGTAATCACTTTTCCAACAGTGGCAACACCGATTGGAAATGGATAATGCATGGTAACCGCACCGGCAATTTCTCCGGATTTAAGTTTTGTTTCCATGACTTTATGGGCATCATCCCCCTGAATCAGCTCTACCTTACAGCCTTTGCGTTCTGCGTCTGCAATTGCCTGACAGAACACTTCGTCTCCGTGTTCACTTCCCTCTACCACAATACCGATAATTGGTTTTGCATTGCTTTGGGCCGGTTCCATGTTTACCGCCTCTCCTGCTTGTCCTTCTGTGGTTTTGTTCTTTCCTTCATTTGCCCAAACTACAAAAGATGCTCCGTCAAAAAGGTTTGTCATTCTTCCTAAAAACAAACTTCCTTTTCCGATAATCATGGCATTCTTTGTCTTTCCTTCCAGAATTTCATCCCGCAATAAGCCAAGATAAGGGATTCCTGACGGAATATGTCCCTGTGTGGGAGCCCAACCTACCAAACCATGTTTTTCCACAAATGCAGGAATTTCTGCTCTCTCAATATCCCCTCGTTTTACTGCCAAAGCAGCAATCATTTTATAGTTTGCTTCCGGAACATCTCCTGCTCCTGCAGGCTTGGTAATATCCGGATTCTGCATCTCCGGAGAAAATTTATCAATATCCGTTACCTTTAATCCCACTCTGTCCAATGGTTCCGTCACTAAAGATCCAATAACATTCTGAGGTGCAGAACCGGTTCCTACCGTATGACGACCCACAATATCCGTACGGATCTGAGGATTTACTCCATCATCAGCAGTAAGCAACACTGCGAATCCTGCAATAGCATCTTCTAAGATCGGCATACCCTTTTTTACATGGTCTTTACCATTCATACCAAGCTTTGCTGTGCATCCGCCTGCTGTTACTGCAACACATTTAAAGGTTCCTGCCTGAACCAAAGAAGCTGCACTTAAAATGGCGTGTGCCGGTCCTGCACAAAATCCTCTGGTATCGGAACCGGTAGCATTATGAAAGCCTGCCACTTCTGCAGCTGCTTTAGCAAAGTTTCCCCCGCCTCGCTGATTCATATCACCACAGGCTTCTTCACAACAGTCAATTACATATTGAATATCCTCCGGATTTACCCCTGTTTTTTCTACCATGTGTAACAGCGAAAGCACACTGGATGCCTTGGTAACTAAATTTTCAAACATTACATGAGCTGAGAGGTTCACATCCACATCATGGGCACGCTTAATGGCACCAACTAATTTTCCGTTGTGGTATAAACCTTCCCCGTGTTCCTCGTTAACAAGATGCTCAATTGTTTTTAAATCATTCTCATTTTTATCTAAAATCGCTGCTCTTTCTTCGCCAATTAATTTGTGAGCAGCAAGTTTCTTTCGTACATCAGCAGCAAAATCTTTTTCCAATTGCACCAGTTCAAAAGCATCACAAATTTGCATTAAGCCGATAAATTCATCCTGTGGCATTATTTCGCCATACTTACCGTCTCTTGAAGCACCTTCAAACTTCTTGTCATACCATGGAAATTCTGTATTTCTTAAAATTTCATATGTTGTATTTCCGATATACACCTGATTAGGAATATAGGAAACTGCGTCCTCATAACTTCTTAGGTGTTTTGGCAGTTCCTTCAAATATTCGGAATCAGGATTAACTATCATTTCCGTTGTCTGGGTGGTTCCATTATGCAGAACCATATCAGGGGTTATAGCTAAGGTATAGCTTACCCCCTTTAAAACAGCATATCCGTTCATTTTTATATTCACCTCAAATAATATTCTTTTAAACAAGACGCAGGTCATACATCCCTGTATAACCCGCGTCATTCTGTCATGGAATGTTATTACCTTCCAACTGTATTTTAATACTTAGAGTACTGTTCTCTTATTGATGCCATTTCATTGCTGATATCATCAACATCAAGTACCATTTCCATCATGCCGATCTGGTCATCATAAACACCGGCATCAAATTCTGCCTTGATAGCTTCTTCACAGCAATGGTACACACATAGTCCCAACTGGACTCCTGCTAAAGGACCTGCATAAGTCGGATCTCCTGCGGTTACTGTTTCAGCCGCCAAACCGGCCGCTTCACCTTCTGCCGCACCCAGAACTACTACTACGTTCTGTGCTCCATATTTTTCAGAGATCTCTAAAACTCTTTTTTGATTTTCCAAGTCCATAGCACCAGCGGCCGTTCAGACAAAGCACTCCGTGGATGAGAAAACAACTTCGCCGCCTGCAGTTTCAACACAAGCTTCGATTGCTGGTCCCGGAACACCATCACGGTCACCGATGATGACAACTTTTTTGTCTTTTAAGATTGCCATAATCTTTCCCTCCTTAATTTTTGTTTCATTTCACTTAATTGAATATTATCTTTGGTATTTTTTCCATATGCACTAAGCATATTTCTTTATCATAGCTTCTACAGCTTCAGGTGTAGCGTCATCTTTAACAAGTTCTTCAACTTTCTCTCCACTTTTGTAAATGGCAATTACAGGCAGGCCCATAATCTTCTGTCCAATTGCAAGACGACGGGCTTTCGTTGTATTTAATGCGCAGAACTTAATGGTTTTTCCGTATTTTTCCGCATAAGCATGTACATGTGGCATAAGCGCCGCACATGGTACACAGCCATCACCGTAAAAATCCACCAAAACAGTTCCTTCCGCCTGTAATACCTCAGCGTCAAAATTGTCCTTTGTTAATTCTAACAAGCTGACATCCTCCTATTTTAAATTTGAAATATAGTGCTCAACCTGCATTGCAGCAATGGCACCATCTGCTGCCGCGGTAATTACCTGACGTAAACTCTTTTTACGAAGGTCGCCGGCCGCATACACTCCCGGTATATTTGTAGCCATATTTTCATCTGTTAAAATATAGCCATTTTCCATTTCAACTTTTCCTTCAAATAATTCTGTACGCGGAATATAGCCAATAAAACCAAATACTCCAAACATTCCGTCGGCTTCATCTGCTTCTAATCTGGTTACTTCACCGGTTTTAACATTTTTAACTGTCATTGCAGATAAAACATCATTTCCCTGAAGCTCTTCAACTACGGTATCCCACATAAAGTGAAGTTTCGGATTGGCAAATGCCTTTTCCTGAATGGATTTTGCCGCACGAAGCTCATCTCTACGATGGATTACTGTAACCTTACGGGCAAATTTGGAAAGGTACATAGCTTCTTCAACTGCAGAGTCTCCTCCACCAATGACAAACACTTCAAAATCTTCAAAGAAAGCACCGTCACATGTAGCACAATAAGATACACCTCTACCTGTAAACTCTGCTTCTCCTTTACATCCGATTGGTCTTGGATAAGCACCTGTAGCAAGAATAATTGCACGTGCCTGATAGGTACCCTTTGAACATGTTACTGTTTTTACCGGTCCGTCCAGTTCAACTTCTTTAACAGTATCAGATACTCTCTGTGCGCCAAACTTCGCTGCCTGTTCTGACATACGGGCAATTAAAGATGCCCCGCTTTCTCCTTCCACGATCTGTCCCGGATAGTTTTCAATTTCGTCTGTCAGGGCAATCTGTCCGCCATCAATACCTTTTTCAATAATCAAAGTATCAAGACGGCTTCTTCCCGCGTAGAGCCCTGCTGTCAAACCGCCAGGGCCTGCACCTAAAATAATAAGGTCATAAATTTTGTCCATTTTCCTAAAACTCCTTATTCAAAGATTGTTTGATCTTCTACCTCCGTTTGTAGAGCCTCAAGAGCTTTATCCAGAATGTTTCTTCTAATATCTTTCTCTTCTTCCATGGTTAACCCCGGATTACCAAGTGGATAAGGAATCGCAATAGCCGGAACAATTCTATTGGCTCCTACCGTCATAGAGATAGGTGTTACTGTACATATGTGAACAACCGGGATTCCGGAACGTTCAATCTCTTTTACCATCGTTGCGCCGCAACGTGTACAGGTACCTCACGTAGAGGTGAGTATAACAGCATCTACTCCGTCTGCTTTTAACTCTTTTGCATATTCTGCAGCAAAAGCTTTGGAGTTGGCAACAGATGTACCATTACCTGTTGTGGTATAAAAATAACGGTGTAAACTGCCGATTTTGCCCTCTTTCTCAAATTCCCGTAAAATATCTACCGGCAACACTCTGTCCGCATCATTGTTGGCATAGCTTGGGTCATAGCCACCGTGAGCTGTCTCATAGGTCTCTTCTGTCAGGTCCATAACCCCTTCAATGTCATATTTTCCATACTTGGATGCACTGGAGGCTTCAATATGGTCCGGATTGTGCTTCGGCACAATACCGCCGGATGTCACTAAAGCCACCTTTGCTTTGGTAATATCTTTTACAGCCGGATTTGGGGCAACGCGGTCAAATTCAGGCATAGGAAATTCTGTGGTAAACTCTTTTCCTGCCAATTTTAAAACCATCATATCAACCGCTCTTTCGGCGCCTCGTTTTTCTTCAAAGAAATTTACACGCACACCGTTTGGCATGTAATTATCTTCCTTGGATGAACCTAGTGGTTCCCCCTTACCTAATTTTAATGCTAAAGGTGCCATCTTGGCAACAGCATCTTTCATTCCCGCCGCACTATTTTTTGTAGGAACGATATAAACTTCGTTTTTCAAGTCTGCGCCCGGGTTTTCTTTATACATACCTGTCAAAACAGGAATATTTAATTCTTCTTTTACTGCCTTGGCAACGCTTGCACATGCAAATCCGTAACGTCCGGCATTAAATGCAGGTCCGCAAATAACCACGTCCGGATTTTGTTCCTTAATCATTTCAAGCACTGTTTGGGTAGCTTCTTTAATATTTTCACCGAAATAGGAATCACCACAAATAACAGTGGCCACAATTTGTGCTTCCTCTTTAAAATTCATGTTAAAGGCCATACCCGGTCCTACATGTCCTTCTCTGATTTCCGGCTTAATGTGTGCCATTTCTTCACCACCGATATTAGCGAAGAACTGGTTAATATAATGAACAACTCTTAATTTAGCCATTTTTCTTCCTCCTATCTGGCGCTTAATTTATTGAATCCCATTTCGTTGGTAGCACCGGTAATTACCTGAAGTTCCGCATCAATTGAACCATCCGGATTTAAACTTCCGTCAAAACCACCTGCAATAATGTCCGCAACTTCCGGATAACCAATCACTTTTTCCATTGGCTGTAAACGAATGACCATGTTGGCATTACCGCCTGTTACCACCGCATCTGCCTTTGGATCCGCATCCGCCAATGACTGGGATTTACCGTCACGTCCGGCATATTCATCTGTAATAATAACAGTCTTAACACCTTCTTCTTCAATCTTTTTACAGTTCATAATCAGGTCTGTATCCGGATTACCGAAGCCCTCCTGGGATACGATTGCCCCATCAACACCTAAAAGCCGGCAAAGCTTTGCTGTCCAGTCAGAGGAGCGCATTTTGTCAGCCAGGAAAACATTTTCGTTGGTAATGATCTGTCCCACAAAATTGATTTCTTTTCCGTGCTTTTTAAACATTTCTGCAACCACCGGATTATTCAAATGATGGTAAGTGGTGTTTTTATCACAAGCAGATACGCAGTTACCGGATAGAATAGCTCCGTCCATGGTTTCCGTTGGATAAATCATGGTTGTAAGGGACTGCTTCATATCTACACCATACACATAGGTGTCATGCATCAGGCCCTGGGATTGAAGCATCTGTACATAAACCACTCTAGGTAAATCAGGATACATTTCAATCCCTTCTTTAAGATTAGGGGTTTCAAAAGTTTCTACCTCTGTAGCCTCTATATCTTTTGCAAGTTTACCCAAATAGTTCGCGGTTTTTAAACCTGCAAACCGCACTGCTTTTTCATGGGCATGAGGCTCTAAGTCCTCTACAGGCTCGCAAATAACCACAAGGTTATTTAACTTTGAAAAAGGTGTGTATTTTGCACCTTCTCCGCTCATATCAATGATACCTTCCTGAAAGGCTACTATCTTACCGGTGGTCACTACCCCGGAGCCCCGTAACACATTGGTACGTCCGGAACCTACTGTTTCAACCTTGGAAAGTACGCCCGGGAACATGTTCCCCGGTCCCTGAACCTTTACTCTCGGTTCAATAACATCTTTTACCGGCATGATTCTAATACTATCACCCGGTTTCGCAATTTCAAAATCAACTGATTTTAAACTTTCATCTTCTAATAGTAAAGTTCTTAATTCTTCTCTGTTAACGTAGATGACACCATTTTCCACTTTCGATTCATCTGCAAACTGAATGTCAGTGATATGGATGTAGCCTAACTCAAGTTTCACCTACATTTCCTCCTCTTTACATATTGCCCGAATTCATGTTTTTAACTGCTCCGCGAAACAATGAAAAATCTGCCAACTGAAAATCCTTATAAAAATGCTCCGGCCAATTCGGCATCGGCCTGCAGGCCATAAACTTGTTATACGTTTCTATACAATTTTCAATCAATATGCAGGACTGAAAATATTCTTCTTCATCAAACGGCTTGTCTGATACCACCACGGAGCGGTAGGGTATCTGGTTTGGTTTTATACTTCCTGCTAACGGATGGGTAACAATGCTATAGTGTCTGTGGGTATATTCCCGCACCCTATTAAGCACCTCCGGATAGGTACCGTTCTCCAGATAATCGGTCTTCATACCCTTCCACTGCGCCTTCGCGACCATAGGATTATTCGTCACAATGTAATACATTTTTTCATTGCTCCTTTTTACTAACATCAAATCACAAGCAGGGTTATACTAACACATTTTCTTTACCGCGTCCAACGTCTTAGTGGATTTTTTTCATAATTTCACATTCATCAATAGTTTATCAATATTTTGTCCACAATATTGGAAAAATCAGCCAAAATCAAGGGTTTGCGCGTTTTTTCCCTTTTTGTATTATACCCGTTTTTTGAAAGAAAAATCAGATATCTTTCACTTATAATAAATAATGCACCTGGAAATGCTTAACAGATTTTTTCTCCGCATTTCAGGTGCAAATTGGTATTTTTTTATAAATATTCCTTAAATTGTAAATAGTATTTTTCCCTCAATATTATGTCCGGTTACATGAAATTCCTGTTCCAAAATTTTTTTCCTGAGAATTTCCTCTTTCGACCCCTGAAATACTATTTTTCCTTCTTTCAATATTAATATGTCATCTGCAATTTCCATGGCAGCGTTAATATCATGTAATACTACAACCACAGTTTTACCATATTCTTCCTTTAATTTTTTTAAAATTTTTAAAAACTCTGCCTGATATTCCAAATCCATAAAAGTAGTTGGTTCATCCATAATAATCACATCAGCATCCTGTGCCAATATCATGGCCAGATATACTTTTTGTCTTTCTCCGCCGGAAAGATTGTCCACATAGCAGCCCCTTAAATTTTGGATACCCATAGCCTGGATTCCACGCTCTACCGCCAATTCATCTTCTTTCGTAAAATGATGTCCCAAATCCAGATAAGGGTTTCTGCCCATTTTTACCAAATCTTCTGTCAAAATATGGGGATTCGCCAACACTTGAGAAAGAATTGATATGCTTTTTGCCCGTTCCCTGTCCGTCATACGGCTTAACTCTTTTCCATCAAACCATAATGTGCCGTCATACTTTCGCGACTGATTAATACAGGAAATCAACGTGGACTTTCCACTGCCGTTTTTTCCAAGAACAACGGTAATTCTATTTGGATTTACGGAAAAAGAAATGTCCCTTAATATTTCTTTTTTCTTTACTGCAACTCTTATGTTATTCCCTTTAAGCATTTTCACCCCTCCTTAACAACAAAAACAAAAAGAAAGGCGCTCCGATCAATGCCATAACGATTCCTACCGGAATCTCTGTTGGAGCAAATATCACTCTACCCACCGTATCCGCCAATAGTACCAGACTTCCTCCCACAAATATGGAATATACCAATTCCTTTTTCATACTTCCCTTTGCAAATCTTCTTGCAATATGAGGTACTATCAATCCTACAAAACCTAGCAATCCCGCAAAACTTACTACCGCAGCAGCAGCGGCTGATGCGCACAGCAAACAAACGGTTCTCAGTCTCTTTACCCGGATTCCCAAAGATACTGCCATCTCATCCCCTAAACACAGGATTTTTATCCTTGAAGACAAAATCAAGGAAATCAACCCTGCAACAAAAATAAAAATAGCCGGGACAATCAACTCGTCCAAATTTACACCGTTTAAGCTTCCCACGGAAAAATGGTTATAGGTAGCCAAAACGTCTGCATCTAACAAAGACACAAATGATATTCCTGCATTTAACAAAGTTGTATAAATCAGTCCTGCTAATATAATCGTAACCTTTGACGTGCCCATACGACCCGCTGTCCACACAATCAGTAATGTTGTGCCAAATGCTCCCAAAAAGGCTCCTACAGGCAACCATAGGGCTCTGTGAGGCATCATATACAATAGCAGTATCATTACCAGACCTGCACCCGCATTTACACCGATAATATTTGGACTCGCCATTCCGTTATCCGTAACATTTTGAAGCAAAGAGCCTGAAACCGCCAGCCCTATGCCGGCTAATAATCCTGCCAGCATTCTTGGCAAACGGATTTGTCTCATAATAATGCTACCTACCGTATCTCCACCCAAAAACAAGCCTTCTATGCACTCCTTCAGGCTCATTTTTGCACTTCCCAGCATTAAGGCCAAAAGAATCATGAAGCCTAGTACCAAAAAAGCACCCACAAGGCATCCTATTTCTCCAATATTTTGTTTTTTATTTTCTAAAGATGGTTCAAAATTGTTCTCTTTTTTAGTCATATAGTATATCCATTAAATACTTATACGCCTCCGCCCAACGGGCATTCGGTTTGTATTGAAACAATTCCTTCGGCAAAAAAGTATAGTTTTCATTTTTTATGGCATCCAATGCCTGCCATTCTTTTTCTCCAAACAGTTTTGTCATATTTGCAATTGCAGCCTGTTCGTCGCCCATTGTAGATATGAAAATATAATCCGGATTTTTCAGCAGTATTTCTTCAATGCTTAATCCGTCTAATAGCAGGGGAATCTCATCGGCTATATTATATGCCCCTAATTCATCCAACATGGCACACACAAAGTTGTCTTTACCTGTTTTTGCTTTGGTTGAAGAAGCAGAAGACCCTGCCCTAATGAACAGAATCGTCTTTTTTTCCTTTTCCCCTGTCACTTGGGACAGAATATCCTGAATCTGTAAACGGACCTCTTCTCCGTTTTTCTGATAAGCTTCCTTATCTCCCGTAACATCCGTACAAATCTTTAGCATCTCCAAGTAATCCTCAAAATCATCCACCCGGAAACATGCCGCCGGAATTCCGTTTTGGTTTAATAATTCCGCCACCTGCACCTGGGCTTCAATATCTGCAGAACAAATGACAAAATCCGGCTTACTTGCGATTAACAGTTCTGTATTTATGGTCTTTCCTGCACCCTCGTCTACTAAAATGGCATTTTCATTCGCAAATCCGCGACTGACAGACTCTCCTACCGTAATATCCACATGTCCTCCGGCACTGCCCCATACATCTGCATAAGAAGAAAAAAGTACCGCTATTTTTTGTGGCTTACTATGAAGCACAATTGTTTCTCCTAAGTCATCCTTAAAAATGTAATAACTTTCATCTTGTCCTTTTTCTTCATCCGTACCCTGAATATTTTCTTCTCCTGTGCACGCTCCAAGCAACAAAGTCAGAGAAAGGATTAGCATAAATACCAATCCTTTCTTCATCTCTGCATACTTTATAAAAAGACTATTTTTCTGCAAGAATCTCATCTTTTCTCTCCAATAATTCATTTGACAGTAACTGCTTCTGAACATTTTCAAAGCCCAACCGATTGATGGTGTCATTAAAACGTTCCCCTGCAATTCCCTGGTCACGGAACAGTAAAATGGCCTTTTCTACAATAGAAAGTACTTCCTCTTTATCTGTAAATATCTTCTCCAAATACTGTCCTCTGGCACATTTTTTGCCCCAACGGCCGCCGATATATACGCGATATCCATATACATACTCTTCAAACACGTGGAATGGACATTTGCCATCGCAACGGCCACAATGATTACAAATGGTATCATCTACAAACACTTTGCCGTCTACAACTTTTGGAACTCCAATCGGACATGCCTTTTCAATCTGGCAAACTTTACATCCCTTACATTTTTCCAAATCAATCTGCGGCACCTTTTGTCCTACAATTCCCAAATCGTTTAAATCCGGTTTTACGCAGTTATTCGGACATCCTCCCACACCGATTTTAAATTTATGGGGAAGAACCACACTACGATAGCCTTTATAAAAACGATTATGAATCTCTTCTGACAAATCAAAAGTATCTATCAAACCGAAATGACAGGTTGTTCCTTTACAAGACACAATCGGTCTGACCTTCTTTCCGGTCCCGCCGGTTTCCAAGCCATACTGTGCCAAATATTCTCTTAATGGCTCAATATTGTCATATGGCACGCCCTGAATCTCCATGGCTAATCTGGAAGTCATGGTAACATAGCCGCTACCGAATTTTTCTGCTGCCATTCCCACAATGGTACATTCTTTTGCCGTAATTTTTCCATTTCTGGTAATAACACGTCCATTAAAACAGTCCGGTGTAGTTTTATCCCACAGAAAGCCTAAAGCCTTCACCCTGGTTACATCTTCCGGAGCCACAGTACACACCGCTTTTTTCACCTGTACTTCACTCATGTTTATCACTCATCCTTTTTATTTTACATTCAAACTTCTGATGAATTTATTGTATCACATTTTCTCTTAGCATCCAACACCTAAGTCTGTTTTCTATCTTATTACACTCTTATTACATTCTTTTTACTCTCTTGATTTTACGGCAAAATCCACACCATTATCTTCCGGGTCGTCTTCATCGAATTTATAGTCTTTTCCCGGCAAAATCCCATTTAACAAGATTCCTGCAATCGCTCCAACTGCCAGCCCGGAAAGACTAATGGTAGCTCCTGCAATCTGGAATGAGATTGCCTTTGCCGCACTGTAGTTAATTCCAATGGATAATACCAGAATCAACGCTGCAATAATTACATTACGACTCTTCTCAAAATCTACATGAGTTTCCACGATATTTCGAACACCTACCGCCGAAATCATTCCGTAAAGTACTAAGGATACACCACCGCATGTAGCCGCAGGCATACATCCGATTATTGCAGCAACCTTTGGTGAAAATGAGAAAAGTATAGCAAATACTGCTGCTATACGGATAACCAACGGATCAAACACCTTTGTTAATGACAATACACCAGTGTTTTCTCCATAGGTGGTGTTGGCCGGTGCACCAAATAATGACGCCAACACGGTTGCCAAACCATCACCAAACATAGTTCTGTGTAATCCCGGTTCCTTAAAGTAGTTTATACCAACTGTTGAGGATATTGCTGAAACATCACCGATATGCTCTACCATAGTTGCTAATGCAATTGGCATAATGGTAACTATTGATGTAATAATCATAGATGCATCTCCGTTTTTCATTACGGAAAAAGCAGTTGCCTCCCAATGAATCGGGAATCCAAGCCATGCTGCTTCTGCCACCGGTGTGAAATCTACTTCTCCCATCATGATTGCCACCAGATAGGATCCGATAACACCAATAATTATTGGTACAATTTTCAACATACCTTTTCCCCAAATATTACAAATAATAACCAACACAATTGCCACAAGTGCAATAATCCAATTACTTGCGCAGTTATCAATAGCTGACTGGGATAGCGTTAAACCAATTGCTATAATAATCGGTCCTGTTACTATCGGCGGGAAAAATTTCATAATTTTTCCCGTACCAAACACTTTTATTAACAACGCCATTGCAAAATATAATAGACCGGCACATGCAACACCCAAACACGCATATGGCAACATCTCCTTATTTGCAGTACCATCCACCATCGGAGCAATTGCTGCATAACCTCCTAAAAAAGCAAAAGAAGACCCTAAAAAAGCCGGTACTTTTCTCTTGGTAAGAAAATGGAACAATAAGGTTCCTAAACCGGCAAATAAAAGAGTCGTTGAAACATCAAGACCTGTCAACATAGGCACTAAGATAGTTGCACCAAACATTGCAAACATATGTTGTAATCCTAATAATAACATTTTTGGCACGCCTAATTCCTTTGCATTGTATATGCATTGATTTTCTGATTGATTTGTTGATTTTTTCATTAATCATCCTCCTTCTATATCTCTTATAATTCCTCAAAAAATACAATATCTTGTATACTTTTATCAAATTTTATATTCCAAGATACTTCATGTCAAGATTTTTTTCCTTAGATATCATATTATTATTTTCCATTGTTGTAATAATATTGAATTTATGGATACATATTTTCATTACCTATTTTTGAACAAAACAAAAACCCTCTCAAACATAATGTCTGAGAGGGTTAATATTTAGTTCTCTACATCATCATAACACATAATATTGAAAGAGCTATAAATACAGCACCAACAATTAACAAGTGTCCAAATCGAACTCTGCTACCGGTTTTTCTCATATGATAATCATAATAAGACTCATCCATCTTAGGATTCTTCCAGTCAGTAAGAGCTTTCCAAATAGCTTTCAAGCCATAACTGGCACCATTGAAAATTCCTTCATTAGCAACCAACACAAGAACTCCTGCTGCAAGCAGGAACACTCCCGGCACAAATAAGGCACTTGCTAAATCATGAAACGAAGTCAAATGTTCAGCAAAGTAAAGATATGCAGTAATAACAATACCGATTGCTATAGTAATAAAATATCTTTTGTTGTTTCTAAAAAATTCCATTACAATTCCTGCTTATTTGTTAATTTCCTGCTGATATTTTTCCATTTCAGCTGTGTTGCAGTATACAAAGTGATCCGGCGCTATTTCACGAAGGCTTGGGCCTTCTACTGAGTAGTCATGGTCAAGAGCCGGTGTGTACACGATTCTCTTTCTATGCTGCTCGTAGTGTGGGTCAGGCTGTGGAATTGCGGATAATAATGCTTTGGTGTATGGATGACATGGATGAGCAAATAATTCATCAGAACTTGCTAATTCAACAATCTTACCAAAGTACATAACTGCAATTCTATCAGAGAAGTACTTAACAACGGAAAGGTCATGAGCGATAAACATAATTGTAAGACCCATTCTTTCTCTTAAGTCGTTAAGAAGGTTAATAACCTGTGCCTGAATAGAAACGTCAAGAGCTGAAATCGGTTCGTCCGCAATGATTAATTCCGGCTCTAATACGATTGCTCTCGCAATACCGATACGCTGTCTCTGTCCACCGGAGAATTCGTGTGGATATCTGTCAGCATGTTCCGGTACAAGACCTACGAGGTCAAGCATTTCGATAACTCTTTTATCAATATATTCTTTATCTCTGATTCCACGGATTGTAAGACCTTCGGAAATAATTTCACGAACAGTCATACGAGGATTCAATGAACCAACCGGATCCTGGAAAATCATCTGAATTTTATTGATATCTCTGGAGGTATGTGATTTGTTAATCGCAATACCTTCTTTGATTTCTTTTTTCAAGCGGGCAACTTCTTCTGCGTTTCCGGCTTTCTGAGCTTCTTTTAACTCTCTTTTAAGTTCCGGAATACCAACACCGATACATTCGCCGTTAAAGTGCACTTTTCCGCCTGTCATTTCGTATAATTTGATGATGGAACGTCCTGTTGTTGTTTTACCACAACCGGATTCACCTACCACACCAAGTACTTCACCTTTGTGAATCTGGAAGCTGACATCATCTACAGCTTTAACACTGGCACGAAGACTTCCGAAGTACTGTTTTAAGTGTGAAACGTCAAGTAAAACTTCAGCATCCTTAAAATCTTTACTCATTTCTCTGCGCCTCCAAATTCTTCATTCTAGCTATACGTTCTGTTACAATCTTCGGAGGTTCAACCTTCGGAGCATCCGGATGTAACAACCATGTTGCTGCGTAATGTGTATCTGTTACCTTAAACATTGGCGGCTGTTTTTCATAGTCAATCTTAAGAGCATATCTATTTCTTGCCGCAAATGCGTCTCCAACTGGTGGAACGATCATGTTAGGTGGTGTACCAGGAATAGCTTCCAATCTTTCTTCTGTGTAGATATCAGGCATAGAAGAAAGAAGTGCCCATGTATATGGATGTTTCGGATCGTAGAAGATTTCGTCTACGGTACCTTCTTCAACTATTTTACCTGCGTACATAACCGCAATCTTATCTGCCATGTTAGCAACAACACCCAAGTCGTGGGTAATGAAGATAACAGAAAGCTGTCTCTTAACTTTTAATTCATTAATAAGTTCAAGGATCTGAGACTGGATAGTAACGTCAAGCGCTGTTGTAGGTTCGTCACAAATCAAGATATCAGGATTTGCTGAAAGAGCAATAGCGATAACGATACGCTGTCTCATACCACCGGAGAACTCGAACGGATACTGGTTGTATCTCTTTCTTGCCATTGGAATACCAACTTCTTCCATAAGTTCAATAGCACGATTCTTTGCCATTGCCTTAGTAACACGGTATACCATCTTTGCACTCTGTTCTTTAATGAATTCTACCAATGCAACTGCATCTTTATCAAAGTCTTTTTCTACATTCTCTAATCTGTTTACATAGTTGTCTCTAAGTCTTGTAACAACAAGAATCATATTGCTAACTACAAGATTATAGTCTGTATTTTCAAATGCAATCTTTTCAACTCTGTTAAGATGTTTTTTGTCTTTTAATTTCATTGCATAAAGATATGCTGTAACTGCTGCATTCATAGCCGCTTTGAAAGTATAAGCTGTACTGTCTTTTATAATTTCAACACGGTTAATGGATGCTTCAACATCTTTAATAAGAGCTTCTGTTCTCTTCTTAAGTTCTGCTCTGTCAATTGTTTCTGCATTTAAGAATTCTAACATTCTTTCTGCAGCATCTTTTGCAACAACTTTCTTTTCAGCAGATGCTTTATCAGCATATTTTAAACCTTCTGCAATGTCTTTTAAGAATGCATTTAAGAAGTTTGCTTCCAAAAGTTCCTGTGCCATTTTGTTCATAGCCGGGATATCTTTTGCAAGTTCTTCTACTGTCTTTGCATTATCTGCATAGGTTAAGTAATATCCTAAACCGAAGAAGTTTGGTCTTTCTTTTGCCTGAACTTCTTTCAAGGTTTCTTTTAACTGTTCAAGAAGTTTAATGAAATCTTCGCCTTCTTCAGACTTATTGTAAGCTGCTGAAGTTGCTTTAATTTCATCTAATAATGCAGGATAAGCTGCATTGTCTTCTGTCACAAGGAATGGATTAACCACGCCTTTAGCTTCTTCTAATAATTCTTTGGTTTTCTTTACAACAGCTGCTTTCTGCTTACCGATAATATCGATACGCATTCCTTCAGCGTCAGAAAGTGTACCTTCCAATTTGTCATAAGAAGCATTGTAAGCCATTTCATACTTATTGCTTACTTCAATAAATTTCTTCAAGATTGCAACGTTTTCTTTTGCTTTTGCTGCTTTTGCTGCTTTTTCTGCATCTGCACCATAAGCATTTACCATTGCTTCTTCAATTAATTTAGTAATATTTTCAAAACGATGTTTTGCATCTCTCTGGGTAGCTTTACCATTAAGAATCATCGCTTCTGTTAACTGTTTACCAATCTTAACAATTGGGTTTAAGCTGGACAATGGATCCTGGAAAATCATAGAGATTCTGTTACCACGAAGTTCATGGAACTCTTCTTCTGAAATCTTCATAAGGTCCATTCCGTCATAAAGAATTTCGCCGCCTTCTACAATTGCGTTTGGAGCAAGGATACCCATCATAGCTTTCGCTGTTACTGATTTACCGGATCCGGATTCACCTACGATAGCGATGGTTTCACCTTTATTAAGATTAAAGGAAATATCTCTTACAGCCTTAACTCTTCCGTTATTTGTACGGAACGAAATTCGTAAATTTTTAATATCAAGTATTCTTTCCATTATTCTTCCGCTCCTCTTAATGATGGGTTAAATGCATCACGTAAACCGTTACCAAATAAGTTAAATGAAATCATTAATAATGAAATCGCAACTGCAGGGAACATAATAATATGTGGGTCAGTACTTAAGTACTGCTGACCATTTGAAAGTAATGTTCCTAAAGAAGTCATATTTCTTCCCTGGAAGTTTGCAATACCAAGGTAAGACAACATTGATTCTGTAAAGATTGTACTTGGAATTACAAGGATTACAGATGTAATAATTGTACCTAAAGCATTCGGGAAGATATGTTTAAACATAAGTCTTCTGTCTTTTGCACCGAGAGTTCTTGCAGCAAGGATGTATTCCTGATTCTTAAATCTGTAGAACTGTGCTCTTACACGGTAAGCCGGTCCAATCCATCCTGTCAAACAGAATGCCAACAGCAATCCGACGAACGGCGACATCTTTCCGGTTGATACCAAGTGTAACTGTACTAAAGTTGCCAATACGATGAACGGAATACCGTTTAATACGTCGGAAATACGTTCACCAATCAAATCAATCCATCCACCATAATAACCTTCAACAGCACCATAAATAGCACCGAGAATAAGGTTAATTGCAGATACGAAAATGGATAAAGCAAGAGATGTTCTAAGACCATATGCAAGTCTTACGAAGATATCAAATCCCTGTCCATCAGTTCCCAGATAGTGGGTTGGTTCGCTACCGGTTTTGTAAATGTAATAATTGTAGTAAAGAACACGTGCCTGAAGCATAGTTGTATCTTTCTTCATATAGTACATTACGTTGCCGTTTTCATCTCTTAAGTAGTTATCTACAAGACCGTTTTTCATAACGGTTTCTAACTTCATAATGTTGCCGTTTTCATCCAAAGGATTACCCTTTGCATCATGACGATACCAGAAGTTAGCATCTGCCTGGTTGTTATAATCACAGTATTCGTTGTTAATATCTACCATTGGATATACAACCTGGATTCCGGATTCTTTTTCCCATGCAATAATATCTTCATATTCTGCTGTTGTAAGAGCTACATACTGGAAGCCCTTTGAGTAGTAAGAATGTGTTCTTACGGTTCTGTATGGTCTGCCCTGCATGTCATAAACTTCACCAATGTTAATGATTGGAGAATATTCAGAATTCATTCCTTCTTCCCAATCAAATACACCGGCACCTTCTCCATCCTCGGCACCCATACCTATACCATTGTAATAAATTAAATAGTTGTTATTTAATCTCTGTTCAAATCCGCCATCAAATACTTTCATGAATGAAAGTGCTGGAATGTATGGTCTGGATTTTACATATGTACCGTCTTTGTCACCAATTTCATAGTTGGAAATAAACGGTACAACGATAGCATACAAAGCAACAAGCATAATGATAATCGCTGCTACGATGGATGCTTTATTCTTTCTAAAACGAATCCATGCATCTTCCAAATAACCAATTGGTTTTGTTTTGAATTTTTCATCATGGATATTAGCTCCGGCCTGGGCGAATTCAAATTTCTCAGCCGGTATTTTTTCCATATCAAACTGATTATTCATCTTATTTTTCCCCCATTCTGATTCTAGGATCCAAGAATCCGTAGCTTAAATCTACAAGAATCATGCCACCTAAGCCTAAAACTGTATAGAACATACCACATGCCATAAATACATCATAGTCACGTAGTGTGATTGATTTCAAATATAACTGTCCAATTGCGTTAACTGCAAAAATCTGTTCAATAATCATAGAACCACTAAGTAATCCTAAGAATAAAGAAATGATGGTTGGCAAAATCGGAACCATAGCATTCTTTAAAGCATGTCTGATGGTTGCCTGACTTCTTGTTAAACCTTTTGTTCTTGCAAGTAACATATATTCACTTGTAAGAGTTTCCGTGAGCTCTGCTCTGGTAAATCTTGAAAGTGAAGCAATTGTACCAAATGATAATGCCAATACAGGCAATACCATAGATTTAATCATGGTTGCTGAGAACCAACTACCACCTGCACTATGCAATGATGATAAAATAATCGGGAATAATCCCCACTTATATCCTACAAAATACTGCAACACGAAAGCAAATACGTAACTAGGTACAGAAATAAATACCATTACCGCTGTTGAAATAAAGTGATCCTGCCATTTATTCTTCTTTAATGCTGCAAATATACCAAGAAGTATTCCAAAAGGAATAGAGAAGCATATAGAATATATGTTTAATAAGAATGTAGGGAAAAGTCTGGATGTAATAACTTTACCTACATCTGCCATATAATCGATTTCCCAAGATGTTCCCCAATCCCATTTTGTAAAAATATTTCTTAAGTATATACCATACTGAACCGGAATTGGCTCATTATATCCAAGTGCTTCACGACGTGCTTCTTCAATCGCTGCCTGTGCACCTGTCATCTCCCCTTTCGGAATCGGGAGCAACTTGATTAACACAAAACAGATGGTCATAATAATCATTACAACCACGAAGAGAAGTGCTAATCTTTTTAAAATATACTTAAACATTCTCATAATTTTTACACCTTCAGTTGTTTTTTAATTGCTAAAAATTGTGTCGGGTAAGTTTAAGTACAGCTACCGGGCCTACTATTGACCCAATAGCTGTACTCCTTAGTTCATTATAAACAAGTTACGCTAGGCGTTCATTGTTTAATTTTACTTATTTAGATTTTACACTTCAGCTTATTCGTAGCTTAATGTACCACCCTGTGATTCAACGTACTCTGCCCATTCAGCATCGTTGTAGTTGTATGTCATGAGACGGATTCCGCCGTAACCATACATAATGTTGTAATCTGTTGTGAAGTATTTAACCTTCATAGAGTACATTGTTGATGCTGTTTCAGAAGCCCATGGAATACACTGATATGTCTGAAGAATACCAGTTTCAAGCCATGAAAGAACTACTAATGACATAGCAGGATCAGCTGCGAATTCACCAGCACCGTTGATGGACTGAGCCCAGAACTGGAATGTTTCTGTTCTTTCTTCTTCTGTTCCGTCGCCGTCAAAGTCATAAGTAATTGTTAATGTTTCTTTGGATGGGTCCCAACCACAGGATTCATGAATCATTTCAAGTCCGCCCATGTAATCTGGTTCACAGTATACACGGATTGTTGAGAATGGATAGAATGCAGCACCACCCCAAGCACCACGGATCATTTCAACCTTACCTGCTGCTACGTCAGCATATCTGGTTGCGGAACCACACTGGAATGTAAATGTAATCTTGCCTTCAAATCCTGTTCCAACTGTTGCAGCTGCAACGAATTCATTTAAAAGATCCTGCTGTGCGGTATCTTCAGCGCCTAAAGAGGAAGCTGCAGATGCCATACAGTTAATCTTGATTTCCTGTCCATCTGTATAGTTGCCATCAGCGATAGCCTTTTCATATACGGACTGGAATAACTGTTTAGCCTGTTCTACGTCATAACCGGTTACTGCATTGTATGCTTCTTCAACAGTTGCATATGTCTTGCCTTCGCCGTATTCAATACCGTAAAGTCTTAATACTGCTTCCATAGCTTCAGGAGTTCTTCTGTACTGAGATTCTGAATCGTTAGCAATATCTGTATAATATAAGTAGTTCAAAAGGTAGTAAGCCGGTTTGTATGCGGATGTACCTTCGTTACAAAGTCTTGTTCTGTCCATTGCTAAAGAGATAGCCTTACGGAAATCATCATATGCAAGAACTTTCTTGTTTGCTCCGTCGTTAGCAACTGCTTCAAGTTCAGCTAATTTTTCTAAGTCAGAAGCGAAGATAAATCTGAATGTATATGTTTGGTCTGTCTTTAATAAGTAGTCAGACATTCTATATGTTGTCATATCGTCAGCTGTTAAACCAATACCGTCTAACTGTCCGCTATTGAACATCTGTAACTGTGTATTGTGATCAACTACTACCTGATATACGATTCTTGTTGTCTGGAACTGACCTTCATGTTTTCCGTCAGTCCATCCATACCAGTTTTCATTTCTTTCGAAAACGAATTCTTTATCTTTTTCGAAGGAAACTAATTTATATGGACCATAAGAAATTGTTGTGTCTAATGTTGTACAATATGTTGTAGCATCAAGACCACCAACTGTTTCCATGTTTGCTTCATAAAGATCTTCATGTACTAACCAAATGGAAGTAGCATTGCTTAAGAAGTAGAACATTTCACATGGTGTTTCTGTGATGTAAATAAGTGTATAGTCATCTGTTTTGTAAAGACCAACTTCTTCCCATTTAACTTCTTCTACAACACCGTCTTCTACGAAACAGAATTCATAGAAAGCGCCTTCGTATGTACATCCGTGTAAAGCTGCTACTGCTGCGAGTTCAGCTTCGATTTCAGGAGTAACTTCAACGTATCCCTGTCCTACGTATTTTTCTAATGCTGCATATTCAGGATAAGAAGCTGCATAAGAAGAAACGTAAGTTGCGATGGAATCGCCATAGAAGTAACATACTGCATCAGCGTTGATGAAGTATTTGTCAGCTTCAACAGGTGTTACAGCACCGGTTGATTCGTCAGCAGATGCAAAAGCGTCAGCATATTTTGTCTGACCAACCATATCGTTGTTGAAGTATCCTTTTGCGTTAAGGATAGAAGCAGCACCTTCAAAGTAGCTGTTTGCACGATAGTTTTTCATTTTGCTGTCTAACTGTTTCTGCATTGAGTAGATGTAAGAGTCGGCATTGATTACTGTACCATCTTCCCATTTAGCAGCCTGGTTTAATTTGATTTCAAATACTCTACCAGATTCTTCTGTGATACCCCATTTATCTTTGTCGGAGAAATCAGCTGTAATATCTGTGATAGAATCAGCCATTTCATATACCCATTCAAAGTTTACGCCGTCTTCAGCGATAGAGATATCAACAAATCCCATGTTGATGTAGGTCTGCATTTCAGAGTCAGCATTCATTTCCCATGTATGTGGGTTCCAGTTTGTTGGGCTTGCTTCCATATACTGATTGTAAGTATATTCAGCATTGTCTTCTGTAGTTCCGTTGTTACGGCATGCTGCTAATGAGAATACCATTGTACATGCTAATGTTAACGCAAGAACTCTTTTGAATAACTTTTTCATTTTTCTTTTCCTCCTTTAATTATACATATAGCTTTTGGATCTATTGTCGCCGGGCTTTGCTTCTCTTTGAAAAGATTGCCCTATATGATTCAATGGAATAAATGAAACGGTTTAATTGCCGACTTATTGTCCGTTCATCGGTTCCATTCTCATCGGGGACATCTCCTCCGAGAGTCATACGCCAGCAAAACCGGCATACTTCTCAGAACCCCAAGAGCTATAAATATAGTATATAGTACTATAGATGTTACGAATTTGTCAATTGTTTTTTTATTTTGTTCATTTCTTGTCCATTTTGTTAAATCTTCCGACAAACTCTCTCCTATTCACAAAAAATTCACTTCAATTGAATAATTATTCAAGACATCTTACACGCCCTCTCCCTCTCCCCATTTTACCAGCGTTTTCAGGGCATTTTATTTTCACACTTTTGTATAAACAACAAAAAAAGCCGCAGTAACCACTACAGCTTTTTTGAAAAATATTTTTATTTTTTTGCAAATTTACGCTGGAAGAATTTAACAGTTTCAACAACCGGAATAACAAGAATTGCCAAAACCAAAGCGATAGCATATTCATCCCAACCAATAGTTGTAAAGCCAAAAGCATTTGCAATAAACGGAACTTCCAATACTAAAGTTGTCAATATTAAAGAGCCGATCATGGCTGCCCAGAGAACCATATTATTTCCCTTCAAAGTAAAGATGGACTTTCTCTGGGAACGCAGGTTGAAGGAATGGAATATTTCACACATAGACATGGTCAAAAATGCCATTGTCATACCGTGTCCGGATTCACCAACCTCACGAAGCTTAACAAAGAAGTCTACGCCGAATTCAAAGTAGCTGCCAATCAAGTAAGCTCCGATCGTAATCGCAGTAACTAAAACTCCCTGGTAAGCAATATCTGCAAACAATCCGCCGGCAAAAATTCCGTCTTTAGAATTACGTGGCGGGCGATGCATGGTGTCAGACTCAGCTTTTTCCATACCCAACGCCAATGCCGGGAAACAGTCTGTAACCAAATTGATAAACAATAAGTGTACCGGGTTAAGCAATGTAAATCCCATCAAGGATGCTCCAAACACACCCAGCACCTCGGACATATTGGACGCCAACAGGAACTGAATAGCCTTGCGGATATTATCATAAATACGACGTCCCTCGCCTACAGCAGAAACGATAGTTGCAAAGTTATCATCTGCAAGTACCATATCTGCAACATTCTTAGTAACATCAGTACCTGTAATACCCATACCTACGCCAATATCAGCACTCTTAATGGAAGGAGCATCATTAACACCATCGCCGGTCATAGCGGTAATGGCCCCATTCTTCTTCCATGCATTAACGATACGTGTCTTATGCTCAGGTTGTACGCGGGCATAAACACCATATTTTTTAACAAATTCACAAATCTCATCATCAGAGATATCATCCAGTTCTGCACCGGTAATAGCCTCAGATGCATCTGTAATAATTCCTAATTCCTTAGCAATAGCAACTGCGGTATCTTTGTGGTCACCGGTAATCATAACCGCACGGATGCCGGCAGAACGGCATTCTTCAATAGCCGCTTTAACTTCCGGACGGACAGGATCGATCATACCGGTCAATCCAATGAAAGTCAAATCCTGTTCCAAATACTCTGCAGTGTTATCTGCAGGTCTTTCAGCCCAATCTCTCTTTGCTACCGCAAGAACACGCAAAGCCTTATCTGCCATAGCCTTGTTTGAGGCCATGATTTCTGCCCGCTTAGCATCGGTCATCGGCTTATTTTCACCGTTCTCATAGTAGTACGTACAGCGGGCCAGAACAACGTCCGGACCTCCCTTAGTATATTGTACAAACTTTCCACCCAAATCATGAACGGTAGACATCATCTTACGTCCCGAATCAAAAGGCGCTTCATCCACACGTGGTGTAGCCTTTTCCAATTCCGCTTTATGAAGGCCAACCGAATACGCAAAATTAACCAGTGCACACTCCGTAGGCTCGCCCTCAGCCTGATTTTCCTCATTTAGATTTGCATCTGAGGACAATGCCATAGCAGTAGCTACCAGGTTTGTTTCTCCTAAATGATCAACCACTGTCATTTTATTCTGTGTCAAAGTACCTGTCTTATCCGAACAGATAACCTGTGTACATCCCAATGTTTCTACGGCCGTCAGACGTCTGATTACAGCATTGCGCTTACTCATATTAGTAACACCAATAGAAAGCACAACTGTAACAACGGTTGCTAAGCCTTCCGGAATTGCAGCAACAGCCAGAGAAACAGCTACCATAAATGTATCGAGAATCACTTCTAAATGGAAGTCACCTTCCATAATCAAGTTAAATGCAAAGATGAAAACGCAAATCGCCAAAACCATCTTGGAAAGCATTTTACCCAACTCATCTAATTTACGTTGAAGCGGAGTCTGCTCATCTTCTGTAGCCGCCAGTGCCCCTGCAATCTTACCCATTTCCGTATCCATACCGGTAGAAGTAATAACAGCCTTACCACGTCCGTAAACCACGGTAGAGCCCATGTAGCACATATTTTTGCGGTCACCTAATGGTACATCATCCTGCCCTTCAGCAAAACCTAACGCTTCCAACATCTTATTTACAGGGACAGATTCACCGGTCAAAGCCGCTTCCTCAATCTTCAAGCTGGCATTCTCAATAATACGGCCGTCAGCCGGAACAGCATCACCTGCTTCCAGCAAAATCACGTCACCCGGAACCAACTCTGTGGAATGCAGAACCATCATCTTACCATCGCGCAACACTTTACATGTAGCCGCAGTCATTGTCTGCAAAGCTTCAATGGCAGCTTCTGCCTTGCTCTCCTGGAATACTCCCAATATAGCATTCAGCAATACAACGGCCAAAATAATAATAACTTCTGCCCATTCATTTTCATTTGCCAGCATACCGGTCAGTGCACTAACGCCGGCTGCAATAAGCAAAATAATTAACATAGGATCTTTCAACTGAGCCAAAAAGCGCTGTAATAATGTCGGCTTTTCTGCTTCTTTAAGTTTGTTAAGGCCGTACTTTGCAAGTCTTTCTTCTGCCTGGGCAGTCGTCAAGCCTTCCGGACTTGCATTAAGTTCTTTTAGAACTTCTTCAGTAGATTGTGTATAAAATTTACTCATAACAACCGTCTCCTTGCTTACTTTATTTACGTTTACATAATATTATAATTTTTTTTGGGAAATACAAGCATTTTCATTTATAACCATCTAGGCTTTGCGTTTCATCAGCACCACGCTTTCTACATGAATCGTGTGCGGAAAAAGATCTACCGGTTGCACTTTTTTCACTTCATAGTCCTCCCGGCACAAAATTTTCAAGTCTCTTGCCAGGGTGGCCGGATCACAGCTCACATATACAACGCGCTTTGGTCCCATCTTTAATATAGTACGAAGTAATTCCTCATCGCAGCCCTTTCTCGGCGGGTCAACAACTACTACATCCGCAGTCGCTTTTTCCGGATTGTTTTCAAACATCTCCACAAAGACATTTTCCGCCTTGCCCACAAAAAACTCCACATTACCAATGTTATTGTCCAATGCATTTTCTTTGGCATCCTCAATGGCCTGAGGTATAACTTCCACGCCATATACCTTCTTTGCCTTACGTGCCAAAAACAGAGAAATGCTTCCTGTTCCGCAATATAGGTCCCATACGGTTTCCTCGCCGGTTAATTCTGCAAACTCCAACGCCTTTTCATACAATTTCTCTGTTTGTACCGGATTAACCTGAAAAAAAGACAAAGGAGAAATCCGATAACGGATATCCCGGATATAGTCCCTGATAAAAGGTTCTCCCCATAAAGTCTCATAGGTCTCACCCATAATCACATTGTCCCTGCCCGTGTTTGTACTGATACTGATAGATTTCATTCCATCTATATTACTCAGACTGTGAATCAGCACATTCGCCGACGGCAGTTTTATACCATTAATAATCAGACAGACCATCCACTCATTTGTAAAAAAGCCTTTTCTGATCAATACATGGCGCACCAAACCCTTTCCGGTCATTTCATCATATGGTTCAACACCTATGATTTCCATATATTCTATTACTTTGTGCAAAATCAGGGAATTCCCTTCATCTCCTAACAGGCAGTCATCACATTCCATTATCTTATGTGTTCTTCCTGCATAGAATCCGGCAATTATTTTCCCGTCTTTGTTTTTTCCTATAGGATACTGTGCTTTATTCCGATATCGGAGCGGTTCATCCATCCCAATAATTTCATCCATGGGAATTTCAGAAAAACCACCGATTCTCTGAAGATTGTTTTTCACCATGTTTTGTTTGAATTTAAGTTGCTCCTCATATGCCATAGCCTGTATCTGACATCCTCCGCACTGGCGATGTACCGGGCATGGTGCTTCCACCCGTTTCGGCGAAGGTTTTATTATTTTCATTAATCTGGCAAATGCATAATTCTTTTTTGCTTTAATGATTTTCGCTTCTACTTTGTCTCCGATAATCGCATCTTTTACAAACAAAGGAAAGCCATCGACTTTCCCGATGCCTTCCCCTGAATGACTCATATCTTCAATTACAATCTGATAAATTTCTTCTTTTTTCATAAACTGACTTCTTTCCATATATTAGATCATCGTCTTTCGGATATTTGTTTCCAGCAGGCGATTATAGCCTTGCCAGCGATACGGGTCTTCCGTATTGCTTTCTAATGCTTCTTTAAAGGTTTCCACCTTGGCATCCAAATTATCCGCAAAGCTTAAAGCCACCGCTTCGATAATTGCCGGCTTTTTCGGAGAACCGAATTCCAATTCTCCATGGTGAGCTATAATGCAATGTTTTAACTGATTTGCTTTTACCACCGGAAAGTCGCCTATCTCCCTGATTTTATCAGATACCATCTCTGTTCCAATCACAATATGTCCCAGCAGGTTTCCTTCATCTGTATAGTCGTTAATCGGGAAAAATGACAACTCTTTGGTTTTGCCAATATCATGTAATATGGCCGCAGTTAACAACAAATCACGATTTAATACCGGATAATTTCCGGCAAAAAAGTCACAGACCTTTGCCACACTTAAACTGTGCTCCAATAAACCGCCGATAAAACCATGGTGCACGCTTTTTGCTGCAGAGTGCTTTTTAAAACATTCCGAAAATTCTTTGTCATCTATAAAGAAGGAATGCAGCAACGCATGATAATCTTTGTCTTTAACACTTTCAATATAACGGATTAATTCCTGAAACATTTCTTCAATGTCATATTGGCTTACCGGCAAATAGTTCCCAGGTTCATATTCCCCTTCCGAAACCTTACGGGCACGTTTTACACTAATCTGAAGCATTCCGTTAAAGCTGGTTACATCACCAACAATATCTACATAATCCAAGGCTTCAAAATCATCAATCCCCTGAGAGTTCGGATCCCAGATTTTTGCATCGATAGTTCCTGTTTTATCCTGTAAAATTAAAGATTCGTAGGCCTTTCCGTTTTTCGTAACTGCGGAAGTTTTTTGTTTACACAAATAAATGTCTCCTACCCGTTCCCCGTCTCTTAATGTTTCAATAAATTTCATCTTTACCTCTTTCTAACGCTTTACCGTTTCTATGTCTAATCTTCCCACAACCAGGAAATAGGTGATTTCACTCATTTCTCCATTTACCTGTCTTTGTACCGTAATCTGAATCTTTTGTCCCGGCTCGGTTTGCATAATTACCTGTTGCAAATCTTTTACTGTGGCAATCTTGTTACTGCCAATTCCGGTAATAACATCTCCCGCACAAATATTTCCCAGAATAGCCGGTGATTCACTGATAACCTGTTCTACATAAACTCCATACGGGAGTCCGTATTCTGCATTCATCTCTTCAGTTACTGTTGTACCCAAAACGCCTATATACGGAAGTGGCTTTTTATTTGCCATCCGCTCAATAATTTTAACCACGTCATTTACTTCAAAAGCGGAGAGCCCTAAAGTTTCCTTATTGTTCTCCTTAATAATTCCAATTAACACTCCCTGCTGATTTATAATAAATCCGGAGCCCTTTTTATCTCCTGTTATATCCGTTGTAAACAAATCACACCCTCGATCAACATCCGCCATCATATCCTCATTTTTCCGGATGATTCCTGTAGATATGCTGCCAAAATCTCCTAATGGTCTTCCAACCGCAATTACGTACTGCCCAAGCCGGATATTTTCGCTGTTGCTGATTTGCACAACTGTAAGCCGCTCTTTTATAAGAGGCCGTAAATCATTTGCATCCACGGAAAGTACCGCCATATCTAAGACGCTATCATAGCCTAAAACCTTCCCTTCAACGATGCTTCCGTCCTGAAACTTCACCTGTGACAAATCCACATCTTCACAGTCTATTGCCAGGATTATGATTTGATTGTCCTGGATGGCAACAATTACACCACAGCTCTCACCATTTTCACCGATGGCAACCATAGACTCTTTGGTCTTCGCGCCTATTGCATACAGTCTGTATTGCCACTCCTGCATATCCATCAGATTAGCTCCGGCGTCGTCAAAGTCCTTATCTTCTCCAGCGGTATCGTCTGTATCCGTTTCTTCCTCGTTATCATTCTGAGACGTATTTCCCGTTCCCAGAATAATCACCTGCTCTTTTTCCTCTTCCAAATACTGGGACAAATGCTTTTCCAAATATACAAATACTCCTGCTGCACATGCGGCAAAAACCACTCCTGACAATGCAGAAAATAAAAGCTTTAATAATATCTTCTTTTTACCAATTGGCTTCTTCTTTGTTTTTTCCTTTATAACTGACATTTTAGTCCTCTCTTTCGTTACTTACGATTATACTTATTATAGCAAGTCTTATCAACATTTTCTACGGACTTTTCTACTTTTCTCTTTTCTTTCCTGCCTTCTTGGAGTAAAATGTGTATAGATATGTCACTGGAAATTTTAGGAGACAATTTATGAATAAAAAAGTATTAAAAACATTAGAATTTGATAAAATAATAACCCAGCTGTGTGACTGTTGCACCACCCAATCCGGATTGGAACTTTGCCAAAAGGTAAAGCCCCTTTATGACTTACCTTTAATAAAAGAAATGCAACAGCAAACATCAGATGCCTTGTCCCGGATTTTGCGTTTCGGAACACTGGATTTGTCCGGTGCGCATGATTTAGCCGAAGTGTGCAAACGCCTTGAAATCGGTGGCACATTAAACATCGTGGAATTACTCCGGGTGTGTTCTACATTGGACGTGGCAAAACGGGCAAAGAATTATGACAGAAATGAACGTGACGGAGAGATTGTAGACTGTCTCCATGGTTATTTTGAAGAATTATCCCCATTAACCAACGTATCTCAGGAAATACGCAGATGCATTCTTTCCGAAAATGAGATTGCGGATGATGCTTCCAATACTTTACGTTCTATTCGTAAAGCCATCCGTTCTGCCAATGAAAAAATCAAGACACAGCTTAACAGCATTATCAACCAGCAGAATTCTATGTTGCAGGATAATGTAATTACTATGCGTAACGGACGTTATTGTTTACCTGTTCGTGCCGAAAACAAAGGTCAGATGCCGGGCATGGTACATGACCAATCTTCCAGCGGTTCCACCTTTTTCATCGAACCTATGGCAGTTGTAAAACTAAACAACGAATTAACCGAGTTGGAACTAAAAGAACAGGAAGAAATCCAGGTTATTTTATCCACTCTTAGCAATCTTGTAGGCGAACATGTTGCCGAGTTGCGCACAAACTGCAAAATGCTAACCCGTTTGGACGTTATTTTTGCAAAGGGTGAATTAGCACATAGGCACAACGGAACTGCCCCGGTATTTAACACAGAGGGACGTATCTATATAAAGAAGGGACGTCATCCTCTCCTTAACCCTGAAAAAGTCGTACCAATTGATATTCACCTGGGTGATGACTTTGATTTATTAATCGTTACCGGGCCAAACACCGGCGGAAAAACTGTTTCTTTAAAGACCGTAGGGCTTTTGACTTTGATGGGTCAGGCAGGCTTACACATTCCTGCCGGCGACGGAAGCTGCTTAGGGCTCTTTGAAGAAGTTTATGCTGATATTGGAGACGAACAAAGCATCGAGCAGAATTTAAGTACTTTTTCCTCCCACATGACAAACATTGTTTCCATTGGTGAAAAAGCAGATGAACATTCTTTGGTTCTGTTCGACGAATTATGCGCGGGTACTGATCCTACAGAAGGAGCCGCACTTGCTATTTCCATTTTATGGGATATGATGCACAGAGGTGCCAAAATTATGGCGACCACCCATTATGCTGAATTAAAAGTGTTTGCGCTTACCGCTCCCCGCGTTGAAAATGCTTGCTGCGAATTTAATGTAGAAACATTAAGCCCAACCTACCGGTTACTCATCGGTATCCCGGGAAAAAGTAATGCTTTTGCCATTTCTTCGAAATTAGGACTTCCATCCTATATTATAGAAGATGCCAAAAAACGTTTGGATAACGAAACAGAAAGTTTTGAAGATATTCTTTCCAATTTGGAACAGAAACGAAGCGAACTGGAATCTTCTCACGCAGCAGCGAAAAAATACGAGGAAGAAGTAAAAGCGTTAAAACAGCAGCTGTCTTCCAAGCAGGAAGATTTAGCTACAAAACGTGAAAATATGATTCGTAATGCCAGCGAAGAAGCCCAGCAAATTCTTCGTGAAGCAAAAGAACTGGCCGATAAAACCATTCGGGACTTCCAAAAATATGCAAGCGAAGCACCTACCTTAAAAGAAATGGAAGAACAACGCTCCGCTTTGCGCAAGCAAATGGAAAATGCCCAGAAAAAAGGCAGTCTAAAACCATCCACACCTGCTCCATCCGATGGCAAACCATTAAAATTGCAAATCGGCGACTCGGTGCGTGTGCATAGTTTAAACTTAAACGGAATCGTCCACTCCCTTCCTGATGCAAAAGGAAATCTTTTTGTACAAATGGGAATTTTACGCTCCAGCGTAAATATAAAAGACCTTAGTCTGATTGAAGAGAATGCAGGTCTTACAAAAGGCTCTTCCAAACACGGAGCATCAAAGGGCTCCTTTACCCGAACCTCCGGTCTTGGAAAAGCTGCAGTCATTCATCCGGAACTAAATCTTATCGGAAAAAAAGTGGATGAAGCCATTGCCGAGTTAGATAAATATCTGGATAATGCATACCTTGCTCACCTTGATTCCGTGCGTATTGTTCATGGTAAAGGGACCGGTGCATTAAGAAACGCTGTTAATGATTATCTTAAACGGCAAAGCTATGTTAAATCTTTCCGCGCAGGTGTATTCGGCGAAGGAGATGCCGGCGTAACCGTAGTGGAATTCAAATAAGGAGGACCTATGTCAGTTAAACAAAAGATACTTATCGTAGACGATGATGAAAACATCGCGGAACTAATTTCCCTTTATCTTACAAAGGAATGTTTTGATACCAAAATGGTTCATGACGGCTATACAGCTGTGGATGCCTATGACGAATATCAGCCAAATCTTATTATTCTGGACTTAATGCTTCCAGGCATTGATGGCTATCAGGTATGTCGTGAAATCCGCACCAAATCCAATGTGCCAATAATTATGTTATCCGCCAAGGGCGAAGTATTTGACAAAGTATTAGGCCTGGAATTAGGGGCAGACGACTATATGGAGAAGCCATTTGACACAAAAGAGCTTGTAGCACGTGTAAAAGCCGTTTTACGCCGTTATTCTACCGTAAAAGAAGAACCTGTAGCGGTAAATAAAAAAATCGTGGAATATCCTGGCCTTACAATCAACCTCACCAATTATACCGTAGAAAACAACGACACCCGCGTAGAAATGCCTCCAAAGGAATTGGAATTATTATTCTTCCTGGCTTCTTCTCCAAATCAGGTATTTACCAGAGAACAGTTACTGGAAAACATCTGGGGCTACGATTATTTAGGTGATACACGTACCGTAGACGTTCATGTTAAACGCCTCCGTGAGAAAATCAAAGAAAACGATTCCTGGACCTTAGGTACAGTGTGGGGAATCGGTTATAAATTTGAAGTGAGGTAAGAATGTTTAAACATTTATTTACAAAAATCCTAATATTATATGTGATATTTTTTGTACTGGCGTTCGGAACGGTTGCAACTTTTTCCTATAGCAAAACCCGACGAGCGATGGAGGAAGAAGAAGCATATCATTTGTATAACGAAGCCACGACAATTGCTTCCTCTTACGCCTTCCGTTACTATACAAACACAATTACCTTGGACGGTCTGAATAATATATTAGGAATCGTTTCCTCTAACTTATCTGCAGACATTTGGATAGTCGACGTAGACGGAACAGTATTAACTTCAGTACAAACATCTACCAATGCAGCACCAACATCAATTTCCAATTTTGACATATCTGCATTCGGTAACCGTTTTTATCGAACCGGAGATTTTTATTCCTATTTCAATACAGAACACCTAAGTGTTTATGCTCCTATTACAACAAACTATACTGTTGTAGGATACGTTTTTATACATGAGCCAATTGAGAATTTTGCCAATTTAAGCAACATTTCCATCAATATAACATATTTAACAATGTTTATTGTTTTTGCACTTTCTCTGCTCTTACTAATCGGAATATACATGATTGTAATTCCACCGGTAAAAAAAGTAGTCGCCGTATCCGATGAATATAACTTGGAGAATTTTAAACCTCAGATTATTTCTCATTCTTCAGATGAATTAGGTTATATTTCCAACACCATCAGTTTAATGGCCAACAAGCTGGATTCTCAGGAAGATGTGCAAAGAAAGTTTATTTCCAACATCTCACACGATTTCCGCTCACCTCTTACTTCTATTCGAGGTTATATTGAAGCTATGACTGACGGAACCATTCCGGTTGAGTTATATCCGAAATACTTAAATATCATATTAAACGAGACGGAACGCTTAACCAAATTAACCAACAATCTACTGGATTTAAATCGAATTGGTTCAAAAGGTGCACACTTAGAATACAGTAATTTTGATATTAATGAAATTATTCGAAAATGCGCTTTGTCTTGTGAAGGACAATGCGAAAAGAAAAATTTGGCAATTGAATTAGATTTATATGACGGTTCTATGTATGTTCATGCGGACGAATCCAAAATCCAACAGGTTATTTACAACCTATTGGATAACGCCATTAAATTCAGCACTCCGTCCACATCCATAAAAATAGAAACCATACGTAAAAACGACAAACTCATGGTTTCCATTAAGGACCACGGAATCGGTATCCCCAAAGACGCCTTAGATAATATTTGGAACCGATTCTATAAATCCGATCTATCCCGTGGTAAAGACAAAAAAGGAACCGGCCTTGGACTTTCCATTGTGAAGGAAATCATTCAGGCGCATGAACAATCTATCAACGTTGTCAGCACTGTAGATGTTGGTACCGAATTTATCTTTACATTGGCTTTAGCCGAGGAAGAACTTGAACAAGATATTTTATAATTACAAAAAAAGAGACTGCAAAAAGCAGTCTCTTTTAATATCATATTATACTAACTCAAGTAATACTTCTAAAGCTCCATCACCTTTTCTCTGTCCGATCTTAACGATACGTGTATAACCACCGTTACGTCCTGCATACTTAGGAGCGATTTCTTCGAACATTTTTTCAGGCATGTTAACTTCTACAGTATTTCTCTTTCTTCCTGCGATTTCTGTAGGAACTACTTTTACAGGATAGAATACTTTAAGCATTTCTCTTCTAGCGTGAAGACGGGATGGAAGATCTTTCTTAATCTTCTTTTCAACTTCATCATAAACAGTAACTTTCTTACCATCTACAACTTCTTTTACTCTTTTACCATCTTTGTCTTTACGAGCAACTTTTGCTTTTACAGTAACTTCTTCAAAGTTATCTTTTTCTCTTACTGCAAGAGCGATTAAACCTTCAGCAACTTTACGAATTTCTTTTGCTTTTGCTTCTGTCGTAACGATTCTACCATTGTTTAACAATGCTGTTACTTGGTTTCTGATTAATGCTTTTCTCTGGTCAGATGTTCTGCCAAGTTTACGATATTTTGCCATTTTATATGTCCTCCATTTTTCTTTACGATCCGGCATCGCCTATGGTCTTATATACCGGACATGGTTTTTATGTTTACCACAAATTTGCGCCCGTTGGTCTTACCAAATCTGCTTATTAAACACATTGTTTCTCCTTATTCTTCACCGTGAGATAAAGATAAGTTTAATTCTTTTAATTTACCTAAAACTTCCTCTAATGACTTGCGTCCTAAGTTACGTACTTTCATCATATCTTCAGGAGTTTTCTGTGTTAATTCCTGAACAGTATTGATGCCTGCTCTCTTCAAGCAGTTGTAAGAACGAACGGATAACTCAAGTTCATCAATGTTCATCTCAAGCACTTTACCCTTGTCATCTTCTTTTGATTCAATCATAACTTCTGCACATTTTGCATTTTCTGATAAATCCACGAAAAGATTTAAGTGCTCGCACAGTACTTTAGCTGCCAAACTTACTGCTTCATCCGGAACTAATGTTCCATTTGTATAAACGTCCAAAATTAATTTATCAAAGTCCGTCATCTGTCCTACACGGGTATTCTGAACCTGTAAATTTACACGTTCTACCGGTGTGTAGATAGAATCCACAGCAATTACACCGATTGGTGTAGCTTCCGTCTTGTTTTTGTCAGCGCTGGTATAACCGCGACCTTTACAAATGGTTAATTCCATAAATAACTTGGAATCAGCACCACCGTTTAATGTCGCGATTGGAAGGTCCGGATTCATAATCTGAATATCTGCATCAGCCTTAATATCTCCGGCTCTAACTACACCTTCGCCTGAAAACTCAATGTAAGCAACCTTCGGCTCATTGGATGAACTGGTGTTTTTAATAGCCAAATTCTTGATGTTCATAATAATCTCAGTTACATCTTCTTTTACCCCAGGGATGGAACTGAATTCATGC
>JAZQXN010000005.1:0-57184 GCA_045632875.1 Lachnospiraceae bacterium
ATTTATAATGCCCAAGGGGATGTCAGGGCGATTCTTGACAGTAACTTTGAAGTGGTGGTATTGTATGATTATGATAGTTGGGGCCAACCTTTAGGCACAACAGGAACACTTGCCGCGACACTGGGAAAGTTAAATCCGTTCAGATATCGAGGATACATCTACGATGAGGAAACAGGATTCTATTACGTATCCAGCCGTTATTATGATCCTGAGATTGGTCGGTGGATTAATGCGGATATGCCAGAAACCGTAGGTGCAGAATTCCAAAATTTCGCGCAATATAATTTATTTGCATACTGTTGGAACAATCCAATTAATATGAATGATTCAAGTGGTGAATGGCCGAAGTGGTTAAGTGGTGCGTTAAATGTTGTTGGCGGAGCAGTTCAAATGGTTGCAGGCGCAGCTTTAGGAGCTTTTACGAGTTGGACTGGCGTTGGAGCTGTAGTGGCAGGATTTTTAATGGTGAATGGAGCTGCAACTGTAGCGCAAGGAGCTGGTCAGATAATAAATCATGTTACCAATTCAAATGTACTAAGAGAAGATAACATTGTGCGAACAGGTGCCCAGGAAGTTGGGCGAGCGATAGGTGGAGATACTGGCGCTAAAGTAGCTGGAGGTGTATACGATGTGGCAGTTATTGCTGCAAATCTATATGCTGGTAAGGTCAGTTTGGAACATTCTATGCCTAAAATAATTGAATCAAAGATATTTTCTGCTAATAATGGTTATGGTTTTAAAGTGGGTAAAAATATTGAAATGTTTTATCGTAATCCGAATGCCGCAGGTGGACCAGGAGGTACAATTTTTAGTTACAAAGGGCCATTGGGAAAATTTAGGATAGATTGGGATCCCGTACATGGGTTCCATTGTCATCCACCAGGACATTAATTATCGGGGGTGTTTGGCTTGAAGAAAAGACAGATGACAATTGAAGAATATAAAAATATCGCAGGCACTCACACTATAATAATCAATAACGTGCGTTTTCAAAAAAATTATTTCGACGGTATTGAAAAGATTATAAAAGAATTTTTGAGTGATAAGGAAGTGTTTTTTGGTTTCTGTAGAACTGATGGTGTGAATTTAACATTAGAACAACAAAGAACACTTAAAAATGAAATACCAGATTTTTTTCAAAAGAATGGTGATATGCAAAACATAAGTGAACATTTAACGTTGGCAAGAATCGAGTCAAGTAATTATAGGTATAGTTATATCCCATTAATTTTTGATTATTATCTTGAAACTATAATGTTTAACCCAAAAGTGGACTGGGGGATTTTTAAGCAATATCATTCTAAGTATCAAGAGCACAGATTTGATGATATCATTCTTAATCATTTTGCTGAAATACTATTTTGTTATTTTGATAGTGGGGATTTTTTGATTTGCCTTAATCCTCAAATCTATGATCCTAGAGAGGTTAGATGTAAGATTGAACTGTTTTTTGGAGTATAGTTCTTTAAGGGATTAAGAGAATCCTAACAACACCGATTTTGGTTTCAAAACGCAGTGCTTGTTGATAGATAGCAATTTAGTTCTCCTATGAGTAGACTTTTAATATTATTGACTTTGCGGTTACAAAATTGCCTTTTAGGGAGGAAATTATTGGAGGATATTTATCTTCCAATAGTTACTCTCACAGAAAAGGAGGCAATTATGAGTAAGGTGAAATTAATTGTTCACGAAAGCTATCAAGGAAAAAGTAAAACCGAAGATGTCTTTGCGGCGGTATTTTTGTCAAATGCTGCCGCATTGACTGTAAATACACATTCGAATATAATAAGAGTTACCGAACAATCTCAGGATTCACTTTGTTCCGAGAAAGGAGCAATTGATGGAACAAGTGAGAAATGAGCAAACTATTTACAACGCAGCAGTCTATTGTAGACTAAGCAAGGACGATGAGCAGACCGGCGAAAGTGTTAGTATTGAAACACAGAAAATGATACTGACAGATTTTTGTCATGAACGGGGATTTTCTATTTATGAGGTTTATGTTGATGACGGTTATTCGGGGTTAAATTTTAACAGACCGGCATTTGCAAAATTGCTTGAGGACATTGATGCTGGCAAAGTCAATCTTGTTATTACCAAGGATTTGAGTAGATTAGACAGAGATTATATCCAAACCGGCTATTATACAGATGTGTATTTTAGCCGCAAACGAGTACGCTATATAGCCGTAAATGATGGAATTGACACGGACCGAGATGATAACGCTATTGCACCGTTTAAGAACATTCTAAATGATATGTACGCAAAAGATTTATCACGAAAGGTAAAGTCAGCCAAACGTCAACGAGCCTACAAGGGGTATTATATCAGTGCACAAGCACCCTACGGATACAAGGTAGACCCAATGGATCGAAATCGCTTAATTGTAGACGAAGAAGCCGCCGAGGTGGTAAAAGAAATCTTCCGTCTTGCTCTTGCCGGACACAGTTTAAGTCAAATCAGCAGAATACTGTCTGAAAATAAAATCATTACACCGGGTGTTTATAAGGCACAGAATGGTGATACAAGATTTTCACGGTATCAAGAAGGGAAAGATTCTTTTTTCGGATGGTGCTACCAAACGGTACGAGCAATTCTCCGAGACCAAGTTTATATAGGAGACATGGTGAATCACAAGGTGGAAATCGTCAATTACAAGACCAAGGAATGGGTGAGAGTTCCGAAAGAACAACACATCATCGTAGCGGACCGACACGAACCAATTGTCAATCGTGATGATTATGAGCGGGTGCAAAGCCTAATTTCCTTGCGACACAGGCCGAAGAAACACAATTTTGATAACGTGTTTAAAGACCTGACTTTTTGCGCTGAATGCGGACACCATATGACTTTGATGATGAAACAGCTGAAAGCAGGTCCGACACCGCTGATTCGTTGTACCCATCATTACAGCAATCCTGAAGACTGCAAACACAATCATTATATCTATTATAATGAACTTTATGAGGAAGTACTGAAACGAGTGCAACGTATTGCAAGACGAATCGAAAGTGGCGAATTGTTAGAACGTATCCAAAAGCAAAGCACTAAACGGGTAAAACGGGACAAGCTGATTGCAGAACAGACGAAAGCAAACAAGCGGCTGACTGTGCTGAAAAGAATTATCAAAAAGCTGTACGAGGACTTTGCCGACGACCTCTTGGATTTGGAGAACTATCATTTTATGTTGAACGAGTACACCAATGAGCAAAAGCAAATTACAGCAAGACTTGCGGTAATTGAAAATGAATTGGGCGTTGAGGGCAACGACGAGCAGAACGTACAAAAACTAAAAACTGTGCTGGATGAGTATTTGAACATCGAAACTCTAACAGCGAATATGCTCAATCAGTTAATTGAGCGAATTGAGATCGGGCATACCGTTAAGGTGGACGGATGCCGACAACAGGAAATCACCATTGTTTACCGTTTCATTGGAACGGCAGACGAAATTTGAAACAGGAATAAAAGTGAGAATAACGACCGTGCAATCATTTCGGTGATTGCCGGGTACATATATAAGTCCAGCCGAGACAGGATTTTATTACCTGAATAGCAGATACTATGATCCGGAGACGGGAAGGTTTATTAATGCGGATGATGTATCATACTTAGGTATTGGAGGAATCTTAAGTTATAATCTGTTTGTGTACTGTGAAAACGACCCGATAAACGGCTATGACCCATACGGAACCTTTGATTTGAACGAACTCATAGGAAAAATCAAGAACCTGATGAAGGGTATGGGTGGAAGACTCGGCGGAGGAGCCAGCGGAAGTTCCGGTGGAGGAATGGTTGCTTCCGGTGGAGGAGGAAGTAGTGGAAGTAGTGTTAATAAGGAGAGCAGCAATTTTAGAAGTAAACAGTTGTTGGATTCACACTATAATAAACATGGTAGTGAATTTGGAAAAATAACGAAAACACAATATCTGAAAGGGGCCAACAATGTGATTAATTCAAAAAGTGGTGAGGTATTAATTAAAACGCGGGCAAATGGTGACACAATTTATTATAATTCAATTACTAATGAATTCGCAGTAATGTCCGCAGGAGGTTATATTAGAACATATTTTAAGCCGACAGAAGGAATAGCTTATTTTAGCAGAATGTGAGGAAAATATAATGAAATATAAATGTCCATGTTGTGAAAATAGAACTTTATATGAAAAGCCACCTGGAACGTTTGAAATTTGCCCGATTTGTAATTGGGAAGACGATGAAGTACAATATTATAATCCGACATATGTTGGCGGGGCAAATGAAATATGCCTAAATGATGCAAGAAGACAGTATAAATTACTGGAGTGCGGCGAAAAAATGAGACATGAAATGTGATACCATATGCATAGAAATATAAAATATTAGAATTTAGGTACATGCAAGTGATTTTTATTCATAGCATGTACCTGTTTTTCTTTCGTTCTTTTTTATTTATCAAATCAGCATATGGAAGGATGTATCATCGACGGAGTAGATACCACGTATCTTGTGGACGCCTTCGGATCTGTTCATGCAATGGAGCAGGGAAGCAGTAAACTTGTCTTTTTCTATGATTCCACCGGAAGAAGAGAGGGCTTTTCTTACTACGAGGATGATGAGCTGGTAGGAAATTACTATTACCTTTATAATGCCCAAGGAGATGTTACAAGTATCCTTGACGCAAACTTAAACGTTGTGGTAAGTTATTACTATGATAGTTGGGGAAAACCAACCTCTACCACAGGCACTTTAAAAGCCAGTTTGGGAACATTAAATCCGTTCCGATATCGCGGATACATCTACGATGAGGAGACGGGATTTTACTACCTGAATAGCAGATACTATGATCCAGAGACGGGAAGGTTTATTAATGCGGATGATGTATCGTACTTAGGTATTGGAGGAATCTTAAGTTATAATCTATTTGCTTACTGTGAAAACGACCCGGTAAACGGCTACGACCCATACGGAACCTTTGATTTGAACGAACTCATAGGGAAAATCAAGAACCTGATGAAAGGTATGGGTGGAAGACTCGGCGGAGGAGCTAGTGGAAGTTCCGCTGGAGGAATGGTTGCTTCTGGTGGTGGTGGAAGTAGTGGTGTTAATAATAGTAATGCCAATGTTAATACCCTTAATAATTTGCCGGCGAATAAAGGTTATAGTTCTTTTAAAAGTTTGAAGAATGCAATAGGTTCTGCTGGAAAAGGAAAAGATTGGCATCATATTGTAGAACAATCACAAATTGAAAGGTCCGGTTTTACTGCACAACAAATACATAATACATCGAATATGTTTGCTGTTGATAAGTCTATACATACAAAAATTACAGGATACTATAATACAGTGAGATTTGAATGGACATATGGCTTAAGTGTTCGAGATTGGTTGGCGGGTCAAAGTTTTGAATTTCAATTTGAATTTGGGCTAAAAGTGCTAAGAATATTTGGAGTTATTGAATGAAAAAGTATAGTAAAGATGAAATTTTGAAACAACATGAAGCAAGTTCTAAAAAAATGTATCAAGCTACTTTGAATGGTGATTATAAAACATATAATAGAGAAAGTGAACGTTTGGTAAAGATATATAAGTGTTTTGAAGTAGATAAGGAGCTTGCAAAAGAGTGTATAAGCGAAATGCTAAAAAGCAAGAATGTTGTGGCTAGAATAAAAGCGGCAGCGTATTGTTTGGCATTAGGAGAAAATATTGAATTGGCTGAAAAGAATTTGGAGGAAATTAGCAGTAATAAAGAAAATGGGATATTTGGTTTTGATGCCGAAATGACACTATATGTTTGGAAAAAAAATGGATATTTGCAAATTTATCAAAAAAAGTAAGTGGCATTAATTTTCGAAACCTTTGAAATGCGATGAAAATTCTTAATATGATTGCTAATATAACATGCTGTATAAAATGATTCGTTAGAAAATAGGTAAATGGAATTGGAATATTTTGGTTTTTATTACGTGTTCAGATACTATTGTTTTTATTGGGCTCAGATAAACAGCAAAAACCAAAACGAAGAATTCTTTATAAATTTATATTTTTCTTTCTTATCATATGCTATATACTAAGTGGAGCAATGACATTATTATATAAGTAAAGTTTAGAATGAAATTTTCAATACATGTATAATGGTGTGCGAAGAGAAAAAAGTTAAACTTTTATTGCGTAACAGATTTACAAACTGTTACGCATTTTTTATCTCATCATTGCAAACAAAGGGCGTTTGGAGTAAAATAAGAAGCATAAAAAAAGACGGAGCAGAGCAATGTTTGATGAATTAACCCAGCATGATATTGAGAAAATTGAAAAAGAAATTGAATATCGGAAGTTGGTTTTACGGAAGCAGTTAATTGAGGCTGTTAAGGAAGCCAGAGCACAGGGGGACCTTAGTGAGAATTTTGAGTATTATGCGGCAAAAAGAGAAAAGAATCTTAATGAAAGTCGCATCAGATATTTAGAAAAAACCATAAAAACAGCAATCATTATTTCTGATGATTCTAAAGATGATGAGGTTGGGATTAATAACACGGTTACCATCTGGATACCGGAGGACGAGATAGAAGAGACCTACCGTATTATTACCACAATCCGCGGAAACTCTTTAAAAGGTTTAATTAGTATTGATTCACCCCTTGGTAAGGCTTTAATGGGGCATAAAGTAGGTGACACCGTCTCTGTAAAGGTTAGCGATGATTATAGTTATGATGTGGAAATCCGTTATATAGATAAATCCACCGATGATTCGGAAGATGAAATCAGAAAGTTTTAGCTAATAGTACACAGTATGGTTAAAAGGAATATATGAGGTACAGTTTTGGAAAACATGACCAATTTGAAAATTTTAGTTGTTGATGATAGTGATATAAACTTGCGAATTATAGATAAATCTCTTGGTAAGCTTGGATACCTATCCAAATGTTTGGATTCCGGGCAAAAGTGTATGGAAGAGATTTATAATGAGCATTATGATATGATATTGCTGGATCATATGATGCCTGAAATGGATGGCGTTCAGGTGCTGACAGAAATGAAGGAAAAGAAAGACCATTTATGTCAGGATGCTAAGGTTGTTGTTTTAACTGCCAACACCGGAGAAGGGGTTAAAGAACAGTATTTAGAAATTGGATTTGATGATTATCTTGCAAAACCGGTTTCCATGCAGACATTGGAGGATATTATCCAAAGACAGTTAAAAAATAATGACAGGAAGGATTCCCTAATTTTTAATGGGACTGAAACAGACAGCCTTGTAAATGAATGTACTATGGTGGCATCAGAAAATGTGTGGGATTTGTCACAGCATCATATTGATACACAAACCGGTATTGAATTTGCGGGAGATGATCCGGAACAGTATCTTGCCATGATAGGAATTTTTGCAGGTGATTTTGTAAAAAGAAGAAAGAAATTAGAAGATTCCATGACCACGGAAACTTTAGGAGATTATGCTATATTAGTGCATGGGTTAAAAGGAAATGCCCGTACTTTGGGGGCTGCGCAGTTAGGTGAATTGGCCTATGAGGAAGAACTGGCTGCAAAAAGTGGAGATTTAGACTTTGTACAAGCACATTTTGACAAGTTGGTACAGGAATGGACATTAGTTGTGGACGGATTTGAAAAGTTGCTGTCTGCATGTAGAGAATAGAACTTGAAGAGGAGTGTTTCTATGTTTTGTTTCAACAGTGATTATACCGAAGGTTGCCATGAGAAAATTTTAGATATCTTATCAGCGACTAACATGGAACAGACCGTTGGTTACGGTGAAGATGAATATTGTAAAAAGGCGTCTCAGGCGATAAAAAAGGCTTGCAATAATGAAGATATTTATGTACAGTTTTTGGTGGGAGGTACTCAGACTAATTTGACAGTTATCTCTGCGGCGTTAAGAACCCATCAGGGGGTTATTTCAGCAGAAAGCGGACATATTGGTGTACATGAAACCGGTTCTGTTGAAGCGACCGGGCATAAGGTTCTTACATTACCTTCTAAAGACGGGAAAATTACAGCTAAACAGGTAAATGACTTGGTAGAGGCTCATTATAACGACGAGACTCACGAGCATATGGTTCAGCCGAAGATGGTATATATTTCCAATCCTACTGAGTTCGGAACCATTTATTCAAGGGCTGAATTGGAGGCATTACGTAAAGTTTGCGATAAGCATCATTTATATCTTTTTATGGATGGAGCCAGATTGGGATACGGATTGTGTGCGGGCAATAATGACCTTACATTAGAAGTACTTTGTGAGTATTGTGACGTGTTCTATATCGGTGGAACCAAGGTTGGAGCTTTATTTGGTGAAGCAGTTGTAATTGTAAATGATGAATTAAAAAGTGATTTCCGTTACATTATGAAACAGCGTGGTGGTATGCTTGCCAAGGGAAGATTGTTAGGTTTGCAGTTCTTAACACTTTTTACGGATAATTTATATTTTGAAATAGCAGGACATGCCATTAAACTGGCGGATCGCCTAAGAGCAGGTTTGAAAGAATTAAATGTGGAATTTCTGGTTGATTCACCAACCAATCAGGTATTCCCGATTTTATCCAATGATGTATTAGAATGCCTAAAGGAAAAATATATTTATTCTTTTTGGCAAAAAATTGATGAAAATTATAGCGCTATTCGTTTTTGTACCAGCTGGGCAACAAAAGAAGAGGCTGTTGACAGTTTGCTAAATGACTTAAAGGAGTACATGAAAAATGGACAATAAGAAAAAAATCTTATTAATTGCAACCGGTGGAACTATTGCATCCACAGAATCTGAAAACGGACTTAAACCGGGAATTTCTTCTGATGAAATCATCCAGTTTATTCCGGAAGTAAGTGAATTTTGCCAGGTGGAGGCTGTACAGTTGTGTAGTATTGACAGCACAAATATGACACCTGAGATTTGGTGCGATATTGTAAAGGAAGTGCAGAAACAGTACGACAAATATGATGGTTTCGTTATTTCCCATGGAACGGATACTATGGCATATACGGCTGCGGCTTTATCTTATTTGATTCAGAATTCCAAGAAGCCAATCGTGTTAACCGGTTCCCAGAAACCGATTGGAGAAGATAATACAGATGGAAAGATCAATCTGTTCTCGGCATTTGTTTACGCTGCAGACGAACGTTCCCAGGGTGTAGTTATTGTTTTTGATGGAAAAGTAATCGCAGGTACCAGAGCAAAAAAAGTACGTTCCAAGAGCTTTAATGCTTTTGACAGTATAGATTATCCATTTTTAGCAGTTGTGCAGGGAAATCAGGTTATCCGTTATATTCCGATTATTCCGTACACAGAAGATGTTCGTTTTTACACAACATTAGATGAAAAAGTTTATTTGATGAAGTTAATTCCGGGAATGCGCCCGCAAGGCTTGGAAGACATCTTTAAATACTATGATGCGATTATTATCGAAAGCTTTGGTGTTGGAGGAATTCCTAGCAGTATTTCCGATGAGTTCTACCGTTTGAATAAGCAATATCCGGATACCATGATTATTATGGCAACCCAAGTTTCTCATGAGGGTAGCGATATGACTGTTTATGAAGTAGGACAGAAGATTAAGAAGGATTGCAACTTCCTTGAATCTTATGATATGACCCTTGAAGCAGTTATTGCAAAAACTATGTGGATGCTTGGAAATGTCAGCAAGGACCATGCAAACTGTGAAGATGCTTTTTACCAGGAAATCAATTACGATTTAGTATTTGGTAAAAACAGAAAAGCAAAATAAAAATATAAGTCTATCTTATCCGCCTGCCACATATACTTAACAGACAAGTATAGGGAGGCGGATATTTTTATGGATAATTTAATAAAATTGTTTCCTGAATTTTATGGAAAAGCTATTGAGGAAGCCTGCAGAAGCGGTTATTGGACAGAGTTGTTTTTACGTATCGGACAACCCCCGCTTTTTTTCATCAAAGGAAAAGAATACGGACTTTCAAAAAGCGGAATATTGTTTTACGTAAGCCATCAGGAATCGGAACTGTTGGAACAGGGGTACATTGTCAGTAAAAAAGATTTGTATGATATTTTACAACAGGCAACAAAAGCTACGCCTATTGCCTATCAGGAGGAAATCGGACAAGGCTATCTAACTTTGGAGGGTGGGCATCGTCTCGGTTTTGCCGGTCAGGTTGTAGCAAATGAAGATAAAAAAGATAAATTATTTTTTAAGCATATTAATGGAATTATGTTACGAATAGCGAAAGAGCAAAAGGGATGCGCAGAAGGTGTGCTTCCTTTTTTAATACAGGAAAACCGGTTATGTAATACTTTAGTTATTTCTCCTCCGGCCTGTGGAAAAACCACGTTTTTGCGAGACTGTGCCAGATTGCTTTCCAATGGATTCCAAACATTTTCCGGAAAGAAAACGGCGGTGATTGATGAGCGAATGGAAATTACAGCACTTTCAAATGGAATGCCTCAGTTTGATATAGGAAGGCGGACTCATGTGATTAGTGGATGTAATAAAGAAAAAGCATTTGTTATGGCAGTCCGTTCTTTGTCACCGGAGATATTAATAGCTGATGAAATCGGGTTTCAGGAAGAAAGCAGGGCTTTATTATACGGAATATATTCAGGATGTAGTGTGATATGTTCTACCCATGGTCATGGTTTGGAGGAAGTAAAAGAGAGGAACGGCTTAAAATCCTTATTTAATGAAGGGATTTTTATGCGATATGTAATCTTAAAAAAAAGAGGACAACAATATTTGGCTGTTGTTTATGATTCAGAAGGCAGAGTTTTATATGAATGAGTGGTATGTACTTATTAGAATCCTGGGTGCATTGTGTGTTCTTGGGGGCTTTTTTCTTCTTGGCATTTATTTTTGTCGGGGGTTGGATAAGCAATATGAAGAATATGAAAGTTTAAAACTGGTTTTGACAAACTTGTTGAGAAACCAGCATTTTTTGAGGCAATCCTTTCCGGAACTTTTTGCAGACAGTGCTTTATGTTTGGAAAAAAGTAATGACGGATGTTCAATGGTAGGTACAGAAACTAAGATATTAGGAGAGCGTCTTCCACAAGTGGCCTTTGATGAAGCCTGGGATGATTATGTTCAACAATTATCTCAAGGGATGAAAATGGGAGAAGGTCTGAAAAACCAATTGTTCCGTTTGGGAAATTCCTTGCAAACTATGGACAAGGAAGGGATTGAATTGCAAATTTATGGCGCATTGGAACTGCTACAGGAGGAAATCCGGTGTCAACGTAAGGCACTGAAAGAAAAAAAGAAGGTGAGTATATCCTGTTGTGTTATGGTAGGCCTTTTTGCGGTTATTTTATTGATTTGAGGAGGAAAAAGATGGAAATAAGTATTCTTTTTAAGATTGCCGCAGTTGGGATTTTAGTTACTTTATTGGGACAGGTACTAAAGCATAGCGGACGGGACGAGCTGGCCTTTTTGGTAACTTTAACAGGGTTTATATTGGTGATTAGTTGGGTGATTCCTTATGTTTTGGATTTATTTTCTACCATTAAGCAATTATTTGAAGTGTGAGAAGAGGAATTTTGATGGAAATCGTTGCTATTGGGGCATTATGCATTAGTGGAGTGATTTTTGCCATTTATCTTGGGGAACAAAATAAATTATTCTCTCAAGTATTACTTTTATTATTATCCGCTGTTGTAATGTATATGATTCTTGATAAAGTGGGGGAATTGCTTTCCATTGTTACTATTATTCGGGAAATTTCAGGAGTAAGCAGTACATACATTAAACTATTGTTAAAAATGATTGGTATTATTTTTGTCGCTGAATTTACCTCTGATATTTGTGAACAGTCAGGGTATAAAGGGGTTGGAAAACATGTATTGTTATTTGGAAGAACGGCAGTCCTGCTTACCGGTTATCCCTTGCTTTTAGAATTTATTGAGATTATGAGAAAATTATTAACGTAGGTAGAGGGTGAAATTATGGAATATGAAGCGTTAGACGATTTCCTTTTTTCACAGGGATTTGTATCTTCCTTTGGAGAAATGGCACAAAAGTTACAAAATGGCACACAGGATAGTTTTTTTGATCTTTTGGAATTTGCAGGTGAACTTTTTTTCCTTAACTTGCAGGATATAAAAAGTCATTTACTTCAATTGATGGGAATTTGCTTGTTTTTTTCTATCATACATCAACTGTCAAAAGCTTATGGAAAAGATGAAATCGAAAAATATGGTAATTATATTTATTTTGTTTGTGGGGCAACTATTTGTTTGAATCTGTTTATGGGCGGCTATGAAACGGTATTTAAAACGGTATCTTCCGTTCTGCAATTTATGGAAGTGTTATTGCCTACATACACCATGGCTTTATTTTTTTCTAATGGTAGCAATACTTCCGGAGCCTATTACGGAATGGTACTTTTAGCTATATTTTTAGTTGAATGGGTTGTCTCGGTTCTTTTTTTGCCGGGGACAAAGATATATATGGCAATACGTTTTGTAAATGAGGGCGTGGGAGAGAATTTTTTTTCCAAGTTTCAAAAATTATTTGAAGATGTATTTTCATGGGGACTGAAAGGTATGTTGCTTCTTATTTGCAGTATAAATACGCTTCAGGCTTTGATTTTTCCTACATTGGACAAGGTTCGCAGATTATCAGCGGGAAAAACGGTAAGTGCAATTCCCTGGATTGGAAATCTGGCCGGTAGTACAACGGAAATTTTGTTAAGTACCGGAGCTATATTAAAAAACTCTATCGGGGTTACGGCAATTTTAGTTTTAATTGCTCTGTGCGCTCCGGGAATTATTAAATTAGTTGCATTGGTTGTTGGTATCCGGGTGTTGGAAGCATGTTTAGAACCGATTTTAGGACAAAAATCCGGTGGTTTACTTGAAGGTTGCTATAAAAGTGTTCAGATGCTGTTAAAAATCCAAATAAACACTTTGGCGGTTTTTTCTTTATGCCTAGTGATTTTAACAGCTTTTTCCTAGGAGATTTGTATGAAAACAATTCAAAGCTTTATTTTGTTTTATATTCTTATCGGGTTTTTACTGCAAATACTTGGAGATTTTAAATTGAACCGATATATAAGATTTTATGGAGGGTTAATTTTTGTGTTATTGCTAATGAGCCCAATTTACGAATTGATTACAAAAGAAGATGTGTCTTTAAATGTTGAGCTGAAACAACTGTGGCAGGAGTATGAAGAGTCAAGAAACTATGAACAAATGATGGAAAACATGGAAGAATCATGTGCCGGGCAGGCTACAAAAGTTCTTACGGAACATATGGAGGATTATTTAAATGAAAAAGGTTATGAAATCATAGATTATGATGTGATAAAAGATGAAGAATATGAAATTGTAACTCTTAGACTTTATGTTGTGCCGTTGGGAAAACCGGTGATAACTGCCGGAATGACAAATGATTCCAAACTTGCGGTACAACTTAAGGAAATGCTGGTAAAAACTTATGAACCGGAATTTTTCCTGGAGGTGTATTGCAATGAATAAATGGTTAAATCTGCTGAAAAAGAAGGAAAGCCTTTTTATTTTAATATTAACAGGTCTTATTTTGCTGGTTATTGCAATTCCCACAAAATCAAATGACATTACGACAAGTGATTCGGAAGCCACAGCGCAAACCCAGGATGTACAGGTGTCCAAGGAGGATTATTGTGACACTTTGGAGGAAAGATTGGAAAAAATCCTATCCTGTATTAAAGGTGTAGGAAAGGTTGAAGTGATGATTACTCTGAAGGATACGGGGGAAAATGTGGTTGAAAAAGATACTTCAGGGCAGGAAATCTCTGAAAATGGGGAAGAAAGTTCCACTTGGGAAGAAGAAACCGTCTATGGAAAAAATAATGACTCGACATATCCATACGTAGTTAATACATATCAGCCTCAAATTCAAGGGGTATTAGTGGTGGCTCAGGGAGTGGATGATCCGGTGATACAAAAAGAAATCATGGAGGGTGTTATGGCATTATTTGGGATTGAGAGTCATAAGATAAGTATCATAAATATGGAATAGATATGGAGGAAAGAGTGAAACGATTTCGAATTAAAAATCAGGTTTTAGTGACGGGTCTGGCTATATTAATTGCTGTAGGCGGATATATCAGCTATCATTCTTCGGTGAAAGATAAAGACTCCCTGTTTGCATCTTCAGGAGAGGATTCGGCTACCGGAGATGCAGTGGCATCTGCAACACAGGGTGATATGGAGGATGCAGGAGAGGCTATTGTGGTATCCAGTGAAGCAGCAAAGAGCTATGCTGCAAAGGCGAGAATGAACAGGGAACAGGCAAGGGCGAAAGCAAAAGAGGAGTTGCAGGCAATTATTGATAATAAGAATCTTTCGGAAGAGGCAAAAGAGGAAGCCGTAGAGGCAATGGTTGCATTAATTGCAAACCAGGAAGCGGAAACAGAAATTGAAAATCTTTTGGAGGCAAAAGGATTTAAAGATGTGGTTGTTATTGTTAATGAAGATTCGGTGGATGTAATTGTGGAAGTTGCAACATTAACAGATGCGCAAATGGCTCAAATTGAAGACATTGTACTTCGAAAAGTCGATATTGACCCAACCGGTATTGTAATCACTCCATTTAGGGAAAATCAGTAGAAATAGGCAGATATAAAGGACTATGATTCTTGACAAGGTGTTTTCCATATTATAGAATTATTTCGTTTGAGATATATTTTTTGATACATTTAGTGGAGGACACAGTGAGTAATTTTGCTAAAGAAATAGAAAAAAGAAGAACGTTTGCCATTATTTCCCACCCGGATGCGGGAAAAACTACATTAACAGAAAAATTTCTTTTATATGGTGGGGCAATTAATCAGGCAGGTTCTGTTAAAGGAAAAGCAACAGCAAAGCATGCTGTTTCAGACTGGATGACAATTGAAAAGGAACGTGGTATCTCCGTTACATCATCTGTATTACAGTTTAATTATGATGGATATTGTATTAATATTCTGGATACTCCGGGACATCAGGATTTCTCAGAAGATACCTATCGTACATTAATGGCGGCAGATTCTGCGGTAATGGTTATTGATGGTTCAAAGGGTGTTGAAGCACAGACACGTAAATTGTTTAAAGTTTGTGTTATGCGTCATATTCCGATTTTTACTTTTATCAATAAAATGGACCGTGAAGCGAAAGATACTTTTTCCTTGTTAGATGAAATTGAAAGTGAATTGGGAATTGCAACCTGTCCTGTAAACTGGCCGATTGGTTCGGGAAAAGGTTTTAAGGGTGTATTTAACCGTAATACAAGAAAGGTATGCATTTATTCCGACACTCAAAAGGGTACAAAAGAAGGTATCGAAGAAGAATATGATATTGATGATCCAAACTTGCCATCCATTATCGGAGCAGAGAATTTGGAAAATTTATTATCCGAAATTGAGCTTCTTGATGGGGCAAGTGCTGAGTTTGACCAGGAGTTAGTTACAAAGGGTGAATTGTCACCGGTGTTTTTCGGCTCTGCTTTAACAAACTTCGGTGTGGAAACATTTTTACAGCACTTTTTGAAAATGACTTATTCTCCACTGGAGAGAATGTCTGATAAAGGTGCAATCAGTCCGTTTAATGAAGAGTTTTCTGCTTTCGTATTTAAAATACAGGCAAATATGAACAAAGCCCACAGAGACAGAATTGCATTTATGAGAATCTGTTCCGGAAAGTTTGAGGCGGGAATGGAAGTGTTCCATATGCAGGGCAACAAAACCGTTAAACTTTCCCAACCACAGCAGATGATGGCACAGGAAAGAAAAATGGTTGAAGAGGCTTATGCCGGAGACATTATCGGTATCTTTGATCCGGGTATTTATTCTATTGGTGACACCTTGCTGACCGGTCCAAATAAGTTTACTTTTGAAGGGATTCCAACCTTTGCACCGGAGCATTTTGCAAGGGTAAAACAGGTGGATACCATGAAACGTAAACAGTTTGTAAAGGGTATTTACCAGATTGCCCAGGAGGGTGCAATCCAGATTTTCCAGGAATATAATACCGGTATGGAAGAAATTATTGTGGGTGTTGTTGGCGTTTTGCAGTTTGATGTGTTAAAATTCAGATTAGAGACAGAATATAACGTTGAAATCAAAATGGAAACCCTTCCATATGAACACATTCGCTGGATTAAGGATTCATCCACCGATCTTGATAAGATTATCGGAACTTCAGACATGAAGAAGATTAAGGACTTAAAAGATCGTCCGCTGCTCTTGTTTATTCATGAATGGAGTGTTGATATGACCCTTAAGAGAAATGAAGGTTTGGAATTAGAAGAATTCAGCCGTAATTAAGGGTTGTACAAAAGTACGGATAGATATAGAATTATAGAGAGATAATTATATTACAAATAAAAATAATACATTGAGGAGGAATTGGCAATGTCAGTAGTAACAGTAACAGTTGAGAATTTTGAAGAAGTGGTATTAAACAGCAAAGTTCCGGTATTGGTTGATTTTTGGGCAACCTGGTGCGGACCATGTAAAATGCTTTCACCGGTGGTTGATGAAGTTGCAGAAGAAGCAAACGGTGAGTTTGTAGTTGGAAAAGTAAATGTAGATGAGCAAAAAGAATTATCCAAAAAATTCAGAGTTATGAGCATTCCTACATTAATCGTATTTAAGGACGGAGCAGAAGCAAAGCGTTCTGTAGGTTTTATTGAAAAAGAACAGGTACTTGAGTTAATTAAATAATATATCAGGTGCGTCATTCTTGACGAAAAATATTTCCATGTTATAATTAAGACAGTTGTATCAAACAACTGTCTTTTTTCATTCATGATTAACAAAAAACTCGCAAAGTGTGTTTTTTGTTAATTTCATACAAGATAAATCTTGTAATTCCCCCAAAATAAAGTCCCAATTATGTCCCTCAAAAAATGTAAAATGAATTTTGTAATAAGTGTTGACATTTTAGTTGGCATGTAATATGATTAGTTTAAAGAAACGAACATAAGTTCGCTTTCGGAAGGAGACGTTATGGCAAGAGAAGATAAGTTAAAAGCGTTGGATGCAGCGATTGCACAGATTGAGAAACAGTATGGTAAAGGATCTGTAATGAAGTTAGGTGATCCTTCAAGAAATATGAATATTGAGACAGTTCCGACAGGTTCTTTAAGTTTAGATATCGCTTTGGGACTTGGAGGAGTTCCGAGAGGAAGAATTTTAGAAGTATACGGACCGGAATCCAGTGGTAAAACAACCGTCGCTTTACATATGGTTGCAGAGATTCAAAAGCGTGGTGGTATTGCCGGCTTTATTGATGCAGAGCATGCGTTAGATCCGGTTTACGCAAAGAATATTGGTGTTGATATCGATAATTTATATATTTCACAGCCGGATAATGGTGAACAGGCATTGGAAATTACCGAAACTATGGTTCGAAGCGGAGCAGTAGATATTGTTATTGTTGACTCTGTTGCAGCATTAGTACCAAAGGCAGAAATCGATGGAGATATGGGCGATTCTCATGTTGGTTTACAGGCAAGATTAATGTCTCAGGCATTGCGTAAACTGACTGCAGTTATCAGTAAATCAAACTGTACCGTTATTTTTATCAACCAGTTGCGTGAAAAGGTAGGCGTTATGTTCGGAAATCCGGAAACAACTACCGGTGGCCGTGCATTAAAATTTTATTCCTCTATTCGTTTGGATGTTAGAAGAATTGAATCCTTGAAGCAGGGCGGAGAAGTTATCGGTAACAGAACCAGAATTAAAGTTGTTAAGAATAAGATTGCCCCACCTTTTAAAGAGGCAGAATTTGACATTATGTTTGGAAAAGGTATTTCAAAAGTAGGAGACATTCTTGATCTTGCCGCTGATATTGATGTTGTTAATAAATCCGGCGCATGGTATGCATATGAAGGTGAAAAAATCGGACAGGGTAGAGAAAATGCGAAATTATTCCTGGCTGAGAATCCGGCAATTTGTGATGCCATTGAAGAAAAGGTTCGTGAACATTATGGCTTAAATAAATCTAACATTACTTTTGGAGATGACACAGTAAACGGAGATATGGATGAGTAAAGAATCCAGAAAAAAAGCCATGTACCTGTTACAAAAACAGGACCGGACAGAACAACAGCTTCGGGAAAAATTAAAACAGAGTGGTTTTCAGAATGAAGATATTGATGATGCTATTACATATGTTAAAGATTTCCGATACTTGGATGATGAAAGATTCGCACGCAACTATGTACGTTATGGCGGGGAATATAAATCCAGACAGAAATTAAAAATAGCCTTATTACAAAAAGGTATTTCCATGGATTTGATAGAAAGAGCCTTAGACGAAGAGTACGAAGGAAACGAGAAAGAACAGATTCTTCAATGCTTAAAGAAAAAGTCTTTTTCTGCTACAGAATCTACGCGGGAAGAAAGGCAAAAAGTAATTGCATCCCTATACAGAAAGGGATTTTGCATTGAGGATATTAAATCCGTTATGGGAAATGTAGATGATGAGTTTTAATTAAGATGACAAAACAAGTGACTTAAACGACATCTTGTGTCGATTGGTCGCTTGTTTTTCTTTAAAATACAAATGCTTGACAGATATGTTGAAAAGGGGTAAAATTTACATGTTGAAAACTATGGCATACTATAACTTTTGGTTGTAGAGTGATAATAGATATAACAACATAACGTACTATGATAATTTAATAAAGGAGGTGCTCCTATGCAAATTGACGTTTTATCTTTGGTTATAGGTCTTGTATCTGCGGCAGTTGTTTCAATTCCTGTAACAGCAGCAGCTGTAACCGCACACCGTAAGAGAACTTTTGAATCTAAAGTTGGTTCTGCGGAAGAAAAAGCAAGACAGATAATTGACGAGGCTGTAAAGACAGCTGAGAACAAGAAACGTGAAGCGATGCTGGAAGTAAAAGAGGAATCTATTCGCAGCAAAAACGAATTGGAAAAAGAAATTCGTGAACGCAGAAACGAAGTTCAGCGCTTAGAAAGACGTGCAACCCAGAGAGAAGAAAGCTTAGACAAGAAGCTTGAAGCTGTGGAAAGACGTGAAGCTGAATTTATCTTGAAAGAAGAAGCTATCAAAAAGCAGAAGGAAGAAATCGCGAAACTCAATGAGGAACGCATTAAAGAATTAGAACGAATCTCTGGTTTAACCTCCGAACAAGCAAAAGATTATCTTTTAAAAACTGTTGAAGAAGACGTAAAACTCGACACTGCAAAATTAATCAAAGAATTAGAAAACAAAGCAAAAGAAGAAGCAAACAAAAAAGCAAAGGATTACATAGTGACAGCAATTCAAAAATGTGCTGCAGACCATGTTTCCGAAACTACAATTTCTGTTGTTCAGTTACCGAATGACGAAATGAAGGGTAGAATCATCGGACGTGAAGGACGTAATATCCGTACTTTAGAAACGATGACCGGTGTAGATTTAATTATTGATGATACTCCGGATGCTGTTGTTCTTTCAGGATTTGATCCTGTAAGAAGAGAAATTGCCCGTATTGCTTTGGAAAAACTTATTTTGGATGGAAGAATTCATCCGGCCAGAATTGAAGAAATGGTTGAAAAAGCTCAGCGTGAAGTAGAAGCTATGATGCGTGAAGAAGGCGAAGCTGCTACTTTAGAAGTTGGCGTACATGGAATTCATCCGGAATTAGTTAAGTTGTTAGGACGTATGAAATTTAGAACCAGTTATGGTCAGAATGCATTAAAGCATTCCATTGAAGTAGCCCAGTTATCAGGCTTACTTGCTGCCGAAATTGGTGTAGATATTAAGTTGGCAAAACGTGCCGGCTTATTACATGATATTGGTAAAGCAGTTGACCATGATATGGAAGGTTCCCATATTCAGTTAGGTTCTGATTTGTGTAAGAAATACAAAGAGGGAGCAGTTGTTATTAACTCTGTAGAATCCCATCACGGTGATGTTGAACCGGAAACACTTATTGCGTGTATCGTACAAGCTGCTGATGCTATATCTGCAGCTAGACCTGGTGCAAGACGTGAAACTTTGGAAACATACGCAAACAGATTAAAACAATTAGAAGAAATTGCAGACAGTTTTAAAGGTGTTGAAAAATCTTATGCTATTCAGGCAGGCAGAGAAGTTCGAATTATGGTAGTGCCGGAACAGATCAGTGATGCAGATATGGTATTATTGGCGAGAGACATTTCCAAACGTGTAGAAGGCGAATTGGAATATCCGGGACAGATTAAAATCAGCGTAATCCGTGAATCACGAGTTACTGATTTCGCAAAATAATTTAACGAATTGATGAAAAGCTCTTGTGGAAATCCACAAGAGCTTTTGTTTCTAAAAATGGTTTTATAGCATAGAATTAGAAAAAAAGGGTATCACAATGAGAAAAAGGGAGGAGAAGGTAAGACAGATATTTACCAATCCATTAACCATATGGGGAATTGGGGTATTAATATCAGTTATAACGATTATTTTGTTCGATAGGGAAACAGGGAGCAAACTTTTTACAATTGCAGAGTATTTTTTATTTGAATATGATTATAAAACCATGGAATACGGGATATTGTTTTCAACAGTTTTTATGTTAAGAATGCCGATTTTAGTCTTGCTGATATTGAGTAGCAATATAAAAAACTGGGAACGCATCGGTTGGTGTGTTTGCCTTATGCATGGATTTTCCATGGGATACATGTTGATGATTCTTTGCTTGAAATATGGAGTGAGAGGGTTGATATTGTGTTTATTAATGTGGACTCCCCATATGTTTTTTTATTTTTTTTCACTATATCAGTTTGTATTACGGAACAGAATGAAATGGCAGGAAAATGTGGGGGTGGCACTATGCTATATTATTGGAATTTTGGGAGAAGTTTTTTTAAATCCAATTTTGTTAAGCTCATTGTCCCATCTTATGTAAAACAATACGAAAAATCTTAAAATCAAGACTGGAAAATTATGAAAGCAGATTGAACTTTATGCCATTTTAGTGTAAAATAACTTATAATGCACCTGTAGCTCAGGGGAGAGAGCAATGGATTCCGATTCCATGAGCGGGGGTTCGAATCCCTCCAGGTGCGCTTTTCGTGTTAATGACAAGTATTATATATAAATCGATATGTTATGAGGTATTAAAATGGAAAAAGTAAAGGCAATATTGGAAAAAGCAAAAACAATATTGATTCAGCTTAAAGATAAAGCAGTTGAACTGTGGAAAAAACTTGTTAAGAAAATAAAAGAATTAAATATTTCCAAAGTTAAAGAAATATGTAAAAAAACTGCGAACTTTGTTTGCAAACACAAAAGATATTTTATTGCAGGTACTTTATTTGTAGTATTTTCTCTTGCTATTATTTTTGGCGCCGGAAAAGGAAATAATCCTTTTGGCAATTTGTCAGCAAGTGGAGATGCAGGTAAATTCGAAAAGAATAAACATGAAGATGTAAATACATTAATTGAAAATTATTATGTTGCATATGCATCCGGAGACAGAGAACAGTTGGTTCAGTACATCGAACCACTATCAAATAATGAAGCGGAGTATATTGAACTTTTCAGTAGTTATATCGAGAAGTTTACCATTAAAAATGTGTATACACAGCGAGGTGTAACTGAAGGGTCATATTTGGTTTCTGTTGAAATGGCAATTAAATTTAAGGGGGTTGAAACAGAAGCTCCGGGGCTTGAGTTTTTCTATGTGGAAACCGGCAGGGAAGACAAGTTATATATTAATAACTTGTATAGTCAGTTCAATATGCAGGTAAATGAATACCTTAAAGATGAGACGATTCTTGCGGCAATTCATGCCTATGAAGACAGAGCGGAATTAAAAGAACTTCAGGAAAAAATTGAAAATGAATATACAAATGCAATTAATTCTGATCCTGCATTGATGGAAATGGTGACAACCACCATTGCAAGAGCAGTTTCCGGTTGGATGGCAACTATTGAGATTGCATTGAATCAGGTTCCGCCAAAAGGAAGCTTATCAGTTCCGGATGAATCCGGTGATGTAATTGTGGATTCTGAAGAAGATACAGAGGAAGAGGATGTTCTGAAGCAGGAAATTTTAGATGTTTCAGTGACAGAAAAAGTTGTTACCATAGACAAAACAAATGTTAGAGAAAGCGCAAACACAGATGCAAATCTGGTCACAACTGTAAATGCAGGTGTAGAACTGGAGGTTATTGAAATTGATGCGTGGGGCGGATGGACTTTGATTAAAGTTAATGATATGCAGGGTTATATCCGTAACGATTTGCTTAAAACAGTGGAAACGGAACATTCTGTAGCAGGTTTACCGGCATATCCAAAAGTAGGACAGATTGTGGTTATTATGGAAGACCAAAATGCCTATATTAAAATGGATGAAAATGCAACAGTTATTGCTAATTTAAAAATTGGCACAACGGTAACAGTTGAAATGAGTTATGCTAACGGATGGTCCAAGGTGTCATGGGACGACGGACTCATGGTAGGATATGTATTAACAGCTGTTTTAAAATTGGATTAAAGTGAGTGGAAGGACTGTCACAGGCTGACAGTCCTTTGTTGAAAAATCATACAGGATAAAGAAGGTTGATTATGGAAAATAAATCCGAAATTCGTATCAATAAGTATTTAAGTGAAGCCGGCGTGTGTTCCAGAAGAGAAGCTGACCGGAAAATAGAAGCAGGAGACGTTACTATTGATGGCAAAGTAGCTGTAATGGGAGATAAAGTTTTTCCGGGACAAAAGGTTTATGTATCAGGACGTCTTGTGGAGAATAAAGAACCATTTATTCTTCTTGTGGTTAATAAACCAATTGGAATTGTTTGTACGGCAGAAAAAAGAGAAAAGGATAATATTATCAATTTTTTAAATTATCCTCATCGGATTTACCCGGTAGGAAGACTGGATAAAGATTCCCAGGGATTATTGCTGATGACGAATCAGGGAGATATTTTAAACAAGATTCTTCGTGCAGGAAATGCCCATGAAAAAGAGTATCTGGTAACAGTAAATAAAGATATTACCGATGAGTTTTTGCATGGTATGGAAAACGGAGTGCCGATTTTGGATACCGTAACACGTAAATGTACTGTGGAAAAAATAGGAAAAAGAAAATTCAGAATTATATTGACCCAGGGACTAAACCGGCAAATCCGAAGAATGTGTGAATATTTTGACTATCGTGTGGTAGGATTAAAACGTATTCGTATTATGAATATTAAATTGGGTGATTTGCCTGTGGGGAAATACCGGGATATTACAGCGGAAGAATGGGAGAAATTACAAAGTATGATTGCAAATTCTTCCAGCGAAACGGTTGCTTGGGAAGATTATGAGGACTAATTATGGAACAAAAACAACGAATGAAAGAATTAGTTGAGATATTGAATCGTGCGTCAGAAGCCTATTATGGCGGAAGAGAAGAGATTTTATCAAATTATGAATGGGATGCTTTGTTTGACGAACTTGTATTGTTAGAGGAAGCATTAGGAGAAGTATTGCCGGAAAGCCCAACACAAAATACAGGATATGAAGAAAAATCCGGAGAAAGAGAAGTACATGAATTTCCGGCTCTTTCATTGGCAAAAACAAAAAGTATTGATGATTTGAAAAAATGGGCCGGTGACAAAGAAGTCTGGCTTTCTTGGAAATTGGACGGATTAACATTAGTGTTAACCTATGATGAAGGAAAACTTACTAAAATTTTGACCAGAGGAAACGGTACCTCTGGCAGCAATATTACCTTTATGAAAGAAGCAATTAGCGGATTTCCACAATCCATATCCTACAAGGGGCATATGGTGGTAAGAGGTGAGGCGGTAATTTCTTATTCAGATTTTGAACTATTAAATGCCACAATTGAAGACGATGATGAGAAATATGCGAATCCAAGAAATCTGGCTTCCGGAACTTTAGGCTTGGATAAAACCAATCTGGATAAAGTGAAAGAGCGACATGTTCAATTTTTTGCTTTTTCTCTTGTGTATATTGATGAAGAACTGAACACAATAAAAGAACGTATGGATTTGCTTGACAAAGAAGGTTTCCGAACAGTAGAAAGAGAAAAATGTAATGCTGATAGTTTAAAAGATGCAGTAGAAAGATGGACCACTCATGTTGAATCCGGTAAATTTGATTTTCCGGTAGATGGTTTGGTTATCGGGTATGATGATCATTTATATGCCCAAGCAGGCTCTGTAACAGGGCATCATGCAACCAGAGGTGGTCTTGCATTTAAGTGGGAAGATGTATGTGCAGAAACAATATTGAAATATGTAGAATGGTCCTGCGCGGCATCTACCATTTCTCCGGTTGCTGTTTTTGAACCGGTTGCATTAGAAGGTACTACAGTTTCCAGAGCATCCTTATGTAATCTTAGTGAGATGGAGCGATTGGGAATCGGAGAAGATAATAAGACCCATCTTAAGGTTATAAAAGCGAATAAAATTATTCCGAAATGTATTGAAGTAACCAAAGCAGAAGGAACATTTGAATGGCCAAAAGTTTGTCCGGTGTGTCAGGCTGCAACGGTTGTAAAAATCAGCGAAAAGAGTCTGACAAAAACTCTTCATTGTACAAACCCAAATTGTACAGCCAAACATGTAAAAAAATTTACCCGTTTTGTAAGTAAGTCAGGTGTGGATGTGGATGGTTTATCTATTCAGACCATTATCCGTTTTATGAATTTGGGATACTTGAAAGATTTTGCGGATATTTACACCTTGGCAAATTATAAAGAAGAAATTGCAAGGCTGGAAGGATTTGGAGAGAAATCATGCTCAAATTTACTGGAAGCAATCGAAAAATCCAGAAAAGTTCATCCGGTTCATTTGATTTACGCTTTATGTATTCCGTTGATAGGGACAGATGCCGGTAAAAAACTTATTGGTGCCTTTGGAACGGATGGATTTTTACAAAGGCTGAAAACGGAAGATGGATTTGAAGAGGTTGAAGGCATTGGACCTGAAAAATCCAATTCTATTGTTCAATGGTACAAGGATGATGCAAATAAAGCATTGTTGGATAAACTGTTAAAAGAACTACAGGTAGAGAATGTTGAAGTAAAGTCTAATTCCGGTGGTTTGTGTGAGGGGTTAACTTTTGTAGTTACCGGTGATGTATATCAGTTTAAAAACAGAGATGAACTGAAAGCATATGTTGAAGCACAAAACGGAACTGTGACCGGTAGTGTTTCTAAAAAAACAGATTATCTGATTAATAATGATTTGGAATCCGCGTCTTCAAAAAATAAAAAAGCAAAGGAATTAGGTATTCCGATTATTTCTGAAGAACAGTTTATCCAAAAATTTGGCAGATAAAAAGACTTTAGAGCTTACAATTATTTTTAATTTTTTAATAAGATTTGTTTTCAAAACGAAAAACATCTGTTATAATATTCATATTGATGAATAGGAGGCGTATATTATGGCTGAGGATAGAAGAGCATTTGTTATAAAAGAAGATGCTATGGGAGAAATTACAGTTGCCGATGAAGTTGTAGCAATTATTGCGGGGATTGCAACAACTGAGGTTGAGGGTGTTAGTTCCATGGCAGGAAATATTACCAACGAATTAGTTTCCAAATTGGGAATGAAGAACCTTTCAAAAGGTGTTAAAGTGGAAATGTCCGGTAACGAAGTTTCCGTTATGGTTTCCATTAATGTTGCATTTGCAACAAGTGTACCTGAAGTTTCGTACAAAGTACAGCAGAAGGTAAAGGCGTCCATTGAAAACATGACAGGTCTTACGGTATCAGAAGTTAATGTAAAAATTGCAGGAATTGATGTAAGTAAAGACAACTAAAGGTAAAGCAGGGTGTCTTCGGACACCCTATTTTTGCATTATAGACCAGACAACTATAACAGAAATGTATGAGAGGAAAAGTATGAGCAGAAGAGAATTACGTGAACACATTTTTAGAATGTTATTCAGAGTTGAATTTCATCCGGAAGAGGAATTAGATGAACAGTTGGAACAGTTCTTAGAAGAATCCGAACCAATTTCTATGGAGGATGAAGCGTACATTCAAAACAAGTATTTACAGATTAAAGAAAATCTGTCCCAGCTTGACAGCATCATCGATAGTAATACAAAAGGTTGGAAGACAAACCGTATGGGTAAGGTTGATCTTGCAATTATTCGTCTTGCAGTTTATGAAATGAAGATGGATGACGATGTACCAACAGGAGTTGCTATTAATGAAGCGGTTGAATTAGCCAGAAAATTTGGCACAGACGAATCTCCTGCATTTGTAAATGGGGTTTTGGCTAAGATTTTATGATAAAAAATGTTTATGGGGTATCCCAGGTAAATCAATACATTAAAAATATGTTTGCACAGGATTTTATGTTGAGAAAAATATCCGTGAAAGGAGAGGTATCTAATTGTAAATACCATACTTCGGGACATATTTATTTCACCATAAAAGATGAACAGTCTGCCTTAGCTGCTGTTATGTTTGCAGGAAATGCGAGAAATTTAAAGTTTCGCATGAAAGAAGGGGACAATATTGTAGCAACCGGTGCAATACAGGTGTATGAAAGAGATGGAAAATACCAGCTTTATGTAGAAAGCGTAGAAAGCGAAGGTGAAGGCATCTGGTATCAGCGTTTTGCACGTACAAAAGCAATGTTGGAAGAAATGGGGATGTTCTCACCGGAGTATAAGAAATCAATTCCAAAGTACGTTGAAACGTTGGGTGTTGTAACAGCTTCTACAGGGGCGGCGATTCAGGATATTATTAATGTTTCCAAGCGCCGTAATCCATCTATACAGATTATTTTGTATCCTGCGCAGGTACAAGGCGTGGGTGCTGCTGAAAGTGTTTGTGAGGGAATATATGCACTGCAGCAAATGGAACAAAAACCGGACGTGATTATTGTTGGTCGTGGAGGCGGTTCTATCGAAGATTTATGGGCGTTTAACGAAGAGATTGTGGCGAGGGCCATTTTTGAATGTGAGATTCCTATTATTTCAGCAGTTGGACACGAGACCGATACCACTATTGCGGATTATGTTTCGGATTTGCGTGCACCTACACCATCTGCAGCCGCAGAATTGGCAGTTTATAATAAGAATGATTTGCGCAGAGAATTAGAACAGAATGTTTTCCGCATGGGTCAGACTTTGCGATACAAACTTCATCAGGAAAAAAGTAAATTACATCAATTAAATGCACGTTTGGAGCAAAATAGTCCAAAATCCAGATTAAACCGTGTTCAATACGAATTGGCTGAGTTGGAAAACAGATTACACACTGCAATGAAAATGTCTGTTAATGAAGTACGTCATAGATTACAGATGCAGGCACTTCATTTAAATGAATTATCACCTTTGAAAAAATTACAGGCCGGTTACAGTTATATATCTGATGAACAACAGAAGGCTGTAAAGAATATTGAGCAGGTTCAGGTGGGCGATATTCTTAAAGTGCATATGGTTAATGGAGAATTATCTGTTTTAGTAAGAGATAAGAGAAAGGTAGACAGAATATAAATGGAAGAGAAGAAACTTACAATAGAACAGTCTTTGGATGAAGTAAGTGAAATAGTAAAAAAGTTAGAAAGCGACGATACATCTCTGGAAGATGCGTTTGCATTATATGAATTGGGTGTTCAGAAGGTTGCCCAATGCAATAAAGTTCTTGAGGATATTGAGAAAAAAATATTGATTCTTAATGAGGATGGTTCTTTGGAGGAAATGTAATGTCAGATATTAATTCTATGTTAAAAAATAAAATTGCAGAGGCAGAAAGCGTTATATTTTCTTATTTACCAAAGGTAGAGGGCTATCAGAAGACTTGTCTGGAGGCAATGGAATATAGCGTACATTCACCGGGAAAACGAATTCGCCCGATTCTTATGTTGGAAACATATCGAATGTTTGGCGGTAACGGAAAAGTTGTAGAACCATTTATGACTGCACTGGAATGTATTCATAGTTATTCTTTAGTACATGATGATCTTCCTGCAATGGATAATGATGACTACCGTCGCGGACAGCTTACTACTCATAAGAAATATGGTGAGAGTATGGGAATCCTTGCCGGGGATGCATTATTAAATTATGCATACGAAGTAGCTGCATCAGCTTTTGAATTGGTATTGCAGGATGGCGAGACTGAAAATGGCGCAAATCCATATAATGTGGCAAAAGCTTTGCAAATTCTTGGAAAAAAAGCCGGAATTTATGGCATGGTAGGCGGACAGGTGGTAGATGTTGAAAATGAAGGAAAACCGATTGATTTGGAGATCCTTGATTTTATTTATCGTTTGAAAACCGGAGCTTTATTAGAATGTGCCATGATGATAGGTGCAGTCTTGGCTGATGCTTCAGAAAAAGATGTTATGATTATTGAACAGATTGCTTCTAAGGTTGGTATTGCATTCCAAATTCAGGATGACATTTTAGACATCACAAGCACTACAGAGGTATTAGGTAAACCGGTAGGCAGCGATGAAAAAAATCAAAAAGAAACTTATGCTGCTAAGGTTGGTGTTGAAAATGCCAAAAAAGAAGTAGAACAGCTTACCAATGAGGCAATTACTTTATTGGATGGACTCAATTATAAAAATGAATTTTTACGGGAATTATTAATATGGATGATTCACCGTGAAAAATAAGTAAAGATTATATTAAATGATAGGTACGGTTATGATTTTAGATCAGATTAAATCAACGAATGATATAAAAAAAATACCGCAAGAGCAGTTACCACAACTGGCTGATGAAATACGTGAGTTTTTAATTGCAAGTATTTCAAAGACCGGTGGTCATTTGGCGTCAAACTTAGGTGTTGTAGAGTTGACGATGGCAATGCATTATTCCTTTGATTTACCGAAGGATAAGATTGTGTGGGACGTAGGACACCAGGCATATACTCATAAGATTCTTACAGGTAGAAAAGATGCCTTTGACACGTTAAGACAGTATAAAGGACTAAGCGGTTTCCCAAAAAGAGAGGAAAGTCCATGTGATGTATATGATACAGGACATAGTTCTACATCTATATCTGCGGGATTGGGATATGCTTACGCAAGAGATTTAAGAGGGGATTCCGAACACGTGATAGCTGTGATTGGTGACGGTTCTTTAACGGGAGGAGTTGCCTTTGAAGCATTAAATAATGCATCTGAAATCAAGACAAACTTTATTATTGTTTTAAATGATAACAATATGTCTATTTCCAAAAATGTTGGCGGATTATCTTCACAGCTTGGAAAATTGCGTACTACAAATTTTTACACCGGATTGAAAAAAGGAGTTTTAGGCTCTCTTAGTAAAGTCCCGGGAGTTGGTGAACCGATTATCCGTGGAATCCGTAAAACAAAAGACAGTATTAAACAGTTGTTTATTCCGGGAATGTTTTTCGAGGAAATGGGAATTACCTATATGGGACCGGTGGACGGGCATGATATTTCACATTTATTATCTGTTTTCCAGTCAGCGAAGCATGTAGAAGGCCCTGTGTTGATTCACGTAATGACAACAAAAGGAAAAGGGTATTCTTTGGCAGAGCGTCATCCTTCCCGTTTTCATGGTACTGCGCCATTTGAAATTGAAACCGGAATTACCGCAGGTAACGCACCTGCATATACAGATATTTTTTCCACAGTTATGAGAAAAATGGGTGAAAGAGACCCGAAAGTTGTGGCAATCACTGCAGCCATGGAGACAGGTGTGGGATTAAAACGTTTCCACAATATGTTTCCGGATAGATTTTTTGATGTGGGTATTGCTGAGCAACATGCTGTGTCTTTAGCAGGAGGATTATCTTTGGGTGGTATGAAGCCTGTAGTAGCTATCTATTCATCTTTCCTGCAACGTGGATATGATGAAATTGTTCAGGATATATGTTTACAGAACCTGCCGGTTGTGTTTGCCATTGACAGGGCAGGATTAGTAGGTAGTGACGGACCGACCCATCATGGTGTATTTGATTTGGCATATTTAACTTCCGTTCCAAATATGACAGTTATGGCACCGAAAAACATTTGGGAATTTTCTGATATGATGAAATATGCCATTGATTACAATGGTCCGATTGCAGTTCGATACCCACGTGGAGCGGCTTATGATAAGTTGAAAGAAATTCGTAATCCGATTCAACGTGGTAAGGGCGAATACATTCAAAAAGGTGAAAAAGTTGCCTTATTATGTCTTGGTGCAATGGTTAAGGTAGGTATGGAAGTCGTAGAAAAACTGGAAGCAGAAGGAATTCATGCCACATTGGTAAATATGCGTTTTGCAAAGCCGATTGATGAAGAGTTGTGTAAAGAGATTGGAGAGATGCATTCGGTTGTGGTTACCATGGAAGATCATTCACTTGTAGGTGGTCTTGGAGATTTGGTTGCTTCTTTCTATGTAGGACATCATATGATGCCTGAACATTTGGTACGCATTGGTGTGCCGGATAAGTTTATTGAACAGGGAACGGTGTCACAGTTATATAAAGAATGTGGTATGGATGCAGATAGTGTCTTTAATTCCATTATGAAAGTTGTAAAATAATAAAACAGGTAGAGAAAGTTATATGAAAGAACGTTTGGATGTTTTGATGGTGAACCGTAATCTGGCTCCATCCAGAGAGAAAGCCAAGGCACTTATTATGTCCGGCAATGTTTTTGTGGATGGACAAAAGGAAGATAAGGCGGGGACCATGTTTCCTGAAGAAGTGAATATTGAAGTGCATGGTAATATGCTTCGCTATGTCAGTCGTGGAGGATTGAAATTGGAGAAGGCGTTACAACAGTTCCCGATTACTTTAGACGGAGCAATCTGTATGGATATTGGGGCAAGTACCGGTGGATTTACAGATTGTATGTTACAAAATGGTGCTGCCAAGGTATTTGCTGTTGATGTGGGTTATGGACAGTTTGCGTGGAAACTTCGTCAGGATGAGCGTGTTGTTTGTATGGAAAAAACAAATATACGTTATGTAACCAAGGAACAGATTGGGGAAGAATTGGATTTTGCTTCTGTAGATGTATCTTTTATATCTCTGACAAAAGTACTGCCAACAGCCCATGAATTGCTGAAATCCGGTGGTGAAATGGTTTGTTTAATTAAACCGCAATTTGAAGCCGGAAAAGAAAAGGTTGGGAAAAAAGGGGTTGTCAGAGAACCGGAGACACATTTAGAAGTGATTGAAAAGATTATTGATTTTTCTTTAAATAACGGTTTTTCAGTGTTGGGGCTTTCTTATTCACCGATTAAAGGGCCGGAAGGCAATATAGAATATTTGGTTCACATTAGAAAAGACAGCCATACTACGATGGAAGGAGAAGTGAATCCGCAGGCAGTTGTTGAGTCGGCACATGGTTCACTGGATAAGTAAATGAGAAATTTTCTTGTTATTGCAAATGGGGTTATGAATGATGCTGAAAGTTATGTTCAAAGAATTTCTAAAATTGTAGAAGAACATAATGGTATCTGTAATATTGTAATGCTAGGGAAGTATTCTGAGTTGGAAGAGCAGGTTAAACCATATGAAAATATTGGTGTAGATGCAGTTATTGTTCTGGGGGGCGATGGTACATTAATACGTTGTTCAGGAATTATGCGAAAATGGCGTACACCATTTATTGGAATTAATATCGGAAGTATGGGTTATTTATGCGAAGTGGATAGAACTAATTTAGAAGATTCTATGCTGCAAATCATTAGAAATGACTTCTTCATCGAAGAAAGAATGATGTTAGTTGCCAATATTGATGGAAAAGATTATTATGCTTTAAACGATGTGACTCTTTACCGAACCGGAGATTTAAGGGTTATTCAGTTGAATTTATATGTAAACGGTCAGTTACTCAGTACTTATGATGGGGACGGAGTAGTTATTGCCACCCCGACAGGTTCCACCGGATACAGTATGAGTTGTGGAGGTCCGATTGTGGATCCGGCAGGAGAAATGATTGTGGTAACACCAATTTCACCACATAATTTAAATGCAAGAAGTATAGTTTTAAATAGTGAAGATACGGTTTGTGTTGAAGTTGTACGTAGACACACAGATGAAAGAGAAACAATTAAAGCAAGTTGTGACGGATATGCTGGGGCAGAATTACATGACGGAGATAAGATTTGTACATCCAGAGCAGCAGAAAGTATAAGATTAATAAAATTAAAAAAGACGAGCTTTTTGGATATTTTAAGTCAAAAAATGCTAAAGAGAAACTAGGGGGACATATGAAGACAAAACGTCATGCTAAAATTCTTGAAATAATTAGAACATCTGTGATTGAAACACAGGAAGATTTATCAAATGAACTTAAAAAAGCAGGATATAAAGTTACACAGGCAACTATTTCCAGAGATATTAGAGAGTTGAAATTATCAAAGGTACCTGTAGTTGGAGGAAAACAAAAATATGTTGCTTTAGATAATATGATGAACAACATGAGCGATAAATTCGTTCGTGTATTTAGAGAAGGTTTTGTTTCCGTAGACAGAGCCAATAATATGGTTATTATAAAAACCATAAGCGGAATGGCTATGGCAGTAGGTGCTGCACTTGATGATATGGAATTTGAAAATGTGCTAGGTACAATTGCCGGTGATGATACTATTTTTGCAGTGTTACGTGAGCCGGATGATGCATTGAAATTTATGGATCAGTTAATTGTAATGGCGGAACAATAGTCATTTTTGAATACATACATGGATTAGATTAAAAACGGGGAGATAAATGAGAAAGGGGAAATGACGTAAGAATTATGTTAATTAATTTACACGTAAAAAATTTGGCTCTAATTGAAGAAGCAGAAGTTGACTTTAAGGAAGGCTTAAACATATTATCCGGAGAAACCGGTGCAGGTAAATCAATTATTGTTGGCTCTATGAACTTGGCTTTAGGAGAAAAAATTCCAAAAGAAATGTTACGAGATAATGATTCACCTGCTTTGGTTGAATTGATTTTTTCAGTTGATACGGAGGAACAGAAAAAGCAATTGGAAGAATTAGATGTTTTTCCGGAAAATGATGAAATTATTTTATCAAGAAGAATTACAGCCGGAAGAAGTGTTGCCAGAGTTAATGGTGAGACTGTTTCAGTAGGTCAGTTAAAACAGATTGCCGGAATCTTTGTTGATATATATGGACAGCATGAGCATCAAACCTTGCTTAATCGCAAAAAACATTTAGAGTTGGTAGATGCCTATGGCAGTGAAGCAATTTCTCATATTAAAGAGCAATTATCTTTGATTTATAAAGAGTATAAAGAGGTTAAAACAAATAAAGAAAACAATACTCTGAATGAAGATGAAAAAAATCGGGAATTAGATTTATTAGAACATGAAATTCAGGAAATTCGTTCTGCAAATATCCGTATTGGAGAAGATGAAGAATTAGAAAAGAATTATCGTCGGATGCAAAACGGAAACAAGGCAGCAAAGGCGGCTGGTGCAGCATTACAGTATTTAACCGGTGATGGAGAAAGTGCTTCTGACTTAGTTGGGAGAAGTATTCGTGAGATTTCCACCATTGAAGGTTTGGACGATTCTATAGATTCTATTTCAGGACAGGTTCGCCAGATTGAAGATTTGTTAAATGGTGTTGGAAGAGAATTGGCCGATTATTTGGATGATTTGGAATTTTCGGAAGAAGAGTTCTATGAAACAGAACAACGTTTAGATATATTAAATCGCTTGAAAGATAAATACCATTGTGACCTTGATGGTGTTTTAACGCAATGTGAGAAAAAAGAGTTACGTGTTCAGCAACTTAGGGATTATGATGAATATTTAAGAAAGTTAGAAGTACAATATCAGCAGTTGAGAACACAGGTGCTTAATATTTGTGAAGAACTGACTAAGGTGCGGAAAAAATACAGTGCCCAGTTGACCTTTAAAGTGACGCAGGCATTGATTGATTTGAACTTTCTGGATGTTAAATTCGATATGGCTTTTGAAACATTAAAAGAGCCTACTGCTAATGGTATGGATGAACCACAGTTTATGATATCCTTAAACCCGGGTGAGCCACTAAAACCTTTGGAAAGTGTGGCTTCCGGTGGTGAGTTGTCAAGAATTATGCTTGCCATGAAATCAGTTCTTGCAGAAAATGATAAAATCAGCACTTTAATTTTTGATGAAATTGACACAGGAATCAGCGGAAGAACTGCACAAATGGTTTCTGAGAAAATGAATGATATAGGAAGGAATACTCAGGTAATCAGTATTACTCACTTACCGCAGATTGCAGCAATGGCGGATGCCCATTTTCTTATTGAAAAAACGGTTGAAAATCAATCTACCATTTCAAATATACGTCAGTTGACAGAGGATGAAAGTGTTCTGGAATTGGCCAGAATGTTAGGTGGCGTATCCATTACAGATGCTGTTATAGCAAATGCAAAAGAAATGAAAGAATTGGCGAAAATATCCAAAAGATAAAGCGTTAGAAATGACGATACATGTACATAATAAAAGAGGAGCTTAGCTCCTCTTTTTTTCACGTGGAGGTTATTATGAAACGTTCAAAAGTCGTATTTACTTTTAAGTTGGGATTAATTATTGCACTTTTATTATCTACTATTTATTTTATTGTTCAACAGATTAAGGAAGAAGATAATGTTAATTATCGTTCAGCAATAGATCATAGTCAGGCTCAAAGCATTACTCAGGTAATTCCGGGAGGGATTATGACCGGAATTTACGCGGAAACTAAAGGCGTATTGTGTCTTGGGACAGGAAACATATCAGGAGAGAACGGGGATATTCCATCTCCTGCGGAAGGAATTATAAAAAAAGGCGATTACATTTTATCCTGTAATGGAAAAGAATTAGAAAGCAAGGAAGAGTTAATTGAAGCTGTAAGCGAGAGTAATGGGAATACAATTCGGCTTGTGATTTTACGTGAAGAAAAAGAAATAGAAGTCACTGTGTGTCCCGTATTTTCAGACGGCAGTTATCGTTTGGGAATATGGGTACGTGATGATATTGCAGGAATGGGGATGATTACTTATGTCACATCTCAATTGCAGTTTGGGGCTTTGGGGCATGGAATATCCGATATGGATTTAGGAATAGAAATGAATATCAGAGAAGGTACACTACATGATTCACGTCTGACGGAAATTAAGATGGGAGAAAAAGGGAATCCGGGACAGTTAATCGGTTATATTAATTATCGTGCATCTCAGCCCAAAGGATATATATATTATAATTCCGGCTGTGGTATCCGTGGAGAATTAAACGAGTTACCAGAGGAATTGGAAAATGTTTCTTACGTTTCCATAGGTTCAAAGGAAGAGGTAAGGAAAGGTGATGCTTTGCTGATTTGTGATGTAAGCGGAGAAAGAGTAGCCTATCATATTGAAATTGAAAAAATTTATAATATTTTTTCGACAGAAAATAAAAACTTTACGATTCATATTACTGATGAAAAACTTCTGGAGTTGACAGGAGGTATAGTTCAAGGAATGAGTGGAAGTCCTATTATCCAAGACGGAAAATTGATTGGAGCAGTTACACATGTGTTGGTTGATGATCCGACGAGAGGATATGGGATATTTATCCAGTCAATGTTGGAAAATTGAAATTATAAGAAGGCCGTAGGCCTTCTTTTTTTGAGCCATGCACCTCATGTGCTGACGCACATTCGGTCACGGGCATTCGCTGTAATGTCCACTGTCTAAATATTCTCTTATGTGTGCAAGCACTCAATGAGTAAAGTTGAGCCATGCACCGCGCATACTGTCGTATGCTTGGTCACGGGCATTCACTGTAATGAGCCATGCACCTCATGTGCTGACGCACATTCGGTCACGGGCATTCGCCCTATAAAGATAAATGAAATATGACTGAGCGTGAGTAAACTCCCGTCATCCATATTTAATTTATCTTTGCATGGCTCAAAGCTTTCTGGAATTTAACAAAACTTAAACATTTCTTAAAACATTCAACAACATTCAGGTAATAAAATGCTATTACAGTCAAGGGAAACAAACAGAGGTTGTTCCTTGTAAATGAAACAAAAAAGCATGAATAGAAAAGGAGAATATTATTATGTCAAAATTAGTTGAAGCAAATGAAAAAATCGCTGAGAAAGTAGTAGAAGGTTACAAGAAGATTGAGGACGGTGTAGTAGAAGGCTATAAGAAAATTGAAAAAGGTGCTGTTGAAGGATTTGAAAAAGTAACAGATAAATGCGTTGAAAAACTTTTTGCAAAAGAAGGGGAAAGTGTTGAAGACGCAAAGAAGAGACTTAAAGGTGAGGAAAAAGAATCCTCCGATGAACAGTAATAATAAATTTATAAGAATGATATAAAAGCAAAATATATAAACAATATAGAAAGGTTAAGGTAAATAATTATGGGAGAATTTTTAAAGAAAGCATTTCAGGATATGAAGGAAAGTGCAAAAGCACAGCACGAAGTAGATAAAGCTCAGTTTAATGCAGCAAAGGCAGAATCAAAAGCTCAGTGGGAAGAAGCAAAGGCTATGCGTGATCCTGAGAAGCGTAAAGCAATGATGCAGGCAGAACGCGATGAAAAGATAGCAGAAGCACAGAAACGCCAGGAAGAAGCACAAGCAAGAATTAATGCTGTAACAAATAATGATTAATATGAACCGGGATTTATACATGCGAAATCATATCTGGCAGATGATGACTACGGAATGATTGGAACAATTAATTTAGATTATAGAAGTTTAGTACACCATTTTGAAAACGGAGTGTGGATGTATCGTTGTGAGGCATTGAAATCCATGAAAGAAGATATGGAAGATTTATTTAAAAAAAGTATTGAAGTCACTCCGGATATGTTAAAAACAAGTTTATTCCAACGATTTATACGTGCCATTGTAAGAATTTTTGCTCCAATGTTATAAATTCTTTAGAAACGCAAACAAAACTTTAACATTTTCGTGGTACCATAAGTTAAATTGGAGATATCTGCGGAGGTAGTACAATGTTTAAAATATTAGTAATAGAAGATGATAAAGAATTAAATCGTACGGTGTGTTCCTTTTTGAATCACAGCGGATATGAAGCAGTAGGATGTTTGGATGGAAATGAGGCTTATGATGCTTTATATGGTACGATGTTTGATTTGATTATATCTGATATTATGATGCCGGGAATAGATGGCTTCGAATTTGCAAAAAGTGTTAGAGAGTTAAACGAGGAAATACCGATTTTATTTATGACTGCGAGAGATGATATTGCGTCGAAACAGAGAGGTTTCCGTATTGGAATCGATGATTATATGGTAAAACCGGTGGATTTAGATGAATTATTTTTACGAGTAGGGGCTTTACTTCGCCGAGCAAAAATTGCTTCCAGTAAAAAATTGGAAATCGGTAGTTTTGTAATGGATGCAGATGAACATACAGCATACTTAAATGATGAAGAAATTCCTATGACCAATAGAGAATTCAGTATCTTGTATAAATTACTGTCATATCCGAAAAAAACATTTACAAGAACTCAACTTATGGATGAATTCTGGGATGCTGACACGGAAACTGCTCCAAGAGCCGTGGATGTATATATGACTAAACTTCGTGGAAAGTTGGCTGATTGTGAAGATTTTGAAATTGTAACAGTACATGGTTTGGGGTACAAGGCGGTGATTAAATGAGAAGAGAAAAAATGGTAAAGGGTATATTGAAATGGCTAAGTGAATATATCATTTTCTTTCTTTTGGTGGCATTTGTTATTACCTGTTGTACCATGTTATTTGTTTCTATTTTATCGATTACTTTAAACATTACATTTAACAGTGAAAATTTAAATGTTGCCGCAAAATTAACCTTTGCAAATGTAGTATTACTTAGCTTAATTTTTAGTGTTATTGATACCATCCGTAGAAAAATCATGGTTGAACGTCCTGTAAAAAGAATTACGGATGCTGCAGAAAAAATTATGCAAGGAGATTTCTCAGTTCGTATTGAACAACAAAGCAAGTTTGCAACGGATGATCAATTTAATGAAGTGATTAATTGCTTTAACAAAATGGCAGAAGAACTTGGAAGCGTGGAGACTTTGCGCACGGATTTTATTGCCAATGTATCTCACGAAATGAAGACTCCTCTTTCTGTTATGCAAAATTATGGAACCTTATTACAGACACCCGGACTTTCGGAAGAAAAACGGTTGGAATATGCCAAGGGCGTTACGGACGGTTCACGTCGAATGGCGGATATGATGACAAATATTCTAAAGTTGAATCGATTAGAAAACCAGCAAATTTATCCGCAAGTAGCAGAATTTGACCTTGGGGAACAATTATGCGAGTGTTTGCTTCAGTATGAGAATGTTTGGGAAAAAGCAGAAATTGAAATTGAAACTGACATAGAAGAAAATGTGAAGGTTAAGGCAGATGCAGAACTTCTGGCATTGGTTTGGAATAATTTATTTTCCAATGCATTTAAATTTACTCCATCCGGAGGTACTGTTACTTTAATCCTTGGAACATCAGAAGATTATGCAGTGGTAAAAGTTAAGGACACCGGATGTGGCATGACTCCGGAAGTAGGCAATCATATATTTGAGAAATTTTATCAAGGGGATACGTCTCATTCTGTTCAAGGAAACGGTCTGGGCTTAGCTCTTGTAAAGCGTGTTGTAGACATTATGCAAGGAGAAATATCTGTAGAAAGTATTTACGGTGCAGGAAGTACTTTTACAGTAAAAATCAGGAGGCTATAAAAATGAATTGGAAAGAGATTGGGAAAAAAATACTTTTTCCACCGATCTGGGTGATTGTAGTTTTTACAATTATTAGTGCAGTTGCAGTTCCTTATGTACTAATCAAGGGAATTACAACACATCCAATTAGTTTTGTTGTTTATATCGTATCGTTTTATGCAGTCAGTGTATTATCCATATTTTTTGCATTAGTAATACCCAAAAAAAATAGACAAATAAAACAGAAGATTTATGAACATCCGTTAGGAAACCGATATATGACAGATGCTACATTTCGTACTCGCATCTCCTTGTATTTAGCATTGTTTGTAAATTTATTATATGCACTTGTAAATGGTCTTTCCTACTTTCTTTATCAATCCATGTGGTTTTTGGTTTTTGCAGGCTATTATGTAATATTGGCTGTAATGCGTTTTTTGCTTGTACGTTATGCAAGAATTAAAGGAATTGGTATAGATAGAATTGGAGAACTAAGAAGTGCAGTGACTTGCTCATGGATATTATTAACAGTAAACTTTGTTTTATCAGGAGCTGTATTAATGATTCTTTACCAAAACAAGGGGTTTGAATATCATGGTATCCTGATTTATGTTATGGCATTGTACACATTTTATATTACAACTCATGCAATTGTAAATTTAGTAAAATACCGTAAATATAAAAGCCCGGTTATGACAACGGCAAAGATCATTTCCCTTTCCGCAGCTTTGGTGTCCATGTTGACTTTAGAAACCGCAATGTTTTCCCAATTTGGACAGGATATGGCCCCGGAGAGTCAGTATTTAATGATTGCATTAACCGGAGCGGGAGTAAGTATTACAGTTATTACAATGTCCATATATATGATTTTGCGTTGTACAAAAGAAATAAAGAATCAAGGAGTTAGTTAAATGGAGAATAAAGAGGTTTTTCAGTATACCTATTCGGCAAAAGAACAGGAAGAAATAAAGAATATTAGAAGTAAATATGTGGAGCAGACGGAGGATAAAATGACACAGCTTCGTCGTTTAGATGCCGGTGTATATAACAAGGCATCCAAGATTTCTATTATTATTGGTGTGGTTGGTGCCTTAATATTGGGAACAGGGATGAGTCTTGCAATGACTGATTTATCAGTTTTTTTAGGTATTCCTATAACATTAGCCATGATATTTGGAGTATTAATTGGTGTTATTGGTATTGTTTTAGTTGCTTGTGCCTATCCAATATATAATAGTGTTGTGAAAAAAGAACGTGATAAAATCGCTCCGGAGATTATTCGGTTAACAGATGAATTACTGAAATAAATGGAAAAAGAATGAAAAAGGTATGAAATTATCTGTATTCTATAGAAATGACGTGAAAAAAGATGTAAAATGTTCATAAGTATATTTTATAGGAGCCTAATATGGAACTTATAACGAAAGCATCATTTTCAGCGGAAATTAATAAAAGAGAAATCGATAATCTGGAAGTGGCGTATAATGCTGCTTGCGAGAGTATTGTATTGCTTAAAAATGATGGTGTTTTACCGTTAAAAAATAATAAAATAGCGGCTTTCGGACCTGGAGTTACAAAGACCATCAAAGGTGGGACCGGATCGGGTGAAGTTAATGAACGACATTCTATATCCATTTTTGAGGGCCTTGTGGACTGTGGGTTTGAGGTTTCAACGAAAAAATGGTTAGAAGAATATAACCATTTTTTTGCATATAAAGAGACTGAATTTAAGAAAAAGAGATTGCTTCGGTTAAATCTTTTAAAAAAGGATTCTCTTATGAAATTTATCTGGGGAAATTTTCAGCTACCACATAAAGGGGTTGAAGAGGAGGATATACTTACTTCAGATACGGACACTTGCATTTATGTTCTTAGTCGTCAGGCAGGGGAAGGTCGTGACCGCCGTCTGGAAGAAGGCGATTATCTTATTTCTAAGGAAGAAATTGCCACCATACGTCTTTGTGCGAAAAGCTATCAGCATTTCGTTTTGATTATTAACAGTGGTGCCGGTGTTGATCTTTCATCGTTGGATGATGTTGAGGGCATTAATGGTATTTTATATATTTGTCAGCTGGGAACCCGTGGTGGACATGCTGTTGCTGATATATTAAAAGGGAAAGTGACACCTTCAGGAAAGTTGACTGATACATGGGCGAAATCTTATTCACATATTCCCTGTGCCATGGATTTTAGTTACCTTAACAAAAATGTTAAAGAGGAGTACTATAAAGAAGGCATATATGTAGGCTACCGTTATTTTGATTCCTTTCAAGTGGAACCAAGGTATCCTTTTGGATTCGGTTTAAGTTATACTGATTTTTCTATTGAACCGATAGAAATTATAAACAATAAGACAAAGATTTTGACCCGTGTGAAAGTGATAAATACAGGAACGATGTATTCGGGAAAAGAGATTTGTCAATTATATGTGTCTGCTCCGACCGGGAAATTGCATAAAGAATTTCAGGCTTTGGCCTCATTTGGAAAAACAAAAGAGTTAAAGCCAGGAGAAGAAGAAATTTTGACTTTGGAATTTGATATAAAAGATATGGCAAGTTACAAAGAAGCAGACGCTACTTTTATTCTTGAAGCAGGAAACTATATTTTACGCCTGGGTAATTCCTCTCGAAATACTTCCATTGTGGGAATGGTACATTTAATGGAAGAATGTATTGTTTCCAAGCATGAGAATATTTGTCCTGTAAAAGATAAACTTGAAGAATTGCAAAGCGTAGGTTTTGAAGAAAGCATTCCACAGAGTATTCCTTGTTTGGAAATAGAGCCAAAGGATGTGGAAACTATTGTTTTTGCTTATCAGGAACATGATGAGTTTGATAATGAAAGAGTTATTAACTTTGTAGACAGTCTATCCTTAAAAGAACAGGCAGAGATTGTTGTTGGAATTGGTATGTTTGGTGGTAAGACCCGATTTACATTACCGGGCGCCGTAGGAAACACCACTTCTAAATTCTGGGACAAAGGACTGGCAAATGTTACTTTATGTGACGGACCGGCAGGATTGCGTATACAGAAAATGACAACCGTGGAGAGAAACGGGAAAACTAAGCCGGTAGAATTGGTGATGTCAATTTATGAAGCCTTTCCGAAGTTTATACAAAGGTTTATGCTAGGCAATCCAAATAAAAGACCGATGGTTTATCAATATACCACAGCTTTTCCTGTTGCTGCCGCCTTGGCGCAGACGTGGAATGAGAAATTGCTGTATCAGGTGGGAGAAGGCATTTTCCGTGAGATGAAGGAGTACGGATGTACCTATTGGTTAGCGCCGGCCGTTAATATTCATAGAAATCCCCTTTGCGGCAGAAATTTTGAATATTATTCCGAAGATCCACGATTGACGGGTGTGCTTGCTGCAGCATTAACAAAAGGAGTTCAAAAAGAAGAAGGCTATTATGTAACGGTTAAACATTTTGCCTGCAACAATCAGGAAGATAACCGAAATCATATGTCCGCCAACTTATCAGAACGAGCTTTAAGAGAGATTTATCTGAAAGCCTTTGAACCTGTCGTGAAACAAGGTCATGCAAAAGGAATAATGACCTCTTATAATAAAGTGAATGGTGTATATACGCCGAATAGTTACGATTTATGTACCAAAGTTTTAAGAAATGAATGGAAATTTGAAGGTGTAGTCATGACAGACTGGTATTCAACCGGTGCAACAAAGGCAAACGAAGCATTAGCAATGAAGGCCGGAAATGACTTGATCATGCCTGGAGGGATTTTTGAAAAGTGCAGAATTCTCCGAGGTGTGAGAAAAAAACAAATTTCAAAAATTCATGTTCGCAAATGTTGCTATAATGTTGTAAATGCAATATTTAATAGTTCAATACAGAAGGAATATATAGGATGAAAACATATTTTAAAATTCTTTTACTTATTTTAGTGTCCTACGTACTTATTTATTGTGGCATTAATTTTATTGGTAACTGGAATAGGTATGATAAACAATCTTTAGAAAATCATATAAAGGTGGAAATTACAAGAGCGGACGGCACAGTATTGGAGCAGTATGAAAACTATAAGTTTCCTGTGATGGATCGTGGCGATTTCGCACGTGTTACCTTTTCCATACCGGAAGAATATTATTTGGAGAATCCTGCAATATGCTTTAGAACCTACAACTGTGTTTTGAAACTCAGTTTTGAAGGGGAAGTATTATATACCTACGGTGAAGATTTACAGGAAAAGGGGCGTCACATCGGTTCTGTATACAGTACGGTGGCTTTTCCGGAGGAAGCCTTTGGAAAAGAATTGGTATTAGAGTGTTATGCTACGGAAAATGAAGCTATGAGCCAGATCGTAGACATGGCCATTGTTCCGTCTGTAGATGCTAGTAAAGTGATTTTAGCAGATAATTTGCCTGAATTTATTATTTTTACTGCGTTTATGCTAATTGCATTTGCGGTATTGATTGCACTTATTGTTTTGGGAATCCGTGGAAGCTATTACAGAATTATTTTATGGAGCTGCCTATTTGCCTTAGTTGGCTCAGGATATGTATTGTCAAATTATGGATTGTTAAATGCAATATTTAATCATTCTCCAATATTAGGAGATGTTGAATATATTTTCTTGTTTGCATTACCGATACCTTTTTCCGGATATTTCTTTGAAATATTTAAGGATAAGAGAGGTAAAAAATTACAGTTTTTTGTTACAGCAGGATATATTGCAATCTTCTTGGTAACATTAGTTTTGAATTACACAACCGAAAAATTTCATTATTCATCCATTCTTACATATTTTCTTTTAGTTATTTTAATATGTATTGTTTCCTGTTGTATTACTCTGTTTTGGAATATACGTGGCGGAAGATGGGAAGAATGGACGCAAACATTGTTGGTGGGGGCAATTATTTTCTGTATTGTTGCATGCTTTGATGTAGTCCGGTTTAATCTTAACCTTTTTGCAGGTTCTACCATCAAAATATTTGAGAAGACTACATTACCAATTGGTTTAATTGTATTAATTATATCCTTTATGATTAGTGGTACCATGTATGTGGCACAAATGACAGAAGAGAAGAAGGAAAAAGATCAATTAGCAAAGATTGCATATGTGGATGCATTGACAGGCCTTGATAATCGTGCCAGATATAATTCCTTCATTGAAGAAATGAAAGCGGGAAATGTGACGGAATACACATTTTTCTATATGGATTTGAATAATCTTAAGAAAATCAATGACAAATTTGGTCATAACTACGGAGATCAGTATTTAAAAGCATCGGCTGATATTATGCAAAGATGTTTTAGTAATGCTGACTTAATCAGTCGAATTGGCGGAGATGAATTTATGGTTATTTACAACCGCAAACTTCGTCGTAGTGAAATGGATTTGGTTCAAAAATTATCAGAACGGTATAAAGATTTGAACAACTCAGAGGCATTTTTCTATGAATTAAATGTTGCCTGTGGTATGGTTTCCAGTTCAAAATCAAAACCGCTGGATATTGATGATGCAATTAATTTGGCAGATAAGCGGATGTATGAAAATAAATTTCAACTAAAAAAAGAGCATTCTGAGACTGAATAATGGAAAAAAGTGACAATAAAATGTTTTAAATGATGCAAAAAAATGTACAATATGTAAAAAAAGAAAAACTTTCACATTTTCGACACATTTTTCTTCTTTTTTCCATCATAGTATGATATATTATCTTTTGTGGAGCGAAAATAAGCTTCAAAAATAGAAGATATTTAAGGGGAAATGAATTATGGGAAAATTAAATGTTGCGATTGCTGACGATAATGAGCGAATGCTGAGTTTGCTTAGTAAAATTGTTGATAGTGACACAGAATTAGAAGTTGTTGGTACTGCAAGAGACGGTGAAGAGGTTTGTAAGGTTATAAAGGATAAAAATCCTGATGTTGTTTTATTAGACATTATAATGCCGAAACTTGATGGATTGGGAGTGTTAGATCGGGTTAAAGGAGATCAGAGCATCAAAAAATGCCCAAAGTTTATTATGATAAGTGCAATTGGGCAGGAGAAAATCACAGAAGATGCATTTGAAAAAGGTGCAGATTATTATATTATGAAGCCTTTTGATAATGATATGATTATTGACCGGATTAAAGCAGTAAAGGGAATATCCGACAAACCTGCCGATATTCGTAGAGTGGCACCTTATGAGAAGAAAAGGGATCTTTCTAAACGTAACTTAGAAGGTGATGTTACCGATATTATTCATGAAATCGGTGTACCTGCTCATATCAAGGGATATCAATATTTAAGAGAAGCCATTATGATGTCCGTAAATGATGCTGAAATGTTGAATTCAATTACAAAAATATTATATCCGACAATTGCAAAACATTTTCAAACCACACCAAGTCGCGTGGAACGTGCTATCCGACATGCTATTGAAGTGGCATGGAGTCGTGGAAAGATGGATACAATTGACGAACTTTTTGGTTATACGGTTAATAATGGAAAAGGGAAGCCAACCAATAGCGAGTTTATAGCTTTAATCGCTGATAAGATTCGCTTAGAATATAAAAATATATAGATAGTTTTAACGGGAATATCATAAAACAGGATATTCCCGTTTTTTTGTGAAAGCGACGAGCCAAGCGCCATCGTGCTTGCACGAATGGCATTTGGCGACCGCTCATCAGAGCGAGATTCGCAAAGCGCATTTCGTCTCTGTTGCAAATAAAAAACTCAGAAAATGTTCTGCTTTTTCTTAATAATACATTAGTGCTTTTTCGTCTTTATTGTAGTAATAAGCATGATCGGATAATATTTCTTCATCCACCACATGGCCCATATTAACTTCCCGGACCATCTGGGAATAATAGTTTAATTGTGCTGAATTAATATCCGGAACAAGGATGACCTCATGTACACTACTTGGCAAAACATAAAATGATGAATTTAAACGTTCTGATATTTCATCTAATAAGTTTAGATATAAAATACAGGCGGCACCAAATAGTTTGGACTGATTGGATAAAACATACATTGATGGGGCATTTTCCTCTGAAAGTAAATTAACATCATGTAATAATTCGTTCATATGAAGAAAATGATACGGTAAAAGTTTAGGTGTATTTTCGATAGCTATTTGATATAATTCACGATCGGAAATATGCCATAAATCTAAGTGTTGGTTATGAATAAGAATGGTGGCATTTTGAAACTGCTCATGATTAATCATGCAGTAGAAGACGATGGCAAGATCAAGATATGGAATATGTGGAATATCTTTTAATTGCTCTTTGTTTTTAGAAAAATTTATAATCTTATATACGATTTTATCCTTGATATTTTTAAAATCCGTAAAGAAACTGATGTCCACAGATTGTTTTCTAGGCTGTTCTTCGTATGAGGACAATATGAAATTTATAATTTTTTCCATATCGCCATGTTCTGTGAAATCTTCGTAATAATAATTCAAATAATAAGTTGGCGAAATATTGCTTTCCGCATTCATAATAAGTAAACCATCTAATTTTAAATTATTGTTTTTGGTTATTGTTTGTACACGTAAATCGGTGTCTGTTGGTAGCGTTTCTTTTAAGCGCTTTATTACTTCGTTAATAAATTCTTGATAACTCATTGTTCCTCCCTAATAGAAATGATTTTTAAACGAAATAAAAAAATACATTCATAGGCATCCCTCCCCGTATTCAGTTAGTAAAAAGTGAATGTTTGCACGAAGTGTGCAGAAAAAAGATTTCGAACGAAATCTGTGAGTTGATAATAACACCGGTAAAACATAAAATCAAGTCACATTTTTTTCATTTTTTGAATAAAAATTTAGGTTTAGGCTTTATTTTTTGTGTCGAATGTGGTAAAAGTATATTTGGACTGTTTTTTTGACAGTTTGATATGAACTAAGAATGGAGAATGAATGAATGTCAAATCATAGTAAAAGAAAACAGGCAGAAGCCTTAAAAAGAAAAGAACAGAATAAGAAATCAATGATTTCTGTACTTATTTTTGTCCTTGTGGTAGTTGCTGTTGTTGTTGGATTGATTTGTGGCGACAGATATCGTGAGAAAAAGAATCAGGCAACCGGTGACCCTAATTATGACGTGTTTGATTATGTAACATTAGGACAATATAAAGGTTTAGAACTTTATTATATTACTCCGGAAGTAACGGATGAAGAAGTTCAGGCTAAGATTGATTCCATTATTGCAAGTAAGATCGAATACTCTGAATTTAAGGACAGAGCCGTTGAAAGCGGAGATAAAGTAACCATTGACTTTGTTGGAACAATTGACGGAGAAAAATTTGACGGTGGTACCAGTTCAGATTACACATATGTACTTGGCGAAGGCAAGATGATTGATGGCTTTGATGAAGGTATTTATGGTATGAAGGTTGGCGAAGAAAAAGTAATCGATGTAACCTTCCCGGAAGATTATGGCAAAGAAGAATTAAACGGCAAAGCTGCACAGTTTAAAATCACTTTAAAGAAGGCACAGGCAGTTTCTTTCAAACCGGAATGGAATGACGCATTTATTGCCGAATACACCAAAGATGAATACAAAACAGTTGAAGCTTATGAAAAATATCTCTACGATACAATGTTAGCATCTGCTACAGAATCATCTGAAACACAGTTAGAAAACGATATGTGGGAAGCGATTTTCGAAGGCAGTGTAATTAAGGGATATCCGGACTATTTGTATAACACATTGAACAAAAACATTACAGCGAATATTGAATCTACAGCAAGTTATTATGGATTAACAACAGAACAGTATATGCAGTACTTTGCAGGTGGATTATCCATTCATGAATATGTTCTTCAGTATGTAGAGTCCAGCTTAATTACAAAGGCTATTATTAAAGATATGGGCTTAGAGCTTCCGGATGAAAGATATCAGGAATATGCAAAGGCTGATTTGGCAACTTACGAAGTAAGTTCTGTTAAGGAATTAGAGAAAAAATTCGGCAAAGAAGCATTAGTTGAATATTATCTTGAACTTTATTTATCCGAAGTACTTCATGACTTATGTGAAATAACAGAAGTAACCCAGGATGAATATGAAGAATTGACAAAAGAAGAAGCAATTGAAAAATAATGAAATGAAAAGACATCCTATTTTTAGGATGTCTTTTTTAGTTTATGATAAATAAACTTGCGAAGCGCGTTTTTCGTTTATTCGTGATAAACAAAAAACTTGCAAAGCGTGTTTTTTTGTTTATATAAATTTAAGTATTTTTGGAGGCGGTAAAGTTGAATCGGCACAAACAGTAAGCCATAAATACTCCTTCAATGAATACTGATAAAGTAAAACATTGGGATGATTGTCTAATGTATAGATATCGTAGTTTTTCTGTTTTTGGAAAAGGTTAAAATTCAACTTACTTAAGTCGGTTCTTAATCCTTCACCGGTATATTTGACATATGCTTCCTTTAATGTCCAAAGCTTTGTCAGATATTCATTGGAATTATTTTGAAGCAGTAAAAGTTCATATTCCCTTCCGGAGCATATCTTTTTTGCGGTAGAATCTTTTATTTCTCTTTCATATTCTAAATCTACACCGATAGGAAGACCTGAAAACCCAACGGCAATACAGGATGTTGAATAATTAGTAATATGATCTGACGAATGGGATATATTAAAATGAAGATCCGGGTGTGTGCTTAAATATGGTTTGCCGTTATCCGATTTTTCAATCCTATATTGGGAAGGTAATATCCCAAATTGTTTTAAACAATATTGGAAAAGAGCTTCCGTTTCAGAATGTATTTTATTCTGTGTGTTTTTCTGAAAAGAAAAAGTACAGTCTGTTTCAGAAACTGTACTTAACAATTCTTTATAGTAGACGATAATATCAGTCATTATTTTTTCTCGCCCCCATGCTTACGCATAACATGTATTACTCCTAGTGTAAGAAAATAGATAATTAATGAGAACAGTACAGCAGGAATTTCCTTCGCAAAAAATCCCACAATCAATTGGGCAACAGCAACACCGCCTAATATGCCGTAGTTACTTCGGGAGAGCAGTGCAGCCATAGCAACTTCTAAAACCAGTAAAATGCATGCGATTACATAGCCTGTATTAGTCCAAAAACGTAATGCAAATATGTCTAAAACAAAAAAGATGGCAAATAATATAATAGCAAGATTTACCGGAGTAATTTTAATATTTAATTTTTTAAATATATTTAAAAAGAAATCCCGTATTTTACCTAAGTATAAATCTAATTTTTCTTTCATTTTTTGCTCCTGAAATTAAAAATTTTTTTATATAAATATGATATCTTGATTATATCAATTTCGAAGGAAAAGAACAAGATTTTTTCTTTACAAAAAAAGGATTTAATTGTATAATTGGTTGGTATCTGAAGTAAGCTTCGATGGCGCAGTTGGTAGCGCAACTGATTCGTAATCAGTAGGTCGTCGGTTCAAGTCCGATTCGGAGCTTTTGCCTTGACCGAATAGGTTCAAGGCTTTTTTTTACCCTAATACTTTAGTACGGAGTAAGAATTATGAATATTCAAAATGTTTCAAAACAAATGGACCATATGATTCAATTAAATACTGAACAGGGAATTGTCCCGACCTTGTTATTACACAGTTGTTGTGCTCCGTGTTCCAGTTATGTTTTAGAATATCTGGGGGAACATTTTAAGATTTATGATTATTTTTATAATCCTAATATCACCAATGCAGAAGAGTATGCTTTGAGAAAAGATGAAATGATTCGATTCATACAAGCGTTTCCAAATGCAAAGGGTGTAACATTTTTAGATGTTCCATATGATCCGTCCCGATATTTGGAATTGGTGAAAGGTTTCGAAAACTGCAAAGAAGGCGGAGAAAGATGTGCCATATGCTTTGCAATGCGATTGGAAGAAAGTGCAAAAAAGGCAAAAGAACTGGGGTGTGATTATTTTGCAACAACATTAACTATCAGCCCATTAAAAAATGCAGAAAAAATTAATGAAATCGGTAGGATGTTAGGAGAGAAGTACGGTGTTTCCTACTTGCCTTCAGATTTTAAAAAGAAAAATGGTTACAAACGTTCTGTAGAGTTATCTTCAGAATATGATTTATACAGACAACAATATTGCGGATGTGAATTTTCGAAAGGAGAAGCTTATGGAAAAGAAGTGTAGAGTTGGAATTTTAGGTGCAACAGGAATGGTTGGACAGCGTTTTATTCAGTTATTGGAGAATCATCCTTGGTTTGAAATCACAGTTTTAGCAGCAAGTGAAAGAAATGTTGGGAAAACCTATAGAGAAGCTATTGATGGCCGCTGGAAGATGGATACACCGATTCCACAGAATGTATTAGATATGAAGCTTCGTTTGGTTACTGATGTTGAAGGTATTAAAAACGATGTTGATTTTGTTTTTTCAGCAGTAGATATGGATAAAAAAGAAACCTGTGCTTTTGAAGAAGCTTATGCAAAGGCAGAAGTACCTGTTGTTTCAAATAACAGTGCTCATCGTTGGACACCGGATGTACCTATGCTTATGCCGGAAATCAATTTGGAACATTTAGAAGTTATTAAGGCACAGAGAGAAAGATTAGGATGCAAGCATGGTTTTATTGTAGTTAAGCCAAATTGCTCCATTCAAAGTTATGCGCCAATGTTAGCTGCATTAAAAGAATTTGAACCGGTTTCAGTGGTTGCTACAACCTATCAGGCAATTTCCGGAGCTGGTAAAAATTTTGAAACATGGCCGGAAATGGTAGGTAATGTGATTCCTTATATTGGAGGCGAAGAAGAAAAAAGTGAAAAAGAACCTCTTCGTATCTTCGGTACTGTTCAAGACGGAAAAATCATTCCTGCATCAGAGCCTGTAATCACCACACAGTGTATTCGTGTGCCTGTTTTAAACGGACATATGGCGGCAGTGTTTGTTAACTTTAAGAAGAAACCAACAAAAGAACAGATTCTTAAAGCATGGGCAAATTTTGAAGGAGAACCACAAAAGAGAAACCTTCCGCATGCACCGAAGCAGTTTATTCATTACTTTGAAGAAGACAATCGTCCACAGGTTGCATTGGACGTAGATTTAGAAGGCGGAATGGCGATTATGGCCGGAAGATTGAGAGAAGATACCATGTTTGATTATAAATTTATCGGTTTATCCCACAATACCTTACGTGGTGCGGCCGGAGGCGGTTTATTAACTGCAGAATTATTATATTCTTTAGGATATCTTTCATTGAATTCGTAAAAAGAATGTGTTATCATTGTTAAAGCGAAATTTAACAAATCTATATGTATATATACATAAGAGAACTTTTGGAGGTACATAAATGGCAGTACACGGCCAGCAGTTGGAACGCTTAGAGCAAATTTACCAGGAGTCGGGAAACTCAATGGTGTTGTTGTACGGGCGTCCTGGAATGGAAAAAAAAGAATTAATTAAATCCTTTTTAGAACAAAAGAGAGGCATTTATTATTTTGCTACCCAGTGTTCAGAGGATGAACAAAGACGCTTAATGGCAAAAACCATTGAGCGTACTTGTGATATAAAAATATCAGATAATAACTATGCTCATTTATTTAATCGTATTAAAAGCGGTAATGCATCAAAGTTAGTATTTGTTATTGATAATTTTGAACACATTGTAAAAAAGGATCCAAACTTTGTTACCAATATTATTGCGTTAAAAGAGCGTAAACGTTATCCGGGACCTGTAATGATTCTTCTTTGCTCCGATTCCTTGTCATATGTAGAAAATGATTTTAAAGAAGAAGGAAAAATGCTGGCATCAAAAGTTGATGAAATTATCAAGGTTAATGAAGTTAATTTTTTGGAAATCGTTCGCAGATTTCCAAATTATTCCGTTAGCCAGTCCATCGAAGTATATGGTGTGTTAGGCGGTGTTCCGGGGTATTTACAATACTGGAACGATAAAAAGGATTTGCGCAAAAATATTTGTGAGCAGATACTTTCGCCAACCGGAAGATTGTTCCATGAGGCCGAAGATTATATTACAGCCCAGTTAAGAGAATACGGAGTATATTACACCATTTTATCTGCTATTGCTCAGGGAAAAGAAAAGTTAAATGACATTTTTACATATACCGGATACTCAAGACCGAAAATCAGTGTATATATGAAGAATTTAATGGAGTTTGAAGTTATTGAAAAGGTTCAGTCATTTGAAACCGGTGGAAATGATAATGCTAAAAAAGGCGTTTATCGTATTAAGAATACCTTTTTAAACTTCTGGTTCCGTTTTGTATTTCCAAACAGAAGTCAGTTATATGTTATGAATCCGGAAGAATTTTATGATGCATATATCGGTCCGGAAATTGATGACTATTTAAATCGATATTTTATTCAGGTATGTATGGAATACTTTGAACTTTCCAGTGCAGTAAAACAGTTACCGATTACTATTTCCAAGATGGGAACATGGGTAGGCAAAAAAGGTGATGTAGACATTGTTGCACAGGATCGTTACCGTCATACTATTGTGGGTCAGTGTAGTTGGTCTGAACCGCAGTTTACATATGCTATGTTTGAACAACTGAAAAATAATATTCAGTACGCAAAGATAAAAACCGAATATTATTATCTGTTTTCTGCAAAGAAGTTTGAAGATAAACTAATTCAGGCCTCCAAAGAAAACAAAAACATTATTTTAGTTGATATGAATCATTTATAATCATATTAACAAGGGGATTATGAAAAATAGTTAGGAGAAAATTCGTGGGAAAATCACTTATTATTACAGAGAAACCGTCTGTTGCCAGAGACTTTGCCAGAGTGTTAAATGTTACCGGAAGACAGGAGGGCTATATTGAGAATAATGAATACGTTATTACTTGGTGTGTGGGGCATTTGGTTGCAATGCTTTATCCGGAAAGTTATGACGAAAAATACAAAAAGTGGAGATTGGAAGATCTCCCTTTTTTGCCAAAAGAGTATAAATATGGTGTTATAGAAGATGTTGCGAAACAGTATAACATTGTTCATGGTATGCTGATGCGTGAAGACATTGACCGCGTTTACTGGGCAGGTGACGCCGGAAAAGAAGGACAAACTATCGAAGAGAATATCCGAAAGTATGGCGGTGTGCGGGAAGGCATGGAAGAGCTTCGTGTGTGGATTGACTCCCAGACCGATGAAGAAATCCTTCGCGGTATCCGGGAAGCCAGACCAATGGAGGATTATGCATCTTTGGGTCAGTCCGGTATTATGCGAACCATTGAAGATTATGCTATGGGTATTAATTTCTCCCGTGTTATGTCTGTTAAATACGGAAATCTGTTAAACCGTGCGGCAGGAACGGAGTCCTACGCAGCAATTGCTGTAGGACGTGTTATGACCTGCGTTCTTGGCATGGTTGTTATTCGTGAAAGAGAAATCCGCAACTTCGTAGAAACGCCGTTTTATCGTGTTGTAGGCGAGTTTGCCGGTGTTTCTTTGGAAGGGGAATGGAAGGCAGTGGAAGGTTCAAAGTATTTTGAATCACCATTGTTATATAAAGAAAACGGATTTAAGAAGGAAGAGGATGCTTTGCATCTGATTTCTACGATGGAAGGAAAGACAGCCAAGGTTGTTTCCTTGGAAAAATCAACCGCCAGAAAGAAAGCACCGTTACTGTTTAACTTAGCAGAGCTTCAGGCAGAATGTTCTAAGCGTTTTAAAATCAGTCCGGACGAAACCTTGCAGGTGGTTCAGGATTTGTATGAAAAAAAATTAACTACTTATCCAAGAACGGATGCCAGAGTGCTTTCTAGTGCAGTAGCAAAGGAAATCGTTAAAAATGTCAGCCGTTTGAAATATTATGAACCGGTCAGCGATTATGTAGAAAATATTATGAATAACAAGTGGTGCTATAGTATTGCAAAGTCCCAGTATACGGATGATAGCAAGATTACAGACCACTATGCGATTATTCCAACCGGACAATTGACGGAGTTAAAGAGCTTGGATGAACTTCAAAGAAAAGTGTTTGATTTGATTGTTCGCCGTTTCTTAAGCATTTTTTATCCTCCGGCAGTATATGAAAATATCAAACTTGTAATTGATATAGAAAAAGAAAACTTTTTTGCCAATGGTAAAGTTTTAAAAGAGTCCGGTTATCTTGAAGTTATGGGAAAAGCACCGGTAGAAAAAGATAATACGGAAGAGCATACTGAATTCGAAAGTGGCGAAGAAGATGACGAAGACAAAAATCAAAAGCTTTTAAAACTTTCCGAACAGTTAAAAGCCGGAGATAGCATTTCAGTAGAGACATTGGGGATTAAGGAAGGCAAAACCAATCCGCCAAAAAGATATACTTCCGGTTCGATGGTACTTGCCATGGAAAATGCCGGACAGCTAATTGAAGATGAAGAACTCCGTGCCCAGATAAAAGGAAGCGGAATCGGTACATCAGCAACCCGTGCGGAGATTATTAAGAAATTAATCCGTATCGGATACTTAAATCTTAATAAAAAGACCCAGGTTCTTACACCGGAGCAATTAGGTGAAATGGTGTATGAAGTGGTTAACTTAACTGTACCTGCCTTGTTAAATCCAAAGATGACTGCATCCTGGGAAAAAGGCTTGGACGGAATTACAAATAAGACGGTTGATTATTGGGATTACCGTAATAAATTAGAAAAGTTTATTGCAGACGAAACTATTGCCATGATTGGCAGTGACTTAAAAAATGAATTGTCTTATAAGATTCAGCAATTATTGGACGGTAGCGGCAGAAACATTCCGGGTGTGGAATTGGATCTTGTTTGTCCGTCTTGCGGTGAAAAATTATGTACAACACCGTTTGGTTATGGTTGTACAGCTTACAAGAAGGATGGTTCAGGATGTGGTTTTAATGTTGGAACCATCGCCAGCCGAAATTTGACCCTTGATGAATTTTCAACTCTGATTCGTGAAGGACAGACGCCGGTACTGGAAGGCTTTGTAAGTAAGACAAATAAAAAGTTCTCAGCTACAGTAAAATTGGAAAAAAATAATGAAGGTCAAGTGAGCGTCGTTCTTGATTTTGCGGATATGGAAGTAGATTATTTGGAGGATGTAACCTGTCCGTTCTGTGATGGAAGAATTAAAGAAAATTCCTTTGGCTTTATGTGTGAACATAATGACAGGGAAAATCCGGAAAGTTGTAAATTTTACGTGGGAACAATTGCCGGAAAGAATTTGAGCAAAAATCAACTGATTGACATTTTGACAAAAGGCAGTAGCGGTATAATTAAAGGGTTTACTTCAAAGGCCGGAAAGAAATTCGACGCTTCTTTAATTGCTGCTAAAAATGAAGAAGGTCAGTTTACTATTCAGTTCGATTTTACAGAAGTTAATAATACATTTGTTGAAGGAATCCTTTGTCCGAACTGTGGAGGCAAAATTCGTCAGACCTCCTTTGGTTTTATTTGCGAACACAACGAAAGAGATAACCCGGAAAGTTGTAAGTTCTGGATTGGAACGATTTCCGGTAAACAAATAAATCTTAACCAGTTTAAAGAACTGATGACTCAGGGAAAAACTTCAACCATTCGAGGTTTTACATCGAAAAATAAGAAGAAGTTTGATGCATGTCTGAAGTTGGAAAAGGGTGAAGACGGAATCACAAATGTAGTTTTTGACTTTGATAATGTAGAAGCAAAAAAGATAAAAGATGTTGTTTGCCCTATGTGCGGTGGCGAGATCGAAGCAACGACCTATGGTTATCGTTGTTCCAAGTACAATAAAGACGATGAAAACGGATGCCGTTTCACGATTAACAATATTGCAGGTGTGAAGCTTAAAGAAGCGCATGTAAAACAACTGCTTACGGATGGTGTGACAGAATCTATTTCAGGATTTAAGTCAAAGGCCGGAAAGAAATTCTCTGCCCAGTTAAGACTTGTTGACGGTCAAATTCAATTCTACTTCCCGGATGCAGTTGAACCGGTTGAAAGTGAAGTCCTTTGTCCTACCTGTGGTCACAAACTGTTAAAGGGCAAATGGAGTTTTGAATGTGCTTGTGGATTTAAAGCCAGTCATACAGTTGCCGGATTAGAGTTATCTGACGAAATTGCTACTGAATTATTCAAGAATAAACGAACAACAAACAAGGTGGCAGGCTTAAAAGCTAAATCCGGAAATCTGTTTGAGGCGTGGTTGACTTATTCAAAGGAAGACGGGATTAAGTTTACTTTTGAAGAACCGGCAGTACAGATGGAGTTGTCGTTGAATGCCATGACAGAAAATGTTGATAATGCATCGGAAGAAACAAAAACCGATACAAACACAACAGATTTAAATGCTTCATTTGCAGGAACAAATGGCGAACCGGAATTACCTTGGAATTAAGGAGTGATATTATGGAACAGGCAAAAATCAGTAATTTATATGATTTGAATCAGACCATTGCGTCAAGTCTCTTTGACGGGTTAACATATCCGTGGGAGGCTTTGCCAAAGATAGGTGAATATATTCTGTCCTTAGGAGAAACATTAGACCCGGAAAAATACGAAAAACGGAGAGAGAATGTTTGGATTGCAAAGTCTGCAAAGGTATTTGAAAGTGCATACATCAACGGACCTGCAATCATCGATGAAGAAGCAGAAGTTCGCCACTGTGCATTTATCCGTGGCAATGCTATTGTTGGTAAAAAAGCAGTGGTGGGAAATTCCACAGAATTAAAGAACGTTGTTCTTTTTAATAATGTTCAGGTGCCACATTATAATTATGTGGGAGATTCTATTCTTGGTTACAAGGCACATATGGGTGCAGGAAGCATTACCTCTAACGTAAAGTCGGACAAGACCTTGGTTGTGGTAAAACACGGAGATGAGCAGATTGAAACCGGTTTAAAGAAATTTGGTGCAATGCTTGGAAACTGTGTAGAAGTAGGATGTAACAGTGTACTTAATCCGGGTACGGTGATTGGACCAAATTCTAATGTTTACCCATTGTCCAGCGTTCGCGGTGTGATTGAAGAGAACTCTATTTTTAAAGGGCAGGGAAATGTTGTAAAAAAGAACTAGTTTTTGCAAGTATTTCCACAAAGATTTTACAAAAACCATGTCATTTTAGCGTTTTTAACCTTTACTAAAAATTAAAAACTGTTATAATGGAATGGATTGATAAAAACTTAACTTTTCAAATGAAAGGAGAACAATATGATTTACTCACATGAAGTAGAATTAATGTGTCCTGTAGCATTAGGTGCCAGACATGCAAATGCTCCGATTCCGCAGGAAGGACAGTGGACACACGTAAAAGAAGTAAAAGACATTTCCGGTTTATCACACGGAATTGGTTGGTGTGCACCACAGCAGGGTGCTTGTAAGCTTACCTTAAACGTAAAAGAAGGTATCATTCAGGAAGCTTTAGTAGAAACTATTGGATGTTCCGGTATGACACACTCAGCAGCTATGGCTTCTGAAATCTTACCAGGTAAGACATTACTTGAAGCTTTAAACACAGACTTAGTATGTGATGCTATCAACACAGCTATGCGTGAAATCTTCTTACAGATTGTATACGGAAGAACACAGAGTGCATTCTCTGAAGACGGACTTCCAATTGGTGCAGGCTTAGAAGACTTAGGAAAAGGACTTCGTTCTCAGGTTGGTACAATGTACGGAACCTTAAAGAAAGGTCCTCGTTACCTTGAAATGGCTGAAGGCTATGTAACAGGTATCGCTTTAGATGAAAACAACGAAATCATCGGATACGAATTCGTTAGTCTTGGAAAAATGACTGAC
>JAZQXN010000006.1:0-29708 GCA_045632875.1 Lachnospiraceae bacterium
TCTTACAAAGAAATCTGCAAAACGTAAGAGAAACTTAAGACATGCTACAACCTGTGACAAGACAAACGTTGGAACAATGAAGCAGATTTTACCATATTTATAAAAACGAGTTAAGGAGGAAATATCATGGCAAGAATTAAAGGCGGATTAAACGCTAAAAAAAGACATAATAGAGTTTTAAAATTAGCTAAAGGATATAGAGGCGCTAGATCCAAACAGTATAGAGTAGCAAAACAGTCTGTTATGAGAGCCTTAACAAGTTCTTATGCAGGAAGAAAAGAAAGAAAGCGTCAGTTCAGACAGTTATGGATTGCACGTATCAATGCAGCTGCAAGATTAAATGGTTTATCTTACAGCAAATTTATGCACGGTTTAAAACTCGCCGGAGTTGATATGAACCGTAAAATGTTAGCTGAACTTGCAGTTAACGATGCAGCAGGTTTCGCGGCATTAGTAGAAGTTGCAAAAGCTCAGTTAGCTTAATTAGAGATTTATGTACCGGCCTCGTAATACGGGGCCGGGAAAAATATCTTGCAATATAATAAAAAATATTGTAATATCATTAAGTGCTTGGTTCGTTGGTCAAGAGGTTAAGACGCCGCCCTCTCAAGGCGGAATCACGGGTTCAATTCCCGTACGAACTGTTTTTAAATCGTCATCTTTGTATAAAAAAGATGGCGTTTTTTCTTTAATAAAAAATAAAAAAAGCCTTGAAAAATCAAGGTATTTATGATAATATTACATCGTAACATATGAAGTTTGAGTTGAGAGTGGGCGAAAGTCCACTCTCAATTCTTTATAACAAAGTTTATCTGGCCTGTTATAAAGCAAAAAAATGATATATGTGATTAAAGGAGGTAATATGTCTAAGCGAGAAAATTATGAAAGCAAGGCGGAAGCTTTGGTTTTGCCGATTTTGGAAGCGAATCAATTTGAATTGGTTGATGTAGAATATGTGAAAGAAGGTTCTAACTGGTATTTGCGTTATTACATTGACAAAGAAGGCGGAATCAATATTCAGGATTGTGAACTTGTTAGCCGTGCATTAAGCGAAAAACTTGACACAGATGATTTTATTGACGATGCTTATATTTTGGAGGTAAGTTCGCCGGGATTGGGAAGACCGTTGAAAAAAGAAAAAGATTTTCTTAGAAGTATCGGTAAAGAAGTGGAAATTAGAACTTATAAGTCCATTAATCACGAAAAAGAATTTATTGGAGTTTTAAAATCCTATGACCAGGAAAGCATTACCATTGAAAATGATAATGGAGAGCTGACATTTGATAAAAAAGATGTTGCACTCATCAGATTGGCATTTGATTTTTAAGGAATAAACATTTAAGGAGGAAAATAGAAAAAATGAGCGAATTATTAGAAGCATTATTGGTGCTTGAGAAAGAAAAAGGAATTAAAAAAGAGATTTTATTAGAAGCGATTGAAACTGCATTAACAAATGCTGTAAAAGCACAGTATGGTAAAACAGATAATGTTAAGGTAGATATTGACCCGAACACATGTGATTACCATGTATATGTTCAGAAAGTAGTTGTTGAAAAGGTTGAAAATCCGGCAGAAGAAATCAGCATGGAAAATGCAAAAGAATTTGGTTCTTCTTATGCACTTGGAGATATTGTGAATATTGAAGTTCAGTCAAAAGAATTCGGAAGAATCGTAACTTCAACTGCAAAGAATACCATTTTACAGAAAATCCGTGAAGAAGAACGCAAGGCACAGTATCAGGAATTTGCAGCAAAAGAAAGAGAAGTTGTTACCGGCGTTGTTCAGAGATTTTCCGGAAAAAGTGTTAAGATTAATCTTGGTAAATTAGATGCCACCTTAACAGAAAATGAAATGATTAAGGGAGAAGTTTTCCAGCCAACAGAGAGAGTAAAAGTATACATTCTTGAAGTAAAAGATGGAAACAAAGGACCGTCCGTACTTGTTTCAAGAACACATCCGGAATTGGTTAAACGTTTATTTGAAACAGAAGTTACTGAAGTAAAAGACGGAATTGTTGAAATTAAGAGTATTGCAAGAGAAGCAGGAAGCAGAACAAAAATTGCAGTATACTCAAACAACCCTGATGTTGATCCGGTAGGTGCATGCGTTGGTTTGAACGGTGCCAGAGTAAATGCCATTGTTAATGAACTTCGTGGAGAAAAAATCGACATTATTAACTGGAATGAAAATGCGGCGATGCTAATTGAAAATGCACTTAGTCCTGCAAAAGTTATTTCAGTTATTGCTGATGCGGAAGAAAAAACAGCGAAAGTTGTAGTTCCGGACTATCAGTTATCACTTGCCATTGGTAAAGAAGGTCAGAATGCAAGACTTGCAGCCCGTTTGACCGGATTTAAGATTGATATTAAGAGTGAGACCCAGGCCAGAGAAGATGGCGATATTCTTGATTATGATGAATATGATGATTATGATGAATATGATGAAGAATACGACGACTACGAAGGCGAATACGACGAAGAATACGATGAAGAGTATTACGATGAGTATGATGAAGAATACGAAGGCGAATACGATGAAGAGTATGATGTAGATGGTGAGGGTGACAATGAATAATAAGGCTTATCCACAGCGTATGTGTATCGGTTGCAGGGAAATGAAAGATAAAAGGGATTTGATTCGAATTGTTAAAAACAAGGAGGGGCAGATTTCCTTCGATGAAACCGGCAAACTTTCAGGAAGAGGCGCATATGTTTGTAAAAATCAGGAATGTCTGGGAAAAGCCATAAAAAATAAAGGCTTTGAGAGAACATTTAAAAATCCATTACCTGATGAAGTAATAAGTCGTTTAAGTGAGGAGATGAATTCCTTTGAAACAAAATAAAATCACATCTATGCTGGGAATTGCCATGAAAGCGGGAAAAATTGCCAGCGGAGAATTTATGACAGAAAATGCAATTAAAGACGGAAGTGCCTGCTTGGTGATCCTTGCCAAGGATTGTTCAAACAATACAAAAAAGAAGTTTAGGAATTCTTGCGAATATTATAATGTTCCTTGTTTTGAATTAGAAGATAAGGAAGAATTAGGACGTTGCATTGGAAAGGAGTTCCGGGCTAGTCTGGCTGTTACAGATGAAGGATTTGCTCGAACACTGATGTCATATATGGAAAATAATTCTTTAAAGGAGTAACGGAGGTAGCATAGTGTCAAAAGTAAGAGTACATGAATTGGCAAAGGAATTGAATGTATCTAACAAAGATATTATTCAGTTCCTTGAAGAAAAAAATATAGAAGCCAAGAGCCATATGAGTGCCGTGGAAGATGAGCATGTTACATTGGTTCGTGCAAAGTTTGGAAAAACAGAAAACAAACCGGAAGAGAAAAAGGTTGTTGCAAAGCCACAGGAAAAGAAGGCTGAGCAACCGGCTGTTGAAGAAAAGAAGACAGTTGAGGCAGAAACAGTGGTTGAACACAAAAAGAAACCAAGTATTTCTGCTGTTTATAACCCACAATATGGTCACAATATTCCACCTAAGGCAAAGAAGCCGGATGGAGCACAGGGAGAACGTCGTGTAAGACCGGAAGGAGAAAGACGACCAAGACCGGAAGGTGAAAGACCTATAAGACCGGAGGGAGAAAGACGTCCGAGACCAGAAGGAGAGAGACGTCCAAGACCGGAAGGAGAAAGACGTCCAAGACCGGATGGGGATAAGGATTTTACAGAAAAAAGAGGTTTTAATGGAAGCAGAGATGGCCGCCAAGGTGGAAAGAGCCGTTTAGATAATGAAATCGAACGTATGAATCGTAATGCGGAACAGATTTCAGATGACATTAAACCAAAGGATAGAGAGAATAAGAGGTTTAAAACCAAACCAAATCATAATAAAGGCGTTCCGCAGAAAGAAAAGAAAGCGGAAAACTTTGTTAATTTGGAAAAAGTTACCAGAAAGAAACCGCATCAACAACCAAAACCTGTAGAAGATAAAGATGAAATTAAAACCATCATTTTACCGGAATTTATTACAATCCGTGATTTGGCAGATAAAATGAAATTACAGCCATCTGAAATTGTAAAGAAATTATTCATGCAGGGTAAGATTGTTACAGTAAATCAGGAAGTCGATTACGAAACAGCAGAATTAATCGCTCTTGAATTTAACTATATTGCAGAGCAGGAAGTTAAAGTTGACATCATCGAAGAACTCTTAAAAGAGGAAGAGGAAGATGAAAGCTTAATGACTTCAAGACCACCTGTAGTTTGTGTTATGGGTCACGTTGACCATGGTAAAACATCTCTCTTAGATGCAATTCGTGATTCTAACGTTACGGATAAAGAAGCCGGCGGTATTACACAGCACATTGGTGCGTCTGTAGTTGAATGCAACGGACAAAAGATTACCTTCTTAGATACACCGGGGCATGAGGCATTTACTGCTATGCGTATGCGTGGTGCAAATTCTACAGATATTGCAATCCTTGTTGTTGCAGCAGATGATGGTGTGAAACCACAGACTGTGGAAGCAATTAATCATGCAAAAGCCGCAGGAATTGAAATTATTGTTGCTATTAATAAGATTGATAAACCGGCAGCAAATATTGATAAAGTAAAACAGGAACTTTCTGAATATGAATTGATTCCGGAAGACTGGGGCGGAACAACAATTTTTGCACCAGTTTCAGCTAAGACCAGAGAAGGTATTGAAAACCTTTTGGAAATGGTATTATTAACTGCTGAAGTATTAGAATTAAAGGCAAATGCAAAACGTAAAGCAAGAGGTCTTGTAATCGAAGCAAAATTAGACAAAGGCCGTGGTGTTGTTGCAACCTTGCTTGTTCAGAAGGGTACTTTAAAAGTTGGTGATGCTGTTGCAGCAGGAAGCAGCTTCGGTAAAGTTCGTGCCATGACTGACTCTCACGGAAGAAGAGTGAAAGAAGCAGGCCCATCAACACCGGTAGAAATTATCGGTTTGAACACAGCTCCAAATGCTGGTGATATTTTTGTTAATACAGAATCTGATAAAGAAGCCCGTGCATTTGCTGAAACCTTTATTACAGACAATAAAGAAAAGAAATTGGAAGAAACTAAGTCCAAAATGTCATTGGATGACTTGTTCAGCCAGATTCAAGCCGGCAATTTGAAAGAGTTAAATCTTATTGTTAAAGCAGACGTTCAGGGGTCTGTTGAAGCAGTTAAACAGAGTTTAGTAAAATTGTCTAATGAAGAAGTTGTTGTTAAGGTAATCCACAGTGGTGTTGGTGCAATCAATGAATCTGATGTTATTTTAGCTTCTGCATCAAATGCGATTATTATCGGATTTAATATTAAGCCGGATGCCGCAGCGAAAGCAACTGCTGACAGAGAAGGTGTAGACGTTAGACTTTACAGAGTAATTTATAATGCGATTGAAGACATTGAAGCAGCTATGAAGGGTATGCTGGATCCGATTTTCGAAGAACAGATTATTGGTCATGCAGAAATCAGACAGATTTTCAAGGCTTCAGGTGTAGGAAATATTGCCGGTTCTTATATCTTAGACGGTAAGTTCCAGAGAGGATGTTCTGTACGTATTTCAAGAGAAGGACAGCAGATATTTGAAGGTAAATTAGCTTCATTAAAACGTTTCAAGGATGATGTTAAAGAAGTTAAAGCCGGATATGAATGCGGTTTGGTATTTGATGGATTTAGTGCAATTCAGGAATTTGACCAGGTTGAAGCTTATATGATGGTTGAGGTTCCAAGATAGGAAGTAGGGATTTTTATGAGAAAAAACAGTCTTAAAAATACCAGAATTAATGGTGAGGTTCAAAGAGAACTTGCAAACATTATTCGCGGAGATATAAAGGACCCTAGAATCAGTCCTTTAACATCTGTTGTTAGTGTGGAAGTTGCACCGGATTTAAAAACCTGCAAGGCATATATTAGTGTATTAGGAGATAAAAAGGCTCAGGAAGATACCATTGCCGGGTTGAAAAGTGCACAAGGATATATTAAGAACAGACTTGCGAAAGAGATTAATTTAAGAAATACTCCGGAAATTAAATTTATTTTAGATCAGTCAATCGAATATGGCGTAGCTATGTCACGTAAAATTGAGGAATTGACTGCTCACTTATCAGATGAAGAAGAGTAGGAGTTAATAAAAGTTTTAAGGATACTCCGGAAGAAGATGATTTCTTCCGGGGTGTTCCTATGTTATTCATGAATCAGTATTAAACTTTTTTGAAGTGTTTTTGCCAAGGAGACATTATGGGAGAGAAAAATCTAAACGGAATAATAATTATAAATAAAGAAAAAGGCTTTACCTCCCATGATGTGGTTGCAAAACTAAGAGGGATATGTAAACAGAAAAAAATTGGTCACACCGGTACACTTGATCCGGATGCAACAGGTGTGTTGCCTGTATGCTTAGGACGTGCCACAAAAGTGTGTGATATGCTTACAGACAGTGATAAAATCTACGAAGCAGTTATGCTTTTGGGAGTTACTACAGATACTCAGGATACTTCAGGTACTGTTTTAGAAGAAAAAGAAATTGGTGACATTTCGAAAGAACAAGTTGTACAAAGAATTCAGTCTTTCGTGGGGGAATATGATCAAATTCCGCCAATGTATTCAGCACTTAAAATTAATGGACAGAAGCTTTGTGACCTTGCCCGCAAGGGAATCGAAGTAAAACGTGAGGCCAGAAAGGTTAAAATCTATTCCATAGATATTAAAGAGATATCATTTCCGTATGTTACTATGAGAGTGTCTTGCTCGAAAGGAACATATATCCGGACACTTTGTCATGATATTGGGGAGAGTTTAGGCATTGGTGCTTGTATGAAGAAACTTTTAAGAGTTCAGGCGGCAGGATTTTCATTGGAAGAATCCATGTTTTTAAAAGAAGTAGAAGAGTATGCGAACAACAATCGGTTAGAAGAAATTCTCATACCGGTTGACAGAGTTTTTTCCGGCTATCCGCTTGTACATGTGAAAAAAGCATTTGAAGTATTGTATAAAAATGGCAATCCGCTAGAAGAAAAAATGTTTAATGAAACAGATGTTTCCCGTTGTGAACCAATCAGGGTTTACGATGAGGAAAATGAGTTTATTGGTATTTTTCAATACAAGGCGGAAAGGGAATTATTTTGTCCGGTAAAGATGTTTTTGAATTAGGAGAATTATGAAATACTTTAGAAATACCACAAATATTGAAATTCCGTTTGCAACAGCCATTACTTTAGGGAAGTTTGATGGTTTGCATACAGGGCATCAATATTTGTTTGAACATTTATATAAAAGAAAACAAGATGGTTTGAAAACAGTTGTTTTTACATTTGATAGGCCACCGAGAGATGAAATAGAACATTGTCAGCATGATGTTTTGTCTACAACGGAAGAAAAAGCATATCTTTTTGAAAAATCCGGAGTGGATTATTTTATCGAATTTCCTTTCAACAAAGAGGTTATGTTAATGGAAGGGGAAGACTTTGTTCGTTTTCTGGTGAACAAACTATCTATGAAAGCTGTGATTGTGGGAAATGATTTCCGATTTGGGCATAACCGTAGAGGAGACTATCATATGTTGCAGCAAATGGGAGAAGAGTACGGATTTGAAGTTCAGGTAGTTGACAAGAAAAAATATAATGGTCAGGATGTTAGCAGTAGTTTGATCCGTGAAGAAATTTCAGAAGGACATATGGATATTGCTAAGGAATTGCTTGGATATCCGTATTTTATCCAAGGGACGGTGCAATATGGTAACCAGATTGGAAGAAAAATAGGTTTTCCTACAATAAACTTGATTCCTCAAAAAGAAAAAAAACTTCCTCCGTTTGGCGTGTATGCCGTATATGTAGAAATCGGAAAAGAAGTATATAAGGGGATATCTAATGTAGGAGTAAAGCCAACCATTGATAAACCAACAGTTGCCGGTGCAGAGACTTATATTTTTGACTTTGGACAGGATGTGTATGGGAAAAATGTAAAGGTGTCATTTTTACATTGGATACGTCCGGAGATGAAATTTCAGAGTGTTGATGAATTGAAAAAACAGATTGAAAGGGATATTGATGACGTAGAGGAATACTTCCGAAGATAATTGTTACGGAATTATTACAAAAACTTGACAAGAATAATTCAATGTGTTATTATGTCTAAGATGGATAAAAATTGTGCTTTTTACAAGGAGAGAAACAATGAGAAACTTTAAAACTGTATTTACAGCAAGTTTTCTTGCAGGATGTCTTGTTTTACAGGCATTCGTTGTACCATTCCTTTCATATACAAATGTTAACGCATCTGAACAAACCTTCTTAACTGCAGGTGTATGTTCCGTAATGAGCCAGCAGCTGTTTGTAGGCAGAGTTAAAAATGAAAATAACGCAAAGGAATCTTTGCTTTCTAAAAATGAAGATACTTTAACCGGAAGTGCTATAGCAATTACTGATGAAAATGGAGATACAACCATTTGCGGTTATCATAATATTGGTATTTCCACAGCGAATCCAAACTTGAACATTAGAAAAGAACCAAATACCTCTGCGGAAATTGTTGGAAAGCTTCCGAAGAATTCAGCTTGTGAAATTTTAGATATTAAAGATGGTTGGGCAAAAATTAAATCCGGAAATGCTGCCGGATGGGTTTCGCTTGATTATCTTTTGACAGGTGATGAAGCTATTGCAATGGCTGAGACATTGGCAAATGAAGTAGCAACTATTACGACGGACAAATTATATGTTCGCCAGGAACCGAACACCGATAGTGCTAAACTGTCTTATGTTGAAAAGGGTGAAGAACTTATAATTGTTGACAGCAAGGATGGTTGGTATAAAGTAGAACATAACAATGTGATCGGTTGGATTTGCGGTGATTATGCAACTGTAGCTTATCAGTTACCAAAGGGTGTTACTGTTTCTGAACTCCGCTTTGGTGTAGGTATTTCCGATGAAAGAGTACGTCTTGTAAACTTTGCATTACAGTTTATCGGCGGAAGATATGTATGGGGCGGAGAGAGCCTTACAAATGGTGTTGACTGTTCAGGCTTTACCATGAAGATATTTGAACAGTTTGGAATTAAGTTGCCACATTATTCGGTATCTCAGTCCGGTTGCGGAAAAAAGATTGACATTGCGGATGCAAAGCCTGGTGATTTATTCTTTTACTATAATCCAAGTATGGGAAGAATTGATCATGTTGCAATTTACATCGGAAATGGCCAGATTGTACATGCAGCCAGCACCAGACTTGGTATTATAATTTCAAATGCGTATTATAAAACACCATATTGTGTTGTAAATCTTTTTGGAGATTAAGAAGAATTTGTGAAATGTAGAAAATATTTGATTTTTTGTTTACAAACAGAAATCAATATGATAATATATTTTGGTGTGTGAGCCCGTACTCAGTGCATGGAAACTCCGACCGGCACTTAGTAGCACAAAACTTTGGGCGATTATATATATTAGGAGGAAACAAAAAATGATTTCTAAAGAAAAGAAACAGGCTATTATTAATGAATATGCCACAAAACCAGGTGATACAGGTTCACCGGAAGTACAGATTGCTATTTTAACAGCAAGAATTCAGGAGCTTACAGAGCACTTGAAAGAAAACCAGAAAGATCATCATTCAAGAAGAGGTCTTCTTAAAATGGTAGGTCAGAGACGTGGTTTATTAGCATACTTAAAGGAAAAAGATATTGAAAGATATCGTGAATTAATTACACGTTTAGGTATCAGAAAATAACCAAAGGTTATGTATAGGGCGGGAGTATTTCCGCCCTATTGTTACATTATCAAAATGAAAACTGCAGATGAAAGGAAGGTTCTACCGAAGCCACTGAAAAGGATATTGAAAACAGTTTCTTTTTCAGTAGTTTCGGAATCCTTTCATCGCAAAAGAGAAAGGAGAAACAATATGTTTAAGAGTTTTAGTATGGAACTTGGCGGAAGAACATTCCGCGTTGATGTTGGCCGTGTAGCAGCTCAGGCAAATGGCGCAGCATTAATTTATTACGGAGATACATCCGTATTATGTACAGCAACTGCATCTGAAAAGCCAAGAGAAGGAATTGATTTCTTCCCATTAAGCGTTGAATTTGAAGAAAAAATGTATGCAGTTGGAAAAATCCCGGGAGGATTTAACAAACGTGAAGGTAAGGCGTCTGAAAATGCAGTTTTAACAGCACGTGTTATTGACAGACCAATGAGACCTTTATTCCCGAAGGATTATCGTAATGATGTTACATTAAACAACTTAGTATTAAGTGTTGATCCGGAATGCAGACCGGAATTAGTAGCAATGTTGGGTTCTGCAATTGCAACCAGTATTTCTGATATTCCGTTTGACGGACCATGTGCAACAACACAGTTAGGTCTTGTAAATGGAGAGTTTATCGTAAACCCTTCACAGAAAGATTGGAATGATGGTGACTTGCAGTTAACTGTAGCTTCAACATCTGAAAAAGTTATCATGATTGAAGCCGGTGCAAATGAAGTTCCGGAAGATAAAATGATTGAAGCAATTTACAAATGTCATGAAATCAACCAGGAAATCATTGCATTTATTAACCAGATGGTAGCTGAAGTTGGTAAAGCAAAACATGAATATGTAAGTTGTGCAATTCCGGAAGAAATGTTTGCTAAAATGCGTGAAATTGTTACTCCGGCAGAAATGGAAGAAGCAGTATTCACAGATGTGAAACAGGTTCGTGAAGAAAATCTTCGTGTTGTAAGAGAAAGATTAGAAGAAGCATTTGCTGATAATGAAGAATGGTTAGCTATTTTACCTGAAGCATTATATCAGTATCAGAAGAAGACTGTTCGTAAAATGATTTTAAAAGATCATAAACGTCCGGATGGAAGAAAGATTGACGAAATCAGAAGATTAGCTGCTGAAATCGATATTATTCCTAGAGTTCATGGTTCCGGTATGTTTACAAGAGGACAGACACAGATTTGTACAATTACAACATTAGGACCATTATCTGAAGCTCAGAAATTAGATGGTATTGACGATAACGTTACTACTAAGAGATATATGCATCATTATAACTTCCCATCATATTCTGTAGGTGAAACAAAGCCATCCAGAGGACCGGGAAGACGTGAAATCGGACATGGTGCTTTAGCTGAGAAAGCTTTAGTTCCTGTATTACCGAGTGAAGAGGAATTCCCATATTCTATCCGTACAGTATCTGAGACATTTGAATCTAACGGTTCAACTTCTCAGGCATCTATCTGTGCATCTACATTGTCCTTAATGGCTGCAGGTGTTCCGATTAAGAAACAGGTTGCAGGTATTTCCTGTGGTCTTGTTACCGGAGATACAGATGATGATTACATCGTATTAACAGATATTCAGGGATTAGAAGACTTCTTCGGAGATATGGACTTTAAGGTTGCAGGTACACATGATGGTATCACTGCAATTCAGATGGATATTAAGATTCATGGTTTAACCAGACCAATCGTTGAAGAAGCAATTGCAAGAACTAAGATTGCAAGAGAATATATTATCAATAATGTTTTAACACCATGTATCGCGCAACCGAGACCGGAAGTTGGAGAATTTGCTCCGAAGATTATTCAGATGCAGATTGATCCTGCTAAGATTGGTGAAGTTGTTGGCCAGCGTGGTAAAACAATTAACGCTATTATTGAAGCAACAGGCGTTAAGATTGATATTACAGATGATGGATTTGTTTCTATTTGTGGCGTTGAAGCAGAAGCAATGGAAAAAGCAAAACGCATGATTAATGTGATTGTAACTGAGTTTGAAGAAGGACAGGTATTTACAGGAACTGTTATCAGCATTAAAGAATTCGGTGCATTCATTGAATTTGCTCCTGGAAAAGAAGGAATGGTTCACATTTCCAAGGTTTCTAAGGAAAGAATTAATCATGTAGAAGATGTATTAACATTGGGAGATAAAGTTACTTGTGTATGCTTAGGCAAAGACAAGATGGGAAGAATCAGCTTCAGCATCAAAGATGTTCCTGCTGATGCAACACCAATTTAATAAAAAATACTTTTGGCCGAGGTGGTTTATGCACCTCGGCTTTTTTTTATCATATGTTAAATGGTATAAAAAAAGAACCTGGAATACAAAAAATGAAGGATGATTTTGGAATTGGTTATGCAAGAGAGAAAGGTTATTCCGGGAAAAATATCGGAATTGCAGTATTTGATACCGGAATATTTCCCCATGAAGATTTTGATAACCGCCTTTTAGGAATAAAGGATTTTGTTAATAATAAAGATGTTATGTACGATGATAATGGCCATGGAACCCATGTGAGCGGTATTATAGGCGGGAATGGAATTGCCAGCGGCGGACAATATCAGGGAGTAGCACCGGAAGCTATGTTATATGCAGTTAAAATACTGGATCATAATGGTGTGGGAAGTATTTTAAGGGCTAAAAAGGGTGTGGAACATATTCTCGACGTAAGAGATAAATATAAAATTCGGATTATTAATTTTTCCATGGGGATGGGGAAAAAAATTCCCCAGAGTGATAAAAGCAGTTTATTAAATGTTTTGGAAAAAGCATGGGATTCAGGTATTATCGTTGTATGTGCTGCGGGAAATAACGGTCCGGGAGAAGGAAGTGTTACTCCGCCCGGAAATTTAAGAAAAATTATTACAGTTGGCGCATCCGATGATGATATGGTGGAAGAAAATAGTGGCTTAAAGAAGAATTATTCCGGAAGGGGACCTACAGCATCGTGTATAGTAAAACCTGAAATAGTAGCACCGGGAACGAATATTATCAGTTGTAATAATATTGCCGGCATGTATGCGAAAAAAAGCGGTACATCAATGTCCACACCTTTTGTAACAGGATGCATTGCTGTATTATTGGAAAAATATCCAAACATGTCTCCGGCACAAGTAAAATATCGCTTGTATGAAACCGCAATTGATTTGGGACTTGATAAAAACAAACAGGGGTGGGGATTAATTAATTTAGAAATGCTTTTGCGGGGAAAAATGAAATATTAAATTTCTATAAAGTTTTGGTATTTTCATTGAACTTCGAATTTTCTTGCATTAATATTAAATTATAGAAAGGTTGGATAAGGCGATGAATAAGATACTAAAGATATTTACCAGTCGAATTTTCACATGGATTGTATTAATGCTTGTTCAAATTTTATGGTTCGTTGGAATTTTCTATGCTTTTAGTTCCAATTTTGCGTGGGTTGGAAGAATTATGGAAGTGGTGGCTTTTTTAGTTGTTTTGACCATTGTTAATAAACAGGATAATCCTTCATACAAATTGGCCTGGACCATAACTATATTAGCATTGCCTGTTTTAGGGCTGGCGTTATATGCTTTGTTCGGCAGATCCAACATTACGGTAAAAAATAGAAAACTACTTGCAAAAATGCATCAACATACCGTTGGATATTTAGATGATAAAGATGATGTTTTACACGAAATCGGAAAGCGAAGCCGTGGTGCGTCAAAACAGGCAGAGTATATTTGTAAATGGTCAAATTTTCCGGTTTATAAAAATTGCGGTTTACAATATTTTTCTGCCGGAGAAGATGTACTACAGCCAATGTTAGAGGATATCCGTAAGGCTGAAAAATATATATTCGTAGAATTTTTTATTATTCATGAAGGACGTTTTTTTAACAGTGTATTAGATGAATTGGAAAAGAAAGCGAAAGAAGGTGTGGAAATACGCTTTTTATATGATGACATGGGAAGTGTATCAACCGTTGGTCATACCTTTGATGAAGAAATAAGAAAAAAAGGAATTCAATGTAAGAAATTTAATCCTTTAAAACCGATTCTTTCTGTGGTTATGAATAATCGTGATCATCGAAAAATTATGGTTATTGATGGAAAAGTTGGTTACACCGGTGGATTTAATTTGTCGGATGAATATATTAATGAAGTGCAACGTTTCGGATATTGGAAAGATACCGGTATCAGGGTAGAAGGTGAACCGGTAGCCAATATGACAGCCATGTTTTTGGAAATGTGGCAATATACAACCGGTATAACAGAAGATTTAACCCCATATTTTATGAAGGATAATTCTAATGATTTTTCGATGAAAAAGGGGTTTGTTCAACCTTATGCAGATTCACCGCTTGATAAAGAGAAGGTGGGTGAAACTGTTTATTTAAATATTATTAACCGTGCGAAAGATTATATTTATATTTTTACACCGTATTTAATTATTGACAATGAGATGATGACAGCACTTTGCAATGCGGCTAAATCAGGAGTAGATGTGCACATTGTTTGTCCGGGAATTCCGGATAAGAAACTGGTGTTTATGTTGACACAGTCTTATTATGGTCAATTAATGAGGGCAGGGGTGCATATCCATGAATTTACACCGGGATTCATTCATGCGAAGAATTTTGTGTGTGATGATGTGATTGCTACGGTTGGAACCATTAATTTAGATTATCGAAGCCTGTATATGCATTATGAGTGTGGAGTATGGATGTTTGATACAAATGTGGTTTCAAAGATAAAGGAAGATGCACTAAAGACCATTGAGATATCCAGAGAAATTTCATTAGAGGAAATTCAAGGACAATCATGGTTTAAGAGTACTATACAAGGACTATTGAGATTGTTTTCACCTTTAATGTAGACAGTTAAAAAGACTTTTGAGATTCCGAAAGGAAAATATCCGGAATTCAAAAGTCTTTCTTTTTATGGCAGTAAGGCATAAAACATTTGTAACAGACAAAAACGAAAGGTAAGTTTTTCGACCGGAACAACAGGGAATATATCGATGCTGCCTATTTTTACATCATTTAAATAGTAGTCCAAACATCCAATAGGTTTTGATGCATCAACAGGTGCTGTTAATTCCTCAGGAAGTGATAAAACTGTTTTTATATCATTTAGATTTGCACCGGTTGTATCAATATAAGTAAAGTAATCTTTGTAACACAGACTCACAGTGGGCTGTGTTCCTTTTTTTACATCAATGGGTGCAAGTATAGGTGGATTTTCATCAGCATACACTTTGCAATTTGCAAAACCATAATCCAATAGTTTTTGCGCATTGGTAAAACGGACTTTGTAATCCATATCGGCCATAATTACAGCAATAAGAGTAACATCATCTTTTGTGGCTGTTGCAGACACAGAGTACTTTGCTAATGATGTGGAACCGGTTTTCAGACCTGTGGCATACGGATAGGTTGAAATTAATTTGTTTGTATTGGTCAGACCGAAGGTTGAGGTGCCTTTTCTGGTCACATGCTCAAATTCATCCATCCATATAGTACTGTACTTATGTATTTCAGGATATTTTGTAATAAGTTCCCTGGACATAATGGCAACGTCTCTTGCACTGGTCAAATGACCATCTGCATCCAGTCCGCAGCAATTTACGAAATGAGTATTTTTCATTCCAAGTTCACTTGCTTTAGCATTCATTCTGGCTACGAATTCCTCTTCTGAGCCGGCAATAAACTCCGCCATGGCAACGCTTGCATCATTTGCACTGGCAATACTAATGCATTTTAATAATGTTTCTACGGTCTGTTGTTCATTTTCTTCCAAAAATACTTGTGAGCCCCCCATACTTGCTGCATGGGCGGAAATGATTACAGTATCTGATAAGGAAATCTGCCCTTTTTCGATGGCTTCAAAGATGAGGAGCATAGTCATAATTTTGGTGACACTTGCAGGTCGAAGTTTAACATCGGCGTCCTGTTCATATAATATTGTTCCGGTACTTGCCTCCATTAAGATGGCGCCCTGACAGGTTAATTCTAATGAGGGTGTGTCTGCGTATACGGGAATAGATGTTAATAATAGAAATATAATTGCCAAAAATATGGCTATATTTTTGATGATTGGTATTTTATATAGGTGTCGCATAGAAACTCCATAGTTGTGTTAGTTAATTTTTATGAATAATGTTGTGGTTTTATTCATATGTAATGTTTTATTTAGAAACAAGTTTACATTCTTTTTAAAACAAGATAAGATATAATAGATTGGAAAGGAGCAGAAGATGTGGATTGTAATCGGTATTCTTTTGTTATACGTAATTTATCAGATTGTTGAATTAAATCGTTTTTCAGTAAAAAATGTTTTTTTAAAAACTGATGATACAGAAGGAAATTTTGTTTTTTTAAGTGATATTCATGGTAAAACCTACGGAAATCTTGCAAAAGGACAAAGTCGTCTGGTAAAAAAAATCAATGAATTAAAACCGGAAGGAATAATTCTGGGCGGTGATACTGTATCAAAAGAACATCCTGAGCAGTATGAAACTATGGTTGAGTTAATTCGCCAATTACAGGAAATTGCACCGGTGTTTTATTTGTTTGGAAATCATGAAAGCGCATTAGAAGTTTATGATAAGGCAAGGTTTGAAAAATATTTGGAACAGTTAAACAGACTTAAAGTTCAAACCATCAGAAACCGGGAATTCTGTCCATGTAAGGATGAAAATATATCAGGATTTGCCTTGGAACTACCTCTTGGTCAATATAAAAAGTGGGAAAAGCAACCATTGAATCCGGAAATTATAGAAGAAGTTGAAAAAAATTGGAGTGAAGCAATAGGTAGTGATAGAAATAAAGTGAAACTTTTGTTTGTACATCAACCATCCTATACTGAGGATTATATGAAACTTCAGGTAGAAGGTATTTTTTCCGGACATACGCATGGCGGATTGGTGCGCATCCCGGGGATTGGCGGATTGGTAAGTACTGAATTGACTTTATTTCCAAAATATGATGGGGGAGTATATCGTATTGGGAAAGATAAAAAAACAAAATTGGTTGTTTCACAGGGACTTGGTACCCACCATTTTCACATTCGTGTATTTGATTCAGCCCAACTAATATATGTTACTTTATCTTCTTGCAAAGATAGCAAAAATTAAGTAAAATGTCTAATGGAGGATTTTTTCATGGAAAGTACGGAATTGAAGGTGAAGTTAGAGTCTTTCGAAGGACCATTAGACTTGTTGTTACACCTTATTGATAAAAATAAAGTTAATATTTATGATATTCCAATTGCCCTTATTACAAAGCAATATATGGAGTATTTGGAAGAAATGAAAAAACATGATTTAAATATCATGAGTGACTTTTTAGTGATGGCAGCCACATTGCTTGATATTAAGGCCAGAATGCTTCTTCCGGCGGAAGTAAACGAAGAGGGAGAAGAGGTTGACCCTAGAGCAGAGTTGGTTCAGCAGTTGATAGAATATAAGATTTATAAATATATGTCTTATGAACTTAGAGACCGTCAGATTGATGCCGCAAGATATCTGTTTAAATCAGAAACCTTACCGGAATCGGTCAAAGCTTATGCACCGCCGATTAATCGGGAGGAATTAATTGGGGATGCGACTTTAAGCAAATTAAACGACATATTTAAAAGTATTATGCAACGCCAGATGGATCGAATCGATCCGGTAAGAGCTTCTTTTGGAAAAATAGAAAAAGAAGAAGTAAATATGGAGGAAGTGATGTTTGATTTGGAGGATTATTGTTCCAAACATAAATCATTTTCTTTCCGTGACTTAATGGAAAAACAACCTTCCAAGATGAAAATGATAGTTGTATTTTTATCTATTTTAGAATTGATGAGGGTTGGAAAAATAGAAATATGCCAGGAAGAAATATTTGGTGATATTAAAATTGAGTCAAAAATCGCCAAATAAAGAAAAGGAGTTTATAAATGAATTACGAAGCAGCAATTGAAGCGATTCTTTTTTCCTTCGGAGATTCCGTGGAACTGGGAAAAATCGCGGAAGCAATTGAATTGGATAAAAAAGAGACTTTGCAGCATATCCGCAATTTGATGGAAAAATATGATTCCCAGGAGACAGGACTTAAAATAATTGAACTTGATGGTTCATTTCAGATGTGCACAAAACAGGAATACTATGATGTACTGATTAAAGTTAAAGAACAGCCAAAGAAATATGTGCTGACTGAAGTTTTATTGGAAACCCTGTCTATTATTGCATATAAACAGCCAATTACCAAGTTACAGATTGAAAAAATCAGAGGTGTTTCCTGTGATCACGCGGTTAACCGCTTGATAGAGTATAATCTTGTTCAGGAATTGGGACGACTGGATGCTCCGGGACGACCGTTATTGTTCGGTACAACGGAAGAATTCTTGCGTGATTTTGGGGTTCAGTCTGTAGACGAATTGCCAACGGTAAATTCAGACCAGATAGAAGAATTTAAGCAACAGGCACAGGATGAAATGAATACAATAGAGGTTGTGGAGGTATAGTATGGAATTCTTATGGTTTTTATCGGGGATTAGAACTGAGTTTTTAACAGATTTTTTTCAGTGGATTACACGCCTTGGGGAAGAAACTGCTCTAATCGTTTTTATTTGTGTTATTTATTGGTGCATTGATAAACGTTTGGGACGTGAAATAGGATTTTCTTTTTGCTTATCCGGTGTATTTGTACAGGGACTTAAGATTATTTTCCGTATCGACAGACCATGGATTTTAGATCCGAATTTTAAACCGGTAGGAAGTGCAATTGAAGCAGCGACAGGATATTCATTCCCAAGCGGTCATACACAGAGTGCTACTTCGGTATATGGAACAGCTGCATTAAATGTAAAAAAGATTTGGTTAAAGGTTATTTTTACATTAATCTTTCTTCTTGTAGGTTTCTCCAGAATGTACTTAGGTGTTCATACACCAAAAGATGTAATTGTTGGATGTTTCGTTTCATTGGCAGTTATGTTTTTAGTCCATTATGCATTTCAGAAGCCTGAAAGATTAAAGATTCTTCTTATTGTAATGGTTGTTTTGTGTGTTGGTTTATTTATATTAGGTGATACATTGTATTTATCCGGTGTTGTAGAAGAGCGTTATGTTAAAAATTGTTGTCAGGCTATAGGTGCGGCATTAGGTTTTATTGTTGGATATTTATTTGAAAATAAATATGTTCAATTTAAAGAAAAAGAACCACTTGGTACACAGATTGGTAAGGTGGTTGTAGGTTTGGTTTGCGTAGTTGTTTTAAAAGTCGGATTAAAGGCTGTACTTGCTGCTAATTTAATCGGTTATACATTGCGTAACTTTATCTTGATTTTATTTATTGCATTTTTATATCCAATGTTATTCAATTTCTTAATTGCAAAACACAAAGAAGCACAAATGAAACTTAAAAAATAGAGGATATTTTATGGATAAAAACTGGGTTATTGGTGTGGCAGGCGGTTCTGCATCCGGAAAAACCACCATCGTTGAAATTATAAAAGAATATTTTGGTGACAATATTTTAGTTTTAAATCATGACAGCTATTATAAGGCTCATGATGATATGACTTATGAAGAGAGAAGTTTATTAAATTATGATCATCCGGATGCGTTTGAAACACAGCGTATGGCAGAAGACGTTCGGGCTTTGTTAAAAGGACATAGCGTTGATGTTCCTGTGTATGATTATTCTGTTCATAATCGGTCTAAAGAAGCTTTTGTACATGTTGAACCGAAACAAATAATTGTTATTGAAGGTATTCTTGTTTTAGAAAATAAGGAACTCCGTGATTTAATGGACGTAAAAGTGTTTGTTGATGCAGATGCAGATGAACGTCTGATTCGCAGAATCCGTAGAGATATGATTGAAAGAGCCAGAACCGTAGATTCTGTTTTAACTCAGTATGCTGATACAGTGAAGCCGATGCATGAAGAGTTCGTTGAGCCGTCGAAAAGATATGCGGATGTAATTATTCCACGCGGCGGAGAAAATAAAGCGGGAATAAATATGTTAATTACTTATATGTTACATATGCTTTCCGGAGATTTGTAAGTATAAAAAAAGACTGTTTTAAACAGTCTTTTTCTTTTTATATCAATGGATAATTAAACATATTTTTCTTTTATATTCATAAATTTATTGTAAAGATTTTAAGGATTATTATGAAAAAAAGAATTGTATACCCTGTAATAATATCTGTTATTATTTGTCTTTGTTCATTAAATAATATAAAAGTAATTGCATTAGAAGAGTCCGATTTATATGCGACTTATTGTTCCGTGATAGATAGTGAGACAGGGAGAGTTCTTTTTGAAAAAAAGGGAGATATGCAGGTACCAATGGCAAGTACAACTAAGATTCTAACCTGCATATTAGTGTTGGAACAAGGAAATTTAGATGATTTTGTTGAAACATCAAAATATGCTGCATCAATGCCAAAGGTTCATATGGGTGCCAGAGCAGGAGAATACTATAAAGTAGAAGATTTATTGTATGCATTAATGCTGGAATCGTATAATGATGCAGCTGTTATTCTTGCGGAATATATTAGTGGTTCCGTAGAAGACTTTGTGGCAGTTATGAATCGGAAAGCAGAGAGCATCGGTTGTGAAAAATTTCATTTTGTTACATCTAACGGACTTGATGGAAAAGATTCGGAAGGGGAGCATAGTATATCAGCTACGGATTTAGCAAAAATTATGGCTTATTGCACAAATCAGTCTCCATACAAAGATGAATTTATAAAAATAACAACTACAAAGGCATATTCTTTTCCTGCTTATAAATCCGGGGAAAATGGTTTTGTAAAAAGCGGAAAAACAATACAGTGTACAAATAGAAATTCTTTGTTAAGTAATTCCAATGTTGTTAGTGGCAAAACCGGTTTTACAAATAAGGCAGGTTATTGTTATGTATGTCAGACACAAATCAATGGAAGACAGGTTTCTTTTGCATTATTGGCATGCGGCTGGCCAAATAATAAAAATTATAAGTGGTCGGATTCAAAGGAAATTATTGCTTATATTCAAAATGATTTTTCGGAAGAAGAGATTTATTATCCTGAATTGGAAGAGGAGTTATATCCTCAAATTATAAATGGTAAAAAAGTGATTGGTGATAAACAGATTAATTGTCCTAAAATTAATCTTTCATATTATAGTGAAACATATTTTTTGAGCAAAGAAGATGTGGTTGGTTTTGTGTTTGACGTAGATGAAGAAATTATGGCACCTATGAATTTAGGGACTATTGTGGGAGAACTTCAAGTATATATCAACGAAAAACAGGTAGATGTCATTCCCTTATATTTGACGGAAAATATCGAAGAGAACACTTTTAGTTCATGCGCTGTTTATGTATTAAAAATTTTTATGGAAAATATAAAAAAAATTAATTTTTTTGGTTGAAATATAGAAAAAAAAATACTAGAATTGTCATTGGATTATTTTTATATATGGAGGAAAATAAATGGGAGAGGTACGAAATAATGTGGCTCTGGACCGAATTAAACAACTGGTTGACGAAGGTAGTTTTGTAGAACTTCAGTCTGCTGTAGTAGCACGTAATACAGATTTTGGAATGTGCGAGCATAGAGAAGAATCAGACGGTGTTGTTACAGGATATGGTTTGATTGATGGTAGACTTGTGTTTATTTTTAGTCAGAATCCGGAAGTTTTAAATGGTTCCATGGGAGAAATGCACTGTAAAAAAATAATGGAAACATATTTACAGGCAGTAAAAATTGGCGCACCGGTAATCGGAATGATTGATTGTTCAGGATTCCGTCTGCAGGAAGCATCGGATGCGTTAGAAGGTTTTGGGGATGTATTGATGGCGTTACAGGATGCCAGCGGTAGTGTGCCGTTATTTACCATGATTTATGGAAATTGCGGTGGTGGTTTGTCTTTAATTCCGGCTATGAGTGATTTTAATTTCATGGTTCAGAATGAAGGAAAATTATATGTAAATTCACCAAACACGTTAGAAAACAATTATAAGGAAAAATTAGACACTTCTGCAGGTGATTATCAGTCCTTATATAGTGGGGTGGTAGATGGAGTGATGAGTACAGAAGAAATTCGTGATCAGATTGCATTATTGCTACAAATGTTACCTGCAAATAATACAGAAGGTTGTGTTATGTGCGAACCGACAGATGATTTAAATCGTTTGATTGGTAATATGAATGAAAGCAATTATGAAGTAGATGTTTTGGTTCAGAATATCGCTGACGATTATCTGTTTGTAGAAACCAAAAAGGATTTTGCAAAAGATATGCTTACAGGATTTATCCGCTTGAATGGCATTACCGTTGGTGTTATGGGAAATAGAGGAGAAGTTTTGACAACTGTGGGAATGGACAAGGCTACAGGATTTATCCGTTTCTGTGATGGTTATGATATTCCGTTGTTAACTCTTTCTGATGCAGTTCGTTTTGATACAACAATCTCAGAAGAGAAGACTTTAGCAAGAAGCATGGCGTCTATGACGGCAGCCATGATCGATGCTGAAGTTCCGAAGGTATGTTTGATTCCTAGACAGGCATATGGCACTCCGTATTTATTGATGAATGCAAAATCCTTAGGTGCTGATTTTGTCTATGCTTGGCCAAATGCAAAAATAGGTGCAATGAAGGGTGAGCAGGCCGCCAAAGTGTTAGGCAATGTGTCTGCTGCGGAATATGAACAGTCCCATAATAGTGCAACAGCGCAGGCAAAAAGAGGTTATGTACATAGACTGGTTGCTCCGGAAGATACAAGAAAATATCTTCTTTCAGCATTTGATTTGTTATATACCAAGAATAAATCCGTTGCTATAAAGAAAAACAGTTTAAGATAGGCGGTGGAGTTATGGGAGAGATATTATTACAAGCTCTTGGTACTGTTATTATTGGTATGGGAATTGTTTTTGCAGTTCTTATTTTAATATGCTTAATTATTTATTGTTTTAATATTTTTCCTTATATTGAAGGGAAGATAAATGAAAAAAAAGCCAATAAAAATCAAGCAAAAGAAACTGTAAAAGCAGTAGAATCTATGAGTGTTCAACCGATAACTGATGGTATTACCATGGAAGAAATTGCAGCAATTGCAGCAGCAATTGAAGCGTATATAGGAATGAGCCAAAGTGACTTTATTGTTCGAAGAATTGTTCGAAGATAAAATAGTTTGTTGATTTGATTAAAGAGGAGATATTATGAAACAATATACAATTACTGTAAATGGAGTTGCATATGATGTAACCGTAGAAGAAAAAACAGGAGCTAACAGCAGACCAATGGTAGCTGCTCCGGCTCCGCAGACAGCACCGGTAGCACCAACTGTGCCGGTGGCAACAGGCACAAAAGGCGGAATTGAAGTAACTGCAGGTGCAGCAGGAAAAGTGTTGAAAATCAATGTTAAACCTGGAGACAAAGTAAACTCCGGGGATACTGTTGCTGTTCTTGAAGTTATGAAAATGGAAACTGCAGTTGTAACCAGTGATTCAGGCATTGTTGCAAGTGTTGATACAAAAGAAGGCGAAATGATTGAAGCAGGTGCTCCAATTGTTACTTTAAACTAGGAGGCAGTTTATGAACATTGGTGAAACATTATGGAATCTGCTTCAACAGTCCGGAATTTTCACTTTGGGTTGGAAAAATTATGTAATGATAGCGATTGCCTGCCTGTTTTTATTCCTTGCAATTAAAAAAGGTTTTGAGCCGTTGTTATTAGTACCGATTGCATTTGGTATGCTGTTGGTAAACTTGTTCCCGGACATTATGATGACTATTGAAGAAGGTGATGGTGTAGGCGGATTATTCCATTATTTCTTTTTATTGGATGAGTGGTCCATATTACCATCTCTAATTTTCCTAGGAGTAGGTGCAGGAACGGACTTTGGGCCGTTAATTGCTAATCCAAAGAGCTTTTTACTTGGTGCGGCTGCACAGTTTGGTGTATTTGGGGCATATTTTATGGCTGTTCTTCTTGGGTTTTCGGAAGAAGCGGCTGCGGCTGTATCCATCATTGGTGGAGCAGACGGTCCGACATCTTTATACTTAGCAAGTAAATTAGGACAAAGTGATTTGATGGGCCCAATTGCTGTGGCGGCATATTCATATATGGCATTAGTGCCGTTGATTCAGCCACCTATCATGAAGTTACTTACAACTAAAGAAGAACGTGCCATCAAAATGACACAGCTTCGTAAGGTTTCAAAATTAGAACGTATCATTTTCCCGGTTGTTGTTACCATTATTGTGGCTTTAATTGTTCCGCAGGCAACACCTCTTGTAGGTATGTTAATGCTTGGGAATTTGTTTAGAGAAAGTGGCGTAGTTAAGCAGTTAACTGAACATTCTTCTAATGCATTAATGTATATTGTTGTTATTTTACTTGGTGTTTCTGTAGGTGCAACAACAAGTGCAGAAGCTTTCTTAAACTGGAGAACATTGGGGATTGTGGCAATTGGTTTGACAGCATTTGTTTTCGGTACTGCAGCCGGCGTGTTGTTTGGTAAATTAATGTGTAAAGTTACAAAAGGTCAGGTAAACCCATTAATTGGTGCGGCAGGTGTATCTGCTGTTCCAATGGCAGCCCGTGTTGCACATAAAGTAGGTGCAGAAGAAGACCCGACAAACTTCTTGTTAATGCACGCAATGGGACCAAACGTAGCAGGGGTTATCGGTACTGCAGTTGCAGCCGGTGTATTTATGGCAATGTTTGGAGTATAGGAGGAAGTATGGATAAGAATATTAGAAAAGTCGGAATTACTGAAACTGTCCTTCGTGATGCACATCAGTCTTTGATTGCTACCCGAATGACAACTGAACAGATGCTTCCGATTATTGATAAAATGGATAAGGTAGGATACCATTCTGTAGAATGCTGGGGTGGTGCTACTTTTGATGCCTGTCTTCGCTTTTTGAAAGAAGATCCGTGGCATAGATTACGTGTATTAAAAGACGGATTTAAAAACACAAAATTGCAGATGTTATTCCGTGGACAGAATATTTTAGGATACCGTCATTATGCAGATGATGTGGTTGAATATTTTGTTCAGAAGTCCATTGCAAATGGTATTGATATCATTCGTATTTTTGACTGTTTAAACGATATTCGCAACTTAGAAACTGCTGTAAAAGCAGCAAATAAAGAAAACGGAAATGCCCAGATTGCTTTATCATATACATTAGGAGATGCGTATACTCTTGATTATTGGAAAGATATTGCAAAGAGAATCGAAGATATGGGCGCAAACTCTATCTGTATTAAAGATATGGCTGGTTTGTTAGTTCCGTATGCAGCCGAAGAATTGGTTGGTGCATTAAAAGAAACCGTTAATATTCCGATTCAGCTTCATACACATTACACTAGTGGCGTGGCTAGTATGACTTTATTAAAGGCTGTTGAAGCAGGCTGTGATGTGATTGATACAGCAATGTCTCCAATGGCACTTGGTACAAGTCAGCCGGCAACTGAAGTTATGGTTGAAACTTTTAAGGGAACACCTTATGATACCGGTTTGGATTCTGAATTGTTGGCTGAAATTTCTGCGTACTTTAGACCTTTAAGAGAAGAGTTTATCGCTTCCGGTCAAATGAATACAAAGGTATTAGGTGTTGATATTAATACCTTACGTTATCAGGTACCTGGTGGAATGCTTTCTAATATGATTTCTCAGTTAAAAGAACAGAATGCTGAAGATAAGTATATGGAAGTGCTTCAGGAAATTCCAAGAGTTCGTCAGGACTTAGGTGAACCGCCACTAGTTACTCCATCCAGCCAGATTGTTGGTACACAGGCTGTATTTAACGTATTAGGTGGCGAAAGATATAAAATTGCAACAAAAGAAACCAAAGCTATGCTTCGTGGTGAATATGGCCAGACTGTAAAACCATTTAATCCGGAAGTTGTTAAAAAGGTTATTGGAGATGAGCAGCAGATTACCTGCAGACCTGCAGACTTATTGGAAAATGAGTTGGATAAATTAAGAGAAGAAGCAAAAGAATATATCAAACAGGATGAAGATGTATTAAGCTATGCATTATTCCCACAGGTTGCAGTAGAGTATTTTAAGTACAGAGATGCACAGGAAACAAAAATGGATGAAACCGTTGCGGATAAGGTAAACGGTGCTTATCCGGTATAATTGGCAGAAAGAAACAGTTTAGTTTTTGTTTCTATGCTTGTTTTGATTAGTAAATATGATATAATTAAAGGGTGCTAAGGTTGAATTAGCACCCGATTTTATTTGGACGGGGGATTATCTATGCAAAGTAATGATTTGTTGAGTCGTATCAATGAAAAATACAGCACATTCAGCAAAGGGCAGAAGATATTGGCATCCTATATTTCAGATAATTACGATAAAGCCGTTTTTTATACTGCGTCCAAACTAGGTGAGGTTGTAGGCGTTAGCGAGTCTACTGTGGTACGATTTGCATTTGCACTGGGATATAAGGGGTATCCTGAATTTCAAAATGCTTTGGCTACGCTTGTGCAAAATAAATTAAATTCTGCACAACGAATGGAATTTACCTATGGAAAAATGAACCGTTCAAAAATTCTTACATCCATTTTAAATTCTGATGCCGGCAGAATAAAAGAGACTTTAAATGAAATTGATGTAAGTACATTTGAAACAGCGGTGGATATGTTTTTTGAAGCTAAAAAAATATATATTATTGGACTTCGGAACTGTGAACCTCTGGCATCTTTTGCATATTTTTACTTTAATTTGATTTTTGATAATGTTCAATTACTTACAAGCACAAGTGCTACAGAATTATTTGAGCAAATGGTTCACATTGGAAAAAATGATGCCATATTTGGGATTAGTTTTCCAAGGTATTCTTTAAGAACATTAAAGTGTCTGGAGTTTGCAAATGACCGGAGTGCGAAGGTGATTACATTGACGGACAGTGTGCATTCACCTATGAATTTGTATTCATCCTGTAATCTGGTGGCAAAAAGTGATATGTCCTCCATAGTGGATTCATTAGTTGCACCAATGAGTGTGTTAAATGCTTTAATTGTTGCGTCCTGCATGAAGAAACAAAATCATGTCATTAAAACCTTGGATGAATTGGAAAACATTTGGGATGATTATCAGGTATACACATCAGATGAGATTAATTATGTGGATAATGCCATGAAAATGCATTATACCAGACCGGAGAGATAAATAATGAAACAGGTTATTGTTGTTGGCGGTGGTCCGGCAGGAATGATGGCAGCTGTTGCAGCAGCCGAAAGCGGAGCGACCGTTGACTTATACGAAAAAAATGAAAAATTAGGCAAGAAGCTTTTTATCACAGGTAAAGGACGATGTAATGTTACAAATGCCTGTGAGGTAGAAGATTTATTTAAAAACACCATTCATAATCATAAGTTTATGTATAGTTCCTTTTATGAATATACCAATCAGATGACTATGGACTTTTTTGAAGCAAACGGCTGTCCTTTAAAAATCGAACGGGGGAACCGTGTGTTTCCTGTTTCCGATCACTCTTCGGATATTATAGCCTGCCTTCAGAAAGTTTTAAAACAAATGAACGTTAATATTCATTTGAATCAAGGGGTAAAAGAACTTATACTTCAGGACCATAAGGTTACAGGTGTCAGACTTTCCGATGGGAAAGGGACAGAAGTATATAGTGATGCGGTAATTGTATCAACAGGAGGATTGTCTTATCCGTCAACAGGAAGTTCCGGAGATGGTTTTGCATTTGCAAAAAAAGCAGGACATACTGTTACAGAGTTATTACCGGCATTGGTTCCTTTTGAAGCATTGGAAGAGGATGTCCATTCCTTAATGGGGTTATCCATGAAAAATGTTTCTGTACGAATATTGGATGATAAGAAATGTTTGTATGAAGATTTTGGGGAAATGCTTTTTACCCATTTCGGTGTAAGCGGACCTACATTACTTAGTGCAAGCAGTATTGTAATAGAAAAACTAAAAACCAGGCCGTTAAGATTAAGCATTAATTTCAAACCTGCTTTAACAAAGGAGCAATTGGACAAGCGTCTGCTAAGGGAATTTGAAGAGAATAAAAATAAGCAATATAAAAATATATTAGGCGCATTACTCCCGGCTAAACTGGTTCCGGTTATTATAAAACGCAGTAACATCGATCCGGAACAAAAAGTAAACGAAATTACAAAAGAACAAAGAGAAAAAATAATTGAATTATTAACTGATTTTTCAGTTACTTTAAACGGAGTCCGTGGTTTTTCGGAAGCGATTATTACCCGCGGGGGAATTCATATTAAAGAAATTAATCCATCCACAATGGAGTCTAAAATTATAAATAATCTTTATTTTGCAGGAGAAATTTTGGATGTGGACGCTTTAACAGGTGGATATAATTTACAAATTGCCTGGTCTACGGGACATTTGGCAGGCATAAATGCAGCAAAACAGATGGATGAATAAAGGAGAAGAAAAAATGGGCTTTAGTATAGCGATTGATGGACCGGCAGGTGCCGGAAAAAGTACGATTGCAAAAGCATTGGCAGCGGAATTAGGATTTATATATGTTGATACAGGTGCGATGTATCGTGCAATCGGATTGTATTTCTCACGTAAACAGGTTACGGCTGATATGGTGGATGAGATAATTGCCGATATCGAAAATGTTCATGTTTCCATTGAATATAAAAATGGAGAACAGCAGGTGATTTTAAATAATGAAAATGTCAATAGTCATATTCGTACCGAAGAAGCAGGAAACATGGCTTCTGCGTGTAGTGCCATTCCGGAGGTTCGATCTCATTTAATGGATTTACAACGTGGTTTAGCTAAAGCAAATTCCGTTATTATGGATGGTAGAGATATCGGTACTGTTGTTTTGCCGGATGCAGAACTGAAAATTTATCTGACTGCGGATGTGAGTGTACGCGCAAAAAGAAGATATGACGAATATTTGGCAAAAGGCAGAGCGGCAGACTTAGAACAAATTAAGAAGGATATTGAAGAAAGAGATTATCGTGATATGAATCGTGATGTTGCTCCTTTAAAACAGGCAGATGATGCTGTACTAGTGGATACATCTGAAATGAATCCTGAGGAAGTAAAACAACACATTACTGATTTATATCGTGCAAGAAAGGGAATATAGAATGGAAGTTAGAGTAGCAGACTCTGCAGGTTTTTGTTTTGGTGTAAAACGTGCGGTAAATCTTGTTTACGAATGTGCAAGTACTTGCGATGAACCCATATATACTTATGGACCGATTATTCATAACGAAGAAGTTACCAGGGATTTACAGGAAAAAGGTGTAGAAATTATTGAGGACCTTAACGATTTAAAAACGAAAACGGAAGGAAAAATAATTTTACGTTCCCATGGAGTATCAAAAAGCGTAATTGACGATTTGGATGAGATTTCATTCAAGCATGTTGACGCAACATGTCCGTTTGTTAAAAAAATTCATGATTACGTTGCCAAATACAGTAAAGAAGGATATGCCATAATTATTATCGGTAATGCTAATCATCCTGAGGTGGAAGGAATTAAAGGATGGAGCGAAACAGAAGATACTTTTATTATTGACAGCGTTGAAGAAGCGGAAAAATTTTCCTTAGACAAAAGAAAGAAAATTTGCATTGTATCACAAACGACATATAATGGCAAAAAATTTGAAGAATTAGTTGAAATTATATGTAAAAAAGGTTATGATAATTGTAATGTTATTAATACAATTTGTAATGCAACCGCCACTAGACAAAGAGAGGCTGCCAGACTTGCAAAAGAGTGTGATGCAATGATTGTTATTGGTAGCAAGACAAGCTCAAATACTCAAAAATTGTTTGAGATTTGTAAAAAAGAATGCGAAAATACTTACTATATACAAACCATTCAGGATCTTGATTTGAGGAAGATGAAAGGATATCAGACTGTAGGTATTACTGCAGGGGCGTCCACCCCAAACTATATTATTGAGGAGGTTCAAAAAAATGTCAGAAATGAGTTTTGAACAAATGCTTGAAGAGTCACTTAAAACAATAAGAAATGGGGAGGTCGTTGAAGGTAC
>JAZQXN010000007.1:0-5111 GCA_045632875.1 Lachnospiraceae bacterium
AGATAACAACAACAGTATTACACATGACATCATCGGAAAACATACCGGTGCTAGCGTGTTGTTAAAGAGAGCTCCTCAGGGTACCGGTGTTATCGCTGGTGGTCCTGCACGTTCCGTATGTGAATTAGCAGGTATCAAGAACATCCGTACAAAATCCTTAGGATCTAATAATAAACAGAACGTAGTTTTAGCTACTATTGATGCTTTAAGCCAGTTAAAGGCTCCTGAAGAGGTTGCTAAACTCCGCGGTAAATCTGTAGAAGAGATACTTGGTTAAGGAGGATATGAGATATGGCAAAAACATTAAAAATTACACTTGTAAAATCTCCTATCGGAGCAGTTCCGAAGAACAAAAAAACTGTTGAAGCATTAGGACTTCGCAAATTACACCAGGTTGTTGAAAAACCGGATAATGAAGCAGTTCGTGGAATGATTCATCAGGTAAAACACTTAGTAAAAGTAGAAGAAATTTAATATTATTAGATAAGGAGGTACCGTTATGGATTTATCAAATTTAAGACCTGCTGAAGGTTCTAAACATAATGATAATTTCAGAAGAGGACGTGGACACGCATCAGGAAACGGAAAAACCGCCGGAAAAGGTCATAAGGGACAGAAAGCTCGTTCCGGAGCACCAAGACCAGGTTTTGAAGGTGGTCAGATGCCATTATTCAGACGTATTCCAAAAAGAGGATTTAAGAATAGAAATACCCTTACAATCGTAGCAATTAACGTTTCTGCATTAGAGGTATTTGAAAATGATTCTGTTGTTTCTATTGAAACATTAATCGAGAAAGGAATCGTTAAAAATCCAAGAGACGGCGTAAAGATTCTTGGAAACGGAGAATTAACTAAGAAGCTTACAGTACAGGCTAACGCATTCAGTGCAAGCGCTGTAGAAAAGATTGAAGCTCTTGGTGGAAAAACAGAGGTGATCTAATGTTTGAAACACTTCGTGGTGCATTTAAAATTAAAGAATTAAGAGAGAAATTATTATTCACATTTTTAATGTTGGTTGTAATTCGTCTTGGTTCACAGTTGCCATTACCGGGTGTAAACGGAGAAGCATTCAGATATTGGTTCAGCCTTACAGCAGGTGATTCTTTCGGATTTATGGATGCAATTACCGGTGGTTCTTTCTCACAGATGTCACTTTTTGCATTGAGTGTATCACCATATATTACATCTTCCATCATTATGCAGTTATTGACAATCGCTATTCCGCCATTGTCAGAAATGCAGCGTGACGGAGAAGAAGGAAAGAAGAAAATTGCTGCAATTACACGTTATGTAACCGTAGGACTTGCATTAATTGAATCCCTTGCAATGGCAATCGGATTTGGCAACAGCGGATACTTAACAGAGTTTAATGCATTAAACGTAACTACAGTAGTGGTTGGTTTAACAGCAGGTTCAGCAGTTCTTATGTGGATTGGTGAACGTATTACAGAAAAGGGTGTTGGAAATGGTATTTCCATTATCCTTGTAATCAACATCATCTCCAGAATGCCTGGCGAAATGGTTGGTTTGTATGATAAGTTTATTAAGGGCGCAGATAACATTGGTCTTGCAATCGTTGCAGCACTTATTATTGTTGCTGTAATTGTAGTAACAATCATCTTGGTAGTATTGTTACAGGGAGCTGTTAGAAACATCCCGGTACAGTATTCAAAGAAAATTGTTGGTAACAAACAGGTTGGCGGACAGTCCTCTAACATTCCGTTAAAGGTAAACACATCAGGTGTTATCCCTGTAATCTTTGCACAGTCCTTAATGACTACACCGATTATTATTATGCAGTTACTTGGCAAAGCAAATGGAGAAGGATTTGGTTATGAAGTGCTGAAAGCATTATCTGAATCCAACTGGTGTAATCCTACTGTAGGTTGGATTTATACACTTGGTTTGTTGGTATATATCATATTAATCGTATTGTTCGCATACTTCTATACACAGATTACATTTAATCCGTTGGAAGTTGCAAACAACATTAAGAGACAGGGCGGTTTCGTTGGTGGTCTCAGACCTGGTAAACCAACCAGTGACTATTTGGAAAAAGTATTAAAATACATTGTATTTATTGGTGCTGTTGCATTAATTATCGTAGCAGTTATCCCGATTTTCTTTAATGGTTTCTTTGGAGCCAGCGTATCTTTCGGTGGAACATCACTTATCATTATCGTTGGTGTTATCATTGAAACATTGAACCAGATTGAATCTCAGACAAGAGTTAGAAATTACAAGGGATTCTTAAAAGATTAAACAAAATATGATTACAGCGGATTTGCAAAAAGTAAATCCGCTTGTAATCTATTCGTGCTTTTAGAAGCTGGAGGAGAAGATGAGATTAATCATGCTAGGAGCACCTGGAGCAGGAAAAGGTTCACAGGCCACGGTGCTTTCAGAAAAATATAGCATTCCACACATTTCGACCGGAGATATATTCAGAGCGAATATCAAAGAGGGGACGGAATTAGGAAAAAAGGCAAAAAGATATATGGACCAGGGGTTATTGGTGCCTGATGAATTAACCTGTGAACTGGTAGTAAATCGAATACAGCAGGAAGACTGCAAGCACGGATATATCCTTGATGGTTTTCCGCGCACAATAGCTCAGGCAGAGGTATTGGATGCAGCTCTTGATAAAATAGAAGACAGCATCGACTGGGCAATTAACTTGGAGGTTTCCGATGATGTGATTGTAGCCAGAATGTCCGGTCGTAGATTTTGTCAGGAATGTGGTGCGACGTATCATCTTGTGACGATGCCACCGAAAAAAGAAGGTGTTTGTGATCGCTGTGGACATGAGTTAGTGTTAAGAAATGATGATAAGCCGGAAACGGTTGAAAAACGTTTGCATGTATACCATGATCAAACAGCTCCGCTGATTCATTATTATGGAGACCGTCATATCCGAGTTGATATTGATGGAACCCAGATGCCGGATGAAGTATTGAAAGACATTGTAGCACATTTGGGAGAGTAAAATGGGAATAACGATTAAATCTGAACGAGAAATTCAAATCATGCGTGAAGCTGGAATTATGTTGGCGAAGGTTCACGAAGAATTGGAAAAAGCCATTAGACCAGGAATGTCCACCATGGAAATTGATCGTTTGGGAGAGGAAATCATTCGAAGTTTTGGTTGTATTCCTTCATTTAAAGGATATAGCGGATATCCTGCCAGCGTATGTGTTTCAGTAAATGAAGAAGTTGTACACGGTATTCCAAACAAGAAAAATATTATAAAAGAAGGCGATATAGTCAGCCTTGACATTGGATTGATCCATAAAGGATATCAGTCCGATGCTGCCAGAACTCATGGCGTGGGAGAGATTACAGAAGAAGCAAGACTCTTGATAGAAAGAACAAGACAGAGCTTTTTTGAAGGAATCAAGTATGCAACAGATGGAAATCATCTGCACGAAATATCCAATGCAATTGCTGCTTATGCAGAAAGTTTTGGATACGGAGTGGTGAGAGATCTGGTGGGACATGGAATTGGAACCCAATTACATGAAGAACCGCAGATTCCAAATTTCCGACAACTCAGAAGAGGACCAAAGCTGAGAGAGGGAATGACATTTGCCATTGAGCCAATGATTAATGCGGGAACATATGAAGTTGAATGGTTGGATGATGAGTGGACCGTAGTTGCAGCAGACGATAGTTTGTCGGCACATTACGAAAACACCATTGTGATTACCAAAGATAAACCGGAAATATTGACTTTAACAGAAGGTGAAAAAGCTTCAGGGTTGTATGATGGTTTATATAAATTGTAGGAAAGAATGAACATTTTTCAGGAGGAATGAATATGTCCAAAACAGATGTAATTGAAGTAGAAGGAACAGTTGTTGAAAAACTTCCGAATGCCATGTTTCAGGTTGAGTTAGAAAATGGCCATCAGGTTATTGCCCATATTAGCGGAAAGTTGAGAATGAACTTCATTCGTATTCTTCCGGGCGATAAAGTTACTATCGAATTGTCCCCATATGATTTAACAAAAGGAAGAATCATTTGGAGAGATAAATAAAATCCCAAAATTTACATGTATAATTTTAAATTTTGGTTGATTTTTCAAAAGTCGTGTGATAGAATATAATTCGGACGCTTTTGAGAACATTTCTGAAATCCACGGGAAACCGTGGTTTTAGAGCAGTTTTGGGAAAGGAGGATTTGCTGTGAAGGTAAGATCATCAGTTAAACCAATTTGCGAAAAATGCAAAGTAATTAAAAGAAAAGGAAGCATCAGAATTATCTGTGAAAATCCGAAACACAAACAGAGACAGGGCTAATAAATATTAGGCTTGTTTTTGTGCTGTTATTAATTATGTGCGGCTGTCAGTCAAAATTGACTGATTCATAATAAACAGCGACAAAACGCTGGCCGATAAGCCTAATACCGAGGGTGGACTCGGCGAAAAATGACAAATTTATCTGTAAATCGGAGAAGTATGGCTACGCACAACATTTCAGGCCGAAGGGATTCGGAGCTGCGAAAGTATGCTTTTCTACAACTACTATAGAATGAACAACATTCGAGAATAATTATGGAGGTGTGAGTACACATGGCTCGTATCGCAGGTGTAGATTTACCAAGAGAAAAACGTGTAGAAATCGGTTTGACTTACATTTATGGTATTGGTAGAGTAACTTCAAACCAGATTCTTGAAAAGGCTAATGTTAGCCCGGATACTCGTGTCAAAGATTTGACCGATGATGAAGTAAAGAGAATTAGTGCAGTAATCGATGAAGAAATTACTGTAGAAGGTGATTTAAGACGTGAAATCGCTCTTAACATTAAGAGATTACAGGAAATTGGATGTTTCCGCGGTATCCGTCACAGAAAAGGACTTCCGGTTCGTGGACAGAACACAAAGAACAATGCAAGAACCAGAAAAGGTCCTAAGAGAACAGTTGCAAATAAGAAGAAATAGTTTGAGAAATTTGAAGAAAGTAGGTTAGTGTAGATATGGCAAAACAGGTTGCAAAAAAAGTTGCAAAACGTCGTGTAAAGAAAAACGTTGAACATGGACAGGCACATATTCAGGCATCTTTCAACAACACAATCGTAACAATTACAGATGCTGAAGGAAACGCTTTATCAT
>JAZQXN010000008.1:0-20213 GCA_045632875.1 Lachnospiraceae bacterium
CATAGTTACAAATCAACATATCCAAAGTCTGGGAACCACGCACGCACTCATTTAACACATCCAACGCTTTTTTGAAAGCTTCTTCGTTTAACCAGTCATCACTGTCTACAACTTTAAAATATAATCCTGTCGCATTGGCAAGACCTGTATTTACAGCACCACCATGTCCTTTATTTTCCTGATGCACTGCTTTTACAATTGTTGGATATTTTTCCGCATATTCATCCGCAATCTCTGCGGTATTATCCTTGGTAGAGCCATCATTAACAATAATAATTTCTACATCTTCCCCACCTACAAGCAAAGACTCTATACAATGTCTCATGTACGCAGAGGAATTATAACACGGTATAGCAACCGATAATAACTTCATATTACACACTCTCTTTCTTCCCCATAATGTCATCGGCTAAATCCATGGCCTTTTTTGCCATGACATCAATATTATAATATTTATATTCAGCCAAACGTCCCAAACAATATAAATTCTTATACCCGGATGCAGCCTCTTGATATTTTTTGTACAAGGCTTCATTTTCATTATTCAAAATGGCATAGTATGGAATTTCCCCTACTGCACCGGTATATGCAAAAGGGTATTCCCGAACAATGGTTGTCCCTTTTGTATCTGACTGTTTGGTCAAATGTTTAAACTCTGTAATTCTGGTAAAGTCTTCACTTACCGTATAATTTACCACTGCATGTCCCTGAAAATCATCCTGATCCATATGTTCAAAATCAAATCGCAAGGAACGATATGGTAGTCTTCCATACTTGTATTCAAAAAGTTCATCTAAGGCTCCTGTATATATTACCTCACCTGTAAACTGTTGACCGTCAAAATAAATTCCGCTCTCTGTAAATTCCAAACGGTCTAACGCCTCCGCTCCTGTTTCCACCTGAATGCACGGATGGTCCAGCATCTTCTCAAATAACGCGGTAAACCCTTCTGCCGGAACTCCCTGATATTTATCTTGGAAATACCGGTTGTCATAGGATATTAAAACAGGAACCCTTCCTGTAACCTCCGGTGAAATCTCCTCCGGTGTCTGTCCCCATTGCTTCATCGTATAATGTAAAAAAACATTCTCATATACATACCGGGCAATTTGCCTGATGTCTTCGTCCGGATTTTCAAGAAGCTTCATAATTGGCACCCGGCTGCCTTCCCCATAGGTTGTCACCAGTTTTTGTTCCAATACATCCGCCGTCTCTTTTTCATAAACCATATGTAATGTGTTTAAATTGAAAGGAATAGGTATCTGCTTATCACCAACCCGTGCAACTACCTGGTGCTCAAAAAAAGTCCAATCTGTAAAACGGTCAAAATATGCAAAAACTTCTTCCATATTTGTATGGAAAATATGTGGCCCGTAGACATGAATCAAAATACCATGTTCATCCTGCCTGTCATAACAGTTCCCACCAATATGCTTTCTTTTTTCAAGTAACAGTACTTCCCTTTTTCCTTCTTCTGCCAGTTTCCGTGCCACAACACATCCTGCGACTCCGGCCCCAATCACAATTGTTTTCATTGTTCTTCCCCTTTGTTGATTACCCCAAAATCTACATCATACATTCTACACCTACTGCCAAAGAATTCCAAGCCTTTAAATTCTTAAGATTCCCTTAATATTTGACATCAAGCCACCAAAAAGACACATTTTCAACTTATTTTGCCCCAAATTATGGCAAAAGTTACATTTTGTTCATTTTTATTTTACAGAACACTTACAACATCAACATATCCATGTCACAAGTGCCTTTTACAATAAACTTATCTTTTTCATAGGCTCTGTTTCTATGAACAGAGTCCCTCCAATTTTTAATTTTAATTTTTCATACGCGCAAATTTGTAAGAAATCGCCGGAGCATTCGTCCGACGATTTTTTACGTATATACCATATGAACTTTATTTTTCAAGAAACACATCCCTATAAGCCCGAAAGGCTGAAGGTACAGAATACTCATTTCTTAACTGTTCCACATCAATAAACAAACACTCCGCCGGCACGTCTAATGTTTCATCCACTTTAATCTCATATCCTTGCATATGCCATTCCACATGGGAAAAAATATGCTTTGCTTCAGCAGACTTTTTAATCTGTAGCGGTTGTATGCCAAGCTGCTTTACATACTCCAGGACTTTTTTCTCACTTTTATGCTCTTCCATATTTGGAAATTCGTAAAGTCCCGCCAACAGTCCCTTATTCTTTCTTTTCCGTATCAGCACCTGGTTGTCATGATATATTAAGAGAACTGTTTTTTCTTCTATCCGTCGTTCCTTTTTTGCGGCCTTTTTAGGGAAGCTGTCCCATGTGTGATGTTTACCTGCTTTGCAAGTGGGGGCCAGAGGGCATATTCCACATTTTGGTGCTCCGTTTGGCACACACACAACTGCCCCAAGTTCCATCATTGCCTGATTAAAATCTCCGCTTTTTCCCTGTGGCATAATCGGTGCCAACTCTGCTTCTATTCCCTTCTTTGTCTTATCTTTGCTAATCTCCCTCTCATCTTCAAAAAAACGTGTATATACGCGAAGCACATTCCCGTCCACTGCCGCCACAGGCTCTTCAAAAGCCTGAGAGGCGATGGCCGAAGCGGTGTAGCTTCCAATTCCCGGAATCTTTAATAAATCTTCTTTTCTTTCCGGAATTCTGCCATTATATTCCTCCATCACCTTGATGGCGCCCTTTTTCAAATTACGGACACGACTGTAATATCCCAAGCCTTCCCACAATTTTAGCAATTTGTCCTCCGGACATTCCGCCAATGCCTGCACATCCGGCAATGCCTCTAAAAAACGGTAATAGTATCCTATAACTGCTTCTACTCTGGTCTGTTGCAACATAATTTCAGATATCCAGATTTGATAGGGGTCTCTGTTTTTTCGCCAAGGTAAATCCCTTTTATTTTCACCAAACCATTCTAACAATGGCATAACAAATGTTTCTTTCATTCTAACTCTCCGAGAATCCACTTTTTCTCTGTTATTTTTCCCTCATAAGTGGTATTATGAATCTAACAAATAGTATAACATACACATGAAAAATTTCAAACTCAGGAGGTTTCATATGAATAATGTAATTTTTACCAAAGAACAGGGAATTGCAAAAGTCCTTATTAACAGACCAAAAGCTTTAAATGCTTTAAATTCCGAAACATTACAAGAATTGCGTGAAGTATTTCTTCAGATTGCATCCGATTCTTCCGTTAAAGTTGTAATTCTTTCCGGCGAAGGTGAAAAAGCCTTTGTTGCAGGTGCAGATATTGCAGAAATGTCTAATCTGTCCGCTCAGGAAGGAAAAGCTTTCGGTGAATTAGGAAATGAAGTATTTTCTTTAATCGAAAACATTTCCCAGCCTACAATCGCAGCTGTAAATGGCTTTGCTTTAGGTGGAGGATGCGAATTATCCATGGCTTGTGATATTCGTATCGCTGCAGAAAATGCAGTATTCGGCCAGCCGGAAGTTGGCTTGGGAATCACCCCTGGCTTTGGCGGAACACAACGACTCCCTCGTTTAGTTGGCGAAGGACGTGCCAAAGAATTAATTTTCCTTGGTGGAAAAATCGATGCTGCCGAAGCTTATCGCATCGGCCTGGTTAACAAAGTTGTCCCTTTGGAAGAATTAATGCCGGCATGTGAAAAAATGGCTGAAAAACTTCTTCGTAACAGTATGTTTGCCATCGCTTGCTCCAAAGAAGCTATTCACAAGGGCTTAGACATGGATTTAAAGAACGGACTTGCTATGGAGTCTGCTTTATTTGGTATGACATTCTCCCACGAAGATCAAACAGAAGGAATGACTGCATTCTTAGAAAAGAGAAAACCTGAATTTCATTCCTAATTTATATTAACTAACACAGGAGGTTTCCTATGAGCACATCAATAACCTATGGCTTTATCGGCTGTGGAAACATGGGCGGAGCAATTATAAAAGGAATGCTGCAATCCGGATTTGCAACAAAAGAGCAAATCCTTGCTTCCACCAGTACACCGGAGCATATTCCCATGCGTGAGGAAGCATTAGGTATTTCTGTAATTGCGGATAATGAAAGTATTATAAAGAATGCCGACGTAATTATTCTGGCTATCAAACCATATCAATTCGAATCTGTATTACGTCCTGTTTGTCACCTGACAAGACCTGACCAGCTTATAATTTCTCTGGCGGCAGGAGTTTCTCTTTCCCACATGGAAAAAGAATTTTTCCCGAGCAGAAAAATATTAAGAGCCATGCCAAATACGCCTGTTCAGGTATTGGAAGGCATGACTTCTTTATCTCCAAACGGACCGGTAACCGAAACAGATTTATCCATCGCTAAAGGTTTGTTTGAAAGTTGCGGAAAATGCGAAGTGGTGCCTGAATCCTTAATTGAAACAGTGATTGGGGTTAGTGGCTCCTCTCCTGCATATATTTATATGGTAATCGAGGCTATGGCCGATGCCGCGGTAAGCGACGGGATGCCACGTCCAAAGGCATATACCTTCGCAGCACAAGCTGTACTTGGAGCAGCAAAAATGGTATTGGAAACCGGAGAACATCCGGGCAAATTAAAGGATAATGTGTGTTCTCCCGGCGGAACAACCATTGCAGCCGTAGCAAAATTAGAGGAAACGGGTCTTCGTAACAGCATTATTTCTTCACAAAAATTATGTGTACAAAAAGCCAAGGATATGCTAGAATAAAAAGGCTACATAATTTTATATAAGGAAAAAAGTCACTATATTTTTAGCTTTTTTCTAATTTTTTATTAATAAGGAGTGTGAATGTATATGGACCCCAGCGTCGCGATTCAATTAGGATTTTTAGTAGTTTTGCTTATGTGTTCTGCATTCTTTTCAGCATCGGAAACAGCTTTAACAACCGCCAATATGTTCCGTTTGAAAAATCTTGCAGACTCCGGTGACCGCCGTGCAAAAAAAGTGTTAAAGGTAACAGATGATAAAGGAAAGATGTTAAGCGCCATCTTAATTGGCAACAATATTGTTAACATCGGTGCATCCTCCCTCGCTACTACCTTGGCAATTGATTTTTTTGGAAGTATTGGTGCCGGCATAGCAACCGGTGTTATGACTGTATTAGTATTGCTCTTTGGAGAAATTTCTCCTAAGACTTTGGCAACAAGACGGGCAGATAAGATTTCTTTAACTGTTGCACCAGTTATTTCATTTTTAATGAAGGTACTAACACCAATCATCATTGTAATCAACGCGTTATCCAATTCGTTTTTACGTTTATTCGGAGTGGATGCTAACAAAACCAACGATGCTCTCACAGAAGATGAGCTTCGTACCATTATTAATGAAAGCCACGAAAGTGGTGAGATCAACGCCGATTCTCATGAAGTTATTAATAACATTTTTGACTTCCATGATGCAGAAGCGAAAGAAATCATGGTTCCTCGTATCGATATGACAGTAGCTAATATCAATTGTACTTACGACGAACTTCTTGATATCTATAGCGAAGACAAATTAACACGTATCCCGATTTTTGAAGATACACAGGACAATATCGTGGGTATTGTTAATATGAAGGATTTACTCTTGGTCAAAGACAAAGAGAAATTCAAAATCAAAAAGATTATGCGTGAACCGTTCTTTACATATGAACATAAGAACACCGCAGAATTATTTGTGAAAATGCGTGATGAATCCATTAGTATGGCCATCGTATTAGATGAATACGGTGATGTTGCCGGATTAATTACCTTAGAAGACTTACTGGAGGAAATTGTCGGCGAAATCCACGACGAGTATGATGAAGAAGAAATTCCAATTCAGGAAATCGGAGAAAGAGAATACGAAGTATTAGGCTCCGTAAATATCGATGATGTTGCAGATGAATTAGATATCCCAATCGAATCAGAGGATTATGATTCCATTGCCGGATATGTATTCGGTTTATTAGACCGCTTACCTGCCGTAGGAAACGATGTTACGGATGAACATGGTATTTACTTCAAAGTACTTTCCATGGATAAAAATCGTATCACCCGATTATATATCAAAGTTCCTGAACCAAGTTTGGATTCTGAAGAAGACGACTAATAAATATACCAAGAAGGGACCGCAGAGCGGTCCCTTTTTCTTTGTGCATTTTCGAGAAATTCCTTTTGCTTACATTATATTTTCACTGAAAAAGTCTAGGATTTCCTAAGCCACTGCAGACGGCCTTCATGAGCGGTCCGCTTAGAAAAACAAGGTTATGGTGACCGGCGTTTTTCATCCGTGGAACAAAAAAAGCGTGACAGTGTAAAAGTTGAAAAACATAAAAATACCAGCCCGTCTGCAGTGGCTTGGAAATACTGACTTTCCCAGAATCAAATATAATGTAAGCAATAAAATTTCTCATCTAAAGTCGCAAAATTAAAAAGGACCGCTCTGCGGTCCCTTTTTTACAATTTAGTTGTCCACTTTGTACAGTCCCAAACTTGGGTCGCCAAACCATTATAGAATTCCGGTTCATGGCAAACCATAAGGATACTACCCTTATAGGCCTGCAATGCTCTTTTTAATTCCGTCTTTGCATCTACATCCAAGTGATTGGTCGGCTCGTCCAATACTAATAGGTTGCTCTCACGATTAATTAATTTGCACAGACGCACTTTCGCCTGCTCACCACCACTTAACACACGAACCAAACTTTCAATATGTTTCGTTGTTAAACCGCATTTCGCCAATGCAGAACGAACTTCATACTGGGATAATGCCGGAAATTCTTTCCAAATTTCTTCAATACAGGTTGTCTGAATATCCTGAGACATTTCCTGCTCAAAGTAACCGATTTCCAGATAATCGCCTCGTTCAACCTTGCCTTCCAAAGCAGGAATTAATCCTAAAATACTCTTTAATAAAGTTGTCTTACCAATACCGTTGGCACCGGTAAGTACTACCTTTTCCCCTCTTTCCATAGAAATATTCAAAGGTGAGGATAATGGTTCATTATATCCAATGATTAAATCCTGTGTTTGGAATAAGAAGCGGCTTGGTGTTCTGGCCTCTTTAAAATGGAACTCCGGCTTTGGTTTCTCTGCTGCCAATTCAATCACATCCATTTTGTCCAATTTCTTCTGTCTGGACATTGCCATATTTCTGGTCGCAACTCTCGCCTTATTTCGGGCAACAAAGTCCTTTAAGTCTGCGATTTCTTTCTGCTGTTTATTATAAGCTGCTTCCAACTGACTCTTTTTCACCGCATAAACTCTCTGGAAATCATCATAGTTTCCTACATATCTGTTTAACTCCTGATTATCCATATGATAAATCAGATTAACAACTTCATTTAAAAACGGAATGTCATGAGAAATCAAAATAAAAGCATTTTCGTACTCAGTCAAATATCTTTTTAACCAATCAATATGTTCCTTATCCAAATAGTTGGTTGGCTCGTCCAGTAGCAAGATATCCGGCTTTTCCAATAACAATTTTCCTAATAATACTTTTGTTCTCTGTCCGCCACTTAGCTCTGATACATCTCGGTCCAGTCCCATATCTAACAAACCTAAGGCTCTTGCTACTTCTTCCACCTTAGAATCAATCAGATAAAAATCATGGACGGTCAACATATCTTGAATCTCCGCCAACTCTTCCATCATTGCATTCAAAGTATCTTCGTCCGCATCTCCCATGTGCTCACAGATCTCGTTCATTTTCTGTTCCTGTTCAAATAACCAGGAAAAGGCATCTGCCAACACATCACCAATGGTCATGCCGGCCTTCAACGCTGTATGCTGGTCCAAATACCCTACATGAACATTTTTTGCCCATTCAATCGTTCCCTCATCCGGCATCAGTTTACCGGTAATAATATTCATAAAGGTTGATTTTCCCTCTCCGTTGGCACCTACCAATCCAATATGCTCTCCTTTTAACAAACGGAAAGACACATCCTGAAAGATTGCACGGTCTCCAAATCCATGGGACAAATGTTCAACATTTAATATACTCATAATTCGGCTCCTTTATATTTTCACTTTCCTACTTTCCAAAACCGATTAATTATAGCACATTATGAAACTCTTTTCCAGCCATAAGGTGTTTTTTTCCAAATCGCTCCTTTTTCTTTATTTAAGCAGGTTACTAAAAGTTTATAATAGTCAGAATTTGTCATCCAAACAGAATCTCCGTCCAAAGTCGGCAAATAATCAAGACTGATAAATCGCATATTTTCTTCCTCATCTCTTAATCTGACAGGTGTAGCATCCACAATGTATAGTCGTCCTCCTTTTTCCACTGTATTTCCCTTGGAGTCAGTCACTTCAACCTGATATTCCACCCAGCCTTCTGAAATCATTTGAATCTCCTGCAACAAATCCGTCCGAATCATTACGCTTTCTTTCTGCTGCTTTATAGACTCATCCTCCCGGTCTGTAATACTGCAAAAAGACAACACGTATGCATCTATATCATCTTTAGAAAGAAGGTCCTTTTTTGTAAAATACAGGTCCGGTAGTTTTACTTGCGGAGCCAAATCCCATAAAGCATACAACTTTAAATTTACATCCCCATGACTTAAATCAAAGTTAATCACTTCTTCGTCCCCATAAATCACTTCTCCATTATCCTCCGACGTACTCCATCCTAAAAACAGGGCTCCGTCTCTCGAAAAAGGGTTTGCATAAAGTTTCTGACTTTCTCCATAATAACAAACCTGCTCTTTCGTCCCCTCTGAGCCATCATTGGCAAAATAAACTACTTTTAGCCGATACGGCGTATAATAAATACAAACTTCATTTTTTCCGGTCACTACATAAGAGACTTCATTCGTTGCAGTTTCGATTCCGTTTATCATTACGGACTCTATACGGTATCCGTTCTTATTCTCCGGCACAAAGTGAACTGTATCTCCTTTTTTCACCTTGCTTTCCTGCTTCATCTCCAGTTGCTCTGTACATTTTCCGCTTCTTTTATCCCGGATAAAATATCTCACTGTCTGAACATACTCTTCTACCGTCGTCTCCGGATTGGGGCGCAGATCCTCTATTTTTATCCAGCATTTTATAAAGCGGTAGTTTTGTGTTATGTCAATCACCGTTACCCCATTTTCCAGTTTTGCTGTTTTTTTATCTGTGGGATTGGCCAATTCCGGAGTTCCGTCCAGTTGATTGTAAAAGGCCTGCTCCCATGACCACATCCCGCCATACTTTTCCCACAATTCTGCATAGGCCTTTCGTGCCATGCAATCTGCTACCAACTCCACTTCACACAGTGCCACATAAGACCCATTGGATTTAACAAATCGATAATACCCCGGTGTAAGCATTCCCACCGGTGTCCCTCCATAAGAACTACCATAGGTGGCACAACCATCCATATAAATAATGTCATTGAATATCCATCCTTTTGCTTCATTATAATAAATGGAATTCGCCATTGGACGAACATCATCCTTTAAAACAAGTCCGGTTTTCTCCTCTACCTCCTGGGTTGCCAGAATAGTAACCGTATTCTCTTGTTCCTTCGCTTCCATCCAAAAACAGTTATTCCAAAAACATAGGCAAAAAAATATGCTTATTAATGATAACTTTACACATCTTATACGCCTTCACCCCTTTCCCCATCATAAATCAACGTGCGATCTGTTTCGACCCGACCTTTAGCCCCATTAATATATGTATATTCCAATGACACTTTTGCCCGAAAAATTCCTTTTTGAACATCCAACTGTATAATTTCCACCTGGATTTCTCCCTTATTCTTTAGGTTGTTTTCCAGCATTTCACAAAACATGCGACCACATTCCATATTTGTATTATTATTTTCCATGGCTGTAACTAACGTCTCTTTCATAGCTTGTCCCACAGCATAGGATAATTCTTCCTGCTTCATAGGTTTTGTTCTTATTGCAAAAAAGAAAAAAACAAATCCTAAAATTGCAGCAAACATTCCCATTCCATAAATCACATATTTCATTCCTGTTCCTCCACAACATTCACCGGAAATCGGACCCAAAATATCCTATCTCTGCATTTTACATACATCCGATAAATCCCGGATGAAGAAAAGGTATATACACCATCTGTACATTGCACTGTTTTACCCATGCTTTCCTCTCCTATGCCAAGAAGTTCCACTTCTACCGGCGTCCCCTCTTTATCGGTTGCCTCTATAAAAAAATCTGGATCTATATACATTTGTTTTGGCACGGAGCCTTCAAAAATCCATTCCAGAGTCAAATCATTTATCGTCTTGCTTTCCATATACGCCACGTCCAGTTCAAAATACTCCATACTTCTATCCTTTTTTATTGAACCGGAAATATTTCTGTTTTGTATCCCACTATAAATTACTGCCAGCATTCCCACTGCCACTGCTATTGTCAAAAATCCCCGACCGGTAAAACGAATTATTTCCTTCATGCTCCCTCCATCTTTGGTTGTTATACTTAGGCAATATATTGAGCGATTTGTTGGGAAAAATTTCCCCATAGCAAGGTCATTGTTGCCCCTAATACTCCTATTGCACCAATCACGGCTAATAACACTTCACCATATTCCTCCATAATATCTTTCATATGTTTCCCCCTTATATACTGCACACTGCCCTTATTCCCATAGAAATTATGACAAGTACACCGGTGCTTAATGTAATAAATAAGTAACTCATTCCAATATCTTCTATTATTTTCTTCATTTATGGTCACTCTCCATTATCTATAATATAATTCCTGTGGTATCCAGTTTTTTAGTTACTTTTAAAAATGGTATTTCAAAAGGATATGTGATAGCCACCTTGCCACTAGTAATATAGCATCCTGACCTTTCCCTAATTCCTCCACTTTTTAAAGTCTGTATTCTGCCGTCTGAATAATATAATCTCAGTGTCATGGAAAAACCATGACTCTTTGCTTCCTGAAAACATGCCTTAATTACCTCCGAATCAAAATTGCAGTCCTCAAGCCGTTCCATGACCTCAATCTTAAAAGCCTGGGCCTCACTGGCCGTTGTCATAGCCCCTGCAATTTCAATCCCCACAAACACCACAATAATCAGAAAAAATACACTCATCATTCCTTCAATTACCTGTTGCATAACCCCTCCTATATTTTCAGATTACCAAGAAATCCTATTAACAACAGCGACATATTTAAAATCATACATCCTGCACCTAACAAAGACGGTAGCAGAGAGCATCCGTACATTACGCTTCGCTTTTTTTCCCGGCGAAAGTCTCCAGCCTGATTCTCCATTTGATAATTTCTTTCTATAAGTTCTCTGATTTGTTCTTTCCCATCCATTACATTTCCTTTGGATACTCCATATAACAGTTTCATGGAATTTGTAATTTCCGGTATATGCAAATCCCCGGCAAATTGAAAATAAGGCTCTCCCTTTCCCGGATGCGTCTTTAAGTCTTCCAACATTTCTTTCAAATAGTGCTTTATAATCGTAGGGGCATCTTCATAACTTTCTGCCAAAGCCACCTCCACATTTTTATTCTCCATGCGTAATGCCACATTAAGCATCCACTCCGGAAAGGCCTTCCCCATTTCCCTGCACAGTATCTTTTTTCGGGTTTCATATCCGATGCGATGATGTGCGTTCTCTTTTTTATGTCTCAGTAGTTTATTTTGAATCTCCTCCGGGGAGTAGACTTCCTTTTCATCAAACCAGTCCATCCCTCCCAAACGATATCCTAAAATGTATATTCCCACACAACCACACCAAAATACTATCATCCCGATTTGGTAGACTCCGCTATCCCCTATAGGTATCCGTTCTCCCGCAAGAGATGTAACATATCCACACAATAGAATCGTCAGACCGGTTGCCACCACAATTTTTCTTATGTCGCTGCGCAAATCTTCATAGGCCATCAATTGCTGTTTTTTCCACATTTCCAAATCTTTTAGCAACAATCGGATTCCATTCCGGTATTCTCCTCCCACCTTGGATGCTGTCAAAATATACTTATGAAGAAGTCGTAGTTTTTTGCAAGGATAGCGTCCTTCTATAATCTGAAACGCTCTCTCTCCAGCCTTTCCGTCATGACTTTCTTCCATAGATTGCAAAGCTTCCTCCAGTAATACCTTCATCCTGCTTTTTTCAAACAAAGTTATGGTCTCTTTTAATGCTGTATACTCTGTTCCTGAAAGTAAAAAAGACATTCCCAAACTTTGCATATATTCCGTCACCTGCAAGAAATCTTTTCGTCTTCTTTCCTCCCTATTCAAAAATCCCGCAAAAAGAAGCAATGCTATCGTAGTAAATCCAAGCAGAAATATCATACCTCCCGGATTAATCCGAAAAAACAACGCGTATGCAAATGCCAATATGGTCCCTATAATAATTCTTTTCACTTATTTATCTCCCCCATCTTTCCACGGACACCGGATTTCATACCTGTTCATTCTTCGCAGAATTTCTGCAGGCAATTTTTCCGTAATGAAATGCCCCTCATCCCATACCTTATAACAAATATTTCTTCCATCTTCCCTGTAAAAAAAGGCTACCTGTTCTATCCGGCGATAAGAAATTTCTCCCACTTTACGGTTTACCAACAAAATACCTACATCAATGTGTTGATACACCTCATTTTCCAGTCTTGGAGAGTCCTTATATTCCCCCATCATAAACAAGATCCTCTCTGGGATTTTAACCACATCATCGGTATGTATGGTGGTAATGCCACTAACTCCTGTAGACCAGGCATTTATTAATTGCCTCGCTTCGCTTCCTCTGGCCTCTGAAACCATTAGCCATTTTGGATTCATTCGCAAGGCAGCTTTGATTCCTTCTTTATAAGAGAACTTTCCTGTCTCTTCCGGTTTTACCTTCATTTCCACCACATCAGACATTGGATTGATTTGCTTCAAATGCCACTCCGGATTATCCTCTATGGTTACAATTCTTTCCTCCGATGGAATTTTGCTGGCAAAAAATTTTGCACATTCCGTTTTTCCTACTCCGGGCTCTCCGCAAAAAACAAAATTCATATGGGCTTTTATGCAATTATTTAATAAGACATAAATTTGCTCATCCATCAGCCCGGAACGAATGGCATCAGCTCCGGTGTAACGCAATTTAGGCAAGGACTTACGGATACTGATGCTTCTCCCATTTGTGGCAATCGCTTCGTGCAAAATGCTGATGCGATACCTGTCTGTTTCTGCTTCCAACAATGGTTCCATCGGATGAAAACTCTTTTGCTGTGTATTTGCAATCTGTTGTGAAAAACCATGGATGAATTCCTGTGGAAGTATAAGATTTTCCTTCTTTCGAGTCCCATTCTCATAAGTAATCCATAACTGTGAACCATTGAAATCAATATCCGTAACTTCTTCCTTCATAAGATACGGCCACAACATTCCAAAAATTTCTTTTTCAGTTGCACTCAATCCTATGTCCCCCTAGCTTACGGCTGTACTGAATTTGCTAATCAAATCTGACATAGCATTGTAAATCAAGCTGTCTTCTCCGCTCCCCACAATGGCTGTTGTCACACCTACAAGGGCCATAATTGCAACTACTGTTACAATCGCGCCTCCATACTGCTCGAAAATTTCTTTCATAACATTTTCCTCCCTATAAAAATAATTATTATTTCCAACTTTCAAGATGAAAAAAATAATGTGGTTTTACTCTTCTCTCCTCCCCTATTTTATTATGTTTAAATTGGTAAAAATGGTTTCGACCGAAACCTGTTGAATTTGTTTTCAGAAAAAAATCATCCTGAAAGTTAAGATGACCTTATCTTAACCATCAGGATGAAATTTGTAAAGCGTTTTTTCCCACTTTATATTTTTTTAAGAATTATGGTCATTTTTTCTTCACCGTGTGACCGTAACAATCAGTGTGTCAAAACCGGCTCGACGTAATGCTGCTTCCAATCGTACCGCTTCGTCTAAGCTGTCTCCATCCGGAACCCGTACTGCATAATATGGTGCTGAATAACTAATCTCTGCATCAAATCCTGCATCTCTGGCCAATTCCGCCTGATAATCCGCATTGGATTCGTATTTGAATAATCCAATCTGTACCGCGTAACGTTCTCTTGGTCTTGTCGGGTATCCCGGCATTCCAGGACGGTTTGGCATTCCCGGACGGTTTGGCATTCCAGGTTGGGTCGGCATTCCAGGTTGGCCCGGCATTCCAGGTTGCCCCGGCATTCCAGGTTGCCCCGGGCGGATTGGAATACTTTCCTCAATTCCGTTTACAATTGCTTCTACAATTTCATTAAATCGTTCATCATACAATTGATTATCATAATCTGAATTAATAAAACTGGTTTCCACCAACACCGCCGGCATATTTGTGCGGCGTAATACTACCAGATTTGGTCTGGCCTCTACCCCAATATTCCGAAAGCCCAAATCTTCCAAACTCCGATTAATATTGCGTCCCAATTCATTACTCACATCCCCTTCTTCTGAAAAAACCAAACTTTGAACTCCCTGATAGGTATTTGGTATTGCACTGGAATTTCTGTGAAAAGAAATAAAATAATCACCATTACTCCTGTTTGCAATTTGGGATTTTTCAAACGGAGACTGATATACATCATCTGTTCTGGTATATTTTACATCATATCCCCTCTGTGCTAACAATTCTCCTACTCTTAAAGCCAGACGAAGATTATCATCCTTTTCTGTACGTCCCTGATAGGATGCACCATTATCATATCCACCGTGTCCTGCGTCAATTACAATTGAAGTCGCCATAGTAACCTCATAAACTTAGTTACTATATGTATATGCGCAAAAAAAGAAAAAGTCCCAAAAATCGGAACTTTTTCCTTCATCTTATTCAACTTCGATAAGTTCATATTCTCTATTGCCGTAGCCCAGTTCTGCAGCTGCTTCAATGGTATGCACACCATTTCTGCTTTCGATACGCTCTAACAAATGAGCCTGCCCCGGATCATCCGTTGCTGCATGTACTAAATCCAAGCACGCCTGGTCAATAGCAATCGGGTCTGTAGAACACAATATACCAATATCCTTCATACAAGGATCCTCTGCAACTGCACAACAGTCACAGTCTACAGACATATTTTTCATTACGTTAATATAAACAATCTCACCCTTAAATAAATCAATCACAGAGCCTGCTGCATCTGCCATAGATTCTAAGAAAGCATCATGATCTGCAGTCCAGATTTTTTCCGGCTCACCTGCTCCATGAATATACGCTTTTCCAAAAGAGGAGGCAACGCCAATGGACAACTGCTTTAATGCTCCGCCGTATCCGCCCATCGGATGTCCCTTAAAATGGGATAATACCAGCATGGAATCGTAATTCTTAATATTTTTACCAACGAAGTTTTTCTGAATACGCTTTCCATTCGGAATGGCAAGCTCTAAATCCGGTCCTTCTGCATCCAGTAAATCAAATTTAAAGTACTTATTCCATCCATGAAGCTCAATGGCTTTAAAATGCTTTTCTGTGGTATTACGCTCACCCTTATATGCGGTGTTACTTTCTGTTACAGTTCCGTTTACATGGTCTACCACCGGTTTCCAGAATGGCGGGCGTAAAAAGTTTTGGTTTCCCACTTCGCCTGAATGAACCTTAACAGCAACATTGCCCTTCAGTTCTTTTCCGGTCATTTTGTACAATTCCAGCACTTTTTCAGGTGTTATGGTTCTTGAAAAATAAACCTTTGCTTTCACTAACATTTCCTCCTAAAAGTCTCTGTTATTCTTCTACGATAACGATTCCGTCTTCTTTTATGGTAATGCTCATGCCATCTTTAACATATTCTAAGAATTCTTCTCCCAAACAGTCAATAACAGGCATTGATACATTGTCTAGCCATACATCTGCCAGAATTGCTCCTGCTGCCGCAAGAGAGTCAATATGATTAGCAAAAAGCATGCATGCCGGCTGACGGTCCATAGCACATGCACAATAAAGTACCAAACCACCGGTAGTTGAACCAATGGTCTGTGGAAGGCAAAGTGCCTTTCCTGCTAATGGTTTACCGTACAATTCCTGATTGCTCTGGTCGCCACATTTTGCTGCCTTATCACCAAACTGTAATGCACTTTGAAGTGATGCAAGTGTATTAAATCCTTCATGAGTAACTACGGCTTCTGCTTTTGTGGTTCCCGGAGTTACAACGCGTCCTTTGAATTCTCTCATACCTATTTGCCTCCCTTCGTAATCTGTGCAAGAATTTCATCATCTGTATAATAACGTGATGTAGTATATGTACGTAACTTGTTAGAAGATGTAATTACCGGCATCTTCTTGCAAAGTGGGTTATTCATATACATCAACGGGCAAATATAAGATGTGATAACACCGGTAGCCTTTAAGCGTGCTGCATATTCGGTTTTTTCAAACTCTTTCAGTACCCCCGGTGAAGCTGTAAATACGGTCGGAATAACAACTTTACTGTTACCGGCCTCTTTCAAACCTGCTTCCACACGGTCTGTCCAATCTTTCATCTGCTGTAAACTCATATGAGGACATCCTAAGAAGCAAAGCTTCGGAGTCGCATCTTTGTCTTTCCAGATTACAGGATAGCTATTTTTTACGCGTTCTAATTCGGCATCGTCGATGACATAAACTTTTGCACCTTCAACGATTAAGTCTTCACCCATTTCTTTTGCTTCCGGTGTTAAGTTTTCGATATGATACAAACCAACTGCACCGTTTGATGCTGTTGCAGCACCAAAGTCTTTCAAATACGTGCAAGCTGCATCATTTAATTCGGTACCAATCCATTTATCCAATCCTTTTACGTACGGAACATCTTCCATAACCTTTAAACCAATGGCAGAACCTAAAAGCTGTGCTTCCGGTTTCTTTTCTGTCTTTACTTCGATAATCCAGGTTGCCTTACGTCCTTCATCTGTCAAAAGTCCGAAATACGGAACATAACCAAGTACGGAACCCATGATATCCATGATACCGGAGTTACGGTTACAACGCGCACCCAAAACAGAGTTTGCATAAACTACTGCAGAAGATTCTGCCCAACTTAATACATCACCCTTTTTCGGGAGGTTGCCTACTTCATCCATATAACAGGTACAGGTAAATGCTTCCTCGTTCATAAGACCGAGTTTTTTCAACTGCTCTTCATAGAAGTCCTGTTTGCTATACATAAATTTGTTAAAAATTAATTTCTGTAAAAAGTTTGCAGGCACATTTGGATCAATTGGACGAGGATCCACGGAAAACTTCTGTTTGGAAGGTGCCTTCGCTTCCAATAACTGGTCCATTAAATCATATACCGGCGCAAGTAATTTTAAACCAAAGGATGTTACTAAGTGGTTGTATTCAGAAGTGATCGGCACCATTTTTTCAGCGCCAAATGCTTCACCATACATAACCTGGGTTTTCATAACCTTCGCCATGGTTTCGCCCTGCGCACCATCTAAGATGGCCTGCTGTTCAGGAGTTAAATTCATCATATTTTTCTATTCCTTTCTTTAGTCACCTTAGAGCCAAATCCACTTTATGAATCCGGCTCTAACGCTTCCCAACTTATAATTTCATTGCTACGTCCCAAGCACCCCAGATAACTGTACGTAAGTTACCTACCTTGTTGGCATCACCGATGATATGTACATGTTTTGCTTTTTCAGCAATTGGTGTTGGGTTGTATCCAACAGACATAATCACGTTGTCTGCATCAATCTTAAAGGTGTTACCTTCTTTATCTGTTACCATAACGCCGTCTTCCATAACTTCGTTTAATCTGGTTTCCAAATGTACCGGAACCTTATTGGTTTCGAAGCAGTCACGTAAGAAGCTGGTGTTTGCAAGACAGATACCCTTAGTTACAATCAAGTCATCCATCATTTCAACGATGGTTGGCTGTTTGCCCTGTAAATACAAATCATAAGCGATTTCACAACCGGTCAAACCACCACCGATAATAACAACCTTATCACCAACGGTCTTTTCACCTAATAAGAATTCTGTCGCCTGAATGGTATGTTCCACGCCCTTAACCGGGATTCTCTTAGCCTTAGCACCTGTTGCGATGATTACTTCATCTGCATTTAAGGTCTTAATATCAGTTACTTCTGTATTTAACTTCACTTCGATTGGCTGTCTTGCAACTTCGCGCTCATACCACTTAATTAAATCACGGTCTTTTTCCTTAAAGGAAGGAGCAGCTGCCGCAATAAATACACCACCGAGTTTATCGGATTTTTCATATAAAGTAACTTCGTGTCCGCGTTTTGCACAAACGATAGCTGCTTCCATACCACCGATACCACCACCGACAACTGCGATTTTCTTTGCTTTCTTAGCCGGTTCAAGTTTATATTTCTTGGACTGCATAGTACGCGGATTTAATGCACAACGTGCAAGTCCCATAGTATCTGTTAAATCCTGTGTATTTGCATGTCCCTTAGAGGATGAGAAGTTAAAGCATCCGCTATGGCAACAAATACATGGTTTAATATCTTCTACTCTGTCCTCGATGAGTTTGGTAATCCATTCAGGGTCTGTTAAGAACTGACGTGCAACACCTACTGCGTCAATACGTCCTTCTTCCACCGCTTTAGCACCTACGTCCGGTTCCATTCTTCCTGCACAAACAACAGGGATGTCAACGAACTTCTTAATATGTGCAACATCATCAAGGTTACAGTTCTGCGGCATATACATTGGTGGATGTGCCCAGTACCAGGAGTCATAGGTTCCATTGTCCGCATTCAACATGTCGTATCCGGCATCCTGTAAATATTTCGCTGCCTTTTCAGATTCTTCCATGTCACGTCCTACTTCAACGTAATCCTCGCCAGGCATTGCTCCCTTGCAGAAGCCTTTTAATTTGGACTCTACAGAGTAACGTAAGGAAACAGGGAAGTCATCTCCACATTCCTTTTTAATTGCCTGTACTACTTCTACGGCAAAACGATAACGGTTTTCAAAACTTCCGCCATACTCATCTGTACGTTTATTGAAGAAAGGAATTGCAAACTGATCTAATAAATATCCTTCGTGAACAGCATGAACTTCTACTCCGTCAACACCCGCATCTTTACAAAGTTTTGCTGTCTTTGCAAAAGCTTCAATGATTTCATGAATCTGTTCTACTGTCATTTCCGGACATTCAATGTCATGCGCCCAACGGTTTGGCTGTGGACTTGGACATGCCAATTCATGAGATGTATCAATAATCGGTTTGATTAACGCTCTTGTAAATTTATTTTTATGTAACGGAGCCACAAGCTCTGTAATCGCCCAAGAACGTCCCATACCTGCAGTTAACTGCACAAAAAGCTTCGCATCAGTTTTATGAATTTCATCCATAAACACTTTTAATTCATCAAACATTTTAGGATTCTGCCAAAGCCATTTTCCCCAGAATGTATCTCTAAGTGGTGCAATACCCGGGATAATTAATCCTACATTATTTTTCGCTCTCTCTAAAAACAGGTTTGCTGCTTCCTTGTCAAAATGACATCCTCCCAGCTCAAACCAGCCAAAAAGCGAAGTACCTCCCATTGGACACATAACTATTCGGTTCTTAATTTCTACGTTACCGACCTTCCAAGGGGTAAACAGCGGTGAATATTTCTGATCCATATTTTCCATTGTATAAACTCCTTTCACAAGTCATCATTCATCGCACTTTTCTGCTTATTATAATTGTATCATCCTTTGACAAAAAAATCACGCACTTTAAGGGTTTTATGACAGAATACATCAATATTTCATACTTTCCGCATTGGAGTACAGTCCTTTTGGAGCATTCGCCCCATCTTAAAATACATTGTAGGCACATGCGAGTATAATTTCATCCTCAACATGTGCCTATATTTACGTTCTATATTTTCTATGCAGATAGTACCGGAAGTCGTGTCTCACCTTTTCGACGCACTTCATTACCAAAAAATCATTGGATTTTAAAGTGATTCCAACTACATTTCCAAAGCTATCATAAATGCATATTATCATTCAACCCGAATCAATTCGGGGTTAATAGTAGGAGACATAAAAAAAGCGGCACTGCCAATCGGCAGTACCGCAATTCATTTTCATATACGCGTTAAATTTGTTTCGAAATCGCTGATTAAACGATACCCTGAGCGAACATAGCGTCAGCTACTTTCTGGAAGCCTGCTAAGTTAGCACCAGCTACGTAGTTGCCTGGGCAACCATATCTTTCAGCTGCATTCTTACAGTTGTGGAAGATACCTCTCATGATCTGGTTTAATCTTGCATCAACTTCTTCAAGTGTCCAAGATAAGTGTTCAGCGTTCTGGCTCATTTCTAAGGAAGAACAAGCAACACCA
>JAZQXN010000009.1:0-17756 GCA_045632875.1 Lachnospiraceae bacterium
TCCGCGGATGAAAAACGCCGGTCACCATAACCTTGTTTTTCTAAAGGCGTTTTTCAAACCCGCGGACATAAAAAGCTGTGATTGTGTAATTTTTGAAAAATATAAATCATAGAAGAAGGCCGTCCAAGTGGCTTAGGAAATCCTAGACTTTTTCAGCGAAAAGATAATGAAAATAAAGAAAGAATTCTGTATAACTCACACAAAAAGGACCGTTAAAAACGGTCCCTTTTTTGCTTAATTAGTATTTTTCCGGTTCAGGATAAGTTTCGCCAAGTGTATCGATTTCAATGGATTTGATCACCTGAGGTACCATTGGACGGTCGCTGTAATCAGTTGCAACATTTGCAATTTCATCTACTACATCAAGACCTTCTGTAATCTTACCGAATGCAGCATAACCACCATCTAAATGTGGAGATGTTTTGTGCATGATGAAGAACTGGCTTCCTGCAGAGTTTGGCATCATGGAACGAGCCATGGAGAGTACACCAGGTGTGTGTTTTAACTGATTGTCAAAACCATTCTGGATAAATTCGCCTTTAATGGAGTATCCAGGACCACCCATTCCGGTTCCGTCAGGACATCCGCCCTGAATCATGAAGCCGGCAATAACACGGTGGAAGATAAGTCCGTCATAGTAATGCTTGTTTGCTAAACTGATAAAGTTATTTACAGTATTTGGAGCGATTTCCGGATAAAGTTCACCTTTCATAACTTTACCATTTTCCATGGTAATTGTAATAATTGGATGATTTGCCATATATTTAACCTTCTTTCTTAAATGTTTGTCAAGAAAACGGTGAGTTTTGCACCGATTTTCCATAGTTGGTACTATTTTAACGTATGAAACAACGCTTGTAAAGTGGGAAAGTGTTGCAACAAAAGGAAAAATGGACTACAATGACCCTATGAAGTTAAGAGGAATCATGGTGCCTGATGAGGCCATAAAAAGGGATGAAAACTTAACCGTTTTTTTGCGCAAAGTCGGAGAAGAAGTGCAGGTAATACCCATTGAGAGAGAGGAATTAAAAAACGGCGACTTTATAACACTTTTGACCGAAAACGGGTTGACACCCCATGAGGTCTTATTGTTATGCCCGGATAATGAATATGTAAAGATGGCAAAAGTTGTGAATATCCCGGTTTTGGCCTATGGCGAATTGGGAGGAAATAATTATTTCCCGGATGCAGATTATGTAATGGAGGGAATCCAGTTTTTAACCCTGAGGGATGTGGTTCGAAGATATGAGCGGCAGAAGAAATTGCCATGGACAATCACAGTTACGGAACGTCTTATTATAAGAGAAGAAGTGCCTGAGGATGTGGAACGTCTCCAAGAAATTTACAGGTCTCCAAGTATAAAAAAATATTTGGAACCGTTGTTTGAAACGGAAAAAGAAAAGGAATATATTGAAAATTATTACAAATACATATATAGCTTTTTTGAATATGGCGTTTGGCATTTAGAATTGAAAGACAGTCATATTTCTATCGGTAGGGCAGGACTAACCCCAAAATCCTATGAGGATGGTGTTCAAGGTGCAGAACTGGGATATGTTATAGATGAAAAATATCAGGGACAAGGCTATTGTATGGAGGCCTGCCGGGCCATCATCAAATATGCCATTGAAGAACTGGAACTGGAAGAAATTTATTGCCTCATCCGACCAGACAATGAACATTCCTTAAGAATATGCGAAAAACTTGGATTTGTATACCACAAAGACATTTTTTCTGAAGGGAAAAATATGAAGCGGTATATTTTAAAATTGTACAATTAAAGAAACTTTTTTTGCAGTGCTTTTCATGGCGAAAACATTGCATTATCTGACTAAATTCGATATAATTATAAGATATTATTTTACTTGAAATATTTCCGTGAAAAAGAGATAGAAGGTGAGAATTATGGGTGAAAACAAAGTCAATAATTCAACTGCAAAATACGAAAAAATAGAACAGCAAATGGTAGAAAATGTTAGTAGTGTTGGTAAAACCGGAACATTGAAAGAGCCTGAAGAATTATATCAGGAGCTTATTAGTTGCGTGAAAAAATACCATCCGTCCGCTGATATTACTTTAATTGAACGGGCATACGACCTTGCATATAACGCTCATAAGGATCAAAAAAGAAAGTCCGGAGAGCCATATATTATTCACCCATTAAGTGTGGCAATTATTCTTGCAGACTTGGAAATGGATAAAGAAACTATTGCTGCCGGTCTCCTTCATGATGTGGTGGAAGATACTTCCTTTACGAAAGAAGAGATTGAAGAGTGGTTTGGTGAAGATGTGGCTTTGCTGGTTGATGGTGTTACCAAGTTAAGCCAGTTGTCTTATGATCAGGATAAACTGGAAATTCAGGCAGAGAGTCTTCGTAAGATGTTCTTGGCTATGGCAAAAGATATTCGTGTTATTCTGATTAAGCTTGCGGACCGTTTGCATAATATGCGTACCTTAAAATTTATGCGTCCGGAAAAGCAAAAAGAAAAAGCCAGAGAAACTATGGATATTTATGCTCCGATTGCACAGCGTCTTGGTATTTCCAAGATTAAGATTGAATTGGACGATTTATCATTAAAATATTTAGAACCGGATGTATATTATGATTTAGTGGATAAAATTCAAATCAGAAAAAGTGTTCGGGAAGAATACATTCAGGAACTTGTAGATGAGGTAGGCGGTTATATCAAAGAAGCCGGTATTGAGGCTGAGATTGACGGACGTGTGAAACACTTCTTCAGCATTTACAAAAAGATGAGAAATCAGGATAAGACATTGGAACAGATTTATGACTTATTCGCCATCCGTATTATTGTAGATAATGTAAAGGATTGTTATGCGTCATTAGGTGTTATCCATGAAATGTACAAACCGATTCCGGGACGTTTCAAGGATTATATTGCAATGCCGAAACCAAACCGTTACCAATCATTACATACTACATTGATTGGTAAAAACGGTACGCCTTTTGAAATTCAGATTCGTACCTATGAAATGCACAGAGTTGCGGAATATGGTGTTGCTGCCCACTGGAAATATAAAGAGGGTACTACAGGAACTGCACAGGGCCAGGAAGAGGAGAAAATGAGCTGGCTCCGTCAGATTTTAGAGTGGCAGAAGGACATGTCCGATAACAAGGAATTTATGTCTTTATTAAAGAGTGACCTGGATTTGTTCTCAGATACAGTATTCTGTTTTACGCCAACCGGTGATGTTAAGAATCTTCCAAATGGTTCTACACCGATTGACTTTGCTTATGCAATTCATTCAGCGGTAGGTAACCGGATGGTTGGTGCGAAGGTAAACGGTAAATTGGTACCGATTGACTATGTGGTACAAAACGGTGACCGTATTGAGGTTCTTACTTCCCAGAATTCAAAGGGACCAAGCCGTGACTGGTTAAAGGTGGTAAAGAGTTCCCAGGCGAAAAGCAAGATTAACCAATGGTTCAAGACGGAATTAAAGGAAGAAAATGTTGCCCGTGGTAAAGAATTATTGGAAGTTTATTGTAAGAATAAAGCCATTGATCCGCTGATTTTAAGCAAAACAGAATTAAAAAATAAAGTCATGAAAAAGTACGGCTTCAAGGATTGGGACTCCTTGTTGGCAAGTTTGGGCCATGGTGGCCTGAAAGAAGGCCAGGTCGTAAATAAAATGATTGATATCCAGAAGCAGGAAAATGCACGGAATATTACAGATGCCGATATATTGGACAATATTGCCAATATGGATTCTAACCGTCAATTTAAATCCAAAAACGGAATTGTGGTTAGAGGCATTCACGACGTAGCAGTACGTTTTTCCAAGTGTTGTAGTCCTGTTCCGGGAGATGAAATTGTAGGTTATGTAACCCGTGGACGAGGTGTATCAATTCACCGCACAGACTGTATTAACATGATCAACCTTTCTGATTTTGAAAAGGCACGATTGATTGATGCAGAATGGCAGGGTGACATGTCAGGCGGCCATTATGCGGCTGAAATTAATATTTACGGAAATAACCGAAGAGGATTATTGGTAGATATTACCAGAATTCTTACGGAGCGAAACGTTGATATTATCTCTGTTCATACCAGAGCAGGTAAAAATGGGGTTGCTACCATTGCTCTTGCATTTGATGTAAACGGAAGAGAAGAACTTGACAATGTTATTGGAAAACTTCGTCAAATTGAAAGCGTTATAGACATAGAAAGAACGAGAGGTTAACCCTTTATGGAGATGACTCAGGTTTATATTGAAAAATATTCTACCAACTGCTATTTGCTTTTGAATGAAGAAACAAAAGAAATGATTGTTATCGATCCGGGAGCAAACGGAGACAAAGTATATGACAAATGCGTAGAAATGGGAGGTAAGGTGGTTGCCATTTTATTAACCCATGCCCATTATGATCATATTACCGGTGTGCATAAGTTGAAAGAATTATCCGGAGCTAAGGTGTATGCCAACCTTGCGGAAAAGGTCAGCTTTAAAAATTCTGCCATTCATATGTGGAATTCTGAAGTGACACCGGATGAATTTATGGAAGACGGTGAAAGAGTAACATTGGGTGGAATGGAATTTGTGGCAATTTCCACACCGGGGCATACTCCGGGATGTATGTGCTTCTATTTTGAAAATGAAAAAATGCTTTTTTCCGGAGATACATTGTTCCAGACTTCTGTGGGAAGAACTGATTTCCCGGGAGGAGATATGCGTGCATTGGTAGATAACGTAAGAAATAAACTTTTTGTATTACCGGATGATACAATGGTATTTCCGGGACATATGGGAGCTACAACGATTGGGTTTGAAAAGAAGCACAATCCTTTTGTGTAATAGGACAAGTAATGATAAATATTTGGTTAGATGAAGAAAAATATGTAACAGAAGTGACGCCCCTGATTAAGTCTTTTTTTCCAAAGGAAGAGACAGAAGTTAAGATAGGGACTGTCAACGAATTATATACCCGTATCGGACAGCACATTGTGGTGCAGGCAAAATCCGCAGACGAGGTAGTTGTTTTCTACAAAAATATGGAAATAGAGATTAGCCGAAATATTCCGGTAGCGGGGATGGAATACAAGGACAAAAAAGACACCTGTGTCCGCACACTGTATCAGGTATGCAAGGAAGTGACGGGGAAAGATTTGCCATGGGGCATTCTTACCGGAGTGCGTCCTACCAAGCAAGTGCTTTCAGGTGTTTTAGACGGAGTGGATACGAAAGAACTTCGGGAATATATGATGAAGCATTATTTAGTTTCCGAAGAAAAATGGATTCTTAGCCGGCAGATTGCAGGTGTGGAAAAATTAATTCTATCCGAAATTGATGAAAAAAACGGGTATAGTTTGTATATATCTATTCCTTTTTGCCCAACCACCTGTCTGTATTGTTCCTTTACTTCCTATCCGGAAGGTATGTGGAAAGAACGGATGGATGAGTATATTGACTGTTTGGAAAAGGAAATCCGCTTTATTAAAGATGCCATGCCGGAAAAAAATCCGGACACCATTTATGTTGGCGGGGGAACACCAACTACTTTGTCCCCTCAGCATATGGAACGGTTAATGAGTGTGTTAAATGATTGCTTTGATTTAAAGGCATTAAAGGAATTTACAGTAGAAGCAGGAAGACCGGACAGCGTAACAAAGGAAAAGTTAGAGGTGTTACGGAAATATCCGGTAACGAGAATATCCATCAATCCTCAAACAATGAAACAGGAAACTTTGGATTTGATTGGTCGAAGACATACGGTAGAGCAGACAAAGGATGCTTTTTTACTGGCAAGAAGTCTTGGTTTTGACAATATTAATATGGATATTATCGTGGGGCTTCCGGGAGAAAATAAAGAAGACGTGGAGCGTACCCTGACAGAGATTAAAGCATTGGAACCGGATAATTTGACGGTACATTCTTTGGCAATTAAGCGGACTTCCCGATTAGGCATGAACCTTAAGAGATATAAGGACATGGATATGGAGAATTCTACGGAAATTATGGACATGGTTCAGGAATGTGCCTATAATATGGGAATGCATCCTTATTATTTGTATCGCCAGAAAAATATGGCAGGAAATCAGGAAAATGTTGGTTATGCAATGCCTGATAAGGACGGTGTATATAATGTACTTATTATGGAAGAGCGCCAAAGCATCATAGCAGTAGGTGCGGGAGCCATTACCAAGATTGTTACGGAACCGGGAACTTTGTATGAAAGGGTGGAAAATGTAAAAGACATTCAAACCTATCTTGCAAGAGTAGATGAAATGATTGATAGAAAACGGGAAGCCTTAGAGGCAGTTAATTATTTGAAATAGGAGGTTAACATGGCATTAAAGAAAAAGCCTGTTACCGGTATGAGAGATATTTTACCGGATGAAATGGAAATTAGAGATTATGTGATGAGCGTCATTAAAGAGACTTATCGTAATTTTGGTTTTACCCCAATGGAAACTCCGTGTATGGAGGACATTTCCAATTTGTGCAGTAAACAGGGTGGAGAAAACGAGAAGTTAATTTTTAAGGTGTTAAAACGTGGTGAAAAGTTGAACCTTGAGACTGCGGAAAATGAAAATGACTTGGTAGATATGGGGATGCGTTATGATTTAACCGTACCATTGGCAAGATATTACTCCAACCATGCAAATGAACTGCCATCACCGTTTAAGGCATTACAAATGGGAAATGTTTGGAGAGCGGACAGACCACAGAGAGGAAGATATCGTCAGTTTATGCAGTGCGACATTGATATTTTGGGTGATCCAACCAACTTAGCAGAAATCGAGTTAATTTCTGCAACTACTACCACCTTAGGAAAGCTTGGTTTTAAGGGGTTTGAAATCCGTATTAATGAAAGACGTATCTTAAAAGCAATGGCAGCTTATGGCGGTTTTGCACCGGAAAGATTTGACGAAGTATTTATTATCTTGGATAAGATGGATAAAATCGGCGTGGATGGTGTAAGAGAAGATTTATTAAATCATGAATTCACCGCTGACTGCGTAGATAAATATTTGGCATTGTTTGACGGAATTGAAAAAGCGGACAATGGTTTAGATTATTTGGCGAATACCTTAGAGGGACACTTGGAAGCAGAAGTGCTTGAGAGCATGAGAGAGATTTTTGCTTGTGTGAATGCAACTAAGGCAGCAGAGTTTGAATTGGTATTTGACCCTACATTAGTTCGCGGAATGTCCTATTATACCGGAACTATTTTTGAAATTGCTATGCCGGAATTTGGCGGAAGTTGTGGCGGTGGCGGACGTTATGACGAAATGATTGGTAAATTTACCGGAAATAACGTGCCTGCTTGTGGTTTTTCCATTGGTTTTGAAAGAATCATTTTATTATTGATGGAAAGCGGATTTAAGGTGCCGGGAAGCGCTGAAAAGAAAGCCTTTTTAATTGAAAAAGGTGTTTCGGCAGAACGTATGGCAGAGATTATGAAGGAAGCACAGAAGTTAAGACAGGAAGGCAAAGCGGTCTTAGTTTCTAAGATGAATAAAAACAAAAAATTCCAGAAGGATCAGTTGACCGCAGAAGGTTACACGGAGATCGTGGAATATTTTAACAACTAAAGAAAAAATTAGGGAGAGAGAGTAAATTATTCTTTTTTCCATGATAAAAGAATAGAAAGCAAGGAGTGACACATATGGCAGAATCAATGAAGGGAATGAAACATTCCCACAGATGTACCGAAGTAACCAATCAGATGATTGGACAGAATGTAACCGTTATGGGTTGGGTACAGAAAAGAAGAAATCTTGGAAGTTTAATTTTTATCGATTTAAGAGACCGTTCCGGTTTATTACAGATCGTATTTGATGATAAGAGTGTTGGTGCAGAAGGATTTGCAAAGGCAGAAACTCTTCGTAGTGAATATGTTATCGCAGTAGAAGGTACTGTTGCAAAGAGAACGGCAGCAGTTAATGAAAATTTAAAGACCGGTGATATTGAAATTATCGCAACTAATATTAGAATTTTATCTGAGGCTGAAACACCTCCATTCCCAATTGAAGAAGGCATTCAGACCAGAGAAGAATTAAGATTAAAATATCGTACATTAGACTTAAGAAGACCTGACATCCAGAGAAACCTTATGATGAGAAGTAAGGTAACAGGCCTTGTTCAGCAGTTTTTAAAAGAAGAAGGGTTCCTTGAAGTAGAAACCCCATTCTTATGTAAATCAACTCCTGAAGGCGCAAGAGACTACCTTGTACCAAGCCGTGTACATCCGGGCAACTTCTACGCATTACCACAGTCTCCACAGTTATTTAAGCAGTTATTAATGTGTGCGGGATATGACAGATATTTCCAGATTGCAAGATGCTTCCGTGACGAAGACTTACGTGCAGACAGACAGCCGGAATTTACACAGATCGATATGGAATTATCTTTCGTTGATGTAGATGATGTAATTGAAGTTTGCGAAAGATTATTAAAGAAGGTATTTAAAGAAGCTATCGATGTGGATGTTCAGTTACCAATTCAGAGAATGACCTGGCAGGATGCAATGGACAATTACGGTTCAGACAAACCTGACACCCGTTTTGAAATGAGATTGGTAGATGTTTCTGAAACGGTTAAGGGATGCGGATTTGGAGTATTTACAGGTGCTCTTGAAAACGGCGGTTCCGTTCGCGGTTTATGTGTAGAAGGTCAGGCAGAAATGCCACGTAAGAAGATTGATGCTTTGGTAGAGTTTGCAAAAACCTACGGTGCAAAAGGTCTTGCATATTTATGTGTAAACGAAGACGGAACATACAAATCTTCTTTTGCAAAATTTATGACAGAAGAAGAATTAGCAGCTTTGGTTGCTAAGATGAATGGTAAACCGGGAGATTTATTACTCTTTGCGGCAGATAAGAACAAGGTTGTATGGGATGTTCTTGGCGCATTACGTGTGAAACTTGGTAAGGAACTTGGATTAGTTGATGAAAGCAAATTTAACTTCTTGTGGGTAACAGAATTCCCATTATTAGAGTGGAATGAAGAGCAGAACAGATTTACTGCAATGCATCATCCGTTTACTATGCCGATGGAAGAAGATATGGCATTGATTGATACCGATCCGGGAGCTGTTCGTGCAAAAGCGTATGACATTGTATTAAACGGTGCAGAGCTTGGCGGCGGTAGTGTGAGAATTCACCAGAACAATATTCAGGAGAAGATGTTTGAGTGCTTAGGCTTTACAAAAGAAGAAGCATATGATCGCTTTGAATTCTTATTAAATGCATTTAAATATGGTGTACCACCTCATGCAGGACTTGCTTTCGGTTTGGACCGTATGATTATGCTTATGGTAGGCGCAGAAAGTTTAAGAGATGTTATCGCATTCCCTAAGGTAAAGGATGCTTCCTGTCTCTTGACACAGGCACCATCTGTAGTTGAAGATAAGCAGTTGGAAGAATTGTTTATTCAGGTGACTGAAGTTGAAAAACGAGAAGAAGTAACAGAAGAATAATAAATAAAAGAAAGAGGCTGTCGCAAAAACAGCCTCTTTCTGTTTGTGTATATTTGGTATGAAATTCCCTGATTTTATGCTCGATTTGACTTTGGAAAAAGACCGACTTTCTTATTCTTCGCAAGCCGGACTGAATTTTTTGTGTTTTTCCAGACTTGAACTCCTGCCAAATTTTGTTCTGCGGTTGAAAAACGCCGATTTTCATCGCCTTGTTTCTCTAAGCGGACAGGCTCATGGAGGTTTATTCCATGTGGCTCAAAAAACTCAAACCGGGCAAAATATGTTTGCCCGGTTCTCAAACAGTTTCTCGCCACATGCCTTTCATTCGCCGTGTCCGCGTAAGAGAAACTACGGCTCTTCACAAGGCGTTTTATCAATCCGCAGACAAAATTAGTCAGGTGTACAATCTTGAAAAAATACAAATTATCTAAAAAGACCGGCGCGAAGATTAGAAAGACGTGGATTTTTTCTACGAAAATTGACATAAAATACAGATGAATTTCATTATAATGCAAAGAAAGAGGCTGTTTTTGCGACAGCCTCTTTTTCATATTAAGTAAAGTCAATTTTATGCTTCAACTTCAGTTGTTTCCTTTGTACCATTCTTCCAAGCATCGAATTTTTCTTCTACAGCCTTATATGTCTTCTGTGAAATCTCCGGTAATTCTTTGCCCCAGGATTTGGTAGCTTCTTTAAAGCCCTTCTTGAAAGCATCTAATAATTCGTCTGCTTTGGAGGTATCACCGCCGCTTAATGCTTTGGCAAATTCTAAAATACGGGTAGAAGTCTGTTCAACTCCGTAGTAGCCGTCTTCGGAAATTGCTTCTTGGGCTGCTTCCTTAGCTGCTTCGGTTACGGTGTAGTTTCCGCTGGCAAGGAATTGCCAAACATCATCTTCCTTATCACCGATGGTTAAACCGGCCTGTTTTCTTAATGTGTCAATAACAAAGTCTCTCATCTGCTTTGTTCTTGCAGCAGCATCGTTCTGAAGTGCTTTGATTAAATCACTCTTTTCAAGAACTACGCCGTCTTCGTCTGTTGTGGAAACAGGGTCAAACTTTGGAATATAATCCAAAGTAACCGGCTTCTGTGTGGTCATATTCTTGATTTGTGCTGTCTTCCCTGACTGAAATTGATATGCGTTAAGTGCGTTGATTGTGTTCATATCCATATCTGCTCCCTCCTTGGTTTGTTTGATCGGTGTACTTTCATCAATTGGATAAAATTAACATATTAAATGATTCGTGTGTTTTTCTTTATCATACACCTCATTTTTAATATCGGCAAGTTTTTTTGTTTCCCTTAGAGTATTGACAAAAATACAATAGTATTTTATTGTATATTGTATACATCTAGGTACAATTTTGGAGGGATGTTAAGCATGGATCTGATTCGACTGAAACCATTGGCAAAAATTAACTTAGGCTTAAATGTGGTAGGTCTTCGGGAAGACGGATATCACGAAGTTCGTATGGTTATGCAAAGTTTGAAATTGCATGACGACTTATTAATGGAAAAACAAAGAGAAGGCGTTTCCATGAAGACAAACCTTTCTTATTTACCATGTGACAATGATAATCTTGTAGTACGCGCGGTAGAGATGATGCGGAAGGAGTTTAACATTGATACAGGTGTAAGGATTAATTTGCGAAAAGTCATTCCTGTTGCAGGAGGTATGGCGGGAGGAAGCTCTGATGCGGCTGCTGCTTTATTTGGAATGAATAAGTTATTTGATCTTGGCCTCTCCATAGAAGATTTAATGGGCTATGGATTGAAACTAGGTGCAGATGTTCCGTTTTGTGTGATGAGGGGAACAGCCTTGTCTGAAGGAATCGGAGAGATTTTGACGCGATTGCCGTCACCTCCGGATTGTAGTGTACTCATTGTAAAACCAAAGGTAGGAGTATCTACAAAGGCTGTTTACGATGCCTATGATGCCCTTACAGAGCCTGAACATCCGGATATTGACCAATTAATTAATGGATTGGACAGAGAAAATTGGGACGATATTATTGCAGGTATGGGTAACTCTTTAGAAGGTGTTACAATTCCAATGCATCCGATTATTCAGTATATAAAACAGAAAATGATGGCCGAAGGAGCGCGAATCAGCATGATGAGTGGCAGCGGTCCGACGGTATTTGGTATTTATGAAGATATAAATGATGCGAAAAAAGCAGAAAAAACATTCCAAGGAATGCAGGGTGTACAACAGATAGCGGTAACCGGCTTTTACAATGGGAAAGGAAGGTTGTAACGATGATGGAATTAGAATTGATTGTTAATGATTATTTGCCTTTAAGAGATGTAGTTTATCAGACGTTAAGAGAGGCGATTTTAAAAGGAAATTTAAAACCGGGTGAGCGGTTGATGGAAATGAAACTGGCCAATAAATTGGGAGTAAGCCGTACACCGATTCGTGAAGCTATCCGTATGTTGGAGCAGGAGGGACTGGCCATTACCATTCCGCGCAGAGGAGCTCAGGTTGCTAAAATGACGGAAAAAGATATGGCGGATGTATATGAGATTCGCAGAACGTTGGAACTGTTGGCTGTCAAATATTTTAAAGGCGGATTAAGTGTAGATCAGATTGCAGATATCCGTTATGCACAAAAAGTATTTGAAGAGGCTGTAGCAGAAGGCGACCATGCTGAAATAGAGCGTAAAGACAATGATTTCCACACAGTGATTTATGCTGCTACAGGTAACAGCCGTTTGGTAAATATCATGAGTAGTATTCATGAACAACTTTCAAGATACCGTTGGGCGTACTTACAACATCATTCCAGATTGCAGGAATTAATTGAAGAACATAAAATGATTGTAGATGCATTGGAAAGCGGCAGTGAGGATGCTGCAATGGCTGCTACCATTGCACATTTAGACAGTCAGGAAAACATTATTAAGAATGTAATCCGTAAAGGAAATTAATCAAAAAGAGTTTATCCTAAAAAGGGATAAACTCTTTTTTTGTGGGCAAAATAAAAGAAAATTATGGAAGAAAGAATATGGATTTTGCACAATGATTCAGGATATGGAAACTCCGAAGGTTAGTATACATTTACAGGAAAACGAAAAAATCATAAAAACATATTTTGCGGAATGTGAGGATATTGTATATCGGGAATTAACACTGGGAAAAGACAAAAATGTTAAGGCGGTTGCAGTTTTTACGGAACCGACAGTTGGAAATATGCAATTACAAGCATCTCCCTTAGGACAGACATTACATTTTCTTGGAAATATGGAACAGGATGAGGTTTTGGAGCGTTTTCAGAAACATAGTCTGGGATTGTTAGACGTGGCGGAATTTGAGGATTGGGACACGGGAATTCAGGGATTTTTAAGCGGGGATGTACTGCTTATGGTGGATGGCTATGACAAGCTGTTAAAAATTCCGGACAAAGGATATCCGGGCTTGGGAGTGGTAAAGGCTGAAACAGAAAAAGGGGCACGAGGGTCGTTAGAGAGTTTTTCTGACTCCGTAAAAACCAATGCGGCCCTTTTGAGAAAAAGAATACGAACCCCTGATTTAAAAATCAAACAATTTAATGTAGGGGTCCGCTCCAACACATTAGGCTACATTGCTTATATGGAGGGGATTGCAGATTCGGATTTGGTAGATGAAATCCAGAGTGATCTTGAAAAATATATTATTGACAGAGTGACGGATTCCGGAGTTATAGAGCAGTTGATGGAAAAAAACTGGCGTTCACCTTTTCCACAAATACAAAGTACAAAAAGTCCGTCTTTGGCAGCGGAGGAGTTGTTGGAAGGAAGATGTGTAGTGATTATAGATAATTCGCCGGAGGTTCTTTTATTACCTACTGCATATCAGAATTTTTTAATGGCGGCAGATGACGCCTATTCCAATTATCAAATTGTATCGATGATAAGGATATTGCGATATGTAGCAGCATTTTTTGCTATGACATTTCCGGGAATATATGTCTTGGCTGCATCTTATGAGAATCAGTTGTTACCTACCAGATTATTGCTATCTTTTGCAGAGTCGGCAAAAAACACACCTTTTTCCGCGGCGGTTCAGGTTTTTTTGATGGAAGTGTCCTTTGAACTGTTACGCGAGGCCGGAATACGAATGCCGGGAAGCATGGGGAATGCCATTGGAATAGTGGGTGGTTTGATTATCGGACAGGCAGCTGTAGAGGCAGGATTAATCAGTCCGATTGTAGTGATTGTTGTTGCTTTTACAGCATTGTGCTCCTTCAGCATTCCGGGGGAAGAGATTACCTTAAGCTTCAGGGTTATGAAATTTGTATTTTTGGTTATTTGCGGCTGTTTCGGTTTATATGGGTTTCTGTTAGGGCTGCTGGGCTTAGTGGCTCATTTGGCCGCCTTAACAAGCGTAGGACGACCATATTTGGAGCCGGTGGGTAGTGTTTTGCGAAAACCAATGAGAAAGAGCCTGATCAGAGGCCGTTTTGCCAACAGGGAGAATTTGATTCGTTTAAGAAGGGAGAGGGAAAATGAGAAAAAATAGTTGGATATCCCAGTGGGGAGTTTTGGTTCTGTGGGGAATCCCATGTCTGTTGCAAGGCGGAAAAAAAGAAGCTTTATTTGCTGTGGTCATAGGCGGTCTGTTGTGCCTTGGTGTGGAAAAACTGATTCGCTGTACCATGTCAGGGGAGAAGCAGAAAGAGATAGGACAGGATATTTACAAATATTTTCAAGACATGGGTATAGCTTATTCCATTGGAAGAGGAATTCTGTGCTTTGTAGGGTTAGTATTGTCCATAGGGGGCATTGTAAGAGTGGCAAGGTGGTATTCTGAGGCAATAACTGAAGTCTGGCTTTTTGTGCTTTTGCTGATTGTTACATTATTCATTGGAGGAAAAAGAGGAAAAGAAGGCAGACAGGCTATGGCAGGAATCTGGGGAAAGGTTTTAGTTTTAGCAATAGGAGCGGTATTATTTTTTCAGATTCCCGGGTTGTTGGAAGAAAAAGGCCGGTTGTTTATGGCAGGAGACGAAAAAAATCATTGGAGTCAGAGCATATATATGGGGGTAGAGTTGTTGTTTCTGAATTTACCGTTTTTATTGCTGGAAACATTTCAGGAATGTAAGGAAAAAAAGAGACATTTCCATGGTGTGGTGCAAAACGGAATTCAAAGCGAAAAAATAAAACATGTTCTGCGCTGGGGAACACTATGGGGCAGCTTTGGCGCTACGGTATTTTGCCTGATGGGATTATGGGAGATGGAGATTTTAACCTTGGCACCTTTTCCGTATTTATTGTTAGGGCAGACAGGGAGAACTTTTGCCGGTACAGCAATCCGGTTGGAAATGTTAAGTTTTTTGATAACTGTGATTAGTCTGTATTTTTCCGCAAGATTATGTGTTGATGGTTTGAAAGATTGTTGGGATGATGAGGAAATCAGGACAAAATGTAAGCAGGGAGCCCTTGTGATTATAGCGGGAATACTTGTGGGCATCGTTTGTACCGGATGTGGCAGAAATCTTGGTGAAAAAAAACTGGTTTTAATAGGGGATGAGAACATGCTGGCGGCCGGAGAAGGTAACTTAGAACTTAGTTGTATGAAAATACTGGTGGTTCATGAAGGCTCTTTTCAGCAGATTGCAGCTTTTTTATTAGAACAGCCAAATATATCTTATGAGACTTACGTGGTTTATTCCCGTGAACCTATAGAGCAGGATTTAACCGGCCTGATGGAAGAAACCGGCAGTGCAGAAATAATGGAGTATATAGAAGAATTAACAAGACGAGGAACGGATGGGGGCCTAAATGAATATGTTACAATAAGAGAATTTTTGAATTGCGGAGTGAAAAATAAAGAGATTGTGTTGCCGCAGTTGGAAATAGTGGATGAATCCATAAAAGTGACAGGAAATGTAGTATATAAAAATACGTCGTCCATTCACTAGCAGAAAAATATTTTGATTAAAATGGAAAAAAGTGGGAAGTCTTCTTAAAAAGGAGGTATGAGATATGAAAGAAAGAATAAAACAGACCGTGGCATTAATGTTTGCCTGCGGATTTATTTTACTTGCATTAATTATGTGCAGAAGGGAGTATGCCCAGGCTGTTCAAATGTCTCTGGCAGAGAAGGTACTTCGTTTCCATGTAATTGCCCAAAGTGATAGTGAACAGGATCAGGAGATTAAATTAAAAGTACGTGATGAGGTTGCCGAATATGTTGGAATGCTGTTAAAGGACAGTCAGACTTTGGAAGAGACAGTTGGTATTATTCAGGCAAACATTGACAGTATTAACCAGATTGCAAACGAGGTACTAATCAGAGAAGGTGCGGACTATGAGGCGCAGACAATGCTGGTGTATATGGATTTTCCGGAGAAAGAATATAGCGACTTTGTTTTCCCGGAAGGAGAATACAGGGCATTGCGTATTGTACTGGGAGATGGGGAAGGAGAAAACTGGTGGTGTGTTATGTATCCCAATTTGTGTTTCTCCGGAAGTATGTATAAAACCAACAAAGAGGAATTGGAAACCTTTGAAGAAGTATTAAGTCCCGGTGAATGTGAAGTGATTATGGACAGAAAAGATTACACGATTCGTTTCAAACTGCTTGAATATATCTGGAAAAAATTATACAATTAGAGAAAGGTTTTTACAGATTTTAAATAATAAGATAAAGGATAGAGTATGAATGAATTAAAATATGCACCAATCGGAGTATTTGACTCCGGTGTGGGCGGTTTAACTGTTGCAAGAGAGATTATGAGACAAATGCCGGAGGAACGGATTGTGTATTTTGGTGATACAGCAAGAGTTCCTTACGGTAGCAAATCCCAGTCTACCATTATCCGTTATACCAGACAGATTATCCGTTTTTTGGAAACAAAGCAGGTAAAGGCTATTGTGGTTGCTTGTAATACAGCAAGTGCGTTTGCGTTGGAAGAAGTCCGCTCAGAGTTAAAGGTGCCGATTATCGGTGTGGTAAAGCCGGGAGCGGAAGTGGCTGCAAAAACCACGGAAAACGGAAAAGTAGGTGTTATCGGAACAGTAGGTACGATAGAAAGTAAACTGTATAATCGTTGCATCCAGGAACACAATCCTACCGCACAGGTATTTGGAAAGGCGTGTCCGTTATTTGTTCCTTTGGTAGAAGAAGGATGGAGTAAAGATCCGGTTACATATGAGGTGGCAAGCAGATATCTTGCACCGTTAAAAGAGACAGGAATTGATACGTTGATTTTAGGCTGTACCCATTATCCGTTACTAAGAGCGACGATCGGTGAAGTTATGGGCGAAGGTGTTAATTTAGTTAACCCGGCATATGAGACTGCAACCAGCCTGAAGATGTTGTTGGAAAAAGAACACCTGGCAAACGACGGAAAATGTCAGGAGTTTGTGGGAAATTTCCACGAATTCTATGTAAGCGATGCGGCAGAACGTTTTATGGAATTTGCAAATTCTATTTTGCCGTATGATGTGGACACTACAAAAGTAATACCAATTGAGGAGTACTAGAATGACAAAGGTATTAATTACAATGGATTCTGTGCATTATGACTTGCAGGAAGGAACACAGGAAGGACAGGAATATGGTTCCCAGTGTGTTGGCGTTGTACATAGTTCAGATGATGAAATACGGATTGTTTATGAAACAGGAGATGCCCAGAGCGGAGAAATATCTACTCAGACGCTACTGATTGGACCTGATTATGTAAAAATCAGCCGGCCGGGCATGGGGGATGATTACATGCATTTTACCTCAGGGGAAGTGACTGAATTCATAAGCAGAACCATGTATGGAGATATTTTTATGAATATCGATACAAAGGAATTGAATATCTGCAAAAAGGAAAAAGAAGTTGTGATTTTTATACATTATTTCCTAAGTGTTGCAGGAGATGCATTTACAGAATGCAGAATGAATTTGAATGTGAAAACGGTGTAGCCATATTGGTTACACTGTTTTTTTATAAATAGTGTGAACTTCTTTTTTGTTTTCATTATCTTTTCGCTGAAAAAGTCTAGGATTTCCTAAGCCACTTGGACGGCCTTCTTCTATGATTTATATTTTTCAAAAATTACACAATCACAGCTTTTTATGTCCGCGGGTTTGAAAAAACGCCTTTAGAATGGCCGTAGTTTTTCTTGCGCGGACCGGCGAATGATAGGGCATGTGGCGGATAACTGTTTGAGCGAAGCGAGTTTTAGACGCCACATGTAATCAGCCTTCATGAGCGGTCCGCTTAGAAAAACAAGGTTATGGTGACCGGCGTTTTCATCCGCGGAACAAAAAAGCGTGACAGTGTAAAAGTTGAAAAACATAAAAATATCAGTCCGTCTGCAGTGGCTTGGAAAT
>JAZQXN010000010.1:0-44261 GCA_045632875.1 Lachnospiraceae bacterium
ATCGCCTGCACGGTTAATTCTGTAACCGGATGATAACTTTTCAGAAGATTTTGATAAGTTTCCTACTGTGATTCCTAACTGTCTGTTAGTGTTCGCTGCTGTCATGTTGTGTTGAATAATCATAATTTTTCCTCCTTGAAAATGCATTGCCATCCTTGGCAATGATGTAATAATGTTTGTTCCTTTTCATTCGTCCGGATCGTACGCTTCCATTCGTTTGAAAAGCAAACCAACAAGTAAGTTCAAGTCAATTGAAAACCAATGATCTTGTCTACTTATTATATATCTCGAACCTTTTTGCAAAAAACTTTATACCGAAATATAAAATTTTTCAAAAAGGTCTTCGATCACCCTTCGTTTACAGCAATCCTTTCAATGCATCAATGCCGTCTGCATTCATGGATGCCGCATTCTCCTGCTGGATCTGGAGATAAATTTCCTTTCTGTAAATAGAAACATCCTTCGGTGCCTGGATGCCGATTTTTACCTGATCACCTTTTACTTCCAGCACAGTGATTTCAATATTATTGTTAAGAACGAGGGCTTCGCCTTTTTTTCTGGTTAAAGCTAACATTATTTATTTTCCTCCTTCTTTTCTGCTTTTCAGCAATTCATAAATCTCATATTTTACCGGATAATCATCATCCACGATGAGCTGAACGCCGATTCTGGTATCAACATTAACTACAAACGGAGCTTTTAAATTCACGGACATCTGTGTAATATCCTGCGGAACCTTTACAGATACAAGTACACATAAATTCTCCGGATTTAATTCTCCCAATGGCTTTAATAATTCTTCTTCCACAAATGGATTATAATCTTCTTTGATAACGGTTGGGTTCATAACCGGAATAGCAAATGCTCCTTCATCTAAGCTCTGAAGCCAGGAGATGGAGCTTTCTCCCTTTTTTTCTTCATCATATACCAGCGCAAATCTTTTTAAATCCGGGAAACCGATAATACCGTTTTCCATGTTGATGATTTTTGCCTCATCAATATCAATTTCTCCAAAAATTCTTGTGTTTATTAACATAGTCTTTTTCCACAGCGGTTACGCTGCTCTCCTTTCCCAATCTTTCATTTTATAAAAAATCCAATAATGATGTTGTATTTGCCTTACTAGCTGCTGACAATGAAGATTCATATGCAGTGTAAGCTGCTTTGTAATCGATTAAGATATCGGACATTTCTCTGTCTTCATTTCTGGAAATCAAGGTCTTAATGGTTGCCTGCTGAGTTGTCATTCTTGTTTTTACCAACTGAAGTCGGTTTGCACGGCTTCCCACGTCAGTTTTTGCAAGGTCAACCACATCTTTATAATTCTGAAACAAGGTGATACCATCGGTGAACAAGGTTTGCAAATGTTCATCTGCCAATGTTTGTTCCTTTTTCGCTGCATCTAACCACTGTTTCAATGCCGCCTGAGAATCATCATCTGCATATTTTGTATTTCTTAACATGCTTTCAATCTTAGTAACTTTTTCTTCAGCATTCTGTGCTCTGGTTACTGCATCCAACAATTCATCCACATCTCTTGCAATGGATGTACTGAGGATTCCGTCTTCTCCGGCCTGGGTATTTACCTTCATATCCAAGTTTGCAGATATAATATAGGAAATATCCTGCTCTTCTCTGGTGTATTTTACTGGGTTTGCTGCATCTGTGATATTGGAACAGTTAAAGTACATTTCCGGACGAACTTCACCGGTCTCAAAGCCTCGTTTTTCATAAACCACTTCCATTGCAAAGTCCTTATTTCCTGCCGCCTGTACCCGTATGCTTTCTGCAACCGCACTTCCTAAAATCACTTCTCCGGTTGTTGCTATATAGTATGCCTGGTCCGGATTAATCTCAAAATCAACTGCTGCCCAATCATCGTAAGTAATTTCTGTTAACGCTACGTTGGATGTCTGGGTTACACCATTTTCATCTACGTAGGTAACTTCCATTCCGTTTAAATCCCGCTCGCCGATTTTGATGCTTGGAATCTGTCCTTCCATGGTCTTATCATACGCCAAACGGATTCTGTCTACAACAACTTCTTTCGACTGGTCTTCTAATGTATATCCTGACTGAATCTCTGCATCCGTTGCAGGGAGAACTAACTCATTGGTGAAAAAGCTCTTTCTTGTCAAATCGTTAATATCCATTTTTTCCGTAATGGAATAATGAATGGTTGTATTATCCTGTTGGAAGGTTAATGTTGTATTGGTTTTATAACCGGTAAATACGGTTCTTCCTGCGTAATCGGTATTTCCTTCTGCATATAACTGTTCTACCAATTTTGTCAGGTTATCTAATAAAGTTTTTCTATCTTCTGATGTTAAGGTTCCTGTAGAGCCATATACACAGTTTTCGTAAATGTCATCCAGTACTTCTTCCATATTATTGAGAGAAGTTTCCGTAACTTCCATCCATGACTCCGCATCCGGAATATTCTTCTCAACATACTGGCTTACTTCATTTAAACTGTCTCGTAAACGGAGAGAACGAATAGCGATTACCGGATCGTCTGACGGTTTGGATATTTTATTTTGGTTTGTCATCTGATCATTGTACTTGTCTACCATATTTTTAACACTGTTAATATTGGTCTGACTGTGCATATTAATCATGTTATTGGTTACTCTCATTTAATACCTCCTAAACTCCGGTTTCCAAGATTAACCGGTCGTACATTTCCTGTAAAACGGAAATCATTTTTGCGGACAGGTTATAAGCGTTTTGGAATTTTACCAGATTTAATGCCTCTTCGTCGCTGTCCACGCTGGAAACAGACATTCTCTGGTTTGTAATCGCCGTCTGCAGATTTGTATAATTTTCCTGGAAAATTTCTGATTTCTGAGTGTCTACTGCAATATCTGAAAGGAGACACTGAAGGAAATCAGAAGCCACGCCACCTCTGAATACTTTTGCGTTACTCTTTAAATCCAATAAATTGTCTATCAAATCATGTGCATCAACACCGTTTGTAAATGCCTCTTTCGTTGCTGTTGCCATACTGGAAGGGTCTTTTAACGCCTCTGCACATACAGTGAAGTTCAGTGCATTAATGTAGGAATAAAAATATGAACTTTCATATGTTTTGATTCTATTTCCCTCTGCGTCCAATTCCTCTGTGTATTGATGAGATGCATAATCATATTCTCCACCGCTTACCAGGTTGTTCGCTACAAAAAATGCATTTGCCGGTTCACCGTTCATTTTCACGCCATCATTTAACACTATATCGTTGTATGCCTTTGCAAAATTTCTTACAAAGGAATTCAACTGTTGCTGGTAATATGGGATGCCCATAAAGTCAACGGATGAGCCAATTGTTGCAGCATAAGATTCTGTGTGCTGTAAATCCTCTAAGTAAATTGCACCACCGTCCGCTTCAGCTGAAAGAGTAAATTCATAACTGTAACTCACCTTTCCCTGAGCATCTGTGGTCTCCATTAACTTATAGCTACTATATAAATATTCTTTATTGCCTAAACGGATGGTTCCGTTTTGAGGCATTGTCATCGAATTCGGATCCGTAATGGTTGGATTGCTGATGGTAACCTTATACGGCTGTTCTTTCATAGACAACGGAGTCTTCGTAATTGTTCCGGAAAAACTTTCTGCATTATTACCGTCACGGAGTGCAAATAAAGCATATAACTCGCCGGTCATATTGTTTGTGTTAAGTTCCAATTTCATGGTACTTGGTTCCATGCTGGAAGAGTTTACTGCCCAGTAAACATCATAAAGACCTTCCTGGTCCATCTGATTAATCTTCCCATCAAAACTTCTTGGCACACATACCAACTGATGGTATGCATATGTATCTACCAATGGCTGTCCATTAATTTTTACTTTATATTCCTTAGCTCCGGTATATACATCCGGGAAGTTGCTGTTAACTACGTCCACTTCGGTTACTTCTATAGGAACCAGTGCGGACAAATCATCTATTAATAAATTTCTTTCATCTCTTAATTCATTTGCAATGGTACCCTGCTGTTCAATAATGTTAATCTGTTTATTTAAAGATGCTATTTTTTGTGCAATAGAATTAATCTGATTAACTTTGGTTTCCATTACATGGTTGATTTCTGACTGCAATGCAGATAACTGTTCACTGACACTGTTAAAGTATTCCGCCAATTTCTGTGCAGAGTTAATGTATGTATTTCTGGTGGTAAGGCTGGAAGCTCCATCGCCTTTTAATGCATCTAACGCATTAAACATATCGCCCAAAATAGTGGTGAATCCTGTGGTTGATTCATCATCCAAAAAGTAGGTCTGAATCTGATCCAAATAATTTGTTTTATTTGTAAATTCACCCAACTTTGCATTATTCGTCCAATATTTCAAATCATAATAGATATCTCTTTGCTGCTTGATTTCAGTGACCTCAACACCGGAACCTGCATTTCCGTATTTCTGGTTCACTCTGAGAGCTGCTGCTGCGCTCATTAATGCTTCCTGGCGGCTATAGCCCTTGGTTGTTTCATTGGATATATTGTTTGCTGTTGTATTGATGGCTGTCTGGTAACTGGATACGCCGGAACCTGCAATTGTCAATCCAAAAAATGTTGATGGCATATGTCCACCGCCTTTCTTTAATCTCTTAATCTGCTTTATGAACCTAACTGCATGATAATGTGTTCAATCATTGTGTCCACAACATTAATAAAACGGCTGGACGCATTATATGCACTTTGGTATTTAATCATATTTGCCAATTCTTCATCAGAAGAAACTCCAAATACGATTTGTCTTTGTGTTTCAATAGACTGTACGGATGTTGATAATGTAGTTGCAACGCTGTTAAATACACTACCATTGGTACCGAGAGCACCTACCATACTGTCATAATAGTCGTTAAAGGAAACTAATATTCCGCCCGGAGTAAGTCGCAGACAATCCGTTCCCCATGCTTTCTCTATTTCTTCTGCCAAACGATAATCTACTTCGCCATTTTTTGTAAGATGCGGTAACATAGTTTCGTTTGCTAATAATTTCGGATTAACCTGAAGATTAATAATGCTGTACAAGGTTGATTCGTCATTCGGAAGTAATTCTCCGGCTGCACCGTATTTTACGGATGTGTCTTCTTCGTTATAAACGTACCATGTTTTTCCTGCGTCATCGGTTACTTCTCTGTATCTTTCATGATACTTTCTGCTAAAAAGTTCTTCGCCCGGTCCCTTCATATTGGAACCTAACGCACCTTCTTCACTCCACACCTGAACCGTCTGTGCAACACCATTCACTGTTATTGTTTTTGTTTCCAGCGGTGAAAGTAACTTATTAATTGTTGTAACTACACCATGCACTAACTGATCCAATTGTGCTTCAATCGTCTGTAATACTGATAATCCTGTAGTATTATTGTAAGTTTCTGCATCCAATCCCAATACATCGGTATAATTAGATATTTCAGTACCCCGGCACATAACCAAGGCTTTTAATTTACCGATGTCCGTATTTAAATCTGAAGAAATATCTACCTTAAAATCGAATACGTCCACATAATCTTCTTTTGCCATATTGGAAAGTTCTTTCCAAATCGGAGTAACGAACTTTGTTATGTTATCGGTACGGAAAGTCATTTCGTGATATCCGATATCATCTATAAAGTCTTTTCCTTCAAGCTTTACTCTTACCGTTCCGTCGTACTGCTCCACGTAAGAAATATTCGCCAATGTTCCCAATTCATCCAATGCCAAATCTCTGGCATCTCTTAAATCCATTGCGGTCTCTACGCCGCCGGCTTCGATTTTATGTATTTTAACATTTAATTCGTAAATCTGCTCGCCCAGTTCATTGATCCGGTTTACCGTTTCTATAATCTGTTCGTTCATATTTAACTGATACTCTTGAATGCCTTCATACAAAGCTGTGGTTCTTTCCATAAAAAGCGTCGCCTTCTGAATCACAAGATTCTGGTTTACGCCGCTTCCCGGATCTTTTGACAATTCCGCAATAGCTTCGTACATGTCTGCTAAAACTTCCTGGAAGGCTTCTCCTTCTGTTTCCTGAAGAAGTTCTTCCACTTCATTGGTTGTGCTGTAACAGGTATTGTAAAAAACCTGTCTTCCAGATTCGGAACGATAATATTTATCCAAAAACAGGTCTCTGCTATGTACCACATCACCGATAGATACACCTAAACCGGATTGCATCATATTAACAGACTGATTTGTGGTCATGTCTTTTCTTGCAACTGCAAGAGTGTTATATTGCATATCGTTGTAAAGAACCTGCTGTCTTACATAACCTTCCGTATGCATGTTTGTTAAGTTGTTTGCAGTTACATCAATGGATGTCTGGGCTGCCATAAGCCCCATTCTGCCTACGTAAAGGCCACTCATTCCGTTCGCCAAATCCGGTCACCTCCGTTCTTGGTTTTTTCTTACTCTTTCTTCATCCTATCGTTTTACGTCGAAACCGCCTCCCGGCAATACGTCGTAAGTACAGTATGCGTTCTTTGTGTAATTTGCTGTAGTCGGAGACTGACGCATACTTTTTATCAGATTCATGTCAAACTCCAACATATCCATGGACTGCTTCAATAAAGCCTCATTTTCTTTGTTTGCCTTCGCAACATCAATAAGAGTCAATCGGAGTCGTTCTCTTAAATCTAACAGTTTTTCTTTTTCCTCCGGCCGCTTTTCGAACATGTCCGCCATACTAAGAAGAGTCAGCGTTTCTTCCGGCACCTTTAACACTGTTGCCATTTCCTTCCGAACCGCCAACCTCTTTTTTTCTAAATTCATGAGTCGCCCCATGATTCTCTGTTCTTCTTCTGTAATAGCCTGAAGCTCTTCAATGTTTGCTTTAACAATACTTTGAGTTTTGTTAACCGCAAGCTTCGCCAGTTCTGCATAACCTTTGTTTTCTTCTTCTAATGTTGAGACAAATTCTTCCAACAAACTAGCCATGGACTAACCTCACTTCTAGAGAATAGCATTATACTTCTCTAATAATTTACTTGCAAAATCTTCAGCGCTCACCTTGTAGCTTCCGTTCGCTACCTGTTCCTTCAATTGGGCAATCTTATCTTCCCTGATATCAGAAGTTCCTGCAACTGCCTGTTTTGCAACTTGATAATCACGGCCGGACTGTGAAATTTCCATCTGGTCATAGGAAGAATAAACGTTATTAGTTCCGTATGCTTTTCCCGCCTTTGAAGTGTTCTGTGTCTTATACAGCTGGGCTACTTGATTATAAGCATCTATACGCATATTAGGCATCTCCTTTCTTTTTTTCGAAATCCGTATTGGTTTTCTACTCTATTTATCGGACGGTCTAAGTAAAAAAATTAGCCTTTTTTTATTTTTCTTCAGCAATTTTTTTCTCCCCATTGAAAGGGCATAAAAATCGTGCTAAAATTCATACTTAGATGGGTTTATACCTTATTTATATCGTGAAAAAAGACGAAAAACAGGAGACGAAAATGCAAAAAACATTAGATAATGCCCTTGCCAATGCACGAGGCGTAATAGAGATGGGCGCAACAGCTACTTACATTCCGGAATTGGGAAATGTGGACAAAAATTTATTGGGAATCTGCGTATACACACAGGACGGAAAAAAATATAAAAGCGGAAATACGGAAGATCGCTTTACCATCCAAAGTATCTCCAAAGTAATCTCCCTTGCTATTGCCTTAGAAGTATGCGGTTTTGATACCGTATTCAGACAGGTTGGCATGGAGCCTTCCGGAGATGCCTTTAACTCCTTAATCCAATTGGACTTACACAGTGACCACCCATTTAATCCTATGATTAACTCCGGTGCACTGGCCATCACCAGTTATTTAGTTCCAAGAGTAAGTTTCGATGAAATGTTAAAGCACGCAAGAACATTATGCATGGATGAAAATATTACCATCAATGAAAAGGTATTCCGTTCCGAGATGGACCATATCTCCCGCAACAAAGCCATCGCTTATTTGTTGCAGAGCAAAGGTGTATTGGAAAGTAGTGTAAATTCCTGTTTGGATTACTATGTTCGTATGTGCTCTTTACAGGTAACTGCAGAAAGTCTTGCAAACTTTGGTTTGATTTTAGCCATGGATGGTGTTCATCCGGTTACCGGCGAACGTTTACTGGATAGCAGAGTTGTTCAGACTGTAAAAACCATTATGCTAACTTGTGGTATGTACGATGGTTCCGGTAAGTTTGCTGTTGAAGTCGGTGTTCCAACCAAAAGTGGTGTTGGCGGAGGACTTCTCTCTGTTGTAAACAACCGTATGGGTATCGGTATTTTCGGTCCATCCTTGGATGAGAAAGGCAACAGTATTGCCGGACAGCATATATTAAAACAATTGTCCGAAGAATTGCATCTTCATATGTTTGCTAATTATAACTAGAAAAAGACAGAGGCTGTAGAAATACAGCCTCTTTTTTATGGAAGCACGGACCGGATTATATTTACACCAGATTTGATTCTGCAAAAAGTCAGTATTTCCAAGCTGCTACAGGCGGACTGATTATTTTGTGTTTTTCAACTTTTACACTGTCACGCTTTTTTGTTCCGCGAAAGAAAAACGCCGGTCACCATAACCTTGTTTCTCTAAGCGGACATAAAAAGCTGTGATTGTGTAATATTTGAAAAATATAAATCATAACAGAAGTCCGGCAAAGCAGCTTAAGAAATCCCAGGCTTTTTGCAGTGAAAAGATGTTGTAAATATAGTTCGGTCCGTGCACAGACAAATAAGACAGAAACTGTTCTCTACAGCCTCTGTCTTATTCTTTATATAGATTATTAAATTTTGAAGATGCAATTCTTCATCTATTTGCATGTAAAATATAATATCTGGTAATGCTTTGCCAACTCATCTAACAGACGTTTACTTCCCCGGGTTTTCGTTTCGTCCAGATTCACAAACGGATCGTCCATAATTAACATTGGCTTTTCTCCCGTATACATAGCCTCTACAAGTGCCAGTCGCAAGCATACACCGATTAAATCCTGATAACCTGTACTAAGGAAGGCTACATCTCTTTGAAGTCCCTGTTCTTCCAGTGTAACCTGAATATTTGCATCCATATGATAACCGGATGGTTCACTTCCGCTTACAATACCATAGTACTTTACAAAATGTTCCATAATCGGTCCTGTATAACGGGCAGTAAGTGCTTCCTTTGCCTTGCCTAAATACTCTCTGGTCTTTTCTAATAGCCCATACTGCTGTTTCTTCTGACGGAACTCTTCTTCCTTTTCTTCCAGAACTACTTTGGTAACATTCCATTCATCATACTTTTCCTGAAGCCCGTACAACTGCTCTTCGTAGGTCTTAATACCTGCACGAAGTTGCTCCCCTTCGGCTTCTAATAAAGCATAACGCTCCTGCAATTCCTGTAAGGATACTGCTTCCCCATCCGCACTAAGCATGGAAATTTCTTCCATATTATACTGCTGTTCATAGGCTTCTTTCTTTTTCTTCGCCTGTGAAAAGCTTTCCAGACGTGCCTTATGTATCGTTACATCTTCCAACATATGTTGTAACTGATTGCGAAGAAGAGTTTCTTCTACCGGTTCAAATCCAAACTTCGTTAAAAACCGGAGCACTCCATAGCGGGCATCGCTGTATCCTGCTCTTGCGTTCTTATTTTTCTCTAGTTTTTCCTTAAATGCAAGGAACTGTTCTCCGGCTTTTATAACCTTTTGTACTTTTTGGGTCCAATCCAAATCTTCTGTCAACAATCGGGCATATGGCACCAAAAATTGCTCCAGTTCTTCTGCGTTTTCCAATCCTTTTGAAAAAGCGCCTGCATTCCTGTATTTTTTATATTTCTCGCTGAGATTTTCATAAATCAACGCCCTGTTCAACAATTGTTGCAACTGGGTCAACACGGAATCTTCCCCGTAAATATAATTGTGTTGGGTAAGATACTCCTCTGTCATTCGCTGAATTTCTTCCACTTTTCTTCGGCTTTCTGCAAGTTCCTGTTCCAAAGACGAGTCAATCTGTTCCGGATATTTTTTGTTTTTCCCAATAATTAAAACTATCAAACCGGCTATCAGGATGACAACTCCTGCCACAAGCAGGGGAACCTTGGTAAAATATGCCCCAACGCCTGCACCTGCCGCGCCCATAATCATCATAATAACAGCAAATGTCCGTCGCTGCCCTGCCTTTTGCTTTTCTGCAGTTTCTTCTGCCATCTGTTGACGTTTCATCATATCCACGCCGGACTGCTGCATGCTAATAGTGCTTTTTAACACACCCCGCTCATTCCATTGCTGTTGTAATCGGTTAATCTCTTGGATTGGATTCTCAGTACCAAAGAATTCTTTGTCTGCCAGATATTGTTCTTCCTCTTCTTTAGACAAACGATACTGAGCCTGCATTTCCACCTGTTCATCCATTTCTTGTGCACGGATTAAAGCTTTCGTCAGACTCTCCTTCTCCGGAATTCCCTTAGAAAAAGCAGCATCCAATTGCTCAAAAACGGCCTCTTCTTCTCCGGTTAACCGGCTAAATTTTTCCTCGCCGGCCATGCGTTCCATCAAAGCACATAGTTCCAAAGCATCTTTTACATCCTGCTCTGTAGGAACACCGTTTTTAAAGGATTCCAGAATTCCCTGTAGCAGTGCTTCCTTCTCCTCTGCCTCTTTACAAAGAAGTTCGTAGGCATCTTTTTTTGCCAGAATATCCTGATAACGGCTGGTATTTTCCTGTTCTTTTGTAATTTCCTGTTTTTTATTCTTTATCTCTTCAAACTGAGCCAACGCTCCACGGTAATACACCTGAAGTTTTTCCATTGCTTCTTCTAAGGCCACTCCATCCGAAACCTGTTTCTTCAAATGGGTAATCTCTTCCTGCATTTGATGGAGAGAGCCCTTCTTTACTCTTGGACTCATTTTGTTCAGTAAATCCTTTAACGCTTCGTCTGCAGTTTCAAAGCTGTTTAGGTCATTGGAATTCTCCGACAGGTTTCCGATCTTGGCGTTAATACTGTCATTTGTTCCTGTAACGCAGTCCTGCTGCCGGATAAAACTGGTCCGCAAAAAAGCTTCGCTGTTAATTTTAAATATATCTTCCCCAATATTTGTGGAAAAATCATGAGTTTCCAGATTTGTCTTTCCGTCTCTCAACTCAAAAACATCATTTGCTGCTTTTTCCTTAAAAACACGGGTTACCACGTATTCCTTACCTTGAACTTCAAAGGTCAGGCTACCACCATATATGCCTCCTTGCCAAGGCTCAAAACGTTTTCTTTCATTTTCCAGACTACTACGTTTGGTTTCTCCTTCAAAGCCATAAAGCATAACCCGGATAAAAGCCGCCAGTGTGCTTTTTCCCCATCCGTTATCCTGGCAAAAAAGGTTAAAACCTTCTTCAAAATCTATATCTGTATTATGAAGTTTTCCAAAGTTCTCAATATGACATTTTATTAATCGCATAACTCAACCGCTCCTTTCTCCAACACCTGAAGACCATAGCGGATAATCTCGCCTTTTTCCTCTTCTGTCAAATCTGATTCCATAACTTTACGGACAAATTCCCCTTTTAGGGACGGATCTGTCATAAACTGTGTAATATCCACTTTCAGCGTGGTTTTATCATATACTTTTATAAAGTAATAATCTTCTTCAAAAGTTTTTGCCAAAAACGGAATGTCCTTTTCACATTCCACATCCAATGCTCCGGTTAAAACAACCTTTATCAAACTCCGGTTAGAATATGCCCCTGCATCAAATTGCTCCTGCATCCTTCGCATCATTTCAACGCTGGTTGTACAGCCGGTTACATCGGTTACCACCTCGTAAAGGCACCTGCTTGCAGCCGGAATAAATTCTTTGGTGTATTGGCCATTGTTTTCATTAATGTCTAAAAGCACAAATCCGTGCTCTCCACATTCATCAAATCCTCTGCCCTCCAAGCATCCCGGATAGCAATAGGTTCCCCTTGCATCCAGTGTTTCCTCTTTGTAGGCATGAATATGACCCAGTGCCAAATAGTCGATACCTTTGTTCTTTAATGCACGCAAATTAATTACTTCAACCTTGTCCTTTGCGCCGGTTTCCGATTCCTGTCCATGAAGAGTAACAATATTAAACTTTGCTGCATCCAAAGTCAGACTTGAATATGCACTTCCTGCATTCTCTTTGCTCAATTCCAAACCTGTGATTACAATTCTGCCCTCTGCCAAAGCATAGGATGTCCAGCTTCCGGAAAACAGTTTCAGATTTTCAGGGATATCCTCTGTTGCAGATAAAAAGTTATCCTGATCATGATTTCCCTTCAGGTAAAAAAATTGAATCTCCGGATGACTGTTTATGGCATCCTTTACCGCATTTCTCGTGGTAGCGGAAATATTCTTCGTATCAAATAAATCTCCGGCAATCAAAATAGCTTCTACCTGATTTTGTACTGCAAAAGAAATCATTTTTCCAAATGTCTTTAATAATTCGTCTTTTCTCTCTTTTGCTTTTTCCTTATCCAGGTTGGCTGTCATTTTTGAGTCCAAATGCAAATCTGCACAATGTATAATTTTCATGGACATACTCCCTTTTTATATTTCTGCAAAATAAATTGCAGCATGTTTACAGTGTTTATCTGATGGCTTTCTTTTTCCACTTTCCGATACGGTAGAAAATAAAGGTTAACAATGCTCCCATTAACCATGATGTTAACAAGGAAATCTGGATACATTCACAACGTCCGAATGGCAGACTTTCTGTTCTGGTAAGGAAAGATATGAAATATGCCAACGGAACACGCACTCCAACGGTGGTCATAAGAGAAATCCACATTGGTGTCAGAGTATCTCCTGCGCCCCGCATAATACCGGACAAACTTTGTGTAACAGCCATAGCGATATAGCCTGGAGCCAAAATACCCATTAATCGACGGCTCATTTCCACAAGAGATGTAGTGTCTGTAAAAATACCCATCAAGCCTTTACCGAAAATCAAAATTATACCGGTAATTACTGCAGAACAAAGAAGTGCCATAACTGTTCCCTGCTTTGCACCCTGCGTAACCCTGTCATATTTACCGGCACCAACATTTTGTCCGGCATATGTGGTTGTTGCCATACCAAAAGAAAAGTTTGGCAACATGGCAAAACCATCAACTCTCATAATAATAACGTTTGCAGCAATAAATGCTTCTCCAAAGCTATTGGTCAGTGATTGAACGATAATCATTGCAGAAGACATAATTGCCTGGGTCAGTCCGGAAGGAATTCCCAATTTTATCAATGTTTTTGCATGTTTTCCGGAAATGAGAAGTCTTCTTGGTGTTAAATCAAAGGTTTCTCTCATTCGAATCAACTTCAGCAAACAGCACAGTGCGGATATCCCTTGTGCAATAACTGTTGCAAGTGCAACACCACCAACACCCATGTTGAATTTAGCTACAAATACTACGTCCAATACAATGTTAATTACAGTTGCAATCAGCAAATAAACAAGTGTGGAGAAAGAATCGCCCATTCCTCGCAAAATTCCGCTTAAAATATTGTAATAGGCCGTACCTGCAATTCCATACAAAGAAATCGTCAAGTAGGAAGTACACCAATCCAAAATACTCTCCGGCGTGTTCAAGGAAATCAAAATTCCTCTGATAAAAGGTGGTCCCGCCAACATTAATAGTAAGGATGCAATTGCCGTTAATGTAATGGCAGTACCAATGGTTGCGGACAACTCTTCCCTGTTTTTTGCTCCAAAGTATTGGGAAACCATAACAGAAGTTCCCGTAGATATACCAACAAACAATACCAACAAAATATTTAAAATCGGAGCGGCGCTACCAACTGCCGCCAAAGCATTGTCTCCAACATATTTACCTACAACAATACTGTCTACCGTACTGTAAAGCTGCTGGGCAATGTTTCCTATAAGCATTGGAAAAGCAAAAATTGCAATGCTTTTCCATGGAGTTCCCACAGTCATATCTGTTGGTTCAAATAATCTTTTTAGTTTTCTTAACATCTTTTTCCCTTTCTTAAAACACTTCCTTACGGCTTTCTTTCCCGTCTTTCATTTAATTCCCGGGGCCGAAGGACCTCTTTTTCTTTTTATTTTGCACATCTCAGTTATTATAACACAGATTTTTCGTTCTGAATACTTCCCTTTTTTTCTAATATCCATTAAAATAAAGAAAATAGAGAGCACGATTCATCAGGGAGAAAAAAGATGAAATACAAAAGATTTTCTTTCGTTCCGATTCTCTGTTTAACTTTATTCATAATGCTATTATTTACAGCTTGCTCAGGCTCGGAGAACAGCAATAATGCCACCCCTTCCAAGGAAGAAAAAGGGAGCCGGGATAACACTCCGGTTGTGTTAGTTCCTGAAGCCTCCGGGACCACTGTCCACACTTGTGAAGTGGCTGACATTGATGTGTCCAACGCATCTCAGGGATACATTATGGCAACCTATTTTGGTTCCAACGAAAAAGTTAAACTGCGAATTACCGGACCGGACCAGATAACCTATACTTACAACCTACATGGGGATTACGAAGTTTTTCCTCTGACTGGGGGAAACGGAAATTACACCATTGCAGTGTTTGAAAACATTTCCGGCACCAAATACTCTACCGCTTTGTCTGTAGATGTGGATGTAACGCTGGAAAATGAATTCGGACCATATTTATATCCAAATCAATATGTAAACTTTACCGCCTCCTCCTTGGCAGTTAATAAAGCAAAAGAACTGGCCTACAGTGCCAATACCAATTTGGACGTTGTAGAACAGGTTTATAACTACATCATCAGCAATTTCTCCTATGATTATGAAAAGGCTGCTACTGTACCTTCCGGATACCTTCCGGTAGTAGATGAAGTTTATCAGTCAAACACCGGTATTTGCTTCGACTATGCCGCTGTAATGGCTACCATGCTTCGCAGCCAAAACATTCCAACCCGTTTGGAAGTGGGCTATGTTGGAGAAGAATATCATGCCTGGATCAGCATCTACGTGGACGATTTAGGATGGATTAACGGCATCATTGAATTTGACGGCAAAGATTGGCATCTTATGGACCCGACTTTTGCCTCCACAAGTAAAAATCCAAAAAATTTCACTAGTGAGGACAGCAAATATCTCACTAAATATGTTTACTAGGAAAGATTGTATCCCCCGGATACGTTTACGACTATAAAAGACACAACTCTTCATAACAGGAGGTTTTTATCATGTCACGCAACAGACAATACTTACAGGAGGCAGAAATTTCTGCTTTTTGCCGGCAGGTTAATATGATTATTAAAGCAGGAATGCCAACCTACTACGGTATCTCCCTTCTTTTGGATGAGGCTTCAGACGAAGAAACGCGACAATTACTGCAAAAAATCTATGAGCCTATGGAAAAAGGATGCACCCTGTTCCAGGCCATGGAACCCCTTGGTGTATTTCCAAACTATATGCTCCGTATGATTGAGTTGGGTGAAACCACAGGCCGCTTGGAAGAAGTCCTTGACTCTCTTACCATTTATTATGACAGAGAAGCACAAATTCGCTCCGGAATCCGTCACGCTGTGCGCTATCCTTTGATTATGACCGGATTGATGTTTCTTATTTTAATTGTTATGGTTCGCGAAATTGTTCCGATTTTCGCTAATGTTTATGCAGAACTGGGAAGCGGATTGAGCGGAACTGCGAAAACTCTTATGAGAATCAGCGAATTTTTAAATCAGTACCTTTTAATTTTTATTTTGGCAGTCCTTTTTATAGGCATAGTTTTATTCCTTTTTTCAAAAACTTCCGCCTACAAAAACCTTTATGCCAAGTCTTCTTTTGCACAGACCGTTGCTACCGGAAGATTTGCAAACTGTATGTATCTGGCCCTTGCCAGTGGCTTAGATACGGACCGTGGATTGGAATTGGCAGAAGACCTGATTGATAACGCAGAATTAAAAAGAAAAATCAAACAGTGCCGCACCTATATTAAAGACGGGGAAGGCTTTTACAAATCCATTCTCAAGGCAGAAATTTTTTCCAAAATGCACGCCAGCATTGTTACTATCGGTGCCAAAACCGGTGCTATGGACGAAGTTATGCTACAGATTGGAAAGACCTATGAAGAAGAATCTAATGATAAAATCCAGCGCTTCGTATCCATTTTGGAACCGAGCCTTGTGATTATCCTTTCCTTCTTTATCGGTTTAATTTTAGTTTCCTTCCTGTTACCATTACTGGGAATAATTTCAAGCATTGGCTAAGTTGGAGATCCTATGTATTTATTTTCTGTAAAAAAAGAAAAGAAAAACTTTAGCACATACCTTCCGTTGCTTCTCTTAGTGGCAACGCTGGGATTTTTTGTGCTTTTTTCCAATTCTTTTTCAACAGCAAACCTGACCTACGAACGCGAGCTGTTGGAGCAGGCCTTGGAACGCAGTATTTCTCAATGCTACGCTTTAGAAGGTTCCTATCCTGTCAGTTTAGAATATTTAATGGAGCATTACGGCCTTACCTATAACGAAGAACATTTCTTTGTGGATTACCGTTATATCGGCGGAAACCTGTGGCCAGATGTAACAATTATTGAAAGGGATTAGTTTATGTTACAATTGCGTGGATTATCTTCCGGAAAAATCCATATTGTATTCATCCTTGGCTTATTTACTATGTTTGTGGCCACTTCCTTTTTGCTGATATTAATTGGCATTAAGCAGTATAACTACACACAGGAAGCCGCCGGAGACAACTATGTGCAACGTACGATTTCTTCCTACGTTCAGGAAAAAATCCGCCAACACGACAGCGTAGGCTGCATCTATGTTACTGAATTAGATGGTTGTACCGCACTTGCCCTTGTTTCCAAAGGAGAAAATGTGGAATTTACCACTTATATTTATTGTTATGAAGGAACTTTGCGGGAGTTGGTTGTTACCGATTCCTCCATATATTCTCTTTCTTCCGGGCAGAAAATTATGGCCCTTCAGGGATTTTTGCCGGAACAGATTTCCCCTGAATGTATCTGTATAACCATAACCACTCAGGAAGAATCTTATCAGCTTTACTTTTCACCGGAATGCCGGGAAGGAAAGGAGGCACAATGAAGTCAGGAACAATTTTTAATTCCAGAATTTTTTTGATTGAATTAATCATTGATATTTTACTGTTTGCCATATTGTGCGGTTGCAGTCTGATGATTTTTAGTAAATCCACTGACCTTTCCACAGATAGCACTACCTTACAGCAAAGCGTAACTATTTGCTCCAACATTGCTGCAATATATCAACGCGGTGAACAGGATTTTGATTCCTTGGAAAAACACTATCCGGAAAGTCTTCAAAGTGAAGATGGTTTGGTTATCTTTTTTAATGATAAATACCAAATCTGTTCTTCCGGCGACGAAACTTATACTGTTTTAGTGCAGATTGTCTCTGATAATTATGACAAGGTTATTGTTACTTTTTTTGACGAAAATGGAGATAAAATATATCAGATTCCTGTTTGCAGATACGTGCCGGGAACCGTAGATGAAACCCAAGGAGGTGCTTTCCATGAATAAGATGACCCCCGAAAAAAATTTTGGATTTTCCAATTTTGGTTTCTCCACAATTGTATTCTCTTTTGTCATGATTTGTGTCATTACTTTTTCCGTTTTGTCACTTGTAACGGCAAATTCAGACTACAAATTAAGTAAAAAAGCCGCCGACAAAAACACTGCGTACTATCTGGCAGAAGAAAAGGCCTGCAATCATCTGTACCAAATTGAAACTATATTAGAAGAAGCCTATCACGCATCTTCAGATGAAGTTTCATACTTCATGGCAGTTGAAACGGCCCTTTCCAATCTTGACATCGGAGAATTTACCAATGATAATAATGAATATACTTATTGTTTCCGGGAAGAGATTTCACCGTCCCAGACTTTAGAAATAGCTCTTTCCATTCTCTATCCGACCGGGGAAAAAGATTCCTTTTTCCGGATTGAAACCTGGAAGTCAGTATTCGAGGAAATACTTCCGGAAGATGACCTGTTAGATTTAATAGACTAAAGGATTTTAAGTACATCAGAAAGGATTTAAAAAACTATGGATGTTAAACAGATATTAGAACAAGCAACGAAAAATGGAGCCTCTGACCTGTTCGTAATTGCAGGCCGCCCCCTCTCTTATAAAGCGAATGGACTGATGGCCCGGTTATCAGAGGAGCGTTTAGCTCAGGCTGACACTATGGAATTTGTTGAAGGGCTTTATACTTTAGCAGAGCGGGACATTTCCATTTTTACCCAGCGTGGAGATGACGATTTTTCACTTGCTTTACCTGGCGTATCCCGTTTCCGTGTTAGTACTTTTAAGCAACGTGGCTCTTATTCTGCAGTCATCCGAATCATCTCTTTTGATTTGCCGGAACCGTCTGAATTAAATATTCCGGAATCCGTTATGAATCTTGCAAATATTTCGAGAGGCATGGTGTTAGTTACCGGTCCTTCCGGCAGCGGAAAATCCACGACTCTTGCATGTATTATTAATAAAATTAATCAGGAAAAAGAAGAACACATTATAACCTTGGAAGATCCTTTGGAATTTTTGCATCGTCATAAAAAATCCATCGTTTCTCAGCGGGAAATCAGCATTGATACCGAATCTTACCTTGCGGCTTTGCGTGCAGCACTTCGCCAAAGTCCTGACGTCATATTGCTTGGTGAAATGAGAGACTATGAGACCATTAATACTGCTGTGACTGCAGCAGAAACCGGTCACCTGATTTTCTCTTCTTTACATACAATTGGTGCTTCTAATACCATTGACCGTATTATAGATGCCTTCCCTGCAGGACAGCAGCAACAGATTTGCATTCAATTAGCTTCTGTTCTTCAGGCAGTTGTTAGTCAGAAGTTAATTCCAACCGTTGACGGAACTGTCATTCCTGCTTTTGAAATCATGGTGTTAACACCGGCTATCCGTAACCTGATTCGTGAACGGAAGGTTCACCAGATTGATGGTATTATTTATACTTCTGCTGCAGATAACATGATTTCTATGGACACCAGTATTTTTAACTTGTACAAAGAAGGTATTATCACCAGGGAAACTGCTATCGCAGAAGCTGTAAATCCGGAAATGATGGAAAAAAGAATTCAGATTCAATAACAGATAATTTTTTCTATAAAAAACAGGAGGGGGAAATCCTCTCCTGTTTTTATTATTCCATTATAGGTCTTTCTGTTGTAATCGCACTGATTTTCACAATCAGATTCATAGCATCAAACTTACTTCCCAACTTGTAAAATTTATCAACAATACGGTTTGCCACATTTTTGGACAATGGCTCTGTACAATTTGTCAATAGTATTACAAACTGTGAATCACTGTACTTAGAGGCTACATCTCCGATTCGGAGAGATTGTCTGATGATTTTTTCCAATGCAATCATTCCCTGCTTAATACGGAAATTCATAACCTCCTGAGAATCTTTTGTCTTTGTTTCAAGGGTAAACAAAACCATTTGGGACTCTTCCCCTGAACGTGCATTTCTGCGGGCTTCTAAATTACAGATTTCCTTAAACACCGGATATCCGCACATAAACACACCTTCTACTTCTTCTTCCGCAATATCTTCCCGAATTTCCAAGATATCATCTGTGGACTCCCCTTTGCCCAAAGCAAGAAGTTCTTCATAAACCTTGGTTAAAACCACCGTTTTTCTTAAACCAAGTTCTTTTTCAATGATTTCCCTGGCTTTTTCATATGTTTCCAATGCCAATGCGGTCTTTCCGCTTCGCATTCTGGCTTCAATCTGATAACAGAATAACTGCTCATCCGCACTTTCATGTTGCAAAGCTTCATTACATAGTTTTTCCAATTCTTCGTAAGCATTTTTATGAACATACAATTCCGCCAGAGCCTTTACTGCTGACAGATATAAGGAATGGTAATATGTACTTCTGGTAGATGCCCAATGCAAATCTGAAATCGTTGGAACAAATTCACCCTGATAAATTGCCAGAGCTCTTTCATATATTTCAATAGCACGTTCCGCCACGTGCTCCTTCTTTGCCTCACTAACCATCATCTCAAAGCATTCCGTGTCCATAGTCGCCGGAATATCCTGATTCCAGGAATAAGCGCCTTTTTTTGTAATGATGTAATCATTTTCACCTAAGTATTCGTTTAAGCTTTTTCTAAGTCGGTACATTAAATTCTTCAACGCCCCGACAGGGTTTTCAATCTCTTCTCCCTGCCAAATTGCATGGGCAATATCTTCGCTTGACAGTACCTTATCTCTGTATATCAGAAGATAGACTAATAATTTCAACACCATAACAGAACGAAGATTTTCCTCCGTTAATTGCTTATCTCCATCTGTTATATAAAGGTTTCCTAGTGTACTAATTGTTAACATAAATCCCCCAAATTATGCGCATTTTAACGTCGCTGTTTCATTATGAATTTACACACTTATTCTCAATGATAGTAAACCCATAAAACTCCTGCCCAACAGATATTCGTCGAGCAGGAGTCAATGTTGTCTTTATGAACTATTTCTTTTTAATTTTGTTTAACTTAGCATTTAAGTCTAACAAATCTTCTTTTGTAAGATTTACACCCATCATACCAATCATGCCGCTGATTCGAAGAATGGTGAATCCGCCTAACATCTGCATCATTTCAGGTGTCATTTCAAAGCCACCCATAACTTCTTTCTTTTCTTTTCCTTTTGGCATAATCTTTGCCACGAGTCCTGCAAGAAGAAGCTTACCCTGCATTGTTGCCATAATATCGCTAATCTTATCATTCAAAGAGAAGTATCCTTCCGGCATTGTGATGTCAAACCAGTTTAATACCGCATTCTTTTCTTTTAAGCGATATTCTTCGTTGAATACCTCAACCTTACGAAGTTTACTTTCATCTTTGCAATCTCCTGCAACAGCTACCAATGTAGATTCGCCTACGTTTGGTACTTCAAAATAGAAGAAGTGTTCCGGACTTGCCTGTTTGCCAAGGCTCTTGCCATTTACAAACAATTCAACTTCCGGCAAGTTGGAATATACGGTAACTTTAGTTACATCTTCCACTCTGTCAACATATCTCTTACCACAGATGTGTACAAATGGATCATCGGTTAACCATGCTTTGTAAGCATAGAAAGAATCCTTCTTATACTTTCTGTCAAAGGTTACAAGACCTTTGTGATTCTGTCCGTTTTCGCCACCTTCGCTACGAGCATCAGCACCGAAATCAAACATATTCCATACATGGGTTGCCCACATATATTTACGGGAGAAGAATGCTTTGATAAGTTCTTCATGATAATATGCCTGGTACTCTTCTGTATAATCACCCTGTGTTGGGTTGGATGTATGCCAGTTAAGAGCTTCACATCCGTATTCAGAACATCCGATTGCAATGTTTGGATGAGTTGCATGGAATTTGTCAAACCACGGACCGTTCATGCCGGTTTCGCCGCCATACCATCCAAAGTAGTGGTTGTAAGATACTACATCCGGAATCTGGATATATGGACTATTAATATCACATGGAGAAACAACTGCAATAACAGTCTTTCTTGTTTTATCCATTTCATGACATAAGTCATTTAAGATTCTGTGGTTTTCCAATAAGTCAGGGTCTTTGTCGCCCTTCATGCTGATTTCGTTAGAAAGTCCCCAAACAACGATGGATGGATGGTTGTAGTTCTGAGCAACCAATTCTTTCATCTGACTAATGGTATTTTCTCTTGCTGTCGGCATATGCTGGGAAATATATGGAATTTCTGCCCAAACAACCATACCCCTTTCATCACACAAATCATAGAAGTACTGATCATGCTGATAGTGTGCCAAACGAATGGTATTTGCACCAACTTCACAGATAAGATCCATATCTTCTTCATGATGTTCCGGAAGTAATGCATTACCGAATCCCCATCTGTCCTGATGACGGGAAACACCACGAAGCATATATTCTTCACCGTTTAAAATAAATCCTCTTTCCGGATCGATTTCAAAACTTCTGCATCCGAAACGGTTGCAAACATTATCGATTACATTTTCGCCATCTAATAACTCTGCTTCTGCACAGTAAAGATACGGATCTTTACGTCCATGCCATAAATGAGCATTTTCGATAGTAAAGTTAACTTTTGTTTCTTTGCTGTCTACTGTTGCAACAACATTTTCTTCTTTATCGTAAATAGTATAACGAACAACCTGATTATCCTTCATGTTGGTAACAAACACTTCAACTTCAACTTCTGCATTTGCTCCGTTCATAACAGGAGTAATCTTGATACCAGGTGCTCCGTAATAGTCTAAATCAAAATGAGATTCACTTACTGCAATTAAGTTTACATCTCTGTATAAACCACCATAGAAAGTAAAGTCAGCCACCTGTGGATATACTTTATCATTTGCTGTGTTGTCCACTGCAAATACGAATAAGGTTTTAACATCGATATACTCAGTAACATCCACTCTCCAGGTAGAATAACCACCATCATGATGTGCTAAATGTTTGCCATTTACATATAAATCAGCAGATGAATTTGCACCTTTGATTTCCAAATAGTAACGATCCGCTGTCGGCAAATCATATTTTTCAATTTCTTTTGCATAATAAGCGGTTCCGCGATAGTAATCGTTTCCGCCGTCCTGTCCGTCAATGTTGTTCCAGCTATGTGGTAAGTTTACGAAATTCCACTTATCACATACTTCTGTCGGAACCTGTGTGGCTTCTTTTGAAAAAGCCCACTTTCTGTTCAAGTTAATAATTTGTCTCATTTTTTTACCTTCCTACTCTATAGCTAAATCTGGGAAATATTGTTACATTTATGTAAATCCATTCACACACTTAGTATGAATGGATTTACCTGTTTTATTTATTCATTTTTATTTACTATATTATGTTTATTTCGCAGAGTTTCTTCTTTCTGCTAATTCAGTGTTCATCTGTGCAACAGTCTTCTTGTCTAAATTGTAGATAAGCGCAAGACCTACGAACTGCATAATTGCACTGAAGAGGTATAATCCTGCTACTAACCAACACATATTGTGTGAAGTTTCAAAACTCTGTCCAATTGTTCCTAAGTTGGATTTGTAACCTAAAACACCCATCAATACAAGTACGATAGAAGGACCAACGCCCTGTGCCAGCTTACGGAAGAATGAATGTAATGAATAAACAGTACCTTCTTCACGTGTACCATATCTCCACTCGTTGTAGTCAATAGCATCACCCATTAATGCCCAGGATACACATGTATAGATACCCATACCTAAACCAAAGATTAACAAGCCGGCCATGTATACTAACAACGCAATCTTAAGATTTGAAATCATTGGGAAGATGAACATAATCACGCCACCTGCAATTGAAACGATAGATCCAACAACAGATGCTTCTTTCTTACCAAATTTTTCAACAATCTTCTTAACGAATGGCATGAATAAGAACATTGGAAGGAAACCAATAAGCATAACAACACCTGACATAGAAGCATTGTTAAAGTAAGTAGCAAACATAATAGTATTTGCTGTTGTAGCAGATTGCATACCTAAGAACATACCCATAGCTGCTACTGTTGCACCAACTGCAGGACGGTTCTTTAAGAATTTACCAAATGCTGAGAAAATGTTAACTTTTCCTGCATTTTCATTTGTTTTAATGCTGTTTTCATCAACACGGATTGTGATGTTTTTAAGCATAAATGCAAACGCGATAAATCCTAAAACACCCATAATTAAAGCTGCCCAGAACACACGATCACCTAATAAGATTTCTACCTGTTTACCTGTTTCAGGGTTAAGAATCTTATCGCCGATCTGATATGCTTGACCTGTTAATGGGTTGGTTAAAAACTGTTCTCTTGTGAATCCTTCAGGAATAACAATCTTGTCAAGGAAGCTGTCTGTTCCATCATAAACTGCTTTTTCCCAAATAATCATTGGTAATACGATACCGGCAATCATACCGCCTACCATACCACCAACAGAACGCCATGTAGATAACTGTGCACGTTCACCATTATCTTCAGAAACTAAAGATAACATAGAACCATATGGCACGTTAGCGATAGTATAGAATGCATCCCAAATAACATATCCTGCAATGAATAAAATCGCTTTTGCCCAAACTTGAAGCTGTGGGAATGGTAAAAATACAGCCGCACCACCAACTAATAATCCACATGCACCTACAAAGATATATGTTTTGAATTTGCCATGTTTGTAAATTTTCTTATCATTGTCAATCAAGGTTCCGATCATCGGGTCATTAACTGCGTCCCAAATCTGTACCAATAAAAGTAAGATTGACAAAAGACCTGTTTCCATCATCATAAAAACAAGCCAGAATGTCTGAACTGTTCCTTTTAAGGAAAAGCTCATATTACAACCGAAGTCACCGGCTGCATAAGCAAGTTTGTCACGCATGCCAAATTTACGCACGTTTTTTGTTTCGTTACTCATCCTTTTCTTCCTCCTCAAAAATGAATAAATACTCTCCATATAGGGTTATGTCCATTGTAATACAAAATCTTCACATATGTTAGTATTTTTTTTGTATTAAACCGTATTATTTTTTGTTTTAAGTTGTTCTAAATTGTCCTTTCTGCTAAAATACATAAAAAGACATCCTTGTTATTCGTCATTTTTACCAAAGATTGGAGATTTTTTATGTTCTACGAAAAAGATTTACAATTTTTTAAACGTTTATTAGAACAATTACATCTTCCTGTAATTGTTTATCATATGCAGGACGACATTCTTGACACCATCGATATGGGACTACGAAAAACACTGAAATTAGAAACAGAAACCTACCGAAAATGGGAAGGAGAAGCTTTTTCTAACTTTTTAAATGAAAATGTTATTTATTATTTGACAGACGAATTCTGTTGCCAGTATGCCTTTTTGTGTCTGCCTGATTCCCGATTCGGTGCTATGACTCCTGATACAGATATTCCGGATACAACAGGTTCCTTTTTACAATCAAAGAAAGTAAAGCAGTCCGACATCTCCGTACTAATGGTAGGACCTTACAAAACAGAAGAAAGCAAAGCACTTCAATCTATGTTTTTATGCGGCCGGGAAGTTATGTTACGAAATTGGAGTTCCGTATTAGAAAGTTACTATGAACGCATCCCGTATCTTTCCGGAGATGATGTTCTCTACGCAGCTTTTAATGCCTTAGGAGAACAATTATGGGGAGTTTCCAATTTTCGTACGGAAAAAATCATTCAGGGAATCCCGGAATCCTGGACTCCTGTTCTTTCGTCCTCTTCTTCCGACTTGGAAGATTCCTTTTTAACAGATATAAAGGCTTTGGAAAAAAGCTATGGTTATGAAAAAACTTTAATGTATGCAGTCTCTCATGGACACGCGCACCAAGTTCAGGTTATGCTTTCCAATATACCGGTTCATTCTATTGCAAAAAGAACCGACCCTGTCCGTAACCTAAAAAACTACAGCATTATCCTGAATACTCTCCTACGAAAAGCAGCAGAGCAAGGCGGAGTTCATCCTTTAAGTATTGATAAATTGTCCTCCGAATATGCAAAAAAAATTGAAGCCATAAACCGACGAGACGTTTTTTTTGATATGTGGAATGAAATGGCACAAAAATATTGTCAGTTAGTCAACAAGTACTCTGTGGAAAAATACAATCAGCTTATTCAAAAAGTAATATTGCGAATAGAATTTAATCTTTCTTCTGACTTGAGTCTTCATGCCATTTCAACGATGTTAAATGTAAACGCCAGTTATTTGTCCACCCTGTTCAAACAGGAAGTTGGAATGACTTTGACGGATTTTGTAAATATAAAAAGAATGGAATATGCTGTTTTTTTGCTTAGTTCTACCAATCAACCAATTTCCATGGTTGCACAGAATTGCGGCATACATGATGATAACTATTTTACCAAACTTTTTAAAAAATATGTTGGAGTCACCCCTACGGCTTTCCGCAAAAGTCACTCCACATTATAACTAACATTCTTTTATTTGGACATTATGGAAAGATACGATACCTATGTGTCCAAAGCCTAAAGCCCCACTTTATTCTGTGCCCTTATAGGATCATAAAAATGGACCTCCGGGATTTTTTCTTCCCGGAGGCCTAATATTCATTCATTTTTTTAACGTTAATTCATCTTTATAAATAACGCATCTGCCTACTTACAACACAAAGAATGTACAAGTTCCAGGCGCCAGTTCTACTTTTCCTGCTGCCTGTAAAACACCATTTAATTCCGGCAAAGTATCGTCTTCTCCTAATTCAAGAGCTTTTCCATTTAACTGCATCTTTCGGCTACGGAGTTTTCCATCTCCGGAAAGTGTATAACGCATAGCTTCTTTTGGCAATTCTACAGTTGTAGTATCCGTTAAGGAGTTGTTGATAATCAAATAAACATATCCATCTTTTCCGTCTTTACGTGAATGGCAGAATACATGCGCACCTTCACGAATCTCTTCGCCGGTTGCATATACGGTTTGTCCCATCAAACGATTCCACAATAAAGCTGCAAAATAATTTGGACGAGGTTCAAAGGTTCCGTGTTTCAAATATCCGTAATCGGAGGATGCAAATGTATTATGGAAGATAATTCCATCTGTAACTGTTGCAAATTCTCCAATTTCATTCAAGGTTCGCGGTACATCCATATATGTGGATGCCCATGTGTTTCCGCCACATCCCGCATCGCCGGATTCTGTTACCCACATCTGTCCACCCGGAACATAGCGGTCTCTACGTGCCAAATATTGACGTGCACAGTTTCCTGCTACTGCCAAATATTTATCGGTAAACGCTGCTTCTGCCGGCCAATGTCCGCCCATAGCGGCGCCTCTTTCAGAGATACCATTATAATAATGATAGCTAAATACATCCATCTTGGAGTTATAATCACCTAATAATTCTTCTGTGGTAACCATCTTTAATGCAGAAGCAATGCCACCACCAACACTCTCATCCATTCCGATACCAAACATATCAATATCACCACAAGTACATGGTCCGACAAATAAGCAGTCCGGATAGTTTTCTCTTAACCATGCGCCAAATAAGTCATGGTCACGGGCATGATCTGCTGCGGTATATCCCTGAGGAAGTCCACTCATTGCCATCATGTTTGGTTCATTGGTAAATTCTGCTGCATTAATCGGCACACCATAATCCCGGCTATAATCAAACAACATTTTTGCCTGTTCAAAGTTATATGGTTCATCTGCAGAATGAATACCCGGACAGTTTGCAACAGAAACCAACAACTTTGCTCCGATTGCTTTTACAAAATCCAACAAATTGGTCCACTGTTCTTTTGTTAATAAGTTTTGGAAACCTTCCGGAACTACACCATTACAATGTCCGTCAAAATCATAATAAGTCTTATTTGCCCAAGTACCGGATACTCGAACCCAAGCCGGTCCAAGGTCTTTTGCCAGTTTAATCAAACGAGGGTTTGTGGAGTCAATTGGTTCATACATCTGCTGAAGATTTCCCATATCTCTCCAGTCTTTAATCATTGGAAATTCTTCGGTTCCATCCACCTGTGCTTCTGTGTAAGCCTTCCAAAAGGTTCCACCTGTAACTTCTGTCATTTCTACATTATAAGAAACTAACCTTTCATCAATCTTACGCAATTCTTTTAAAGATGATGGATCTAATTTTACAAACTGTGCCATATTTCTCCTCCTATTGCAATTTCTTTATTTTCTGTTTCTCAAAAAATTCATCGATGGTCTGAATAATGAATTTTGGCTCCGAGGTCTTTAACAAATAACCTTCCGGTTTTAAATCCATTACTTTCATAACGCTTTCTCTATCACTTTTACTTGTTAGGAAGATAACCGGAATATCTGCATATTCCATTTCAGAGCGAATCATTTCCAACACCTGTTTACCATCGCAAATCGGCATTTCATAATCAAGCAATACCAAATCCGGTCTGTTGGTCGCCAAAAACTTCATTGCCATGGCACCGGAGTTTGCAAGTGTTACCAAATATTTTCCCTCTAACCATCCTTTTACATTTCGAAGCATTGCTCCGGAATCATCAACAACCAGGATCTTTTTCTTAAGACTATTGCCGTATTTTTTCACGTAGACATCTACGGATTTTACCACTTCACTAATATCAATCGGACGGGCAAATATGCCTTGAATCAGATTTTTCGGCAATAATTTTCTTGCACCTTCAATCTCATTAACATCTCCCAACAGAAAAATCGGCAAATCATTTTCAATTGCCCTGTCTTTCAAATAAATCAGAATCTGCTGATTTCTTATCATTTCCTCGTTGACAAATAGCAATACGGCACTGATTTCTTCTTTTATCTTACTTACTTCATCCGTATCTCCCTTTGCCATAATCACTTCATAAGACAATTCATTCAAACGGTCTTTAATGGAAATATTTAAATAACTCTGATCATTGCTTATCAGCAATATATTCTGCATTTACTTTTCCTCCTGTCTCATCTGTATCTGTTGTATCATTTTCTCTGCAACCCGCAGAACATCTTCCATTGCCACATCGGCAACATAAGCCCTCAGCTCATCCATCATAGTACCACATTCCGACGGAATCTGCATCTGCTCCAGTTGTTCCATAATGGCGTCGGCAGTGTCAAGGTCAAAAGTATCCATTGCCTCTCTCAGTTTCGTAAGTGTTTCAATTAATTCCTCATCCGATACTTCTGTTTTGTTTCCATCATTTACTTTTGCATACGCCTCCAAAATCGGCTTATAGCTTCGGTAAAGTTCCATTACTTTTGGCGTTTCCTCAATCAATGCCTGTACATTTTCCTCATTTCCATATTGTTCCATTTGATAAAACAATTGGGACAATTTCATGGCGCCAATCATTCTTGCAGTATTTTTTAATGCGTGTACTTCTATAGTATAATCTCTAATCATTCCATCTGCCAGACATTTTTCAATTTTTACCGATTTCATATCGATTAATTTGTAAAAATCGCCCAACAAACTTAAAAACAGCTCTTTGGTTCCCGAATTTTGAATTCCTTCTCTAACATCCAAGCCTTCAATTTCAGGAATTTCTTCTTCGTTCACTGCATTCCGTACAACTTCTGTTTCTATAATATATTCCACCGGCAGCCATTTTCTTAGCATATCACAAATTTCTTTTATTTTGATAGGCTTGGAAAGGAAGTCATTCATTCCTGCTTCCATAAACCGCGCTCTTGCCTCTACAACTGCGTTTGCCGTAAGTGCAATTACCGGCACATTTTTACTGTATTCGTCACTCTTTTTACGAAGTGTTTCAACTGCTTCAATTCCATCCATAACAGGCATCATATGGTCCATAAACACCAAATCGTACCGCTTGTTTTCCATCATTGCCAAGGCCTGTCTTCCATTTTCCGCAGTATCCATTTGCAATTGCAACGGTTCCAACAATCCCAGTGCGACCTTTAAGTTCATCTGGTTATCATCTACAATTAAAATTTTTGCATCCGGTGCAATAAAATTAAGTGCATCTTCTCCCTCAGAGATGTATGCTGTTTTCTTTCCGCTTAAGGTTTGTCCCATTTCCTCTATGGTTCTGCCGTCAACAACCTTTTGGGAAAGTGAAAAATAGAACTCACTTCCTTTTTCATATTCACTACGGACACCAATGGTTCCACCCATCATTTCTACCAACTGTTTAGATATGGATAAACCTAAACCGGTTCCCTCTTTATAACGGTTTTTCTTAGTATCCACCTGCTGATAGGTTCCGAAAAGCTTTGGAATATCTTCTTCTTTAATACCTTGACCGGTATCTATAACAGAAAATAACAGGCCCACCTTTTCATCGTCTTTTTTTTCCACTTTAACGATAAGTTTTACACTTCCTGCATCTGTAAATTTAATGGCATTATTCATCAGATTAATAATGATTTGTCGGATTCTGAGGGAATCTCCATGTAATCTAACAGGAAGATTTTTATCAATGTCAAAAATAAGTTCAATATTCTTATCACCAATACGATTTAAGAAAATCATACTTAAATCACTAAACATGGACATGGGGTCATAATCTTCGCATACGATATCCATTTTTCCGGATTCGATTTTTGAAAAATCCAGAATATCGTTGATAATGGTGAGCAATGCATTGCCGGAGTTTTTTATGTTATGTAAATACTCTGTTTCCTGACTCGGCAGTTTGCTTCGTAGCAAAATTTCTGTCATACCTACGATGGCATTCATTGGTGTTCGAATTTCATGAGACATATTGGACATGAAAGCTGATTTTGCCTGATTTGCCTCATCTGCCCTGGTTTTTTCTTCTTCCAGGCGATTCATTAACTGTTTTTGCTTGGTTATGTCTACCAGAAGAAGGCTATAACCAACCGTCTGCCCATTTTGGTCTATGGACATAATTTTCTTTTCGTAAATACGTTCTCCAAACTCTTCTTCCTCATTCTTACCGTCAAAAATATCCATAATCCGTTCCGATATTTTTGTATTAGCACTCTGGGTTTTGATTTCCGGAAAAATACTTTTTGCATATGAGTTGGCATCTAAGAAATTATAACTATCGTCTACAATGACAACAGCTTCACCCATTTGCTCAAAGGCCCATTCTCTTCCCCATTCCGCAATACCGAAAAACTCACCTCTTACCACACTAAGAATAATGGTAATAATGGATGCCGATGCAGCAATCGGTACAATGTCGTATGGCAACTCTTGAGTTAACATCACAATAAGAGCAATCAATATTACGAATTCTGCACCTTCCAAGCGGGCAAGTTTATATTTTTCCCGCTTGTTTTTCATCTTAAACATCCGATACAAGGTCATTCCCATAGCAACAAACAGCACAAATGCTATGGCACAATATCTGATTAAATACAATGGTCCCGGTGTAATTTGAATGGTTTGAACAAAGAAAAAATTGCTTGGCTCATTAAAGGTCACCTGGAACAGGAATGGATTTAACGTTTTAATATACAACGCAAGTACACTGGCAACTTCAATAGCTCCCCACACAACAAACAGCCATTTTGTCTTAAACTTGGATAAATAAGAAGTAATAAACAGACCGAAGCAAAAATAAAACCACGTGCTGCCAAAATACCCAACCTTATATGCCAACATCGCCGCCTCAAAAGTCCGGCAACTTAACAAAAGCAATTGGCCCACATTCATAATTAAACATCCGATGTTGGTCAACATTAGGTAAGTGGAAACTTTATTTTGCTCCTGACGTAATAATGCAGCAACCCCTGTTAGCGGGATACAGATGCCAATGATTTGGATTATTGTTAAAATTATGTTTTCTATCATTTGTATCGCTCCTATATATAGATATTAGAACCTTATTCCCATAAATACTTTGGTGATTTTAACATATATTTGTTTCTGTTTTGTTAAATGTGGACTTTTATATACAAAAACCTCCGAAGGTCTGTCTGACCCACGGAGGTTTCATCATGTCATATTATTTTTTATTCTGAGAACAAGTAGTTAATCAAGCTAGTCGCTAAAATGATAACACCGATTACCATAAAAATAACTAACATTCCAATTCCCATGTATTTTAAGTTGCCAACAAAATTGCCTAATTCAAAGAACAATTCCTGTGATTCCTCTGCCGGTGCAGAAAGTAAAATATTAGATAATAAATTCATATTTCCAATTCCTCCTTTTCTGTGACCTAAGAGAACAGGTTCAGGATGATACCGCCCGCAATAACGGAAGCAATCTGTCCTGAAACGTTAACTCCGATAGAATGCATTAACAAGAAGTTCTGCGGATCTTCTTCAAGTCCCATCTTATGAACGATACGACCTGACATAGGGAATGCAGAAATACCTGCTGCACCAATCATTGGATTGATCTTTGTCTTGGAGAATAAGTTCAAGAACTTAGCAAATAACACACCACCTGCGGTGTCAACGATAAATGCAATTAAACCAAGACCTAAAATCAATAATGTATCAAGTTTTAAGAACTGTTCTGATGTCATATTAAATGCAACAGAGATTCCCAAGAAGATAGTAATCAAGTTTGCTAATACCTTCTGTGCAGTTTCTGATAAAGACTCTAATACGCCACATTCACGGATTAAGTTACCAAACATTAAGAAACCGATAAGTGCTGTTGCCTGTGGAACAACCGCAGAAGCAACAATGGTAATAATAATAGGGAACATAATACGTGTTAACTTGCTAACAGATTTCTGTTCGTAAGGCATACGAATCTGACGTTCCTTCTTTGTTGTTAAAAGCTTAATTACCGGCGGCTGAATAATCGGCACAAGCGCCATATACGAATAAGCCGCAACCGTAATCGCTCCAACATATTTCGAACCTAATGTATTTGCTACAGCGATGGATGTAGGACCGTCTGCCGCACCAATGATAGCGATAGATGCCGCGTCAATGGTTGGGAAGAAGATACTTGCCATACATAAAGTAAAGAAAATACCAAACTGCGCTGCCGCACCAAAAAGCATCAATTTTGGATTGGATAAAAGTGGTCCGAAGTCAATCATTGCACCGATACCGATGAATAACAGTAACGGGAATAATTCGTTGGCAATACCCGCATTATATAGTTCATGAATCGGTCCTGTTAATGCATCAGAAAACGGAATATTTACCAAAATAGTTCCGAATCCCATTGGAAGAAGTAATGATGGTTCCATTTCCTTCTTAATGGCAAGATAAATTAACAGACAACCAATAGCAATCATAACAATATCCTGCCATGTAAATGCCAGTAGGTTTTTATATAAAATATCCATGGTTATAAAATCCTCCCTTCTGCTTATCCGAGGATAACCAATGCCGCGCCGGTTTCAACGGTTGAGCCTTTTGTTGCAACAACCTGAGTAATTGTTCCGGCTCTAGGAGCTGTAATTTCATTCTCCATCTTCATTGCTTCCAATACTACCAATACATCGCCTTCTTTTACAGCCTGACCAGCTGCAACATTTATACGAAGAACAGTACCAGGCATTGGTGCGTTGATCGGATCACCATTTCCTGTAACAACAGGAGCTGCTACAGGTGCCGGTGCTGCTTCTGCAACAGGTGCTGCTACAGCTACAGGAGCCACTGCTACAGGTGCCGGTGCAATAGCATCGTACTCATCTAAAAGCATAGCCTTTCCTGCTTCAACTTCAACCTCATAAGTACGGTTGTTTAATGTAATTTTATATTTCATGATTATTTAACCTCCTTGATGGAAATAAAACGAAGTTCGTTCAGTGGCTTACCCATTTTGTCTGCCACGATAGCCATTAACATAGCTGCTGTCTTTGGCTCAACATCATACAATTTTACAGGACCTGCGGAACCCGGAGCGGTTGGAGCAGAAACTTCCTGAGAAGCTGTCTCAACTACTGCAGTTTCAACATTTTTTGCCTGTGCTGCTTTTTTGTTTGCAGAATATTTGCGAATAAACATTATTAAAACGATAATCAACAATACTGCAACAATAGCAAGTGCAACATAATCCGGCTGTGTCGGCACTTCTGCCGGTGCGCCATGAGCTAATAAATACATATTCTCTCCTCCTTAGCACTCTGTAATTGTATAAATAACTTCGTTCTCTTCCTTCGCCTTACGCTCTTCGAAGAATGTCTCTGCCAAGTTCGGGAATGCAATGTAACTTAATACATCTTCATCAGACTTTGCAATACCTTCTAATTTCTTACGAGTGTCATCTACGATAGGTGCCAAAGTATCTGCATATCGGCCTTCTAATGGCTTTTCATCTCCAAGAATCTTAGCCTGGATTTCAGGATTAATCGGAGCAGGTGTAACACCATATTCTCCACGACAATATGCCTTGATTTCTTTGGAAACTGTTTTATAACGTTCACCGTCTAATACGTTACGAACCGCCTGTACACCAACCATCTGGGATGTAGGAGTTACTAGTGGCGGATAACCCATATCAGCACGAACCTTTGGAGTTTCTAAAAGTGCTTCATCAAATTTATCCAAAGCATTCATCTGCTTTAACTGGCTTAATAAGTTTGAAAGCATACCACCCGGAACCTGATATGTTAAGCACTGTGTATCAGTTGCTAAAGCCTTTGGCATCAAAGTTCCGTCAGCGATGAATTCATCACGAACGCCCTTGAAATAATCTGCCATAGTCTTCATATGGTTATCATTAAGTTCTACTTCATAACCTAACTGACGGAAAGCATATGCTAATGTTTCAGTTGCCGGCTGTGATGTACCACCGGAGAATGGTGAAATTGCGGTATCGATAATATCACATCCTGCTTCAACAGCTTTCAAATAAGTCATAAACGCCAAACCTGTTGTAGAATGTGTATGTAAGTCAACAGGTAAATCTACTGCATCTTTAATCGCAGATACTAAGTCATAAGCTTCCTGTGGGCCCATGATACCTGCCATATCTTTAATACAAATAGTTGAAGCTCCCATTCTCTTTAATTCTTTAACAAGCTCCACATACTTAGCATGTGTATGTACAGGAGATGTTGTGTAAGAAATTGTACCGGAAGCAATCGCTCCTGCATTAACAGTCGCTTCCATTGCAACTTTCATGTTGTTTACATCGTTTAACGCATCAAAAATACGAATAACGTCGATACCATTTTCTACAGCCTTGTTAACGAATAATTTAACAAAATCATCCGGATAATGAGCGTAGCCTAATACGTTCTGACCACGCAACAACATCTGTAATTTGGTGTTTGGCATTTTTTCACGAATCTTACGTAAACGCTCCCATGGATCTTCATTGAGATAACGTAAGCATACGTCAAAAGTAGCTCCACCCCAGCATTCTGCTGCATAATAACCAACCTTATCGATGGTTTCTAACATCGGCTCAAACTTAGCATATGGTAATCGGGTTGCGATAAGAGACTGATTTGCATCACGCAAAACAGTTTCCACAAATTGAACTTTACGTGCCATTTATATATAACCTCCATAAAATAATATACAAGACAGACTGGAAATTTTCGCCAATCTTCCACTCGATAAACATATCATAAAATTATTAAAAAGTAAACCACTATACTTCTTCTGTATTTTCAATCAAACGCATACCTGCGGTATCTGTAACCGGAACAGAAAATACAATAGCTCCCGCCTTGGTTCCTACACCGGCTTTATCCATAATTGACTTCATAATATCGTTTTTCTTTTCCTTACGGGCAACGATAAATACCATTTCTTTTTCCGGAACTAAGGTAACACCAAAGAACTTATCTGCCTGCTGTGCCCCGGTACCTTTTGCATGAAGCACTGTACCACCGGCCGCATGAACCTCTCTGGCCGCATCCATAACCTGTGCTGTATATCCTTGATTTGCAATCGCTATAAGCAATTCATATCTTGTATCCTTCAACGCTGATTCCTCTCCTTTTACAAAATCCTGTCCATCTGTTATATAATTTAGGGTCTTCTTTCCACCCACGCTACTTACGGGAATCAAAAAAGCAATTCCTCTTACCGGTAAGTCGATTCTTATTTTTGTCTGTAAAAGTTTCTTTACTTCCGGCCACTTCGTTCCATTTATAAAATGAAACATAACTACTTTTTCCGAACCATCCATGCCAAAATACTCTAAGATATCACTTGGTGCTGTTCCGTACCCCAACGTAGCGACAGAAACCGTTAACCCTTGTTCCTGATAGAATATTGTAAATTCTTTGGCATACTTACGATCTGTAATTGTGCCTAATAAATATAATTCACTCACAAGATAACCTTCCTCTCATTTTGTTCTGTCTTTTCAACTATACTTATTACAATTCAATAATTGCATCCTCTTCCAAGTGTGCCAGAGCAAGCTCGGCTGCTGTTGGCTTATGGCTTTTAATTCTGTGAACCACACCAAGAATCTGTATCGTAATAAGTGGTGTCATGGCAACCATGGCAACCACACCAAACGCATCTGCTACCAAATCGCCGCCAACTGCTACACAAGCTCCCTGTGCTAATGGCAACAGGAAGGTGGCGGTCATCGGACCGGATGCAACTCCACCGGAGTCGAACGCAATCGCCGTAAAAATCTTTGGTACAAAGAATGATAATGTTAAAGCAATTGCATAACCAGGAATCAGGAAATACAAAATCGGTATACCCGTTATCACTCGAATCATAGCAAGGGCTACAGAGGCTGCAACACCCACGGAAAGAGCGGTTCCCATAGCTTTTGCTGAAATTGCACCGTCGGTAAGATCTTCAACCTGATGATTTAACACATATACCGCAGGCTCTGCCTTAACGATAAAGAAACCAATCAATGCACCAATCGGAACCAGAATGTATCTAAAATTGCTTCCTCCAAGAATACTTCCAATATAATTACCTGCCGGCATAAATCCTACATTTGCTCCGGTCAGGAATAATACGAGACCAATATAAGTATACACAAGACCTATTGCAATTCTTCCAAGACTCCTTCCGGACAAACGCAAGGAAAAGATTTGGAATGCACCAAAGAATAAAATGATCGGCAATAAAGATACCGCAATCTCTGAAATGTAGTGCGGCAACTGTTCTGTAAACATACTCCATAAGTCTGCTGTGTTTTCAAGCACCGGCATCTGGCTCATCTCAAAACCACTATCTTCCGGCTTAAATACCATACCCAAAACCAGCACCGAAAGAATTGGTCCTACAGAACACAACGCAACCAAACCGAAACTGTCGTTTGCAGCATGGCGGTCGTTACGGATTGCAGAAATACCAACACCAAGGGCCATAATAAACGGAACCGTCATTGGACCTGTGGTAACTCCACCGGAGTCAAATGCAACCGCACGAAAATCTGCCGGTACAAAAATAGCCATTATAAAAACGATAATATAGCATCCCACCAATAAATGCGGTAACGGAATACCAAATAACATTCTCAACAATGCAACTACAAGGAAGAAACCTACGCCGATTGCCACCGCCAAAATCAATGTCATATTCGGGATGGACGGTACCAGGCTTGCTAATACCTGCAGGTCCGGCTCGGAAATTGTAATCATAAGACCAAGTAAAAATGACAAAAGAACAATCACAAAGATATTCTTACTTTGTGTCATTTTTGCACCTACTTTTTCACCCATTGGCGTCATTGAAATTTCTGCTCCAAGTGTAAAGAACATCATTCCAACGATTACAAACAACGCCCCCATCAAAAAGCTAAGCAAAATGCTTGGACTAATTGGTGCAATAGTAAAACATAAAATAATTACAATAGCGATTACCGGCAATACCGCAAGCAAAGCTTCCTGGAATTTATCCTGTAACTTTTGTTTCCACAAATTCAATTTATCACCTCAAAAAACTACTTTTTACCACTCATAATCATCCAAAGACACAAATGTGTATCCCTGTTCTCTTGCATAATCAATAAAATCATCTAAAATTTCCACATTCGTATCTGATACGGAATGTAAAAGCACTACCGCACCCGGATGGAGTCTGCTTGTTAAAGTTTGCAATGCCTCCTGAGCCGGCGGTTGATTATTTGTCTCCCAGTCTTTATACGCAATTGACCAGAAAGAAACTCTATATCCGATACTTCCGCATAAATCCAACATATTCTCGGAATATTCTCCTGACGGCGGTCTAAAATAAAGACCTTTATAGTTATATGTATCGCGTAAGTATTTTTCCACCAAAAAGATTTCATTTGCCATTTCTGTACGTGTCAGACTTGGCATAGAAGGATGATTTGCGGAATGATTACCAAGAATATGTCCTTCGTCTATCATTCTCTGTGTTACTTCCGGGTTCTTCTGGTAGAATTTCAACAAGCCAAAGAACGCCGCCGGAACTTCTTTTTCCTTTAATATATCCAGCACCTTAGAAGTATTATTGTTATATTCATAACCACAGTCAAAAGTAAGGTAAATTACCTTTTCCTGGCTCTTACTGTCATATCCCATGACGCTGCAATTGGTCATACTGTTAAATTTGTTCTGAAGTTCCACCATTATGCTGCTTGGCTGACCGTTGGATGCAACACCGAAACCGTAGCCAATTCTGTCCGTCGCAAGGCCTCTGGTATTTTCCGGGTCATATACAATAAAACCGCTTTCCGTATAGTATTCATCCGGATTATTATTGCCTGACGGCGGGTTCCCCATAGAACCGGAGTTTCCGGTCTGTCCGTTGCCGGCATCAGTTCCACCCTGAGTATCATCAGAACCTTCCGGTTCTTCTTCCGTTTCGCCGGAATTGATATCCCCTTCTTCGCCTTCAGCTTCACCCTGATTAGAATCGGTTTCACCATTTGCATCCTGTTCCGAGTCTTCATTTTCATCTGATTCCTCTTCAGAACCGGTTTCGTCTTCCGTATTCTCCTGTTCATTTCCCTCTACATCAGCATCTGTATTTGTTTCCGTTGAAGGCTCTTTGTTCTCCGTCTCATTTCCTGAGCAGGCTACAACAGAAAGCATCATGGTCACAACCAACAGCAAACTAATTATGTGGGAAAACATTTTGTTTTTCATGTTTTTCTCCTGTCTTCTTATGCTGTCTTCTTTCTACTTCTAAACCTTATTGCAAAATAAATAATAAAAACAATCGGTAAGGAAAAATTGAACCATGCATACGGTAAGTACTCAAAAGCACCTACTCCTAAAATAGACTTCATATACATACCACAGGTATTCCATGGAATTAAGGCAGAAGTTACTGCCGCACCTGCGCCTAAAATATTGCCTAAATACAATCGATCAATACCACGTTTGTTATATTCCTCTCCATACATCTGACCAGGAACCATAATGCCTAAATACTGGTCAGGCAAAACAATATTCACACCGATACAGGATCCTATCGTTAAAGCTACCATGCCACCCCAAGATTTGATTCTCTTTACAACCGGAGCTACAACAGCTTCCATCTGACCGGTTCCTCTCATAATTCCGCCAAATGCCATAGCAATAATAATTACAGAAATGGTATTCAGCATAGATTCAATACCACCGGCAGTTAAAAGTGTATCCAACACTTCATGTCCCATGTTGCTGACATAACCGGTATTTACGTATCCGAACACATCCTGAATCTGTGCTCCCTGCATAAGAATCGCCTGTAATGCACCTACAAGTGCCCCACACAAAAGTGCCGGAATTGAAGGAACTTTCAAGAAAATACAAACAATCATAACTACCAAAGGAAGCAGCGCAAAAATATTAATTTGATATGCATTAGAAAGATTTTCCAACAACGGATTAACATTTTCTGCAATGGCATCTGCATTATTTACCGGAATCAAAAAGCCCATTACGGTATATACCACTGCTGTTAATAAGTAAACGCCTCCGGTTAATTTAATCATTTTCTTAATCATGTCAAAAACATTAACATTTACCACGGATGCGGAAAGATTTACACCATCAGAGAACGGAGATAACTGTTCTCCAACGTATACACCGGAAATAATAACACCGGCGATCATCGGTACCGGAATGCCCAATGCCTGTCCGATTCCCATAAGGGCCAACCCCATACTTCCTGCTGCTCCCCATGCACCCATAACCATGGATACCATGGAGCAAATAACAAATGCTGCCACCAAAAAGATCTTTGGACTGATTACTTTTAATCCGTAATAAATCATTGCCGGAACCGTACCGGATGCAATCCATGTACTAACCAAAATTCCGATACAAAGCAGAATTAGTACTGCTTCTAAGGACTGGAAAATACCATCCAGCATACTTTCCAAAATTTCTTCCCATTTAAATCCGCGTGTTGCAGCCACAATGCCTGCAACCACACACCCTACGATTAACGGCAAATGCGGTTCTGCACCGAATACAACCGTTGCTCCAAACATTACAGCGGCCAGCGATACGATGCTGATAAAGCCGTGTATAAATTTTACCTGTTTCTTTTCCACGATTTTCTCTCCTTGCTTTTATATCCTATTTTTTATCTAAATATTTGTCCATACGATGAGATACGTCCATCACGCTCATTAACAGCTCTCTGGCATTTCTTGCATCTTCGTAATTTGTTTCTGTCATTGCTGTAGACTGCTGAGCCGCTGCTGTTACCTCTTCCGTCGCCGCGGAAATCTGAACGATGTTTTCAACAATCTGACTATTTGCTGTAGAAAGATTTTCAATCATAGTTTCAATTTGAGCAATATCTTCCACAAGTTCGTCAACGTTTCCACCTAGTGCATTAACTTTTTCTGCGATTTCACCAATCATGGCATCCTGAACTTCTGTAACCTCAACAGTTTTTTCCACTGCTGAAGCAGTCTGGTTTGCGCATTTATTAAGTTCATCCAAAATCAATGCTATATTTTCAGTTTCACGACGGGTTTTCTCTGATAAATCACGAATCTCGTCTGCTACTACTGCAAAACCTTTACCCGCTTCTCCGGCTCTTGCTGCCTCAATAGACGCATTAAGCGCCAACAAGTTGGTCTGGGATGAAATAGCAAAAATGGTCTGGGTAATATTTCGAACATCTCCAACATTTTCCTGAAGTTCCTTCATGGACTGAACTACCTGGTTGTTTGTCTCTGTCAAAACATCCGCATGAGCTTTTAATTCTCTCATTTTCTCCGCATTTTCACGGTTTAACTTTGTGGATTCATTTGCCACTCTCACCATTCTCTCGGAACGTTCTACAGTCTCTTCAATATTCTGCTGAATATCCTGGGTCATCACGTTCTGGGTTTGCATATTTTCTGCTGTATGAGAAGTGCTGTCGCTAATACCTCCCACAGAGCGTTTTACAATTTCAGAAGATTCCTGCAATCCATCAACGAGACTTACCGCCTGCTCTGTACCTGTACGGATCTCATTTGCTATATTCATAATATCCGCCAGCATAAGTTGTTGCTGTTCGGCTTCTGCGTTAATCTTTCCGATGGAATCATCATTAAAGCGTTTGCCTACATTTGTCAGATAAAGAATAACATACATAACAACTGCTACAATAACGGTTGCGGCCAACTGTGCCAGCATATCACTGTCATAATTATGAGCAATAAACGCACGGTAGATAAAAATCAGAATGTTTGGAATTGCTGTGGCATGAGCACATAATGCAGAGTACTTTTTATCAAAATACATCACTGCACCCATATAAGGCACGGTAGTCATAAAACGCATATAATAATCGTTATATGCCACTGCTACCATAAGCATAACCAAAAACATTCCCACAAAGGCGACATAACGTAACTTTGCGTTTCCCGGATCTTTTTTCAGCATAACCCAACAAGTCACACACGCCGCAAGCATAATCAAAGCCATTACAACGCCATAGGCGAGCACCCTGTTTCCCTGTATTACGGAAATTGTAACAACCCCCATAATCAGCACATTAAAAATGGTAGTACTGATACACATATATCTGTTAATTTTCTTTGCCTGCTCGTCTTTATTTGCGAACATAAATTTATCCATACTATGTACTCTCCTTTTCTTTATCCGTTCGTAGGTATATCTAATTTATTATATCATCACCGAAAAAGTTTTTCAATCTTTCCCCCTTTTAATAAGCACTTTTCTGTAGTATAATATTCTAGTGTGGGGGCATATGGGACCTCTAAATGAAAGGAATATTATGTTTGAACTAATTTATGAAGAAATAAAAAAGCACAACACGATTATTATTCACCGTCACAACAAACCGGACGGAGATGCTATGGGAAGTCAGATCGGGTTAAAACACATCCTTCAGGAGAACTTTCCGGAAAAAGAAATATATGTAGTTGGTGATAGCGCCGGATTTTTAAGTTTTATGGAAGATTCCACCATGGATAATATTTCCGATGATACATACAAAGATGCTTTGGCCATTATCTTGGATTGCGGCTCCTCTCATTTAATCAGTGACGACCGTTACAAATTAGCAAAACGCACAGCTCGTATGGACCACCACCTTTTCTGCGAGACCATTGCAGATGTTGAAGTGGTTGACTCTACCTATGAAAGCTGTTGCGGACTGGTGGCTCATCTTGCTTATGAATCAGGATTAAAACTGACACCACTAGCTGCCCTATCCTTGTACACAGGAATGGTTACGGACTCCGGTCGATTCCGATACGACAGCACCAATGCCAACACTTTTAAAATGGCATCTTTTTTAATGGAACAGGGCTTTGATACGACTGCTTTATATAAAAATTTATACGCAGATACTTATGAATCCAAAAAACTGAAAGCCCAGTTTACCTTGAAGATTCAGTTTACACCAAATAAAGTGGCATACATTTATACCACCCACGAAGATCTTTTAGCTTCCGGGAAAGACACTTTTTCCATCTCCCGCGGTATGGTTAATACTATGGCTGATATCACCGGAGTGGATGCTTGGGTAAACTTTACGGAAACAGAAGAAGGCATCTTATGCGAGCTTCGTTCAAGCAGCTTAAACATTAACCCTATTGCTGTAAAATACGGCGGTGGCGGTCATGCGAAAGCCAGCGGTGCCTGTGTAAAAGATAAAGAAACCGCTATGGCAATGTTGGCAGATTTAGACTCACTTGTTGGAGGGACTTATGAATAGAGAAATAATGCAAACCATATTAAACAAAATAAAAGAATATGACCGCATCGTAATCTTCCGCCACATCCGAAATGATGGTGACTGTGTAGGTGCATCCAAGGGCTTGCAGGCTATTATCAAGTTGACCTGGCCGGAAAAAGAGGTCTATTTAATGGAGGAAAATCCTTCTGAATACCTAGACTTCCTTGGTCCGGATGATGAACCGATTCCGGACGAAATGTACAAAGATGCTCTTGGAATCGTAGTGGACACCGCTTCCGAAGCACGTATTTCCAACCAGAAATACACCCTTTGCAAAGAACTGGTAAAAATCGATCACCACATTCCATTGGAGAACTATGGTGATTATATCTGGGTAGAAGAACATCGCTCTTCCTGTTGTGAAATGATTGTTGCCTTTTACGAAGCGTTTAAAGATGAACTAAAAATTGATTCAGAGGCAGCCACCTATTTGTATACCGGTATGGTTACCGACTCCGGTCGTTTTAAATACTCCGAAGTAAACGGCGATACTTTAAGATGTGCTGCAACTTTGTTGGATGTTGGTGTTGATACACAGACACTTTTTGCAAGACTTTATTTGGAAGCTTTCGGATACTTAAAATTCAAAGCTCATATTTACAACAGAATGCAAATCACTGAAAACGGTGTTGCTTACATTTACATCGACCGTGCAATGCAAGAAGAATTCAATCTTACTACCGAACAGGCTAGCGCTTGTGTAGGAAACTTGGATTCCATCCGGGGTGCTATCTGCTGGATGGCCTTCATAGAAAACGGCGACGAAACAGGCTCCATTCGAGTTCGTTTACGCTCCCGTTTCGTACACATTAACGAAGTTGCAGAAAAATATCGCGGTGGCGGTCATGCTTGCGCAAGCGGTGCAACCGTATATAACCAGGAAGAAGTTGAAGCATTATTAAGAGATGCGGATGCTGTGGTTAAAGAATACAAAGAAACACATGATAATTGGTTGTAAAATGCATATTAAAAAGGCTCTATGGCAAATTAAATGCCATGGAGCTTTTGTTTTATACAAAAAAGGAGCTTCCCTCGGAAGCCCCTTTTTTATTATTTAGAAGTAATTATCTTCTTTTTTTCATTTCAACGATTGCTAATAATGCAATACCGGAAACAAGAACGATACCTGCACCAGTAGAGATTACGTCGATTGTGTCAGGAGCCTGTGTTGTTACAGGTGTTCCGTTAACTTCTAAGAGAACGCATCCTGCTGCAAATTCTACTGTTGTGTTGTAGTATGTAAATGTACCCTGTGCAGTAATTTCGTCACCAACTTCAAGTCCTTCAAGAATTGCCAATGCAGCTTCACTGTCTTTGTCAGCTACGGTCAATCTGTAGCACTGAATTGGTTTATCTGTCATGTTGCCAACCTGAATTGTTACAGAAATGTTCTTGTAACTGTCACTGTATTCTGTGTTGATTTCTGTAATAACACCTGTTAATTCCCATGTTCCGAGAAGAGACACACCATTTTCCATTGCTTCATATGCTGCATTTACAATGTCTTCTTCTGTTGCATCTGCAGGTAATTCAATGTCCTGTGGTGCATTTTCAGCTTTTTTAACAAGTTCAATAATAGAGCCTTTTACAAACTGAACAGTTGTCTTGTAGTAGCCTAATGTACCTGTAAGTTTTACAGTATCGCCTACTGCAAGGCCCTGGAGCATTGCCATTGCTTCTGCATCTGTTGTGTCAGATACAGTCACCTGATATCCACCAATCAGTTTTTCTGTCATTTCTCCAACCTGAATTGTTATGCTTACGTTTTGATAATCACCTTCACCTGTATACTTGTCGCCGATTGCTGTGATTACACCTGTTAATGACCATGTTCCAAGAAGATTAACGCCATCTTC
>JAZQXN010000011.1:0-14640 GCA_045632875.1 Lachnospiraceae bacterium
CCAGACATGTTCAACAATGGCAGGTGGTGCATTCTGTAACTCCTTAAATCCTACAACAACATTAGGATGCGGAAGCTGGGGTAACAATGCTATCAGCGAAAACTTCTTCTACATTCACTTAATGAACAGAAGCAGAATCGCTTTAGTAAAACCAAACTGGGTACAGCCATCTGACGAAGAAATCTTCGGCTAAGATAGTACATAAAACTTAAAAAATAACGGTTTTTCCAAGGGGATTATTCTCCTTGGAAAAATCCATATAAAAAGATATAAAATCAGGAGGATGCGACATGATAGAAGTAATCATGAAGCCACAGATATTGTCATACAATACCTGTAAAGAATTTGTTGAAGACTTAAAGTTAGGTGAAAACGACTTAGTACTTTCCAATGAATATATTTTCAACCCATTTTTTGGAGATATGGGATTAAAAGTACATACCATTTTCCAGGAAAAATATGGTAACGGCGAACCAACAGATATTATGGTTGACGCTATTTTGGCAGATGCAGCTAAGACAAACTGCACAAGAATCATTGCGATCGGTGGCGGTACAGTTATCGATATTGCAAAGGTTATGGCAGTTTCTAATGGAGAAGTATTAGATTCCTTATATGACAATGTTGCAGGAATTACAAAGAAGAGAGAATTAGTAATCGTTCCAACCACATGTGGTACAGGTAGTGAAGTTACTAACATTTCTATTATTAACAGAACCAGAATGGGTACAAAGATGGGACTTGTTTCTCCTCATATGTACGCAGACCAGGCAGTATTGATTCCTGAATTATTAAACAGCCTTCCATTTGGTGTATTTGCTACAAGTTCTATCGATGCATTAGTACATGCGGTAGAATCTGCTCTTTCACCAAAGGCAACTGAATTTACAAAATTATTCGGATACCGTGCAATCGAAATGATTATCAAAGGATATCAGACCATCGTTAAAGAAGGTAAAGATGCAAGAATTCCTTTATTAAAGGATTTCCTCATTGCCAGCACATACGCAGGTATTTCCTTTGGTACAGCAGGTTGTGCAGCAGTTCATGCTACCAGCTATCCATTAGGCGGAACATACCATGTTCCACACGGTGAAAGCAACTATGCTATGTTTACCGGCGTTTTAAAGAACTATATGGAAATCAAGTCTGATGGCGAAATCGAAAGATTAAACCGTTACATCCAGAACTTACTTGGTTGTGAATACGATGAAGTATATGACAAGTTAGAAGAATTATTAAATCAGATTCTTCCAAAGAAGAGACTTCGTGAATACGGAGTAACTGAAGCAGACATTCCTGTATTTACAAAATCCGTTATGGAAACACAGGGACGTTTGATGGGCAATAACTTTGTTGAACTTGATTACGACAGAGTATTCAAGATTTATTCAGAACTCTACTAAGCAATAAGCTTAGCAACATAAAAACATACAAGGGCAACCTGCAAAGGCTGCCGGAATGTAAAAAAAGGAGAGAATAATAATGGCATTAATGACAGGCGAACAGTATGTTGAAAGCATGCGCAAAATGAAACTGAACGTTTATATGTTTGGTGAGAAGGTTGAAAATGTAGTTGATAACCCAATTTTAAGACCATCATTAAACTCTGTAAAAATGACCTATGATTTAGCACAGGATCCACAGTACAAAGATTTAATGACAGTTACATTAGATGACGGAAGAGTAATCAACCGTTTCTGTAATATTCACAGAAGTACAACAGACTTAATGAATAAAGTTAAAATGCAGCGTCTTTGCGGACAGAAGACAGCTTCCTGTTTCCAGAGATGTGTAGGTATGGACGCATTTAACGCTTTATATTCTACAACATTTGAAATTGACAAAAAATATGGTACAAACTACCATGACAATTTCAATAAATTCTTAAGAATGGCTCAGGACCTCGACTTAACAGTTGACGGAGCTATGACAGACCCTAAGGGTGACAGAAACCTTCCACCACATGCACAGCCGGATAAAGATATGTATCTCCGCGTAGTGGAAAGAAGACCTGACGGTATCGTAGTTCGTGGTGCAAAAGCTCACCAGACAGGTATCATCAACTCTCAGGAAGTTATCGTTATGCCTACAATCGCAATGGGTCCGGACGACAAAGATTATGCAGTATCTTTCGCAGTACCAACAGATGCAGAAGGTATCGTAATGATTATCGGACGTCAGTCTTGTGATACAAGAAAATTAGAAGGTGCTCCAATGGATACCGGTAACAGCGAATTCGGTGGTGTTGAAGCTCTTACAATTTTTGATAACGTATTCGTACCAAACGACAGAATCTTCTTAAACGGAGAAACTGAATTTGCAGGTATGTTAGTAGAAAGATTCGCAGGATACCACAGACAGTCCTACGGCGGATGTAAAGTAGGTGTTGGTGACGTATTAATCGGTGCAGCAGCAGTTGCAGCAGATTACAACGGAATTCCAAAAGCATCTCACATCAAAGATAAGTTAATCGAAATGACACACTTAAACGAAACCTTATATGCATGTGGTATTGCTTGTTCCGCAGAAGGTGTTCCAACAGAATCCGGAAACTACATCATTGACTTATTATTAGCAAACGTATGTAAACAGAACGTAACCAGATTCCCATATGAAATCGCTCGTCTTGCAGAAGACATCGCTGGTGGTATCATGGTAACAGCTCCATCTGAAAAAGACTTCAGAAGTGAAGAAATCGGACATTACGTTGAAAAATACCTTAAGGGTACAGAAGGTGTTACTACAGAAAATCGTCTTCGTATCTTAAAGCTTATTGAAAACTTAACTCTTGGTACAGCAGCAGTTGGATATCGTACAGAGTCTATGCATGGTGCAGGTTCACCACAGGCTCAGAGAATTATGATTGCTCGTCAGGGTAACCTCAATAAGAAGAAAGAACTTGCAAAAGCAATCGCTAAGATTACAGAGTAATTTTAAAGCATCGCATATATTTACATCGTATATTATGATGTAATTGCAGGTACATATTATGAATCAAAAACCGTCACATAGGCGGGCGAAGTGCCTGGTGTGTGGCGGTTTTTAAGAGTATAAGGTAAATGAAAATGCAAATGTATTTTTGTTTACACATAGGAGGTAAGAAAAATGGATTGGAAACAGATTTATGCATCCAAACTTAAAACCATGGAAGACGCTGTTAAAGTGATTAAATCCGGCGACAGAGTTGTATTGGGACATGCTGTAGGCGAACCAATTAAATTAGTAGATGCCATGGTTGACCATGTAGTAAAAAATGACCTTAGAGACATCGAAATTAACGAACAGGTTGACTTTGGTCATAACTTATATGTAAAAGAAGGAATGGATAAGCACTTCAGATTAAACAGCTTTTTCGTTGGTGCAGGTACAAGAGATTGTATCAACACAGGTATGGGAGATTTAACTCCAAACTTCTTCTTCCAGTTACCGGATTTATTCCGTAACCATTTAAAACCAAATGTATTATTGGCACAGTTATCTACTCCGGACGAACACGGCTACTGTAGCTTTGGTGTTTCCGTAGACTATACCAAACCGGTTGCTGAAATCGAAGGCGTAACTGTAATCGGATGTATCAACCCAAATATGCCAAGAACTTTAGGTGATGCTTTTATCCATGTAAAAGACATTGACATTATCGTAGAAGATGATGCTCCAATTATTGAATTAGGCGCACCAAAGATTGGTGATGTTGAAATGGCAATTGGTGAGAACATCGCATCCTTAGTACAGGATGGCGACTGCTTACAGTTAGGTATCGGAGCTATTCCGGATGCGGCATTACAGTTCTTGGGAAACAAGAAAAACCTTGGTATTCACTCTGAAATGATTTCTGACGGTGTTATCGACTTATATGAAAAAGGTATCATCAACGGTAGCATGAAACAGATTGACAAAAATAAAATGGTTGTTGGTTTCTTAATGGGAAGCAAGAGATTATATGATTTCGTTGACAACAACCCGGCAGTTTACATGGCTCCAATCGATTATGTAAACAACCCAGTGACCATCGGACGCAACAACAATGTAGTATCCATTAACTCCACCATTCAGGTAGACTTATTTGGTCAGGCTTGTTCCGAATCTATGGGATTAACCCAGTACTCCGGTATTGGCGGACAGGTAGACTTCGTTCGTGGTTCCGCATTCTCCAAGGGCGGACGTTCCATCTTAGCATTTGGTGCTTCCACAAAGAAAGGAACCGTATCTAAGATTGTTCCAACCTTAACAGAAGGTGCAATCGTAACTACCAGCCGTTGCGATATCGACTACGTTGTTACAGAATTTGGTATTGCGAAGTTGAAAGGTCACACTGTAAGGGACAGAGCAAGAGCACTTATCAATGTTGCTGCCCCACAGTTCAGAGATGACTTGGCTGTAGAATTTGAAAGACGTTTTAATGAGAAATATTAATTAGATGTTAATACACCTATTAAATAAGAATGGCCCTCAAGTTTAACTTGAGGGCTTTTTTATTGGCTCTTTGTCGAGAGTTGGGTAAAAGTATTTTACAGAAGCTACTCCATATATGCCCAAATCGAAGGAAAGTATAGAAGTAAATGAGTGTTGATTTCTTGTACTTAGAGTGCTATAATCACTCCTAATTACATGAAATTACGCTCAATGAACTTATAATTTGAGCGAAAATCACAAACAAAAGGAGGAAGCATTATGACATTTGAAGAATTGTACAAATTAAAAGCTGATGACGCTACGTTAACTAACAAAACTTATGATATCTTTAATGAGGATACCCGCTTGAATCGCAGTCCGGCTGCAAGAATTGAATTCTTAACCACGGTGCGATACATAGAGAAGTATCTAAAGGCAGGAGATAAGATATTAGATATTGGTGCGGGTGCCGGCGAGTATAGTTTATACTTTGCAAAAAATGGTTATGATGTTTCTGCTTTGGAGTTGGCTGATAATAATATAAAGGCATTTCAGAAAAAAATCACCCCGGACTTAAAACTTGATTTAGTGCAGGGAAATGCCTTGGACTTATCCCGATATGAAGACAATACCTTTGATATTGTTCTCTTATTTGGCCCATTATATCATTTGCGGAAAGAAGAAGACCGGGCCCAGTGTATCAAAGAAGCAAAGCGAGTTTGTAAAAAAGACGGAACACTGTTCTTTGCCTTTATTAATAATGATATGGTGATTCTTACAGAGCTTTGCTATAACAAAGAATATCTGAAAGAGAATACCTATGATCATGAGACTTTTAAGGTAGAAGATTTCCCATTTGTGTTCTTTACGGTAGACCAATGTAGAGAGATGTTAACAAAAAATGGAGTCAAACTTCTTCATGAAGTGGCAACAGATGGTGTAAGTGAAATGATAGAAGATAGAATTAATGAGTTGGATGCAGAAAGCTACAACCAGTTTCTACGTTATCACTTTTATTCCTGTGAAAAACCGGAAATGTTAGGACATAGTAATCATCTACTGTTTGTGGGAAAAGAATAGTATAATAGAAAAAAGAGGGACTAACTTGTTGGCAGTAATGTGTTGGATGAGTTGGTCCTATTATTATTTGTTAAAATTTATGTGGCCTATGCAGGGATGCTTTGAATGGAAAAATATGGTATAATTGTTTTGCCGATTATTTATCGTCTTAAATAACTGCGAATGGGAGAAAAAAATGAGTATAAAAAAATTAGGGGAAGTAATAAAGGAAATACGTGAAGAAAAAGAAATCTCAAGATCGCAATTATGCCAGGGGTTATGTTCTGAAGCTATGTTGAGAAAATTTGAACAGGGAGAACGTATGCCCGAATTAGAACTGGCAAATGCATTATTAAGTAGATTAGGAAAGAGTTCTGACAAACTGGAAGTCATAATTTCACAGTATGATTATGAAAAAATGGAAATGAGAAATAGCATTATAGATGATATTCGATTTCATCAGTTTCAAAGTGTAGTAGAAAAATTACAAATTTATGAAAGAGAATATATGGATAGCGAATGGGATGAGTTATTTTTGCTAAGAATGTCTGCGTTTCTCGAATATGAAAAGGTCGATAACCTCGAAACGGCAGAGCAATTATTAAATCAAGTGATTGAACGAACCGTATTATTTAAGAGTCCGAATAAAATAAAACCGTATTCTCTTGCATTATTTGAAATGGAAAATATACTGGTCCGGTGCGATTTATGGATAAGGAAAGGTAGAAACGAGGCACAGGATTGGTTAGATGCAATTGCAAGTTATACAGAACAATACCAGACGGATGCGGAAGAAAGAATAAAAATTCTTCCGAAGATTGCGTATTTAAAAATGTGTATATATATGGAAGCAGGAAAGTTTGCATATGCACTTGAAGAGGGAGAGAAAGCGCTAAGTAACTTGAGAGAAGAATTTTCTCTTGTTTATGTAGTTTCATTATTGACTTTATTGTGTGAAGTCACGAAGAAAATAGGAGAAAAGGAAAAACTAGCGTATTACACTTTACATAAAAACAATATTGAAGAAACTTATCAAATGTTTTCGGAAAATCCACTACAAAATGATGTTTTATATTATAGCCCAAGTTATCAACAAATATTTTTAGACAGCGAGATTGTAAAACATGAACGAGAAAAACGAGGTTGGAGTCAATCGCTATTTATTGAGGGAATTTATAGTGAAGAAACCGCTATCTCAAGATTTGAAAATGGAAAAACAAAGGTCTCAAATGATAAGTTAACCCAAATGCTGGGTAAATTAGAAATTCATAAAGGGCGATATAATTGTGGGTTGGTCACCACTAATTTTAAAATGCTGGAAATCTATCATGAGATTAGTAATTTAATTGCCAGACGGGAATATGATAGAGTGGATGGACTACTGGATGAGTTAGAACAGAATCTGGATATGACTGACACATTAAATCAGCAACAGATAATGATGAGAAGACTTTCGGTTCAAATTAAGAAAGGAACGATTAGTAAAGAAGAAGCACTGGAGCGGTTCCGGGAAATGTTAGGAGTAACCGGTGTTTACATCGATGGGAAAGTGGTTAGAGCACCTTTTTCAATAGAATCATCTATTATTATCAAAGTTGCTACGATGTTGAGTGAGACGGATAGGAAATCAGAGTCTGCGAAGCTGTTAAGCACGGCATTAGATGCATATGCACAATCGAAAATTAAGGAGAAATATGCATTTCGCAATGTGGTGGTGATGAGAGCAAATTTATGTAGAGCTTATGAGGAAACGGATAATATCGAAAAATCCATTGCTGCTGGAACCACCGTGATTAAAATGGAATTGCAAATAGGTGATGCCGGCACAGTTGGTAGAAACCTAACTCATTTGGCAGCAGCAATGGAAAAGAAGAATGCAGATGCGCTTAGATATTATATGAAGTCATATTATCTCTGTGATTTTTATTTCTTAGAATGGGAAACGAAAGTACTTAGACAATATTTGGCTGAACAATATCAGACAATATTGGATTAAGTTCGAGGCTCCTCATCATCAAAAATAGATGCTGGAGAAATATTGTTGTAATCCTCATCTGGCAATACTGTGTAACTGCATAATACCAGTGTCAATGCTAACAACAATGAAAAGCATTTTTTTATGATTTGTTTTTCCATAGGTTATCTCCTTTCTTTAGAATGTAGTCATATTAACAAGGTGTAGCACAAAACAGAATGGCTTTTCTGTACGAAAAATTCGTACAGGAAAGCCATTCTGTAAATAAGAAGTATAGGCTATCCTTTAATTACAAGGACCGTGAATTTGATATAAACGCAAATTTACGATAACAAGTAGCAGTAGTTGTTAAATTACAAAATGAAGAAGGTGGTCAATTGTGAAAAATGCAAACTATACAAAGAAGCCTAGAGAGGGTACCTGAGAAAACTCAACTTTATTGTTTAATACTTAAAATAAGGTTGAGAGACAGATTTGAATAATATATAATAGTCCTTAGGAGATGAAATAATGAAAAAAATTATAATAAAAATGAGTTCAGCTGTTTTGATAGCAGTATTATTGTTTGGAACAAATGTTTTAGCAGCATCTAGTAATAGAGAAACGTTACATCTTTCGAGTAATCAAGCTTGGAACTATGGAGTGACCGTGCAGAGAAGCCTAGAGTATAGTTATGGCGATGCGAGATGTTTTGCAGTTTATCCGAGTAATGGAGGATTGGACAGATTTCTTAAAGTTAGAGTGAAAATTGTGGTAGGTGCCTACGTAACAGTATCAGATGTGTACACGATTAGTGAAAATGCATCTGCACCGACACAGATAAAGATGAAAGAGGGTTACTTAGATATAGAGAATATTAAATTTGCATTTAGTGGTAATACGTCTTCAGCTGTCTATGCCGATGTCTATTATAACGCAAATTAAAAACCGGTCTTAAACAAGGAGGGAAATGTTGTGATAAAAGTGGCAAAAATGCAAATATGTACATTGTTCCATAGAAAGAGCACCATCATAATGTATTTTTTGATGTATCTGTTAGTTTTTTGTAATTTCTTTTACAATGTGTGGCAGTATTATGGCTATAATTATTGGAACATGTGTCATCCCATGAAATTAAGCTTTTTAAATTCATACAGCATAATGGGATTTTATTTTTTGCAGTTTTATCCGCTTCTGTTGTTACTTCCTGCCGCATTTGCCTATTTTGAAGATAAAAGTAGTAAAGAAATTGTATTTATACAGGCAAGAACGAACAGAAAGAGCTACTATGCAGGGACAATGCTAGCCGTATTTATTACAACATTTCTCGTGTTTACAGGACCAATGCTTGTTGAAATGGGATTGAATTGTATCGCCTTTCCTTTGGAAGCTATAGGAGATCAAAGCAATGTAAACTTATTTTCGGAATTATATAATGAAATTGTTCAATATTATTTGTTCCACTCGTTGTGGCTACAGAATCCGTTTGTGTATACATTTTTAATGATTTTAATATTTGGTATAGTTACGGGTGTGTTAGCTTGCTTTGCAACAGCATTCTCGATGGTGGTCAACTTAAAGTATAAGGTGTTGCTTTTCATACCGGTCTATTTATTCTTGTATTTGATAGCTGCACTTGGTAGGGTATTGGGGTTGAATTATTCAACCAATTATTTTTCATATTTAACGTTGCTGGAGTTTGATTATTTGAATGAGACCGCTTATTTAGCGGTAATTATAGGAATAGTAGTGGCAACTATTGTTATGGTAAGTATAAAGATGAAAAGAGATGAGCTCTGTTGAAAAAAGAATGGATTAAGGTCATTATATTTGGAGTTCTGTGTGGACTATTATCTGCATTGTTAAATGAGTTTATCAAAGAGGACGTAATGCTTTCCTTTTTGATAAAGACAATTGCTTTCGGCGATTTTCAAATAGGTTTTGCAGGAATGCATTTGTTTTTATTGAGATATGTTCCGCATATGATTTTTCAAGTCTTGTGGGGGACATATTTGTATAAGCATTTTTGTACGGCAAGTGTGTATTTTTTTTCAAGGATACAAGATAGAGGAAAATGGTATTTTAAGGAAGCAGGAAAATTGTTAGGTTATACTTTTTTATACCAGGCATCGCTTATAGTATCCTGTGTAGCAGTTTCCGCTATAGAAAAACATATAGTGGTAGATGATATGGGAATCATGCTGATGCTATATTATTGGTTGCTACAAAGCCTTTGGACTTTTTTGGTTACATTATTAATCAATATACTGGCAATATGTTTTGGCAGTGGTAATGGATTTCTAATTGTTTCAACAGTCGAATTAGCGTTATTAGGGTATTATGTCGCATTACAAAAAGTTTTGGATTTTTCGATGGTAGAGATATTGACGAAAGAACAACTCAGAGTAAAAAGTTTCCTGATAAGAATTAATCCTTTATCACATTTGATTTTACAATGGCATAGTAGTCAGGATAAGAATATGAATGCAATTATTAATGTGTTACCGATAGAGTTTCCGTTAGTAAATTCGGTAGTACTATTTATAGTAATGAATTTAGTTATTCTGGGAATTGGAATTCGAATTGTAAAAAAACGTGAATTTATAATTTTAAATCAGGAAACGGGAGGCAACTCATGATTTTAGAAGCAAGAGATGTGTGTAAAACGATAAAAAAAAGAACAATATTAACGAATATTAATCTTCATCTGGAGAGTGGTAATATATATGGATTTGTAGGTCGGAACGGTTCGGGAAAAACGATGCTATTTCGTGCATTATCCGGACTGATGAATATTGACTCAGGAGAAATTGTTTGTGATGGAATGGTACTCCATAAACAAATATCAATGTTGCCGAATTTGGGAATTGTTTTGGAAAATGCAGGACTGTATGCAGAATTAAGCGGAATTGATAATTTAATGATGTTGGCAAAATTAAAAAACATTGCCAATAAAGAAATGATTATTCATGCGATTGAGCGTGTTGGATTGGACCCTACGGATAGGCGCCCAATAAAAAAATATTCTCTCGGAATGAAACAACGTATTGTTTTGGCACAGGCAATAATGGAGTCTCCGGATATCTTGATGTTGGATGAGCCAACAAATGCACTTGATGAAAGCGGAATAGAAGAAATTCGTCAGGTTATTTTGGAAGAAAAAAAGAGAGGGGCATTGATTCTGTTAGCAAGCCATAATAAAGAAGATATGGCATATTTGGCAGACGAAATCTTTTATATGAAGGACGGAAATCTCACTGAGCAAAGAGGGTAAGAACGGATATGAAGAAATTAGTTATAATAACGATAGCACTGTGGACTTTGGCAATAGGTGTGGGAATTTTTGCGAGGGGTAGTTTTGTGAATAAAAATAGTCTCGAAGAATATACAGTTGCAACTGTTAGTGAGACCGTGTTGTTGCCTGTTTATGAAGATTTAAATTTGATAGTGGAACAAAGTTGTCATATTTTACGTGTGCGATGCAAATCAGAGGTTCAGTTTAGCTTTAAGTTGACCTATCAAGAGGTAGAAGTACTAGAGGTTTTTAGCGGAGACAAATCTGTAGGAGAACGAATTAACATTTCTCCGTCATCGTCGTGTATTTTTACGGATGACGATTCAATCAATTTGGGTTTTGTGAATGCAATGAAGGTAGGTGAAGAGTATTTAGTTTTTCTTGAGGAAGAACAATATTCTATCGAATTGGAAAAGACGATATATCCAACCGTTACCTGCAATATAACAATGATATTTTCATATGATGATATTGAAAATGTAGTTGTTAATAAAATCTATGTTCCGTATGAAGATGTAAAAAATTCTGAAGTTTTTGCGAGAACAAAAGAAGCGGAGGAACTATTTTTAAAGATAAAAGAAGATTTGCTAGAGGCTTATCCGAATTGAATAGACCGGGAATAGATTGGTTAGTCAAGATGCGATATATGTTATGGATTGGTGAGTAACTCGTTATATCGAGTTTACAGATTCGGAAGATGGTTATATAATTAAAGAAACATCATTTGATGAGACACTTATGCTTGAAAAAAGGGGGAAGATCTCATGAAAAGGATATTTATCATTTGTCTAATGGCAATTTCGTTATTGGTCTTAGGGAACGGTTGTAATAGAACACAGAATGATTCGTCCAATAAAGATGATGACATAGTGACGGAACAGCAAGGTTCTGAGAATCATGATGAAACCGAAGACGAAATTCCGGATGATTCTCAAGGAAATACATCTGGAGACGAAAGTCAGGATGACACTCAGGGCAATGAAACTGGAGACGAAAACAAGGATGACGCTCAAGGCGATGAAACCGGAGACGAAAGTCAGGATAGCACTCAAGCGGTAAAGTTTTATATTTCATATCAAGATGTATTTTTAGATGAAGGTTTCGAATGTATCAATGATAATTACAAAGAAATAATAAAAGAATTTGTCCGCATGAACTTGCTGGGATATGGTGGAAATGCATTATTAGGGGACATCAAGGAAATCAATGACCGGATTTTTACGGAAGATTCCCCAAACAGAGAAGACTACATCACTCGAATGGATGCATATGTGGCAGGTGTTCATGATAATTATCTGAATGGTTATTCGGAAGTAGAATTTCGTGGAAATTTTGAAAAAACAAACGACTCAATTAGCTTAAAAATCCGTATTAACCATATTTTGACTCGCTATGATATACAAACTGATTTAGCGTATGACCAAATAACAACCAGTGTTAAGTACACTTTGGTATTAACTGTGAAAGATGGTAATGTATTTATAAAATCCTGCGAACCGGATAAAAGAAATGATTTTGACGGTGAATTGGGAAGTAGAGAAGTAAGTGCTGCAGGTAGAGTTATAGATATTTCAGATTTAGACATGGAAGTGTTGGAAAGCAATGAACAATTATCAGAAGAAGAAAAGGAAGTTTTGGGAAAGTTTTATGCGGAATTGATATATGCTATGGGCGGATACGAATATATCGAGGAAGTAGAAACCCTTCACGAAGAAATTTTTTGGGCTGAATCTGATGAGCAATATGATTATATGGCACGTATAGAGAAGGCACCGGCTCAGTATATGAAGATAATGAAATCGAAAATGAAAATACGTGAAGTGCAAGATATATCCGGCACGGAAAAAGAAAGAAAGTTAACATTTAGTGTGTTGATTTGTGACTATGCTGTGAACGGAGAGCTTATTAGTGCTTTTGAAAACATATACTGGTTAACATTAAAAGAAATAAATAATAGGACATATATTGTCTCATGTATACCACATGAGTTGAACATGGAAGAATAATCCGGAAATATGATTAACCGGTAAAATCTGGTAACAACGTGTGAAAAAAATGGCTTTTTGGTACAGAAAATACGTACTGAAAAGCCATTTACTATTGTATTTGTACTTTTTGCCTATATGTTGGATTTATTGAATGTTTTTGCGTTTTACACTTCGTGGTTTAATACTCGCCTTGCAAAGTTTAATAAATCATCACTTACGCCTTCAACAAGGATAACATCTGTGATTTCAGGAAAAGTTTCCTTGATTGGAGCGGCTATCAACTCTTCATTGGTGGTATGAGCGGATGGACACCCAGAGCACTGGCCGGTTAATTTTACACGGAGAATGTTGTTTTCAAAACTGTAAATTTCTACGTTCCCGCTATGCAAAGCTAAGGATGGACGAACTTTTTCGTCCAACACTTTTTCTAACTGTTCTATTGTAATTGCAGAATTACTCATATAAATACCTCGCTTAAAAATGTCGTCTTTAGAAATGGGACTTTCTTTTTTGTTCATTCATAGGTGTGAAATGAAAATAGAAAGTTTATCTTGTTCCCACATGTAAGAATAACTCTAATCTTGTAGGATTGTCAATTGAAATTCCTACATAAAACTGTTATTATTAAGGGTGAGAGAAAATCCGGATTTAGGCAGGTGAAAGTTCGAAATGAAGACCATCAAATTGGGCGATGAAGTGGTTTGGAAAAAGAAAATAACGTTGGGCGATATGAAACAGTTTGCCAATCTCACGGAGGATGATAATCCGGTGCATTTTGATGGAGAGGCGGCAAGGGAAAGCGGTTATCCTGCACCACTTGTTCATGGGATGTTTGTTAATTCCTTAGTATCGACGGTGATGGGAACGAAGCTGCCGGGAAATGGAACGGTGCTTATGGACCAGCAGGTGAAATACTGCGGACCGGTTTTTGCGGAGGATGAAGTGACCGTGACTTTACGATTTGCAGAATGTGAAGAGAGAAATCAATTTTACATCGGAACCTTCGAGGGAGTTTGCCATACGCAGGATGGACGGGAAGTGTTGCGGGCAACCTGCAGACAGTTAATGTCGAAAAAAGTATTTATGGTGAAAATAGAACCCGAGAAAAAGGACGTATAAAGAGAGAAATAACTTGAGGAAAGAAGAGGTATAAAAAATGACAAATTTAGAAAAGTACAACAAAGTGTTTTTGACAAATTTTAAGGGAATCACAGAAGAGGATTTGCCAAACTTAAAATATCGTGGTGTTCACGCATGGGAATCTGTTGGACATATGGAGCTGGTATCTGATTTGGAAGCCAAGTTTGATGTGCATTTTTCAACATTGGAAGTGCTTGATTTTAATACTTATCAAAAAGGTATTGAATTATTAAGAGAGCACGGCGTGGAGATTTAGGAGAATACATTATGTTACAGGTGTGTCGGGACAAATTGGTGGAGAGTAATTGTTATATTTTTTCAGAGGATGGGAAAGCACTGATTATTGACCCAAATTCCTTCGAGGAAATTGATAAGATATTAGAAGAACAAAAACTTTCTCCGGAATGGGTGATTCTTACCCATGAACACTGCGACCATATGGCAGGATTAGAAGCTTTGCGGGGAAAATATCCGGTGAAGGTATTAGCAACAGCGGCTTGCAGTAGAGGTATCGGAAGTACCAGAGAGAATATGTCCGGCATGATGGAGGTGTATCTGCATTTCCGAGGAATCGAGAAGGTTTCTTATGAAGCATTTTCCTGTAGGGAAGCGGATATAACTTTTGACGGAGAATACCATCTGCAGTGGCAGGGACATACCTTTAAATTATGCGCAGTTCCGGGACATACCAAGGGAAGTTGCTGTATCTGGTGGAATGAGGAGAATCTTTTTTCCGGAGACTATCTCATACCGGGAGAGCCGGTGATTACCAGACTGCCGGGCGGAGATGAAGAGGGCTATGAGAATTT
>JAZQXN010000012.1:0-19889 GCA_045632875.1 Lachnospiraceae bacterium
GAAAACTATACGAAGTTCCTTATGGCATCTTCTGAGGAGGAATCTTCTCCTCAATTATTAGTTGACAATACTGAGTATACCCTTACTGCAACAGGAACTTCCCTATTAGAAACTCCTGCTCCGGTAACTACAACGGCACCCCCTGTAGCAACTCCTACGGCGGAGCCCTCAGCAAGTCCTACTACACTGCCTGCAGAGACTCCGGCACCCACAGGTACTCCTTTACCTGCAGAAGCATCGCCTACAGTGTCGCCACAGAGCACACCCGTGCCTTCGGACACCTTAGAAGTACAACCGACGGCGGCTCCGATTGAAACAGGCGAGCCTGCGTCACAGCCCACCTCGGCACCTCTTCCTACAGCGGTCCCCACTGATCACCCCCAGGAGACACAGGCCCCGGATATTCCCATAGATTCACCGGTGGCGCCGGTCATCACACTACCTACAATAGAAGCACCAGAAACCGAGGAGACCTCTTGAGAGGTCTCTTTTTTTTGTTTCTTCCCAACCTCTTTCATTTCCTTTGCGTTCTCATTGTACTTTAGGCGCAAATATGTTATGATTTATTTACCTATATTCATATGATTTAGGTAAAACGTTAAGAAAATTTATGTTTAGGAGGTTCCCTATGAACAGAGCAGAATTAAAAGCAAGAGCAAAGCAGCAAATTGCAGGAAAAATCGGTATCCTTTTTGTGATTTCATTGATCGTCGCAGCTATCTCCGGTGCGGCAAGCGGAATCCTTAGTTTTGCCGGTCCGGCTGGTTCCTTGGCGGCAACCATCATTATTACTCCTGCCTTTGCATTGAGCGTCACCCGTGTATATCTCAATCTTTTCCATGGCAAAAAACCGGAAGTTCAGGATGCCTTCAGTGGATTTGATGATTTTTGGTCTGCTTTCAAGGTACAGTTCTTGGCGGGGCTTTTCACCTTCCTTTGGTCATTATTGTTCCTCGTTCCCGGCATTATTAAGTCCTACTCCTATTCTATGTCTCTGTATATATTAGCAGAAAACAAAGAAAAACCTGCTTTGGAATGTATCCGCGAGTCCATGAGTATGACCAACGGACATAAAATGGAACTTTTCGTATTAGATTTGTCTTTCTTTGGTTGGGCTATACTGGGTATCATCACCTTTGGTATTGCTTACATCTATGTTATTCCTTATATGTCAGCAACCTACGCCAATGTGTACTATAGCCTGAAACCTGTTGTTGAACCTGTCGAAGTGCCTGAACAGGATCCCTTTGCTTATTAATTACGTTTCATAAAGGAGTTTCTGTTCCATGAAGAACTTGAAGGATTTACTTTCTTATAAAAAAACATTACTGGCAATCATCGTCTTATTGGTGCTGATGCTACTGAACGGATACGGTTCTAACCGGGCACACTTTAGCCTAAGTGCCGAGAGCATCAATCAACGGAATGAACAGGTACATACCCCTCATTTCAGTTATCCCAAGGGAGAATATGAGCTGTCCGTGGACGGCATGGGTCGTTATTTTGTATATACTGCAGACGGCAATCTCCTGCATGAGGGTAACGCAGGGACCACCACTACTTTTGTTCTGGAAAAGGACGAAAGTGATATCATCTTCTGTTGTGAGGAGACCGGTGCGTTGTATTCCTTCACCATCGTAAAAGACGGGGCCTTATACAGTGATATTACTTTTATTGCCCTGTTTGTGGTTGCCTTCCTGGCCTTTGCCCTTTATAAAAAGAATAAAAAGGGCAGTTTGGACGACAATGATTTTTCGCAGTTGATTTTGATCGGGATTGCAGTGCTGGCAACCTTCCCTGCCTTCACCGATACCATTCTTTTTGGTCACGATTTGAATTTCCATTTATATCGAATTGAGGGTATCAAGGATGGTTTATTGGCAGGTCAGTTCCCGGTACGTGTGCATCCCACACATAATAATGGATATGGTTACATTACCCCCGGCGTTTATCCGGAACTGTTTTTCTATATTCCCGCGATTTTCCGTATTTTAGGAATGAGCGCCGTAACCGCCTATCATACATTCTTCTTCTGTATTAACATTGCCACGGCGGTTGTGATGTACATTTCCGTAAAGGGAATCACAAAATCTACTTTTGCAGGTCAATTGGCCGCTATCGTTTATACTTTTTCTACCTGGCGCGTCATCAACCTGTATTATCGCGCAGCATTAGGCGAAGCACTGAGTATGATTTTCTTCCCCTTGGTGTTCTACGGACTCTACTGTATTTTAAAGGGAAATCACAAGAAATGGTGGGTTCTGACCTTAGCTTGCACCGGCATATTTATGTCCCATATCATCAGCACTGTAATGGTGGCACTGATGATCGTAACTTTCCTGATTGTGTTCTGGAAGGACTTTATTCAGAAAGAAAGGTTTCTGGCATTTGTGAAAATGGGCGTAGCCACCTTGGCATTGAACGCTTGGTTCCTGGCCGGTTTCCTAACCTACTATTTAGGTCTGGATTTGAGTATTAAATACTTCCCTGCAAACACGGAGTATTATCAGCACGCTCTGTTCCCCTCCCAGTTATTCAACCTGTTGGGAACAAGATTTGGCTACTCCTACTTGTTGGATCAAGGTGTAATGCATGATATGTCCGCTACTTTAGGCGTAGGCGTTTCCACTTGTTTGGTGTTTATCTTCTGTTATCACTTTATGACCAAGAATCAGACTGAAGAAAAACGTTTCGCGCAAACCTGCCTATGGATGAGTTTGATTATGGTGCTGATGACCACCACCATTTTCCCCTGGAGAATCATCCAGCAAAGTCCTTTGCTGAACAGCTTTTGTGGCACAGTTCGTTTGCCCAGCCGATTCTTGAGTCCGGCAAGTGCATGTATTACCATCCTTGCCTGCATCTATGTGGCTGATATGATTAAGAACAAAAACGCACAGAAAGCAACCTTAGCCATTGTCGCTTTGTTAAGTATCTTTGCTTTTACCGTATGGGGCAGCGCTTACACCACTTCCCAAGGTCCTGTTGTGAAGAAGGGCCAAGCTGTTTCTACCAGTGGTGCTGTTGGCTTCGACAACGAATATTACATTCGCGGTACCTCCCCTTATATGCTGGAAGCGAGTAGATATGTGACCGGTGGTGGGGTACAGTTAGTAGACTACGAGAAAGACCGAACTAATGTGAATGTCACACTAAGTGGTGCTACCAAGGGCTCTTGGATCGAAGTACCCTTGCTTTGGTATCCCGGCTATCAAGCCAAAGACAATCTGGGCAACCGCTTAGAAATCATAGATGGGGATAATCATGTGCTTCGCGTTCTGTTAGAAGACGGCAGTTCACAGGTGCGTATTTCCTATATCGGTTTGTGGTATTTCCGCGTAGCTGAATTTATTAGTTTAGCGACGATTGTGTGGTTTGTAATGTGGTATAAGAAATCAAAAAAAGTTCGCATATCCTCGTGATATGCGAACTTTTTGTTTGTATGAATTGTTTTATTATTCTTCCTATTTAATTTTCCATACGATATCTTCTCTTTTTGTCGGTAGACATTCTAAAGTCGATGTTCTTAGGAGGAGGACAGATATCCCATGCCTCATCTATCAGTTTTTCCAGCTGTTCCGCTGTGGGATTCTCGATACCCCTTTCCTTTGCCATCTTTCTTGCGCAATATTCAAACCAAATCGTGGTTAGTGTACTTTCACCTTCTTTGATATTTGCGTAGTCTCTTGTGAACGCTTTTTCTGCAAGGTCAAGTCTGTCAATTTTGATTGCTGTCTGCGCCATTCGAATCAGCATACGTTCTTCGTTTTGAATATTGGCAGGTAAAGATTCATACAGCGCACACGCTTTTTCATACTTGCCACAGTCATTCAGGAACTTGATATATTCCGCTGCCAACTCATAATCCACGGTGGCTGCTTTCATCTCGAACACCTTGTCGTAATAGGTTTCCGCCAGCTCCTTATTCTCCCTGTCTCTTTCAATACAGAAAAGACATCTGTATGCCCATACCGAAGGCTGAATTTCTATGGATTTTAAAAATGCTTCCTTGGCCAGTTCTGCATATTTCTCGTACTCGGGCCAACAGGATGCTTCCGGTACATAATTTTCCTCGTCCATCTTTTCATACAGCATCACGCCATAATGGAACAACATATTCCAAGACGCTTCGCCCTTGGCAAGAGCTTCTTCCATAATTTTAAGCCAAGGCTCCGATACCATCCAAGACACAGGAATTGTTGCCGGATCTTCTTCGGGCATTTTGCCTTCTGTCAAGAGCTGATACCAAGGATTCTGTTCTGGGCCTATGGTAGATTTCGGGAAGCATACGCTTTTGGGGAATTCCCCGTCCATTGTCCTTTCCAAACGGGCCTGCTCCAATGCACCCCATCCACTGGCCATATGTACGATATCTTTTTCCGTTACTTCTTTGTTTGAGAGCACCTTGAATTTGGCATCCATGGCCAACAGCGTTTCCTCGCTGAGTGCTTTCTCTACATGCTCGCCTACATATCTTGCGGCTGCGTGGTAGTCTTCCTGGTGAAGGAGCTCTTCCTCTAATTTCATGCCACCGAAACACTGGGTCCACTCAATGACTTCCCTAGCCTTAAACTTCCTATCATGAAGCTGACTGCTTGCGATACCGGATTGTATCTCCACATAGTATCCCTTGCCGGGCAAGGACAACTGGTCCTGCCAATGTTTTCCTCCCTGGGTGTTGCCCCAGCAAAACATTTTTCGATATAACAAAGGAGTGGTGCCTCGTTCAAAAAAGAGGTTTCCGTCTTGCGCTGTTCCGGCTTCCCATGCACTCTTTTCTTCAGCCGGCGTTTGGAAAAAGTACTCAAATGCAAGATCCGCATTGTCCGGATAAGAAAGATCTTTTCCCTTGAAATAGGAAAGGTAGGGCATTTTCTCATAGCCTAGACCACCTTTGCCGATACCCACTACCATGTCCGCATTGCTCATTACACGTGTGTTACCCACTTCAGGAATGGCAATGTTGGTCCACCAATAGGTAGTTTTATCCTGATCGGTAGGATTGATAAGTTTCACATGGGCGTAAAGTACCGGTGATCCCTCGGGCAGATAGAAATCCATCTGATAAAGGGCTGTTTTGGTTCGTTCAAATTCATAAAATCTGACAAAATCCTCCCCTTTATCATCCTTCAGCACCGCTGCAAATACATGATCACAGGTAAAGGGATTGTGTCCCAGGTTTCCAAAGTTCCATTCAATACCACCGGCACACCATGCATTACGAATCGCCAGGTTACCGGGCTGATAAACGGGATTGCTCATCAGCAATTCGCGATTTCTGACCTTATCGAATAAGGAATTCAGTTTTGCACCTTCCTCCGGCCAAAACTCTGCTTTCAAATATTCATTTTCCAGAACAATGGTCTTCTTTTTCAGTTGTATATGTTCTCTACCATATCTATTCTGTAATTTGTATGGCAAAAACCTCCATCTTGCACCCAACCCCTCTTTTAAGCGCTCCGGAAAATCTTCCTTGGTCTCTACTACCACCGGTTTTCGGCTGTGAAAAACCGGTAGTGTCCCTAGTCCTTCCACCGGCGCACCGGGTATGGTCATCTCCTCTATTCGCAGTGCCATAATTTTATTGTTCTCCTTGATTTTAAAGCCTTTTTTGGCCGATTTAACTTCTTTATAACATCTAAATTTTCCTTTGTCAATATGTGAAAATTGCTTAGAAAAATAGTGCAGTTTTTTAGGAAAATTTTGCTCTTTTTGGGTTGTTTTTTTGACTGAAAGTGGTATAATACTATCGTTTTTTATTATTATTAACATAGGAGATCCTCAAATGAGCCCGAAGCCTACAAATCCGCTTCATATTGGACAGCGAAACATTAAAACAGCCGTTGCTTGTTGCATCTGCGCATTACTCTATTTTCTGATAGATAGAAATCCCACTTTTGCATGTATCGGTGTTATCTTTGGAATGGGTAGCGATATGAGTAATTCCAAATTACACGGCGGCAATCGTTTCTTTGGTACCTTAATTGGTGGATTGCTGGGAATGTTTCTCTTTCGTTTATATATTATCTTCTACCCGCAAGGAGGTTTACATTTCTTCCTTTTAATACCTCTTTTTATTGGTGTGGTTTTGTTAATCCTTTTCTGTCAGTGGTTCCGATGGGTCGGTGCGGTTCAGCCCGGCGGTGTAGTTTTGTGCATCATATTATTTAATACACCGGTTGAAACTTATATCTCTTATTCCTTAAATCGTATTGTTGATACCGGTATCGGTGTATTGATTGCTTTAGCAGTCAATGCATTACTTCCAAGAGAACGTTTGGAAAAATGGTTACACAAAAAAAGCTCCTGTTAGGAGCTTTTTTTATTTTTAAATTTCGGGTTTTTCTTCCACTGTTTCTTCTGTGCCTTCTTCAGAAACAACTTCGTCCTCTTCTATAGGTGTTCTTACTTTTGCAATCTGTGCAATAACAATTCCTTCGTCCAAATTCATCATCTTCACACCGGAGGTAATTCTGCCTAAAGTGGAAATATCCTGCATACGCAACTGTATAATGATACCTTCTGTGGTAATCATCAGTAATTGGTCTTCATCTGTTACAGCCTTTACGCCGACCACATTTCCGGTCTTCTCGGTAATCTTGTAGCATTTCACGCCCTTACCGCCACGATTTTGTACATGGAATTCTTCCAAGTAGGTTCTCTTTCCTAATCCGTTCTCAGAAACGATGAGAAGTGAATCGCCCTGATTATCCAGCTGCATACCCACAATTTCATCTTCGGGAACCAGATTCATACCAATGACACCCATAGAGGTTCTGCCGGTTGCCCGTACATCCGTTTCTTTAAATCGGATACACATACCGAACTTGGTGACAAGGAAGATATGGTTGTCCTTATCTGTAATCTTTACTTCTATCAGCTCATCATCATCTCTTAAATTGATGGCCGCCAGACCATTTCTTCTTACATTAGAGAATTCCATCAGGGAGGTCTTCTTCACGGTACCATTTTTGGTTACCATAAAGAGGTTCTTGTCTTCTGTGTATTCCTCGATGGGAATCATTGCCGTTATTTTTTCACCCGGATTCAACTGAAGCAGATTGATGATCGCGGTTCCTCTGGCAGTTCTGCTGGCCTCGGGAATTTCGTATGCTTTCAGTCGATAAATTCGTCCAAAGTTGGTAAAGAAGTTCAGATAATGGTGAGTATTGGTCATCAGCAAATCTTCGATGAAGTCGTCTTCGATGGTTTGCATACCCTTGATACCCTTACCGCCTCGATTCTGGGCTCTGAAATTGTCTACTGTCATTCTCTTGATATAGCCTAAGTTGGTCTTTGCGATAACGGTTTCTCCTCTGGGAACCAGGTCTTCCATAGAGATATCGGAATCATCATAGCCAATCTGGGTACGTCTGTCATCACCGTATCTATCAGAGATTTCTATAATTTCTTCTTTGATTACTCCCAAAAGGAGTTTTTCGTCTGCAAGAATTGCCTTCAATTCACCAATACGAAGTTCCAATTCCTTGTGTTCATTTTCCAGTTTTTCTCTTTCTAAACCGGTCAATGCTTTCAGACGCATGTCCACAATGGCCTGTGCCTGAACGTCAGACAAATCAAAGCGCTCAATGAGTTTTTCTTTTGCTTCCTGGGTGGTCTTGCTACCTCTGATGATAGAGATAACTTCATCGATCACATCCAGTGCCTTCAGCAGACCTTGTAAAATATGGTCTCTTTCTTCCGCTTTGTTTAATTCATACTTGGTTCTTCTGGTAACCACATCCACCTGGTGTTTCAGGTAATGCTTCAGCATGTCCAAAAGATTCAGCACTTTGGGCTCATTATTCACCAATGCCAGCATAATTACACCAAAGGTGTCTTGCAACTGGGTATGTTTATATAATTGGTTGAGGATGACATTTGCGTTGGCATCTCTTCTTACTTCGATAACGACTCTCACACCTTCCCGGTTGGACTCGTCACGGATTTCTGTGATGCCATCAATTTTCTTTTCCTTCACCAAATCAGCAATCTTCACCACAAGATTTGCCTTGTTTACCATGTAAGGAAGTTCTGTTGCAATAATCTGGCTCTTTCCGTTGGGCAATGTCTCAATATTGGTCACTGCTCGCACGATGACTTTGCCTCGACCGGTACGGAACGCTTCTTCTGTACCTCTGGTACCAAGAATAATTCCACCGGTAGGGAAATCGGGCGCCTTTACAACCTCCATTACCTCTTCAATGGTTGTATCGCGATTTTCTTCTACTTTATTATCAATAATTTTAACTACTGCCCCGATAATTTCCCGCAAGTTATGAGGGGGGATATTGGTGGCCATACCAACTGCAATACCGGTGGTACCATTTGCCAACAGGTTGGGGTAACGGCTGGGTAAAACAGCAGGCTCTTTTTCCGTATCATCGAAGTTGGGTACGAAATCTACGGTATCTTTATTGATGTCAGCCAATAATTCTGTTGAAATCTTAGAAAGTCTGGCTTCGGTATAACGCATTGCCGCTGCACCATCGCCGTCCATGGAACCAAAGTTACCATGGCCATCTACCAAGGGATATCTGGTAGACCACTCCTGCGCCATGTTTACCAAGGAACCGTAAATAGAACTGTCGCCGTGAGGGTGGTATTTACCCATGGTATCACCGACAATACGCGCACTCTTACGGTGTGGTTTGTCAGGACCAACATTCAATTCTACCATGGAATACAGAATTCTTCGCTGTACCGGTTTTAAACCGTCTCTTACATCAGGCAATGCTCTGGCTGCAATAACGCTCATAGCATAGTCGATATAAAAGGTTTCCATTCTCTCTTTCAGGTCAACTTCATGAATTTTGTCTATTTCTGGCTGAATGTCAAAAATATCGTCGTTCATAGTAATCCTCTTTTCTTGTCTTAGATATCCAAATTCTTAACGAATTTTGCATTTTCTTCTATAAACTCTCTTCTGGGTTCGACTTTATCTCCCATCAGAGTAGTAAAGGTTAAATCGATTTCGGATTCCATCTCTTCATCATAATTTACACGAAGAAGGATTCTTCTTTCAGGATCCATGGTGGTCTCCCAAAGCTGCTCTGCATCCATCTCTCCCAAACCTTTGTATCGCTGGATCTTGTTGTTCTGGTCGCGACCCACTTCTTTGAGAATATTATCTAATTCTTCATCGCTGTAGGCATACCATACTTTTTTGTTCTTCTCTAATTTATACAAAGGAGGTTTTGCTAAATACACATGTCCTTCCTTAATCAATTCCGGCATAAATCGGTAGATGAAGGTCAAGAGTAATGTACTGATATGAGCACCATCCACGTCCGCATCGGTCATAAGAATGATTTTGTCATATCTAAGCTTTTCGATGTCAAAATCTTCATGGATACCGGTACCAAAAGCGGTAATCATTGCTTTGATTTCTGCATTTGCATAAATTTTATCAAGTCTCGCCTTTTCTACATTCAAAATTTTTCCGCGAAGCGGCAAAATTGCCTGGGTTGCTCTGGATCGCGCAGTTTTTGCACTTCCTCCCGCGGAATCTCCCTCTACGATATAGATTTCGCAGTTCTTAGGATCTTTGTCAGAGCAATCTGCCAATTTACCGGGAAGACCTGATCCCTCTAAGGGGCTTTTTCTTCTGGTTAATTCCTTCGCTTTTCTTGCAGCTTCTCTTGCTCTCTGTGCCAAAATGGATTTCTCGCAGATGGTTCTTGCAATAGTAGGATTCAGTTCCAAGAAATAGGTGAGCTGTTCGCTTACAATTCCTTCTACCGCACCTCGCGCTTCGGAGTTACCTAACTTCTGCTTGGTCTGTCCTTCAAACTGAGGATCTTCTATTTTTACACTGACAATTGCAGTCAAGCCTTCTCTGATATCATCACCGGTCAGGTTTTTCTCATTATCTTTCAGGATTTTTGCTTTTCTTGCGTAATCATTTAATGTTTTTGTAATGGCATTTCTGAAACCTACCAAATGGGTACCACCCTCAGGGGTATTGATGTTATTTACAAAAGTAAACACACTTTCATTGTAGGAATCATTGTGCTGGAAGGAAACTTCCACATAAACATCATTTTTCTGTCCTTCGAAATAAAGGATATTTTCATAAAGAGGAGTTTTACTCTTATTCAGATATGTAATATATTCCTTAATACCACCTTCATAACAGTATTCTACTCTCTTTTCCTTTTTGGGCTTTTCTTCTACTGCAATTTCTTCTGCATTTTCTGCTGTTTTTTCTTCATTTGTATCTGCAGCATCTTCTTCTGCTCTCTCAAGTAATTGATTTAGAAGTTCGTCATCTGTTGTTTTAATTTCTTCTTCATTTCTGTTATCTGTGAGAATGATTCGAAGACCTTTGGTTAAAAAGGCCATTTCTCTCAATCTTCTTTTCAAAACATCAAATTCAAAAACAGTTGTTTCAGTAAAAATTGTTTCATCCGGCTGGAATGTTACCTTGGTTCCGGTTTTTTCTATAGGACAGGTACCAATTTCTTTCAGAGGATAGCAAACGATACCTTTTTCATATCTTTGTTTATAAACTTTTCCATCCTGGAAAATTTCCACTTCAAGCCAATTTGATAGCGCATTTACAACAGATGCGCCTACACCATGAAGTCCGCCGGAAACTTTGTAACCGCCACCGCCGAATTTTCCACCCGCATGTAAGACGGTAAATACCACTTCTACCGCAGGTTTTCCGGTCTTTTGATTGATACCTACAGGAATACCACGACCATTGTCCACGACTGTGATGGAATTACCCTCATTGATGATAACTTCAATGGTATTACAGAATCCTGCCAGGGCTTCGTCCACTGAATTGTCTACGATTTCGTATACTAAATGATGTAAACCTCTGCTGGCAGTGGTTCCAATATACATACCGGGACGCTTTCTTACTGCCTCCAATCCTTCCAACACCTGAATCTGGTCCGCTCCATATTCATGTTCCACTGTCGTGTTATTCATGTTAACTTCGCTCATTTTTTCTTATCTTTACCTTTCTTTTACAAGGGTCTTTTAACTCATACATTCTACTTTACCGTCAGTGACTTTATAAACCTTGTTTATTTTAAATCTGTCATTTACAAAATCTTCTAATCCGGTACATGTAATAATGGTTTGAATCTCTCCTATACTATCCAATAAATAATTTTGGCGATTGGAATCCAATTCTGATAAAACATCATCCAGGAGTAATACAGGAGTATCTTTTGCAATTTTTTTTACAATTTCTATTTCTGCCAGTTTTAAAGACAATGCAGCTGTTCTCTGCTGCCCCTGGGAACCAAATTTTCTGATATCTACTTCTCCTATTTGGAAACAAAAATCATCTCTGTGGGGTCCCACTGTGGTCATTTTTGCCCTAATATCTTTTTCCTGGCTCTGTCGTAATGCTTTTTCAAAATTTTCAATTTCAACATCCGGCTCATATGAAATCATTAATTCTTCTTTTCCACCGGATAATTTTTTATGTATATCTAGAATAATTTCATTCAACTGATCTATAAAAAGCTTTCTTCTCTCTATAATCTTACTTCCGAAAGAAACCAACTGCATATCCCATATATTCAGGGTTTCTTTTAAATCATTATTCAGATACATATCCTTGAGCAGCTTATTTCTCTGATTTACTATTTTGTTGTAATTATTTAAATTGTATAGATAAAAGCTGTCTAATTGACACAATTCCATATCTACAAATCTTCTTCTTTCTGCCGGGCCATTTTTTATAATTCCTAAATCTTCCGGAGAAAAGAAAACCACATTACATAATCCAAGTAAATCAGCGGCTTTTTTTATTTTTTGGCCATCAATCGCAATTCCTTTAGACTTATTTTTCCGAAGGTGCATATCAACTCTTGTTTCTACACCTTCTTTTTCAACATAAGTTCTTATATGAGCTTCCTCTTTATTGAAATTAACGATTTCTTTATCCTTACTGCCTTTATGGGATTTTGTGGTTGCAGCCACATAAATAGCTTCCAAGATATTTGTTTTACCCTGGGCATTATCCCCATATAAAATATTTGTTCCCTTGTCAAATTCCATGGTCAGAAAATCATAATTTCTGTAATCTGCCAATTCGATTGATTTAATAATCATGAAAATTACCTTTGAATTATTTTTTATTCAATTTTTAAAACATTTCCATCAAATTCAACAATATCTCCGGTTACTAATTTCTTTCCTCTTTGAAATTCCACTTCGCCGTTGACTTTGACATATCCATCTTGAATAACAAATTTAGCTTCCACGCCGTTTTCTACATAACCGACTGCCTTAATTGCCTGTCCAAGTTTGATATAATCTTCTCTTAGTTTTAATGTTTCCATTTTTTTACCTACTTTAGCTTACTGTAGTAAAATTCACAGGAAGAATCAGATAGATGTAACTTTCTTCTTCATCCTTGATAAAACAAGGTGCCTTAGAATTTACCATAAACATGGTAATTTCTTCTTCATCTATCACCTTCAAAGAATCAATTAAAAATTTGGGATTAAAACCAATCATTAAATCTTTACCGGATTTATGAATATCTATCTCTTCATTCATACTTCCAAGAGTAGAATTGATCTTTAATTCCATATTTTCATCATTGATGGAAATGATAATAGGCTTTTTATCTCCCTCTTTTACCAGAAGAGTTGCTCTATCAATACAATTCAATAGTTCTTTTTTATTAATTTTTACTTTTGTTTCATAATCACTGGAAAGCATTTGATCTATTTTGTAATACTCACCTTCGATTAATCTGGATACAACTACTGTATTATCAAACTCAAATACAATATGTTTCGGATTAAAATAGATTGTTACGATACTGTCTGCGTTTCCATTTAAAATTTTACTGATTTCATTCAAAGTCTTGCCGGGAACAACTACTTTTTTAGGACTATAAGATTCTTTTAATTCTATTTTTCTGATGGAAACTCTAAATCCATCCAAAGAAACAACTCTCAATACATTGTTATTTATTTCAAATAATTCACCGGTCATTAATTTATTATTTTCGTTGTCAGAAATAGAAAAAATTGTTTGTCTGATAACTTCTTTTAATGTAAACTGGCTAATTCTAATACTTTCTTCTCTTTCCACTGCAGGAAGATAAGAAAAGTCCTGACCGGATTTACCGATGATATTGAATTTAGATTTTTCACAAGTGATGGTTGTTAAGTAATTACTATCTGTCTGGATGGTAATATCACTCTCAGGCAGCTTTCTTACAATTTCTAAAAAAATCTTAGCATCTAATGCTATAGCACCTCTTTCAATAATTTCACCTTCAATCACTGTTTCAATGGCAAGGTCCATATTATTAGCAGTCAAAGTGATAATACCCTTTGTAGTGTCTACCATAATGCATTCCAAAATAGACATTGTTGTTTTATTAGAAACAGCTTTTGATACGATTTGAACACCATTTAAAAGATCTGATTTAGAACAAACAATTTTCATTTTTTTACCTCCGTTTTTTGTGGCCAAAGGGGCCTTTTTACATGTAATATATAGAATAATTCAGTAGTATTATTAGTAGGGGTTGTTGATATGTGGATAACCTCCTCTATTATACCATTTTACAAGGAAAATTGCTATGGAAAACTTGTGTATATTTCCACTTTTTATGTGTATAAAAAATTAGTTATACACAACTATGAAGGAATGATTTTTTTTATAATAATTTCAATGGTCTTTTTCATATCTTCATTGCTTTCCATATATCCCTTTATTTTGTCATATCCGTTAATAACAGTAGTATGATCTTTCTTACCAACAATGCTTGATATATAAGAAAGAGAATCTTCTGTTAAAGTACGACACAGATACATAACAACCTGTCTTGGAATGACAAACTCTGCATTTCTCTTTTTAGATTTAATATCTTCCGGACTTAAGTTATAATGTTCTGCAACGGTATTTAATATGGAAGTTGAAGTTATTTCTTTGTTTTTATTGGGATAAATAACATCTTTTAGAGCTTCTTCTGCCAGTTCATTGGTTAGTTCTACATTATTTAACTTTGCAAAAGCAATAATTTTAGTGAAAGCACCTTCTAATTCTCTAATATTTGTTTTGATATTAGATGCAATATATTGGAAAATATCTTCATCTATCTTTTTATCAATTTTTTCTGCCTGCTTTTTAAGAATAGCTACTCTTGTTTCATAATCAGGCACTTGAATATCAGCAATCAATCCCCATTCGAAACGGGACCTGAATCTTTCTTCCAGAGTAACCATATCCTTAGGAGGTTTATCGGAAGTAATAATAATTGCCTTATTAGCAGAGTGGAGGACGTTGAAGGTATGGAAAAATTCCTCCTGGGTACTTTCTTTACCGATAATGAACTGAACATCATCGATGATTAATACATCAACAGTTCTATATTTATCACGCAATTCAGACATAGAAGAGGGATTACCATGTCTAATGGAATCAATCACATCATTCGTGAAATCTTCACTGGTCACATAAAGAACTTTTTTATTAGGATTATTTTCTAAAATATAATTACCAATGGAGTGAATTAAGTGAGTCTTACCTAAACCGGGACCACCGTAAATAAAAAGTGGATTATATAATTCTCCCGGTGACTCTGCTACAGCTAAGGCAGCAGAATGAGCAAAACGGTTATTACTACCTACAACAAAAGTATCAAATTTATATTTACTGTCCAGATTAGAGTTTTCGTAATTTTCATTGAAATTCAAATTAGAAGTGGAAGGTTCACTGACAGAAAAATCATCTTTATCATTTTCCATGATAAAATTGATTTCATAATCAACACCAAACATTTCAGAAATAGTTACCTTGAAAAAATTCTTATATTTAGAAGAAATATAAGAAAGTGCGTGGTGGCTCTGTTCTTTGGATATTACGATATTGATGGTATTATCTGTAATATTATAGAAACTAAGGGGTTCCACCCAAGTTTTATAAGAAATATCGGTGATATTATACTCTTCTTTGATAGCTTCTTTGATAGCAACCCAATTTTCTCTGATTAAATCCATAACAGATCCCCGCCTTATAACTATAAATATTTATAATATTTTAATATATAATAGACAATTTTTCAAATACAAGTTATCAACAGAAAAATTTTAAATAAAGAGTAAAGTTATCCACATAATGTGGAAAAGTCCGTTTATAACCACATAAAAACAAAGTTGTATGTGGAAAAATCCACATAACCACAAAAATAATAATAGAAATTTTATCCTCAAAAAACAAGGTAAAATAAGTGTTATCCACATAATAATAACATATTCATCCACATAAAAAAACAGTTATCCACAAAAAAGCATAAAAATTTATAAAAAAATGAATATTGATTATTTTTGTGGATATCTATGTGTATAACTTAATTTTTAAAAAAATAAAATTTTTTTAGAATAAAAATTCCGCATTTTTCCTTGACACAGCAAGGTTTTTCTTATACAATCAACTTGCTATTTTCCTAAAATTACGAAAATTTAGTTACCTTTATATATGAAGGTTTTAGAGAGAAGGAGGTGCCTTTCCATGAAGATGACATTTCAGCCCAAGAAGCGTTCCCACTCTAAAGTTCACGGATTTAGAGCAAGAATGAGTACTCCTGGCGGAAGAAAAGTTCTGGCAGCAAGACGCGCAAAAGGAAGAAAGAAATTATCCGCATAGGTCACAGAAATGTGACCTTTTTTTCATTAGGTTAAGAGCGGAGGAATAAATGAAATTTTCTGAAAGCTTAAAAAAGAATCAACAGTTCCAATTTGTTTATAAGTACGGAAAATCATATGCAAACAAGTATCTTGTGATGTATATCAAGGAAAATGGCTTAGGTACAAACAGAATTGGGATCAGTGTGAGTAAAAAAGTGGGTAACAGTGTTGTAAGACACCGAATAACAAGACTGATACGAGAAAGTTACCGATTACATGAAGCAGTGTTTAATAGTGGTTTAGACATTGTAGTCGTTGCAAGGCCGGCAGTAGCATCGGTGGGATACGGAGAAGTAGAAAGTGCGCTACTACACCTTGGAAAGCTTCATCAAATTATAAAAGTATATCTTTATTTAGACGAAAAATGAAAAAAGTTTTAATTGTATTGATCAGATGGTATCAAAAATACATTTCTCCTATGAAAAAGACGAAATGTCCCTATATACCCAGTTGTTCCCAATATGGATTGGAAGCAATCGAAAAATATGGGGCAATAAAAGGTGGCATATTGGCTATTTGGAGAATACTTCGATGTAACCCCTTCTCGAAAGGCGGTTATGATCCGGTACCCTGATACACAGAATGGAGGATAAATGAATTTCATTTTAATGACACAAACCGGAGGATTTTTAGGTCCTATTGCAAAATTATTAGGACTTATTATGAACGGTATTTTCTATGTGATAGACCTGATTGGAATTCCAAATGTAGGTCTGGCAATTATTCTTTTTACAATCGTTGTCAATGTACTTATGTTGCCGCTTACCGTGAAGCAGCAAAAATTCTCTAAATTGTCTGCAAAAATGAATCCTGAACTTCAGGCAATTCAGGCAAAGTACAAGAATAAAAAAGACAATGATTCCATGATGGCACAGAATCAGGAGATTCAGGCAGTTTACGCGAAATATGGAGTTTCTCCCAGCGGTAGCTGCGTACAGTTGTTGATTCAGATGCCCATCCTTTTTGCATTGTACCGTGTAATTTATGCAATTCCGGCATATGTAAGTAAAATTGGTGATACATTTAGGGTGCTGGCAGAAAAAATTATCAGCGTGGATAAAGGAGCTTTTCTTCAGAATCCTACAGGAATTGCTGAAGAAAGTATCAAATCCATTACCAGCACGGTTTCAATGTATGGAAAAAGTATGTCAGGTGAGAACTTATCCAATGGTATCATAGATGTACTTAACAGACTATCATCCTCGGATTTGGCAATTGTTGCAGATCACTATGAATTAAATGCTTTGACCTTTGGGGATAAATTGATTTTAGGTAGTGAGGGATTAATCAATACTTATAACAATTTTCTGGGATTAAACATCGGTGATTCTCCTATGGTATTGATCAAGGCAGGTATTGCAGCCGGTACATGGGGAATTGTAATTGGTGCTGTTTTGATTCCTATTCTTTCTGCAGTGACACAGTGGATTAGCGTGAAACTGATGCCTCAGCAGCCTCAGAATGGCAATGATCAGGCGAACTCTATGGCAAATTCTATGAAGACCATGAATAAGATTATGCCTTTGATGTCTGCATGGTTTTGTTTCTCATTGCCTGCAGGTATGGGCCTTTATTGGGTAGCCGGAAGTGTGATCAGAAGCATCCAGCAGGTAGTGATCAATAAGAACATCGATAAGATGGACTTTGATGAGTTGATTAAGAAAAATAGTGTGAAAAGCGCTAAAAAGATGGAAAAGATGAAAGAGCGCCAGGAAATGATGAATGCTTATGCGAATATGAAGACAAAGAATATTCAAAGTACAGCATCTGCATATTCCGAGAAAGCAAATGCATCTGAAGAGGCAGCAACCAGACCTGTCAGCCAGGCAAAGCCCGGCAGTATGATGGCGAAGGCAAATATGGTAAGAGATTATAATCAGAAGAATAATCAAAATTAAATAAGGAGAAAAGTATGGAATTTATTGAAGTATCAGCAAAATCAATCGAAGAAGCAATCACAGACGCTTGCCAGAAATTAGGTATTACCAGCGATAGATTAGAATATGAAGTAATTGATGAAGGTTCTTCAGGATTTTTAGGATTGGGAGCAAAACCTGTTATTATCAAAGCGTCCGCAAAAAAAGAAAAAGGTGATGTTACAGAAGTTGCAAAAGAATTCTTAAAAGAAGTATTTGCTGCAATGGAAATGGAAGTTGTTGTATCTGTTACTTTCGACGAAGAAGAGAAGGCAATGGATGTAAACTTAGAAGGTGAGGATATGGGTGTTCTGATTGGTAAGAGAGGACAGACATTGGATTCCCTTCAGTATCTTGTATCTTTAGTAGTAAATAAGGGTGTATCCGATTACATTCGTGTAAAGGTTGATACAGAGAACTACAGACAAAGACGTAAAGATACACTGGAAAACCTGGCAAAGAATATTGCATACAAGGTAAAGAGAACAAAGAGAGCGGTTACTTTGGAACCCATGAATCCCTATGAGAGAAGAATTATTCATTCGGCTTTGCAGGGTGATAAATACGTTACCACTCACAGTGAGGGCGAGGAGCCTTTCAGAAGAGTTGTTGTAACTTTGCAAAAATAACTTTTAATGAAGGGCTGTTGCAATTATAATGATTGTAACAGCCTTTTTTGTACATTTATGGAATAGTGAAAAGGTTTCTAAAGACATAAAAAGGAAATCATTATGTTGAAAAAAGATACAATTGCAGCAATAGCAACCGGACTTACAGATTCCGGCATCGGAATTATTAGAATCAGTGGCCCCGAAGCAGTTTTAGTGGGGGACCGCTTATTTCGGTTGCCCTCCGGAAAAAAGGCACTGGAGCAACTACCAAGCCATATGCTGCAATATGGGTTTGTGGTGGATGAAAATACAGAAGATAAAACATCATGGAAAAATCATATCCTAGATGAAGTGATGGCGGTTGTGATGAAAGCGCCCAGAAGTTTTACGGGAGAAGATACCGTAGAAATACATTGTCATGGTGGATTATTGGTGTTGCAGAAGGTATTGGAATGTGCCATATTAAATGGTGCCCGTCTGGCGGAGCCGGGAGAGTTTTCCAAGAGATCCTTTTTAAATGGTAAAATGGATTTGGCAAAAGCGGAAGCGGTGATTGATTTGATTCATTCCCAAAACGAATTTGCCCATAAATCAGCAGTGAATCAGCTGAAAGGTATGCTTTCTGAGCAGGTAAAGAATCTAAGAAGCGATATATTATATGAACTGGCTTATATAGAAGCAGCATTAGATGACCCGGAACATATTAGTTTAGAGGGTTATAACGAAAAATTATCCGAAAAAGTAGATGATATTAGCAATCGTCTAAAAAAATTAATTGCAACAGCGGACAATGGTAAGCTGATGAAGGAAGGTATTTCCACGGTTATTGTGGGCAAACCCAATACAGGAAAATCCTCTTTACTAAATGCACTTTTGGGACAGGAACGAGCGATTGTTACAGATATTGCAGGAACCACCAGAGATGTGCTGGAGGAAACCATACGACTGCAAGGAATCGGACTTAATATTATTGATACAGCGGGCATTCGTACCACAGATGATGTAGTGGAAAAAATTGGCGTAGAAAAAGCAAAGAAATATGCCGGTGACGCGGATTTAATCTTGTATGTGGTAGATGCGTCTGTAGATTTGGATGAAAGTGATCGGGAGATTATCTCGTTAATCAAAGATAAAAAAGCCATTGTTTTATTGAATAAAACAGATTTAACCGTAAAAGTGAATGAGCATGATTTAGAAGATTATTTAAAGGCGGATGGATGCCTGCAAACAAAGGTGATTCGGACTTCTATCACAGAAAATATAGGAATAGAAGTGTTGGAAGAAACCATCAAAGAAATGTTCTTCCGCGGACAAATCAATATGAATCATGAAGTTGTGATTACCAGTTTGCGTCATAAGCAGGCCTTGATGGAAGCTTTGGAAAGCATGACTATGGTAAAAACATCCTTAGAAAACGAGATGCCGGAGGATTTTTATTCCATTGACTTAATGAGCGCCTATGCGTCCTTGGGTCATATTATCGGCGAAGAAGTGGACGATGATTTAGTACAGGAGATTTTTTCTAAATTCTGTATGGGAAAATAAAACGTAAGAAAGGCATGAAGGTATGTCAGAGATTCGAGAAAAAGTAGATGTATGTGTGGTTGGTGCGGGACATGCCGGATGTGAGGCTGCCCTTGCTTGTGCCAGACTTGGGTTAGAAACGGTAATTTTTACAGTCAGCGTAG
>JAZQXN010000013.1:0-4748 GCA_045632875.1 Lachnospiraceae bacterium
GGACTCAAATCAGGAACAAAATTAATGGCTGCAGTAATACCCTGAGGAATTGTTTTTGTAGGAATCACCAATAAGGTTTTTTCTGTCACAAGTTCTGCAGCCTGATTTGCTGCTAAAATAATATTTTTGTTGTTGGGTAATACAAAGATGGTCTTTGCGTTTACTTTTTCCACGGCCTCTAAAATGTCAGCAGTGCTGGGATTCATGGTTTGGCCGCCTTCGATAATTACATCTACGCCGAGACTTCGAAACACTTCTGCAATACCATCGCCGGTAGAAATGGCAATAAAGCCATATTCCTTAGCGGGCTCAGTATTTTGAGCGGCGGTCAGTTCCTGTTGTGAAGATTCTTTTTCTGCCATCTTAAATAATTTTTCCTGATGCTCTAAGCGCATATTATCAATTTTAAGATTAGACAGTGCACCATATTTCAACGCTCTTTGAATGGCAAGTCCGGGGTCATTGGTATGTACATGTACCTTAACCACATCGTCATCTGCCACACATACGATGGAATCGCCGATAGATTCCAGATATTCCTTGAAATCTAACTCTGTTTTAATATTAAAAGTCTTGTTTAAAAGAATAATAAATTCTGTACAGTATCCAAATTTGATATCGATATCAGCCTGCACTTCCATAGAAGAAGCAGGTCTGGACGCACCGTTTGCAGGTGCAGTAAAGTTCAATGCCACTTCTTTGCCCTGATATGCATCAAATGCGCCTTGAAGCACTTCTACAAGACCCTGTCCACCGGAGTCTACCACACCGGCCTGCTTCAATACAGGCAACATTTCCGGGGTTTGACTAAGCACATATTTTGCATGCTCAATTACCTGGGCAAGGAAATCTTCCATTGCTATATCGGTCTTTGACAATGATTTTGCCTTCTCTGCAGCCCCTTTCGCTACCGTAAGAATGGTGCCCTCCTTGGGCTTCATTACAGCCTTATAAGCAGTTTCTACCGCTTTTTCACATGCAAGCGCAAGCACAGGAATGGTAATTTCTTCCTGTTCTTTGATAATTTTCGTAAAACCACGGAACAACTGAGATAAAATAACACCGGAATTACCTCTTGCTCCACGCAGGGAACCGCTGGAAATTGCCTTACAAACATCTTCCATCGCAGGTTTGTCGCCAAGAGAAGAAAGTTCTCTTGCTGCAGCCATAATAGTCATTGTCATATTGGTACCTGTATCTCCGTCCGGCACAGGAAATACATTAAGTTCATTGATCCATTCTTTCTTTGCTTCGAGGTTTTGCGCTCCGGCAAGGAACATTTTAGAAAACATCTTCGCATCAATTTTTTGCAAACTCATCGAAATGTCCTCCTTAATCAATCACTCTGACACCATCAATATAGATGTTGATTTTGCCAATTTGAAGTCCGGTAAACTCTTCTACTTTATACTTTACGTTTTCAATGAGATTATCCGAAATTGCTAAAATGCTGACGCCATATGCAACAATCACATGGAAATCCAAAACCAGCTTGTTGTCAATGATAGAGACATTGATTCCTCTGGTAATGCTATCCTTCTTCAATAATTTCACAATACCATCCTTCATGCTGATCCCGGCCATGCCGACAATACCAAAGCATTCTACAGCAACACTGCCTGCATATTGTGCAATCACTTCATTGCTGATGACGATATTTCCTAAATGTGTATTCATAGATGAATTTTTCATAAATAGACGTCTTCCTTTCTACTTTTTTCTTCCTCCAGATATACATTCTTGTTCATTCTAACAGTTTTTATGAAAAAAGGGAATAAAAAAATGTAAAATTATTAAAAAGAATTTTTTTTACTTGATTTTCATATTCTTTTCTGTTAATATATCAATGTTGTAAATATTTTAAGCGGTAATCGCTGATATCGAGGAGGTGTCAACATGGCTAAGTGTGATATTTGTGGAAAAGGCGTACATTTTGGTAATAATGTGAGCCATTCTAATAGAAAAACCAACGCAATTTGGAACGCTAATGTAAAGCGTGTAAAATGTAATGTAAATGGTACTCCAAAGAAATTGCACGTATGTACAAATTGCTTGAAATCCGGTGCTGTAGAAAGAGCATAATCGAGATGAAACACAAAAGAACAGGTTTAAACCTGTTCTTTTTTTTGTTTATAAAACATATGCTCTGTCACAAGGTACCGTTCAATGCCCCTGACAGAATAGATTATAGCCGATAAATAAAAACATCATAATCAACAACAGTCCAATCAGACGACTGTGGGTTAACAGCATCAATATCATGCCTATTGCAATAAAAAAGGAAATCAATCCTATTAATTTACGCATACGAATCCTAAGACTGTTTTGCTTTATTATATGAAGGGAAAACAAAAAAATGAATTAATTCTCTTCTTCCCCGGGAAATGCAATATCCACTACCTGGTCGTCAGTCATTTCTTCGCTCTTATTTTTGGACTTGGAAAACTTATCTACAAGGTCAGGAATCAGATCCAATACCTTTGTTACGGCATCCTGATTCTTTATGTTGACAAGCTTCACAGAACCATCCTTAATTACGAGAACTGCACTGGGGGTCATCTTCCCGCCCAATCCGCCTGCACCGGAATTCTTATTGGTTTTATCACTGCTTCCGGCACCGGCTCCCACGCCAAAGGTAACATCTACCAAAGGTAGAATGATGGTATCGCCGATTTGTGTAGCTTCACCTACAACAGTTTTTGTAGATAATACGGTGTTCATTCCGTTCAACAATGCTTCCACTACACCCTGAAATTGATTTGTCTTATCTGCCATTTTTCCCTCTTTTCTGCGTGTTACGCTTCTTTCTTTTTGAATTTATCAAGGAATTCAGGTAAATTTTGATTTCTATACAATCTTAGTATTATCATACCCAGCATAAAAACAGTAATACGTCCGGATAATTCTAGTTCACCTTCGAAAATTTTGTTTTCAAAATCCGGATAAATATTTACATCCGGACCTAATAAATGAGAATACATACAGACGATTCCGTACAAGTATCCTGTGGTATCCGGGGAGCCAGTACCGATGGTAAGATTTGCACGTTGTTTCTTGGGCTTCAAATATTTAATAAACCGCTTGACTTCGGTAAAAATATCCCCTAGTAAAACCTTTGTGTTATCTTCTTTGAGAATAGACGTATATCGTCCTACATTCTCTTTGATATGATAATACTTATCCGTAATCTGTTTTGCTTTGTTTTTCAGTTTATCAAACAGGTTAGGTTTTCTCTGCGTTTTGCGCTTGTTATCGTTCGTAATGCTGCCTTCTTCCTTAACTTCAATTGAATTTTCATTGTTAGATGTTTCTGTAGGAGAAGGGATAGTATTTGTTACCTTTTTCTTCTTTTCATTCGAAGATGACTTGTCTCGCCTCTTTGTTCCATGAAAAGTTGTCAGTTCTTTCCATAAAAGAAACACCTGTAATCTGTTTGGCTCCGGATAATGATAGCGTCCTTGAATAAAACCAAACAACCAGCGAAGATACACCTTTAGTTCTGTTTTTGTTTCTTTTCTCTTTACATAAAGACGATAAGAAATTGGGAAGAATAATAAGAGAAATAATAATAAAACAACAATGATCAGCAATGTCAATAATACTTTGCCGATAATTATGAGTGCCATGTGTTCTCCTTCCAAAGATTATTCCTCTTTAACTCTTTGTACTCTTCGTACGCTTTTTCTAAAATCTGTTTCTCGTTCGAGAATTTCAGCAAATGATAGGCCTCGTGGTATTTATAATAGCCGGAATCCATAAAGTTTTCTTCTCTTTGTGGTTTGCTGTAATAACTATCCGCGCTCATCAGATACCAATGAACTTCTTTCTCAACGACGTCTTCGGGAACGTTGAATGAATACACGCTTTTATCAATATACTTAATGATGTTTGCTTTGACTCCGGTTTCTTCTTTCACTTCCCGAAGTGCTGTTTGTTCATGAGACTCTCCTGTTTCTACGGTACCTTTGGGCAGAACCCATCCGTCGTATTTGTTCTTGTAACTTTTATACAAGAGAAGAATCTTTCCGCGGAAAATCACTACACCACCACAGCTTACTGCTTCTATCATTGCAATCCTCCTGTATGGCGTAATATAGTAATAATTAAATTTAGTATAGTCTAATGCGAAGGGAAGTGCAAGTGAATAAATTATAAATTTTATTCTACGCCTCTTTTCTCATGTCCCGTGGTATATTCTTGGGAGAAATGATTGGAAGTACTTCCCTCTCCCAGATAATATTCTAAGACATTGGCAGTGGTGTCGGCATTCTCGATGGTAAACTGTAATCGAAACTCTTTGAACTGTGAATTCCCTTGGGTTTCCAATGATAATCGGAGCGGTACGCTGTTGTAAATGACATTATAACACTGGCCACAATTTCGCACCACAGGAAACTCTTTTTTATATCTGTCCACCAAATGTAATGTGGCGTGGTTATCTTTATTGCATCCTTTCGACGTACGCATGACACAGTTGGCTGTTACCATCATGGGAATTCTGCCATACAAGATCTTTTCAAAAGAGGATGCATTTGCTTTATTTAGCAGTCTTCCCTGCTCTTTGGAATTAAATTCATAAGGAATCGTAAATCTTTGGCAGATTTCTGATAGTTCTTGGGTTGCTGCAAAATTCCATGCATAAACACCTGCATCTGCCCGTAGGGGCAATTTTTGAAATGGATGATTTTTAAGGAAGCCAAATTCATCCATAGAGCGAACCAGTACCCCGTCAAAATGGATTGCTTCAT
>JAZQXN010000014.1:0-1569 GCA_045632875.1 Lachnospiraceae bacterium
ACGAAAAACGTGCCTTGAAACCTGGGGCTTTCGTTCACTCGGTAGGACACGACCCTTGCAAGGTTGAAAAATCGGATCGTAACCGGTAAGCTCCACTTAAAAGACGGAAACAGCAAATTTATAAAATTACATTATGAAAAATTCTGTTTTATTTTGTCCGCTTTCCTCCTTCTTTGCTGTGTTTTGTTCCTCTCTTTTTTCCGTCTTGATTATTGCAAATTACGTTCGGTAAGATTCGGTCTGCTGAAATTAAATACGAGTACGCGGCTGAATCATGTTGAAAAGCTATGCCGCAGTGGTGGAAAGGATTACACAATGCTCCCTAAAAGCATCCAGAAGAGATTCTGAGCTGTCCGTTCAAGTCGGACCTGCGGTACCAAGGGTAGCGTCGGAGTAATTAACCGACGAGATAACGGTGCCCAATCACCGAGCCTTTTATTTTATAAATCACATTGGGGTGATGGTTATGATCGGATATGTGTATAAAATTACAAACGATATAAACAATAAACTCTATATTGGGAAAACGATGTTGTCTTTAAAAAAAAGATTTGATCAACATTGCAGAGATTCCATGAAAAGACAATATGAAAAACGTCCTTAGTATTCTGCTATGCGCAAATACGGGAAAGAGCATTTTTCAATTCATCTTATAGAAGAATGTGATATATCGGAAATAAACAACCGTGAGACATACTGGATTAAATACTACGGAACTTATGAATATGGATATAATGCCACCAAAGGCGGAGATGGTAAATTTCGTTGTGATTACGACTTGGTTGTAAGTTAGTTTCAGCAAGGAAAGAATTGCAGGGAAATAGCAAAGATTACTGGATACGATCCTAAGTGGTGTAGTAAAATTTTGAAGATGAATGGTTGCACCGAAGAAGACATAAAAGCCGGGGCGAAGTTGGGTCAAAGTAAGCCTGTCGTCCAAATAGACTTAAAAACACACGAAGTAATAAGAGAATACGAATCTCAGAATGAGGCAGCGGAGTTTTTTGGTAGTCGAAAGAGAAGTTTTTATATTGGATATGTTTGTCGCGGAAAAGCCAAAAGCGCCTTTGGTTATTTCTGGAGATATAAAGAAGATTTAATTTCTTGGTTGGATAACCAAGACCAATAATTAAAAGACACATCCAGCAACTTAAAGCAAACAATCTGTTTTTGGTTCAACCCCAAATGTACCGCTCTGGTATATAGCTCAACTGGTAGAGCAATTGTCATGAAAATGTGTCTTGTTGTGGAATTGATCTCTTACAGCAATTTTATAAAAAAAGACTGTAAATCTTTTTAAGACAGAGACTTGATATTTTATAACGCACTATTAGTTTACGTTGGTAAAACAATGGGCCTCCAACCCATAGTAGAGGGATCGTCACCCTCATGGTGCTTTAATATAAAGAGCTCCCGTATATGCCGTATACGGAAGCTCAATGAATCATTTGTTGCGGAAGTATGATGTTGTGAAATCCGCAAAGCAAATGATCCCGGCTATCAGCACAAGCTACTTGGGTAAGGTGATAATGCAACTTGTGAGGCTTACCACGTTTGCGAGTGCCACAA
>JAZQXN010000015.1:0-118167 GCA_045632875.1 Lachnospiraceae bacterium
GACGGGACTCGAACCCGCGGCCCCGACCTTGGCAAGGTCGTGCTCCACCAACTGAGCCACTCGCGCATAAGCGGGTGATGGGAATCGAACCCACGTATCCAGCTTGGAAGGCTGGTGTTCTACCATTGAACTACACCCGCATTGTTCTTGCTCGTTTTTCACAAGCAAGAGTTATTTTATCTTATTCATCAAATAGTGTCAAGAAGTATTTCTGAATATTTCTCTTTTTTCGGTATATATCCAAAAATAATCCTTATTCTTTTACCCGAAGCGCTCTCATGGAATTTAAGATTGCCAATGCAGACACACCTACATCTGCAAAAACAGCCCCCCACATGTTTGCCATTCCGATTGCTCCCAGAATCATTACCAGCAACTTAACCCCAAGAGCAAATATAATGTTCTGCGTAACAATGCTTCTGGTTTTTGTTGCAATTTTCATAACGGTTGCTATCTTATGTGGCTGGTCATCCATTAACACAATATCAGCCGCTTCAATTGCCGCATCAGAACCCATGCTACCCATAGCAATACCAATATCACAACGGGCCAATACCGGAGCATCATTAATGCCATCACCTACGAAGGCTAACTTTTTGCCACTTGGCATTGTTTCAAGCAATTCTTCAGCAATACATACCTTATCCTGGGGAAGTAGTTCACTGTACACCTTATCCAATCCAAGTTCAGCGCCTACCGCATCTCCTACTGCTTTTTTATCGCCGGTTAACATGATTAACTGACGAACACCTAGTTTACGAAGATTTGCAATTGCTTTTGCAGAATCTGGTTTTATTTCATCTTTAATAATAATGTAACCTTTGCATTCACTATCAAGTGCTACATACACAACAGTACCCGCATCTTCAACCGGCGGAACTATAATTGAAGCCGCATCCATCAAACGCTGGTTTCCTGCTAACAGTTCTTTGCCGTCCAATAATCCTTTTACACCGGAACCGGAAATTTCTTCCACGTTTTCCACATTAAAAAGTTCTATATCACCCCAAGCATTTAATAACGAAGCTGCAATCGGATGATTGGAATATCTCTCAATGGAGGCTGCAAGTTTGAGAAGTTCCTTTGAAAAAGCCTCGTTTTGAGCACAACTTTCTTCAGAATCATCATGCTTCTCCCTATCTACAGACGGGTTTAAATCTGCCGGAACGATTTCTGCCACAACAAATTCACCTTTTGTCAAAGTACCTGTTTTGTCAAATACAATGGTATCCAGCCCCGACAAAGCCTCCAAATAGTTGCTTCCTTTGACCAAAATACCCTTTGATGACGCTGCTCCGATTCCTCCAAAAAATCCCAAAGGAACAGAAATAACTAATGCACATGGGCAGGAAATAACCAAAAAGATACATGCTCTCTTTAAAGAGTCCATCCATGAAATATCTCCAATAAGCGGAGACAGCATCGCCAACAATGCAGCGGAAATTACCACAATCGGGGTGTAATAGCGGGCAAAACGTGTAATGAAATTTTCCACATTCGCCTTCTTTGAGCTGGCATTTTCCACCAACTCTAATATTTTCACAACGGTAGAGTCTTCAAACTCCTTCGTCACTTCGATTTCCAGTGTCCCGGAACCATTTACACATCCACTGATAATCTCGTTTCCTTCCGCCACCGCACGAGGAACCGATTCTCCGGTGAGTGCAGAGGTATCCACTAAGGATTCGCCTTTTCTCACAATTCCGTCTAATGGAATTCTCTCGCCCGGTTTCACTACAATAACGTCTCCAACAGAAACATCATCCGGATCCACAACCTCAATAGAATCTCCATTTTTCAAATTCGCATATTCCGGACATATATCCATTAACTCTGCAATAGATGCTCTGGAACGGTTTACAGCATAGTCCTCAAACCATTCACCAATCTGGTAAAAAAGCATAACCGCAACAGCTTCCGTATATTCTCCGATAACGAATGCTCCGATTGATGCAATTCCCATCAAAAAATTTTCATCAAAAACATGACCTTTGGAAATATTGCGGACTGCCTTTAACAACACCTTACGTGCCACCCACAAATATAAAACTAAAAATAGCAGAATTTCAGCAACTATACTCTCGTTGGTGTCTGGGTTAAATGGCAAAATCCCCGTATGGGTTATAATCACCAGCAGCAAAAATAACACCAACGAAAGTAAAATTGCTTTTCCATTCTTTTTCTGTTTGTCTGTCATAAATTTACTTATATTCCGGTGTTAACACATCCTTCATTGTTCTTCAACTATCTGTGCGCCGGAACCTTCCCTTCTACATTACAATACGGCAATCGGATTCGTAACCGGAAATGATCTTCTGCGCTGCCGCAAGCACTTCATCCATTTTGTCATCCTGAGCGTCAATGCTTAATTTCTGCATCATGAAGCTAATGCTTGCTTCATTTACAAACTCTAATTTGTTAATATCTGCTTCCATTTTTGCCGCACAGTTTGCGCATCCTAAATTTTCTAACTTAAATTTTTTCTTCATTGTTTTTCTCTCCTCTGATTTCTTACTGATTTTTATAACTTCTGCTTAAGACCATTACTCCAATATATGTTCTAATCCTTGATTTAAGATGGTTTTTACATGCTCATCTGCCAGAGAATATAGCATTGCCTTACCGTCTCTGCGGCTCTTTACTAATTTTCCCTGTTTCAGTATTCGGAGCTGGTGGGATACTGCAGACTGGTTCATTCCGATTCCATCTGCAATCTCGTTTACGCACAGTTCCTCCTCAAACAGCAGGCACAAAATCCGTACTCTTGTTGAGTCTCCAAATAACTTAAATAACTCGGCCACATCAATTAATTCTTCTTCTGAAAAATTCATACAAGCCCTCCTTATAATTCCTATGCGTCTCGCTGTAACAGTTTTAGTTTCATATTTTTGTATGATTTATCTCCATTCACGTTGAACATTTGCAAATATGAATAACTGTTCATACGTTCATTATACACCCCTATTAGAAAAAAGCAATACTTTTTTATGATTTATTTATGAATTCTTTCTTGTTAGAACATTGTTCCTGTTATATAATGGTATTTGGGTATAATGAAACGGAGGATTTATTATCATGAAAATTTTAGTAATCAATCCTGGCGCAACATCTACAAAGATTGCTGTATTCCAGGACAAAGAACAGATATTTAAAGCAGGAATCGATCACAGTGCAGCGGACCTTGCTCCATTTGCACATATTGTTGACCAGTTCCAGTATCGTAAAGATTTAATCTTAAGTGTATTAAAAGACAACGGCTTTGAGCCAAGTGACTTTAACGCAATTTGCGGACGCGGTGGTTTGTTGAAACACGTTCCATCCGGAACCTATCAGGTAAACGACGCAATGATTCGCGACATTGAGAATCCACCTTACGGTGAACATGCTTCCAACTTAGGTGCATTGTTATCAAAAGAAATCGCTGATAGTGTTGATATTCCGGCATTTATCGTAGACCCGGTATGTGTTGACGAAATGACCGACCTTGCTCGTGTTTCCGGTTTCAAAGGAATGCAGAGAGAAAGCTTTTTCCACGCATTAAACCACAAGAGCATGGCAAGAAAAGCTGCTGAAAAATTAGGCAAGGCTTATGAAGACCTTAACTTAATCGTAGTACATATGGGTGGCGGTGTTTCCGTTGCTGCACACAAAAAGGGACAGGTTGTTGACGTTTACAACGTAAAGGATGAAGGAAGCTTCTCCTTAGACCGTGGCGGTTCTCTTCCTGTAAACGCAGTAATTAACCTTTGCTTCTCCGGTGCAACCAAAGCAGAAGTTAAGAAAATGCTTGGAAGCCAGGCAGGTGTATTCTCCTACCTTGGAACCAAAGACTTTATTGAAATCGAACGCAAAGCTTTAGTTGAAGGCGATGCTGAATTTAAATTAATTTTTGATGCTTTAGCTTATCAGCACAGCAAAGACATCGGAGCTATGGCTGCAGTTCTCCGTATGGACGTTGATGCCATCGTATTAACCGGTGGTATGGCTCACTGCAAACCATTCTGTGAAGAAATCGAAAGTTACTGTGGAAAGATTGCTCCTTTCTTAGTGCTTCCGGGCGAAGCTGAAATGCAGGCACTTGCTGAAGGTGCACTTCGCGTACTTAACGGTGAACCGGCAAAAGAATACAAATAAGATTTTTACGTTGGGGGTGGGAAGTATACTTCACCCCCACATTTAAAATATCAGGAGAAATGAAATGCCACTATCATATAACTTAACAGAAATACCAAACGGAGCAGATGTTACTCAATTAATTACAACACCAAAGGATTTTCAGGACATGATGATGCGTTATCAATGTGCTGTCATGGAATTGGAAACCAAGATTCGTGTATTAAATGAGGAATTTGCACTCCGTACCCAAAGAAATCCAATCGAGTCTATTAAAAGCCGCTTGAAATCTCCTTCCAGTATCTACGAAAAAATGGAACGTCGCGGCTTTCCTGTAAGCGTGGAAAGCATGGAGCAGAACTTAAATGACATCGCCGGTGTGCGTGTTATTTGTTCCTTCCCGGAAGATATTTATAACGTAGCCCGCCTTATTACAGAGCAGGACGACATCGTTATCTTAGAAATCAAAGACTACATTGCGAATCCAAAACCAAACGGATACCGCAGTCTTCATTTAATCGTTGCTATTCCAATCTTTTTAGCCAACGAGAAAAAGAACATGAAAGTAGAGCTACAGTTCAGAACCATTGCCATGGACTTCTGGGCAAGCTTAGAACATAAAGTAAAATATAAGAAAAATGTACCTCATGCTGAAGAAATTGCAAACGAGTTAAAGGCCTGTGCCGACATTATTTCCTCTGTGGATTATCGCATGCAGGAAATACAACAGTCGATTGCAATTTTAGGAGATGAAGAAGCAGAAGCGCAATAAGATAGAGGTTTAAACTCGGTGTAGATATTAGAAGATAACAAATAGTTTAAATTATAAAAAGAGCCATAAACTATTGGCTGTCCCATAACCATGGACAACTTTTAGTTTATGGCTCTATTTTTTAACTATCATATTCCCCGTATTCACAACCCACATTTTCAGCAATCACTTCATCTATCAACTTGCCGCAATGATAAAGCTTGATCGTACCCTTTCCGTTTCCGCCGTTCCAAAGACGATTGTGACGCTTTTCAGGTTCCGGCCTTCACCATTAAATAGGATGGTTTTACCCTATTCTCTTTATTCTCAGCAAGCTGACCAAATACCGGTTCCTCTTCTCCCATGGCAGGATTACAAAGAAAATATTCTACAAAAAAAGCTTTCTCTTCTCCCGTCTTTTCGTGGCAAGTTGTAAAAGAATGCCACCACCAGTCATAGCCGCATTTTGCTTGCCCACCAAACAACTGGCAAGCATTGCGGGATATATCATGTTTACTAAAGATACTATCCCTCCAGCACCTTATAAATATCCGTCAACTTCTCAATCTCGAAATCAATTCTAACATCTGTCTCATTCTTCAGATGTCGCGGGTTATACCAGCAGTTTACAATTCCTGCATTATTTCCGCCACGCATATCACTGGTTAAGGAGTCACCGATGATAATAGCTTCCTCTCGCTTAAAATCCGGAATGGCTTTCTCCATCGCTTGGAAAAATTCAATGTTTGGCTTTTCTGCACCGATAACTTCAGAAATAAATACGTCCTCAAAAATCTTATCAAGGCCTGATTTTGCCAACTTTCCTGTCTGTGCCACGCCACTACCATTGGTTACGGCATATTGTTTATAGCTCTTAGAAAGTGTAGTCAGCACTTCCATAGCCCCTTCTTCCATTTCCACTGTTTCTGCCAAACCTCTCTGGTAATCTGCATTGAATTTGGTTGTATCAATGTGATTAACTCCAATGTACTCGAAGAAATCACGGAAGCGGTTTACATAAACCTCCGGTTTTGTGATTTCATTTTTTTCCAAAGCTTCCCAGTAGCCTCGGTTGATTCTCTGATATTCTCTGAACTGCTCCAAAGTAATCTCCACGCCCTGCTCTCTTAAAAGGCCGCGGATGCACACTTCCTCCGCTGCATGAAAATCAATCAAAGTTCCATCAATATCCCATAACAAGAATTTAAATTTGCTCATTTTTATCTCCATTTTCCTATTTCTTTATACTTCTTCTTTCAGGCTCTTCATCTCTTTATACAACATTATGCCTGCAATCACTGCTGCCATAAAATCCGCCACAGGACCGGCATACATGATTCCGTCAATTCCCATAAATCGTGGGAATATAACAATTAATGGAAGTAAAAAGATAATCTGTCTTGTTAAACTTAAAAATGTTCCTTTTCCCGGTTTACCAATTGCCGCAAAGAAGTTTGAGGACAATGGCTGAATATTACCGATAAAAATAAAGAACAAGTATATTCTAAAATATCTTACTGCGAAAGCAAAATACATTTCCGAACCATTACCAAACAGACTGATAATCTGTCTTGGTAATATTTGGAACAGCAAAAAAGCAACTCCACATATACACAAACCACAAATTAAGCTTATCTTTATTACTTTTCTTACGCGATCATATTTTTTTGCACCATAATTAAAACTTGCAATTGGCTGCATTCCCTGGGCAATGCCGATACAAACCGCAAAAAACATGAAGCTTACTTTATTAATAACACCTGCACTTGCCAACGGAATTGCTTCTCCGTAGACAGACTGAGCTCCATAGTAAGTCAGAGAATTATTCATTACAATCTGAACCACCATCATTGCCAACTGGTTAAAAAATGGTGTCAGCCCCAGCGCCATAGCATAACCGGCGTACTTCCATTGAGGTGTTAGTACCTCCTTGGTTAGCTTTCCGGCTTTGTAATTGAACAAATAGCGGATAATCAACGCCGCAGAGGCAATTTGTCCAATGATGGTTGCCCATGCGGCTCCGGCCATCCCCATGTCAAACCCAAAGATAAACAACGGGTCCAAAATGGTATTTAAAACCGCTCCGGTCAGGTTACAAATCATTGAGTATCGTGGACTTCCGTCCGCTCTGACCAAATGAGCACCACCGGTGGTTAATATTAAAAATGGAAAGCCAAAGGCGGTAATCCGTACATATTCTTTTGCATAACCCAACACATTGTCCGGAGAGCCAAAAAAGATTAACATTGGTTCCAAGAATATCTGGGTAATAATACATAGCACAACACCCATTCCGAACAACAGCACTGCTCCATTTCCAACGTAATGAAGGGCTTTATCTTTTTCCCCTCGTCCCATAGACAAGTTAAATGCCGCAGCACCTCCGGTGCCTAACAAGAGTGCTATTGCGGTACAAACAGTAGTTAAAGGAAACGCCACATTTGTTGCGGCATTTCCCAATTCACCAACACTTTGTCCTATAAAAAACTGATCTACAAGATTGTATAACGCACCAACCACCGTAGCAATAATGCTAGGGATTGCAAATTTTCGAAGCAATGTCCCCACAGGGGCTGTGCCCAAGGGATTGCCTGCCACTTGACTTTTTTGTGCCGCAGATTCTTCCTGCTTTATGGCATTTACTTTTTCTGAAGACTCTGCTTCACCTATTTGACTCATTAAACTTTCCTCCGAATCACTTTATCTGTGGCCTATTGCCATCCGTATATCTTTCCGTATTTTTCATCCAAATATGCAAGGAACGGCTCTGCATTTAAGCTTTCTCCCGTCACTTTCTTAATCAAATCCAGTGCAGTAATGCTTCTTCCGTAACTCCACAGATTCTCTTTTAACCAGTTGATAATCGGAGCAAAATCTCCCGCCTCTACCAACCGTAAGAAGTTTGGAATATCCTTCTTAATTGCCTTATAAATCTGTCCGTCATAAATATTTCCAAGAGCATAGCTCTGGAAATATCCGATCCAGCTTCCGGTCCAATGCATATCTTGTAAAATACCCTCGGTGTCATTTTCCGGACGGATTCCTAAATATTCCTCGTATTTATCGTTCCATGCATCTCTCATTTGATCCATGGTCAGCTTTCCTGCAAAATAATCTCTCTCCAATTCGAATCGAATGATTACATGTAAACTGTAAGTCACTTCGTCTGCCGCAGTTCTCTTTAAGCTTGGCTCTACTTTATTTAAAGCCTTGTAAAAATCTTCCTCAGACACTTTGCCGTATTCCGGGAATTTTTCTGCCAACAATGGATAAATATGATGTACATATTCTCTGCTTCTTCCGATGAAATTCTCAATAAAACGTGCTTGACCTTCATGGAATCCACCGTGAATTCCGCCATACAATCCTGCCTCTGCCACTTCTTCAGAAGAAGAGTATCCATACATGGAATGACCTGCTTCGTGAAGGATGGTTAACAACAGAGAGGGCCTTCCGTGCTTTGCCGTGGAAATTCTGGCATCTCTTGGACCTACGGTAGAAGAAAAAGCGTGAATTACTTTTTCATTGTAGCCACCCTTAGCATCCTCGTATCCTACTTCTCTTGCCAGATCCTTTGCCACTTCCATCATCACATCAGGATTCTGTTCTTTTTTCAAAAACTCATTATCAATAGTAACATTACTTTTTTCTATTTTTTGAAGAATCTCAACGATTCCCTCTCTCAACCGGCTAAACTGACGGCTGATTTCCTCAATTTCCATACCTTCATCTGTTAAATCAACCAAAGTGGAAAAAGGATCTTTTTCCGGGCACAAAGCAAGGGCTGTTTTTTTACGAAGTTCAAACACCTGCTCCATATAAGGCTTAAAAATATCAAAGTTCTGCTCTTCTCTCGCCTTTTTCCAAGCACTCATAGCTTCTACTCTCTTGCGGTTAAACTCCTCAGAAAGCTCCTTCGGAACATCCAAATAGAAACTTCTCTGTTTCAAAAAGCCTTTAATCTGCGCAGTCTCAATATCATCTTCCCCTACAGGATGCTCTTTGTAGTAGGCCGCCATTTCCTCTGCTTCCGGTGTAAAATATAACTCTCTTCTTTTTTCATCCAAAAAAGCATTTACTTTTAACCGGAACGGGATCCCGTCCTCCGGCAATCCGCCCCATTGGTCAATCCCAAGGACGCCTCCGATGGAACCGTAATAACTACCCTGTGTATATATGTCTTGAAGCGCTGCTCTTCTTTCCTGTGCGTTCATTTGTAACCCTCCGTTTATATATATATTTATTTATATATTGCCTTATATTTTCTTATAAAATTGCCCTAATATATTATAGCAACAGTTCCCCTCTCCACGCAAGATGCAGTTCCGCACTTTTGAGCAGCAATCTTTTTCCATATTTGGATATTTAACTATTGTTTTTACATAAAATTCGCATTATAATATCCATATAAAGAAAATAAAAGGAGGCTTTCACATGAATATATCCGAATTAAGACAACTGAAAAAAGAAGCCGCTATGACAAACTCTGAAATCGCCGAACTTTCCGGTATCCCTTTTAGTACGGTGAATAAGATTTTTTCCGGTGCTACCGAAAATCCCCGGTACGCTACCCTCCTTGCCATCGAAGAGGTACTTACGAAAAAACAGAAACTACCTTTTACTTATGATGAATTCAGACAAGAACCTTGTTTGGTTCGTGAAACTGCCTCATCTTACTGCTATACCGCCCGCAAATATGACTATGCCGATATTGACGCTTTAAGCGAGGGTACTCACGCAGAACTTATTGACGGAAAGCTCTATCTTCTTGCTACGCCGAATCGCATTCATCAATTTTTGGTAGGAAAGCTAATTTTTTCCTTTATGGATCACATTCGCACAAATAAAGGAAACTGTCATGTGTACACCTCTCCTTTTGCCGTGCGTTTGTTTGCCGACGACAGCACTCATGTAGAACCGGACCTGGTTGTCATTTGTGACAAAAACAAGCTTACTGAACGAGGCTGTAATGGTGCCCCTGACATAGCAATCGAGGTTATTTCTCCAAGCAATGCTAAACATGATTACATTACCAAACTGGCAAAATATCAAAAGGCCGGTGTGAGAGAATATTGGATCATCAATCCGGAAACTAGCAAAACCTTAGTTATGAATTTTGAAAATCCGGAAAACACCGGAGAATATGACTTTGAGGAAACGGTCACTTCCGGCGTATTGGAAGGATTCGAGGTTAATATGAAAGAATTGCTTGAGAATTTTTAAATCTTAAAGTCTGAAAGGAATAAGAAATTATGTTTATATTTGATTATTTTCAAGAAATATTAGACACTGCTATACTTCCAACCCTCTCTATAATACTGTTCTGGTCAGTGTTTGCATTGATTGAATACTTAATACAATCAATCCTTCATGAATTCGGCCACATGATATTTGGCCTCCAGACCGGCTATCAGTTTGTATCTTTTCGGGTCGGAAACATTGTTTTATTAAAACAGAACAACAAATTTGTTATAAAAAAATATAAATTAGCCGGTACCGGTGGTCAATGCCTGATGGCTCCGCCGGAACTAAAGGACGGACAAATACCGTTTCAACTTTATAATATGGGCGGTATAATAGCTGATGCATCTATGTTTATACTTTATACATTAGCTTTTATTGTAACATGGCAAACGCCATCTTTACGTGATGCTTACATTGCCGGAGCGATTGTTGCGTTATTTTCAGCACTTATAAATGGAATTCCTATGAAAATAAACGGCTTGGGAAATGACGGATATAACGTAAAAATGCTCAAAAAATCACCGGAAGCTCTAAAGGCCTTCTGGTTAGGATTAAAAGTCAACAAAGAAAAATCTGACGGAAAGCTTTTATCCGAGATGCCTGCAGAATGGTTTGAAATCCCGACGGATGAAGATATGAAAAACCAAATGATTGCAATGATTGGCGCAATGGCTTATTGTCGCCTTGTAGAAGAAGAAAACTATTCCGAAGCAAAGGAATTATTAAACCGCTTATTAAATCCGGAAATTAATTTGGATAATATAAACCGTAACCTGTTACGATGTGACTGTATTTTCTGGGAACTCATTGGAGAAAATCGGGAAATGGAATTAAATAAACATTTCACCGAGAAATTTAGAAAATTCACTTACTCTATGAAATCTTATCCTACCGTCATTCGAATGGAATATGCGATGTCCATTTTCAGAGATAGAAATCTCAAAAAAGCAGAACAGTTAGAAGAAGAATTTCAAAAATTAAAACAAAGTTTTCCTTATCCTCGTGAACTGGAAGCCGAAGAAAAATTGATGAAGCTTTGTTCAGATAGGATTCCTAAGAAATAATCTAAATACATTTTCCATGTAAAAACTGCCTTATCAATTTATGATAAGGCAGTTTGTTTTCCTAGAGTTGAACCATTTTATTTATTCATTCTTCATTCTCCAATCAATACATCTCTGCAGATATTCTACATACTCCGGATTCTTACACAGTCCCTTACCCGGCGTATCAGAAATTTTCGCAACCTCCGTTCCGTTGCAACGGGTTACCTTCATAACGATATTTAAAGGTGAAACTTCCGTATCGTTGGAAATATATGTACCAATTCCAAATGCCACCTTGATTTTTCCGCAAAAATGTTTTCTGATTCTATCAGCCTTCTCAAAATTAAGACTGTCACTAAACAATAATGTCTTCATTCTCGCATCAATACCGAGGCTTTCGTAGTGACGCAACATTTTTTCGCCCCACTCAATCGGGTCACCGCTATCATGGCGCACACCGCTAAAGAGTGTGGCATAGGTCAATTTGAAATCTCTTAAAAAGCAATCGGTTGTGATAGTATCTGTCAACGCGGTACCGTTTAATACGCCATATTCCTTCACCCATGCATCAAGTGCATACCAGTTAGAATATGCCGGATTATGTTTTTTGTTACCCTGACCGGAACACATTATCCATTCATGGGCCATTGTTCCTACCGGAGTAATTCCGTATTTTTTTGCCAAATAAACATTAGATGTACCTACCATAGTTGATCCAATGGTCTTTGCTGCATTTAACTCCTGCACGGCATAAGCCTGTGCCTCTGCAGACAGTCGGCGACGCAATCCAAACTCAGAATAATTTCCCAGCAAATAGGTCTCGCTCTCAAGCCAGCCCTTTTTTTCTGCCAGACGCTTCTTGAAGCTTTCAAACAATGTATCGTAATCGTACGCCATTCTAAAATATACTTCATTTACAATTGCCAGCGTCGGAATCTCATACATGGAAGTATTTAACCATGTTCCCGTCGTCTCAATTGCAAGACCACACGCATCCTCTGTTGTAATAACAAAATCCGCAAAGCGCGGTTCCCACAGACGAAGGAAATCCACATAGGAACCCTTAATCCATTTTATCGCATCTAAGTATTCCAGTTCTTCCTCTGTAAAACGCAAACTGCAGTAATGCTTAATCTGCGCACGAATCTCTTCCACCATTTCCGGGGTAAAATGCACGCCCTCGTTTCTGCAACGGAAGGACCAGGTTGTTTTATAATCTGAAAACTGATGATAAATCGCCTGTCCCATGGAAAACTTATACATATCCTGTTCTAACAAGGAAGTAATTATCGGCTGTAATTTCATTTTCATGCACCCCTCAAATGATATTTATCTGAAATGTCTTCATTGCTTCAATTGCTGTCTGATGAGTCTGCACCGTTACACACGCACAGCCTTTTTCGATTACATTAATTACACTTTCCGGACAAAAGGCTCTGGAAACGGAAACATTATTAATCACACAAATTCCGGTACATACACCAACAAAATCCAGTTCTAAATCAGCACCATCACCATACTTCTCCTGTAAATATGCGCCAAGCTTCGCACTTCCAAAGGTTGGTTTATCAAAAATCCTAATCTGTGACGCGTCAAAATTCTCATTAATTACTGCCATGACCTCATCACAAATTTCCCATCCCTTTGTTCCTGCAAAACAATGTTCAACCGGCAACTTCATACCTTCCTGCGTTGCAAGATATCCCTCTTGATGTGTATCTCTTGTTAGAATTACACTGTCATATTTTCCCGTACGAATTGCCTCGCACACCGGTTTAATCGTTGATGCACATTCTTCATTTCCTAACGGACCTGTAAGAAAATCATTCTGCATATCTACTACTACAAGTAATCTGATCTTTCCCATATCTATGTTCCCCTTATTTGTTATATTCCCAATATTTTCCTTGCCACATGCACACCACTTGCGGACGCATGGGATAAGGAATGGGTTACACCACTACCATCGCCGATAATGTAAAGTCCTTTATGTCTGCATTCTAAGTTCTCATCCACTTCAACTTCCATGTTATAGAACTTAACTTCTACACCGTACAACAAAGTATCTTCATTTGCTGTACCCGGCGCGATTTTATCCAGCGCATAAATCATTTCGATAATACCATCTAAGATACGCTTCGGTAATACCAAACTCAAATCGCCAGGAGTCGCTTCCAATGTCGGACGAATAGTTCCTTCTTCAATACGTGTCTTGTTACTTCTTCTGCCACGCACAAGGTCACCGAATCTCTGGACAATAACGCCTCCGCCTAACATATTGGATAATCTGGCAATACTTTCACCGTATCCGTTACTATCCTTAAATGGTTCGGAAAAATGCTTTGCAACAAGTAACGCAAAGTTGGTATTTTCTGTATGTTTTGCAGGATCTTCGTAACTGTGTCCGTTTACGGTTACAATACCGTTGGTATTTTCATTTACGATAACTCCGTGCGGATTCATACAGAAGGTACGCACTCTGTCTTCAAATTTTTCTGTACGGTATACAATCTTACTTTCATACAACTCATCGGTTAAATGAGAGAAAATAACTGCCGGAAGTTCCACTCTGACACCAATATCTACACGATTGGACTTGGTAGGAATATCTAATTCACGACAAATATTTTCCATCCATTTACTTCCAATTCGGCCTACGGAAACAATACATTTTTCACATTCATAGGTCTGTCCGCAGCTATGAATAGTGTATATTTCATCATTTTTCTCTACTTTGTCTACCGGTGCATCAAAATAAAAGTCTACTTTTTCCTTCAACTCATTGTAAAGATTTTCTAATACAACGTAGTTAATATCTGTACCCAAATGACGCACGGATGCGTTTAATAACTTCAGCTTGTTCTGAATACAAATCTTATTAAACTGAGAACCTGCGGTGGAATACATCTTTGTTCCTTCTCCACCATAAGCCATGTTAATGTCATCAACATATTCCATTAACTCGATGGCTTTATTTTTTCCGATATACTCATGTAAGGTTCCGCCAAAATCATTGGTGATGTTATATTTACCATCGGAAAAAGCACCTGCTCCACCAAAACCACTCATAATGGAACAGCTCTTACATTTAATACAGGATTTTACCTTATCACCGTCAATCGGACACTTTCTGTTTTCCAAAGCGTGTCCTGCCTCAAATACAGCAATTTTCATATTCTCTGATTTCTTTGCCAATTCATAAGCCGCAAATATGCCACCAGGGCCGGCTCCAACAATAATTACATCATATTTCATAGTCGATTCCTCCAACTCTATATTCTATATATTTAAGTTTTTCTTTAGACTCCTCACTCACTATAATAACACAAAACAGGAGCCACATAAAGTGACTCCTGTCTAAAAAAACAATTATTTATCTAATCCCATTTCATGCCGAACCTGTTTGAAGCATTCAACTGCAAACTTCAAATCTTCTTTTGTATGGGAAGCACATACCTGAGTTCTGATTCTTGCTTTTCCCTTTGGTACTACCGGATAGGAGAATCCGATACAGTAAATACCTTTTTCCAACATACGGTCAGCAAATTCGCCGGCTGTTTTTTCATCATAAAGCATAATCGGAACGATTGGATGTGTTCCAGGAATGATATCAAATCCTTCCTGTACAAGAAGTTCACGATAATATCTTGTATTTTCTTCTAATGTATCACGCAACTGTGTGCTGCTCTTTAATAATTCTAATGTTTTGATAGAACCGGCAACTACAGATGGTGCCATGGAGTTAGAGAAGAGATATGGACGGCTTCTCTGACGAAGTAAGGAAACGATTTCCTTAGAGGAGCTGGTAAATCCGCCACTGGCTCCGCCAAGTGCCTTACCAAATGTACCGGTAATAATATCTACTCTACCCTGAACGCCACAGTATTCCGGAGTTCCCTGTCCATGCTCACCGATGAAGCCTAAAGAGTGGGATTCGTCAACCATTACAAGTGCGTTGAATTCTTCAGCCAAATCGCATACGCCCTTTAAGTTTGCGATGATACCATCCATAGAGAATACACCGTCTGTTGCGATTAATTTAATTCTTGCGCCTGCCGCATCTGCTGCTTCCAACTGTGCACGTAAATCTGCCATATCGTTGTTTTTGTAACGATATCTCTGTGCCTTACATAAACGAACACCATCAATAATGGATGCATGGTTTAATTCGTCAGAAATAACTGCATCATTTTCGCCTAATAGTACTTCAAATAATCCACCATTTGCATCGAAACAGGAAGAATAAAGAATGGTATCTTCCATGCCTACGAATTCGCTCATAGATCTCTCTAATTCTTTATGTGTGTACTGAGTACCACAGATAAAACGAACAGATGCAACACCGTATCCTGTGTCATCATAAGACGCTTTTGCTGCTTCAATAATATCTTTATTGTCACCCAATCCTAAGTAGTTGTTTGCACACATGTTAATAACTTTTAAGCCTTTGTCTGTTTCAATATGCGCTCTCTGTGGTGTTGTAATAACACGTTCTTCTTTCCAAGTACCTGCTTCTTTGATTTTCTGAAGCTCTTCTGCGTAAATGTCTAATGCCGGTTTTCTCATGATAAAACCCTCCGTATAATTATATTTTCTATTGTATTATGCTCTCTATTTATCCTGATGAAGTTTGGTCCAGTCTAATACAACCTTGCCGGAATTTCCGCTAATCATAGCATCAAATCCCTTCTGGAAATCTCTAACATCAAAATGATGTGTAATAATCGCGGAAATGTCCAATCCACCCTGAATCATTGCGCCCATTTTATACCAGGTGTCAAACATTTCTCTACCGTAAATACCTTTCAAATACAGGCCGTGGAATACAACTTTTTCCCAGTCAATTTTTGTATCTTTCTTAGGAATACCAAGAATGGAAATTCTTCCGCCGTTATACATATGGTCAATAACATTATTCAAACCGGCCTCTGAACCACTTGTTTCCAAACCTACGTCAAATCCGTACTCAATGCCTAAGTCTTTCATAACATCTTCCAGTTTTTCTTTGGTCACATTAACCGCTCTGTCTGCGCCCATTTTTCTCGCAAGATCCAAGCGGTACTCATTAAGGTCTGTGATTACAACTCTGCGCGCGCCACAGAATTTACAAATGGCAACCGCCATAATACCAATCGGACCTGCACCGGAAATAATTACATCTTCGCCTAAAATACTCTGTGAAAGTGCTGTATGCGCCGCATTGCCAAATGGATCAAAGCATGAGAACATCTCTTCCGGAATACCCGGTGCGCATTTCCACAGATTCTTTGCCGGAATTACTAAATATTCTGCAAATGCACCATCGCGGTTTACACCAACACCAATTGTTTCTTTACAAAGATGCGGTCTGCCGGAACGACAGTTTCTACACTGTCCACACACAATATGTCCTTCACCGGTAACCAAATCACCAACTTTGAAACCTTCCACATTCGCTCCGACTTCTACAATTTCACCAACATACTCATGTCCGATTGTCATTGGAGTCTTAATCGTATGCTGTGCCCACTCATTCCATTCATAAATATGTACATCTGTTCCGCATATTGAAGTATAATGAATCTTAATCTTAACATCGTTAGTCCCCACTTCCGGAATCGGAACTTCCTTCATAACCAAGCCCGGTTTTGGACCTTCTTTCACTATTGCAATCATTTTGTTTACTGTATCCAAGGAACTGTACCCCCTCTTATATATGTAAATATAATAGTAATACAAACAGTGTAAAAAATCAATTATTTCTATTATTTTTGTAATTTTTCCCACAACTGCATTTGTTTGTTATTATTTTCACACTTTTGCACCTTTACAGAGGTTCTGCTTTATGAAAAACTGCATTTGCCAACGCTCCCTGTAGCCACTACATCCACGCCGGTACCTGCTACATTTGCACATACTACATCCCCTATATTCACAGGAGCAGTTACTACTATATTCTTAAGTTCCGCTACACATTCTTCCATTTTTCCTTTTGGAATGTCACCATTGGTTTTCACCGATACTACCGGGTCTATACCACCTTCAACTCTAACGGTAGTTGTAACCACGCGACGAGGGTCCCTTACTTCACTTCTTGCATAGATTTCACCACGCATACAGTTGTTGCCATATACATCTACCGCTTCGTCATTTTCAATTTCTACTGTAATCTGACATCCTCTTGGACAGCGGACACAGGTTAATTTTCTTTTTTCCATAAAAACACCTTTCTCAGTTCTGCTATTGCAGAGTTGCATTTCACAATCACCGCACTTCTAAACACACCCGAATATATTCACAATCCGGGCAGGATTCCAACATAGTTTTCGTAAGAACGACACTTTCCATTTCTCCCGGAGTCACTATCGGTTTATGTTTATGAATCACTCTCTTATTGCCTAAATATGCGCTAATGTACATATTTTCTCTCACCTTATCCGGGCGAAAACGAATCACCGTATCCCATTCCACTTTTGCAGGGCGGATTCTCGTTGGAACGGTATAATGTATTCCATCTGCTGCTTGGATTTCCAAGGTTTTTTCCGGCGAAAAAACTCCCTGCGCTTCAATTACCTGTCCTTCCTCGGCTTCCTTCTTCTCATCCGGAAAATACTGTACATATTTTGCCGCTTCTTCCCCTGCTTGTGCCGCTTCCTGAGAAACATAGTCTGCTAAATCATGTATATGAAGTGCATTTCCACATACAAAGATACCCTCCACAGAGGTTTCCAAACTTTCATTTACACAAGGGCCATTTGTAACAGGATTCATTTCAAGTCCTATTGCATTAGACAGTCTATTGGATGGTTGGAAACCTTGAGATATTAACAATGTATCACAAGCATAGGTCTCCTCTGTCCCTGAAACCGGATTGCCGGATTCATCTATCTGGACAAACCTGACTCCTTCCACATGTTCAACACCTTCTATGGCCACTATCGCCTGATTCAATTTTAATGGAATATTAAAATCATCTAAACAGTGGGAAATGTGCTTTTTTAAGCCCACAGAATAGGCCATAGGTTCTGCTACCACTTGCACCTTTGCACCTTCCAAAGTCATGCGTCGCGCCATAACCAGACCGAGATTATTGGAGCCCAAAATCGCCACTTCTTTTCCACACATTTTTCCTTCTCTATTAATCAAATGCTGTACTTCTCCGGCAGTATAGACACCTTCCAAATCACATCCCGGAACATCTAAAATATCCTTTGCATATTCCTCGCAACCTACTGCCAATATGATTGCTTTTGCCTGACATTGAAATTCGCCTTCCGCTAAATTAGTTGCAGTAATGATTTTTTCTACGGATATGTCCGATACTGTAGTATTTACCTTATATGGAATCTGAAGTTCTTCTATCATATCCACATACTTCTTGGCATACTCCGGCCCTGTCATATCCTTATTAAAATTTTGTATTCCAAAACCCTGATGAATACACTGATTTAGGATGCCGCCCAGACGGTCATCTCTTTCTAATATCAGTATATCTGTTACACCTTGTTTATATGCAGATACTGCTGCTGCAAGTCCTGCCGGACCGCCACCGATAATAATAATATCGTATTGTTTCATACGTTGTTCTCCTTATTTTTCATCATACCTAAATTGTACTTTCAGCATTTTCACCTGTCAAGGCAAGCTTCTCTTTAACCGCCTCTTCCTGCGGGCAAATATCAAAAAAACGCCTACGAGACACTTTGGTCCCTTAGGCGTTCCTCTCCTTAAATATGTCTTTTGTCTATATACATCACCAAAAACAATTATTCTTACAATACTGTTTAGTAAGTACTTCCACCATCCTGGTTTTTCACAATCTTAACGATACGGCTGGTTCCGAGTCTGGATGCTCCAAGTTCAATGAACTTCTCTGCGTCTGCCATGGAAGAGATTCCGCCGGCAGCTTTAATCTTCACGTTTGGTCCAATGTGTTTTGCAAAAAGTTCTACATCTGCAAAAGTTGCTCCTGCTGTGGAGAAACCGGTGGAGGTCTTAATATAATCTGCTCCGGATGCAGTTACGATTTCGCACATTTTATTCTTTTCTTCGTCGGTTAATAAGCAGGTTTCAATAATAACCTTTAAGATTCTTCCGTCGCAAGCTTCTTTGATGGCTTTGATTTCATTTAATACGTAATCATATTCCTTGGCTTTTAACATACCTACATTGATAACCATATCAATTTCATCCGCACCGTTTGCAATAGCATCTTTGGTTTCGAAAACCTTAGTTGCTGTGGTGTAGTTTCCGTTTGGGAAACCGATAACGGTACATACCTTGCACTTATCTCCCATGTATTCCTTTGCCGGCTTTACATAGCAGGTTGGGATACAAACGGAAGCGGTTTCGTACTTCATTCCGTCATCGCAAATTCCTTTGATTTCTTCCCATGTTGCTGTCTGAAGTAATAATGTATGATCTACAATTGCTAAAATGTCTTTCTGATTCATAATTTTCTCCTTTTTCTGCGAATCTATTTATTTTCTTTATCTGCTTTAATCAATTTACGGATGGCTCCCACTGCAGTACGGATTGCCAACTCAGTATCATGTACCTGTGGATTATCCAAACCAGCCTTTGCTCTTTCCTGATTTGCCACTACTAAAAAGCATGCACCCACTCTTACACGCAAGAAGCTTCCTGCAATAAATAACGCTGCGGATTCCATTTCAGATGCCAAGCATCCCATACGAACCCATGCCTGCCATTTATTCTCCAATTCATAGCTTACCGGCATTAGTTCCGGTTCATGCTGACCAAAGAAATTATCTTTACACTGAACCACACCTACATGGTTTATAATGTTCTGCTCTTTTGCAGACTCCATTAAAGCATTGGTTACATGAATGTTTGCTACTGCCGGGTATTCAATCGGCGCAAACTCTCTGGAGGTTCCTTCCATACGGATAGCACCGTTAGCAATCACCACGTCGCCACCCATAATCTCTGTCTGCATTCCACCACAGGTTCCTACACGGATAAATGTATGTGCTCCGCATTTTGCCAACTCATCAATCGCAATAGCTGCAGACGGTCCACCGATACCGGTAGAGGTTACACTAACCTTAACTCCATCTAAAGTTCCTGTATAAGTCACATATTCACGGCTATCCGCTACCAAAACCGGGTTGTCAAAATGTGCCGCGATCTTTTCACAACGCTTTGGATCTCCCGGTAAAATTACATATTCACCAATATCTTCCGGACCAACCCCGGTGTGATACTGCTTTCCGCTTCCTTCTGTATAATCAATCATTTGTGTTCCTCCCAACGATAAATCTGTTCTCTTAATCTTATATACACATCATTTCTATTTTACTTCTTAATACATATATTATAAAGGTCATTTGTCCTATTTGCAAACAAAAAATCCTGCGCCCCAATACGCAGGATTTTTTGCTTGTGTGAAAAAACTAATACAAATAACATATCCTGATAATCAGACATTTAGCCCCAATTCTAAATGTCAACTATTTTGGATACAGAGTCTTTCATTGTTAAGTACTGTTCCCGGTTAATCGTCATCCGATTTCCCTTTCTTCCGATTAGGTTCTCTTCTTCCAATTTTTTAACGGAACGATTAATGGTTTTTACACATAAACCGGATTCTTCCGCCAATTCCAGCCGGGTACTGGATGTTTCATATATTCCGTCCACATTATGCGCCTCATAGCGCTGTGTCAGAATCATTTCCAAGCGCTCCACTCCCTGAAGGAATAGGTAAGCGCGCCCCTGACGGGCCTCTTTATTTAAGTAGCTGGCAACTGCCTTCGCTTCCTGTTTTAACGCCTGGACATCTGTTTCCAGCCACTTTTGAAACTTCGCTATAGGAATGATAATTACCGTACATGGTGTAACCGTCTCTAATGTGGTTTTATAACGGTCCAAGTCCATAATCACTTCCATGCCGCCCATGGCATAAATTCCCTCAAATCGCATAAAGTCATAAGCAATTCCGAACACCCGGTAGTCCGTTGCCTTAATGACACCCTTGGCAACGATATAAACTTTATCTACAGGGGCGTTCTCTCTAACAAAAATATGACCTTTTTCCATATATTCAATCTTAAAAGAATCCATTAACCAAGCCGGCGCCGTATGAAAATAATATTCCAGTTGCTGTCTTTTTTCCTCTTCCAGTTCATTCATAAACGGCAGAACCTGATACAAATATTTTTGCTCCACGTCTACTCTCCTCTAGCCTTTTGTTTCTGCGGCTATTCGTCCAACCCTTATGTTTTTTTGTATCTTTCTGATTCCATCGGCAAAAAACTGAATGACAGGACCTGCCACAAATGCCACCACAAGAGTCACCACGCCGATTTTTCCACCCATAATAAATCCTGTGGCTGTCAGGCAAACATCTAACAACACCTTTGCCCTTCTGTATTCCCACTTCAATTTATTACCAATCCATAACGCCAAGCCGGTCAGCGGGTCCACGCCAATATCTGCCACAATAAAAATCGCCACGCCAAGATAAATGGAAACACTTCCCAAAACCGCTCCGACGCATCTAGCCACAAATATCTCTGTAAGAAAAATCTTTTGATAAATCCATGTACCTAAATCTACAAAAAAACCATAAGGCAGTATGTAAATGAGTGTTCCAATATTCACATATCTGCGACCTACAAACCATAACAGTATCATGATTGCAATATTTACTATATTAGATGCAATCCCTAACTGCCCGCCATTAAGCCCCAGGAGATTTCTAATTCCGTCATAAAAAATACCTACCGGATCATTTCCCAGTTGTGCCATGGCATTAAATGCAACACCTACTCCTACAAGAAAAATCCCTAAAAGTGCAGCCATGCATCTTGTTATACTAATCTTACTTTTCAACTACATCAAATCCTTTGGTCCAAATCCCAGAGGTAATAATTCCTCCAAAGAATATTCCCGGTAATTATCTCTGCGATTTGCTAATATAATCCGAAAGGTCTTCGAATCACAAAACTCTGCCATAACCTGACGACACACACCACAAGGTGCGGTGAAGTTCTCAATATCAAGCTCTTCACCCTCTTTATTTCCTACGATAGCAATTGCTTTAAAATTAGTGATTCCCTCAGACACCGCCTTGAAAAAAGCAGTTCTTTCTGCGCAATTTGTCGGTGTATATGCAGAGTTCTCTATATTACACCCCCGGATAATCTGATTATCCGCTGTTAACAGGGCTGCTCCCACCATAAAGTGAGAATATGGCGCATAAGCACATTTCTGTGCTTCATACGCTTCTTCAATCAATTTTAATATTTCTTCACGACTCATTAGTCTACCCAAACCTCTTTCTTAAAGCTGGTTCCGTCAGTTACATTTTCCACATTAAAGATATCTAATATAGTAGCTGCAATGTCTGCAAAGGTTGCTCTGGTTCCTAGATTAACCCCTTCCTTAATGTGTTTGCCATACATCAACAACGGAATGTACTCTCTGGTATGGTCCGTTCCGGTAAATCCAGGGTCACAACCATGGTCTGCGGTAATCATAACGATATCTTCATCTCTCATACCTTCCATAAAGATAGCGAGCTGCTTATCAAACTCCGTTGCAGCATATGCATATCCATCAATGTCTCTTCTGTGTCCAAAAGTCATATCAAAATCTACAAGATTTACAAAACATAATCCTTCAAAATCCTCTTTCAGAGTATTGATAGTTTGATTCATTCCATCCTCATTATTCTTGATTCGAATGGTATGCCCAATTCCCTTGCCTGCAAAAATATCATAAATCTTACCGATACCTCTAGTCTGAAAACCTGCTTTGGACAAAGCATCAAGCATAGTATCCTTTGGTGGCAACAAGGAAAAATCATGACGATTACTGGTTCTGGTAAAGTTTGGAGCTTCTCCAATAAATGGTCTGGCAATAACACGGCCAACACCTACATCTCCAACCAATATCTCTCTTGCAATTTCGCAATAACGGTATAATTCCTCTACCGGAACAATTTCTTCATGTGCCGCAATCTGAAATACAGAATCCGCGGAAGTATACACGATTAAAGCTCCTGTCTCCATATGTTCTTTTCCATACTTAGCAATAACTTCCGTGCCGGAATATGGTTTATTACACAAGGTCTTTCTGCCGGTTCTTCTTTCAAACTCTCTTATAGTTTCTTCCGGAAATCCTTCCGGGAAGGTTGGCAATGGCTTTGGTGATACCATTCCTGCAATCTCCCAATGACCAATTGTGGTATCTTTGCCCTTGGAACGTTCCTGTAAACGCGCATAAGCGCCTACCGGGCGGGATTCTTTTTCTCCCACTTCTACTCCGTCAATATTGAAAAATCCCATTTTCTTCATCATTGGTACAGAAAATTTATCGGATGTTGCCACGCTGGCCAAAGTATTGGCTCCTACATCGCCAAACTCTGCCGCATCCGGCTCATAGCCGATTCCAAAACTATCTAAAACAATAAGAAATACTCTTCTGTTCATGTTTACCTCCCTGTCCGTCGGTTTCCTACATCAACTTATTCTGCTGCTTCTAAAGCAATTTCCATCATTGCTGTAAAGGAGTTCTGTCTTCCTTCAGCACTTACTTCCTGTTTTGTTACAAAAGAATCAGAAATAGTTAAAATACAAGCCGCCTTTTTACCTAATACATTGGCATTGTGGAATAAAGCAAAGCTTTCCATTTCCACACATTTTGCTCCGTGATTCTTTGGATAACGTTCATAACTTCCTCTGTTTGCATCCTGATAAAATACATCACTGGAGTGAATTCTTGCAACCTTGCAAGGAATACCTAACTTCTCTGCTGCTGCAATTAATCTGTCGTTTGTTTCTTTGGATGGGTACATTACATCATCTTCGCATCCGTTCTGAACCTTTGCAAAATTGGATTCGCTGAATGCACTTTCTGCTAAAACAACATCATATACATCCAAATCTGCGGAATAAGAACCTGCAGAACCAACACGGATAATGGTTTCTACTCCATACTGTGTATATAATTCATAAGAATAGATACCGATACTTGGCATACCCATTCCGCTGGCCATAACAGATACTTCTTTTCCCTTATAAGTTCCTGTGTAACCTAATACGTTTCTAACTGATGTTACTAACTTTGGATTCTCTAAAAATGTTTCTGCAATAAATTTCGCTCTCAACGGGTCTCCCGGCATTAACACTGTTTTTGCAAATGCTCCGTTTTCCGCTCCGTTATGTGGTGTTGACATATTGTTGTCCTCCTTATATACGCTTTCACGGCACAAAGTGCCCATTTGTCTTAATCTGAGACAATTATACGACAGTCAAAGGGGCTTTTCTAGGACTTGTGTCCTTTTTTGTTTGTTTTCTTTATAATTATCTCCATTTTCCTGCAATTTCTGTTTATTTTGCTCAATTTTTCTTTTGGCTTTTTTACACTTTTTAACTTTCTTTTTTCGTAAAAATATATTAAAAAAATAGCGGAATCATTTTATGATCCCGCTTAAAATTTCAAATAAATTTTATGGCTGCTCTTTTTACTTAACTTCCACCAACGTTTCACCTTCATAGCGCAACTTTAAGGTGAAGAATTCATCGGTGGTGAGCAATAAGTTGAGGAAGACTTTGTCACCTTCCCATAGATTAAGATTTAAAACATCTGCTTTATCAATCCACTGCAGCGTACCCTCTTCACAGGAAATCAGTTCCCCTTGGAATTCGTCCGCAGTAAACAAACACATCATTTCATCTTCCCATTCGTCCGATACAAAGGTTATCAGACCGCGAAAGCGATAGGATGTAAGAGTAAGACCGGTCTCTTCCTTAACCTCACGAAGCAAACATTCCTCCGGGCTTTCTCCCGGTTCAAACTTTCCGCCAACACCAATCCATTTTCCTCGATTGCAGTCGTTTTCTTTTTTTCCCCGATAAAGCATTAAATACCGGTTATCTTTTTCGATATAACACAAAGTTGTTACTTTCATTATTCCTCTATAACCCCACTTGTTATTTTACTTCTTTTAAGAGTTCATAATAAAGGAAAAACTTTAACGAATTATTTCCTTCTTCCGGAATCAACTCGTAGTAATCTTTATTTACACTAAATACAATTGCTCTCTGCCCATGCATTGCGAGATCAGTGATATCTGACATCTGCACTTTCAATTCTCCACAAACGATTTCTTCTGCTGAAATGTGAATCTCGCCCTCTGACACCGGAGTTTCTTCATGATTTTTCACCGTTTTAACAATTCCGAATCCGGCGGTATAAACTACGCCATTTTCTATATCTTTCCGGATTTCCTGTTTCTGCCAATCGGAAAACTCCTTTAATGTTTTGTATGGAGCTCCTTGCAACAGACCATACTCATCATAAGTATATGTTACTCCGCACTCCTTACATTTAACCTGGTTACCTTCCGATACAAAAGTGTCTTTTTTTCCACAAGAAGGACAGATAAACATAAGATTTTCCAATCCTTTGGCAAGGTTCTTTCCTTTGTATGGAATCGGGTCTGCCAACTGTCTTTCATAAGCATCTTCCGAAAGATCTCTTATCATCACATTATATATTTCTTCCACAGACATCTCTGCCAGTTGTTCTTTGGTATACACATTTACCGGAGCACCATGTATCTTTCCCCTGCGCACACTAGCACCACTCCACATTGGAGAAGTAAAATATCCACCGGTAATTTTATATGTAACAAGTCCGCATTTCATGGACTTTACAAGTTTTGCCGTAGCAGGTGCGATATCACAGGTACAACCATCCCACGTACGGACACCCTCTGCAAACATACATACATTTGCACCTTTTTTCACAAGACGCATAGCTTCCATAATTGCCACTGTTGCCGGTGCTCCTTTGTATCGGATAATAGGAGCTAACGTATGTCTTAAAAAGGAATAAACCAGTTTCCATCTGGCAATATGCTCACTGGCAATATAATACATTTGCTTCGGGAAACTTGCCCCTACTAAAATGGGATCATAATCTGTTACGTGGTTTGATAAAACAAAATATTGCTCCGGAAGATTTTTTGCAACCTCACAGCTGTACCCCAATCGAATTTTTACAAAAAGGGTTGCTAGCGGACGCAATATAGCCCAATAAAATTTGTGTCTTTTTTTCATCTGTACACTCTTTTCTATACTCAACATATTTTAAAACTACTTCCTAGTATAATAACTTTTCATTACTCATGTCAACGCATTTTCTAAGTGGTTTTTTAGTTTTGGGGCAAAAAAAAAGGCAACCATCGACAGGTTGTCCTTTTTTAGGAGAAGGTATTTTTGCTATGGGGTATAGCAAAAATTAAATAATGTATTTGGGGGGTTACTCTGTTATAATACCATCCCTGTTTACTAAAGTGTTCACAAATATCACAATTGGACACGGCCATTTTTGTACATAATGCACAATGACTGTGTCCAATTTTAGTTTTTAACGTTCAAATTATTCTTGAGTAGTTTGAAACAAAGCCTCAAACTCTTCTCTTGTAATTTTTTCTTTTTCTAATAACAGATTTGCACACGCATGTAATACATCAAGATTTTCATGAATGATTCTCTTGGCCTCGTCATAGCAACCATCGATAATCCGTTTCACTTCTGCGTCAATCATACCAGCTACATTCTCACCATAGCTTCTGGTATGTGCTAAATCTCTGCCGATGAAAACCTCATCTTCATCATTTGTATAACAAATCAGTCCAATATTTTCCGACATACCGTATTCGGCCACCATGCTCTTTGCCAATTTGGTAGCCTGCTTAATATCCTGGCTGGCTCCGGTAGTGATATCATCAAAAATAATTTCCTCCGCAACACGGCCACCTAAATCCACAGTGATTTCCTGGAGCATACGGCCTTTGGTATTAAACATTTCGTCATTTTCATGAAGTGGCATAGTATAACCTGCAGCACTGGCTCCGGTTGGAACGATAGATACAGAGTAAACCGGTCCCACATCCGGAAGCACATGGAATAAAATAGCATGTCCGGCTTCGTGATAAGCCGTGATACGTCTTTCTTTTTCCTGAACCACACGGCTCTTTTTCTCAGTACCGATACCAACTTTCACAAAAGATTTACGAATATCTTCCTGAACAATGTACCCACGGTTTTCTTTCGCTGCTGCAATGGCAGCCTCGTTCATAAGATTTTCCAAATCCGCTCCGGCAAATCCGGCAGTGGTCTGTGCAATCTGATCCAAATCTACGTCATCGCCCAACGGCTTATTCTTTGTATGAACATCAAGAATTTCTCTTCTGGCTTTTACATCCGGTCTGCCCACATATACTTTACGGTCAAAACGTCCCGGACGCATAATCGCCGGGTCTAAAATATCCACACGGTTGGTTGCTGCCATAACGATAATTCCCTGATTTATAGCAAAACCATCCATCTCTACCAATAATTGGTTTAATGTCTGCTCTCTTTCATCGTGGCCACCGCCCATACCGGTACCTCTTCTACGGGCCACCGCATCAATTTCGTCGATGAAAACGATACAAGGAGCATTCTTCTTTGCTTCATTAAATAAATCTCTTACACGGGACGCACCCACACCAACAAACATTTCTACAAAGTCAGAACCTGAAATGTCAAAAAACGGAACCTTCGCTTCTCCTGCAATAGCCTTGCCTAGCAATGTCTTACCCGTTCCCGGAGGTCCCACCAAAATTACACCCTTTGGTATTCTGGCACCTAATTCTGTATATTTCTTCGGGTCCTTAAGAAAATCTACGATTTCTTCTAATTCTTCTTTCTCTTCTTTTAATCCGGCAACACTTTCAAAAGTGATTCCCGTTTCATCTTCTCTGTGAATCTTAGCAGGACTCTTTCCAAAATCTGCCATTTTTCCACCGCCTCCTGCGGCTGCTGCCTGACGGCTCATAAAAATCACAAACAAAATGAACATAACTCCGAATACCAACAACAATGGCAACAGTTCCTTTAAGAAGCTCTCCTGCGGCACCTCACTAACAGCATAACCGGAATAACCGTGGGCCTCCATGAGATCCTGAACTTCATTGACATCTGTTACAACCAATGTCTTTTCTGTAGAAACATTTTTTCCGTCGGCATCTTCTGATTCAATGGTAACTTTCAAAGTTCCCGTCGGAATGTCCCTACTTGGCCGGACTTCTACGCCAAGTACTTTTTTATTGTCAAGGTCTGCTATAAACTGCTCCTGTGTATAAACCTCCTGCTTTATCCCTTTGATATCAAAAAAATACCAAAGACCCACAATCAACAGGATCATTATCACATATATAGCAAACCCTCCCATTCGCTTTTTCAAACTAACTTCCTCCGTCTAACACTTTCTTCTAGAGTTCTACCACACCGATATATGGTAAATTGCGATATTTCTGCGCATAATCCAAACCATATCCAACAACGAACTCATCCGGAATCTGGAATCCGGTATAATCAACATTCACCGGAATTACACGACGCTCCGGCTTATCAAGCAATGTACACAAACGCATGCTTGCAGGCTGACGACTCTTTAAATTATCTAATAAATAACTTAATGTTCTTCCGGAGTCCACAATATCCTCTACAACTAACACATCTTTTCCTTTGATGGTTTCGTCTAAATCTTTTACGATCTTTACAATACCGCTGGATTTGGTGTCATTGCCATAGCTGGAAACGGACATAAAATCCATGGATACCGGTACAGTAATTCTTTTTGCCAATTCACACATAAAGAACACTCCACCCTTTAAAACACAAATCAAGTGTACTTCTTTTCCTTCGTAATCCTTACTAATCTGTGCACCCAATTCTGCGATACGCTTATCAACGCTTTCTTCATCTACCAACACTCTGATTGTTTCACTCATCTTTTTTTCCTCCATGTATTTTAATTTCCAGAACTTGTTTTGTATTTGCGTGAATCTTTCCATATTCACCCATTCGTACACCTGCTGCCCAAAGAACCAGATGTTCCTGTGCAAAAATAAGAATCCCATCCCGGTCCTGCCTCGGAACTTTCTCGTTAATCAACAGGTCCTTCAGTTTCTTTTTCCCACCATTGTCATTTACAACCATATAGTCTCCTGATTGACGGTAACGGACAGAAATACCTTTTTTGATTATATCATAGTCAAACCATTTCGTACACGATTTATCCGGAATTTTATCCATATCTTTTATCTCTTCCGCCGAAAAAATCCGTGTTTCTACCACTAAATCATCCCACAATACGGTTTTTCCCGGAATCTTCAGAGATATGGCCGGCTCTGCCTCTTCTTTTTCCGGCTCTTCTCCGGTAATCTTTTTTACCAGTATGCCGTTATATTCTTTTATTGCCACCAACTGATAAGGCAATGTGATTTTTTTCCCAACCTGCATGTTGGATAACTGATGTACACTATTTATATGAATCCACTGAATATCTTTTCTGCTTCCGGCTAATCTTCCCATTACATTGTGTAACACCCCGGAGATTAGATAATCACTTTTTTCTTCAAATAATGCCGCCTTTACACCTGCCCCATCATTTTCATAAGTTACATGCTTATCTTCCAGTTCTTTTATAATATCCTTTAAGGTGTCCTGTGCCCCTTCCAGCATTTCAGATGCCTGCACCATGTGTTCAATCACCTTTGGATTCACCATTTTTAAACGGGGAAGGATTTCCTTGCGGAGATAATTTCTGGAGTATTTTGTATCTTCATTAGTACTGTCTTGGCAGTATTTTAGCTGCCTTTCTCTAAGGTACTCTTCCACTTCCTCCCGATCCAATGCCAACAGCGGACGAATCAGGTTTCCTCTCACCGGCGACAAAGCACACATTCCTGCCAAACCGGTCCCTCTGCAAAGGTTAAACAACATGGTTTCCGCTACATCGTTTTTATGGTGGGCTACCGCAATCTTATTCGCCCCAACCTGTTCTGCCTTTCGCTCAAATAATTCATAGCGGATTTTGCGTCCCATTTCTTCCTCAGACAAGCCGGCGTCTTTTGCCAGGGCCGGCACATCTACATACTCTATAAAACAAGGTACACCCTCTTTTTTACACAGTTCTTCCACAAAAGATGCATCCCTTAAGGCTTCTTCTCCCCGAATGCCATGCTCTACGTGTACTGCCGTTAATGTCAGTTCATATTCCTTTTCCAAGGATTGCAGAATGTAAAACAAGCATACCGAATCCGCTCCTCCGGAAAAACCAATCAAAATATGATCACCTTTTTCCACCATATTCTGTTGTTCCATAAAAGCCTTAACCTTATCTTTCGTCAACATGTTTTATCTCTCCCAAATTCTCAAAACAGAAATCAGCATATCATCCCGGACCTGCCCGCCTCCGATTTCCGAAAGCATTTCTAATAATTTATCCGTCATATTTCCGGGCGTATCCTCTTGCACCCGAAGAATCAATTCTTTCATCATTTCTTCCAGATGTTCTGTTGGCAACACTTCCAATGCCCCATCCGTCATAAAAATAATCGTATCCCCATTCTGAAGCTGTCGTTCCTGCTTCCACACCAAGGACTGTTCCACGGCTCCAATCGGCAAAGTATTTCCATACAAGATTTCAACCTGATCTCCCCTTCGCAAAAAAGATGCCGCCGCTCCCATTTTATACCAACTTCCCATTCCTGTAAATGTATCAATCATACATAAATCCAGGGTAGAACATCCCTGTTCTTCCTTTCGCAGGGCGCAGGCACTGTTTAACATGGGAATTGCCTGCTCCGGTGAAAATCCTGCTTCCAGAAGTTCTTCCATAACCTCCAGAATCATCTCACTTTCCTTCGCCGCACCGGGCCCTCGTCCCATACCATCCGATATTCCAAGCACCCTTTTCTTTCCTTCATTCAACGACAGAAAAAACTCATTGTCTCCGCAAATCCGTTCTCCGTCACCGGAACGTTTTCGATTGGCAGAAAGAACCTGGTACTTTCCGATTTCCACGAATACTACTTTTCGTTCATCCCAATTGAGAAATACTTTCATATCTTCTCGCGGTATCATGGGCCGGCCTACAACCTGACTAACCAGTTCCCCCACATTACGCAGAGACAGATTCTGTCCCGGGGTCGTAGAAGCTATAAACTCTACCCTATGTCGGTTCTCCTCGTCTTCAAATATAACAAATTCTTTCCCATTTATACCATTTTCTTTTAACTCATATTCCAATAACCGCATCAGCTGCCGGTCTTCCTTGCACAAATAAACCTCTTCCCGGGTACATCGTTCAATATTACTTGCAATTGCCAAAAGCTGCTGGGAAATAGCGCTTCTGCTTTGTTCCCACACACTGTCTGCCAAGGTTAACGTCCTATCGGTAGGTTCACCTCTTACAGATGCATATTCATATTTTTGCGGCGCAAAGACCCCTGCCAATTTTTCACAAGCCGACACGTACTGCCGGACTCTTTGACTTCTTTCCTCCTCGGGTATGGTTCTGGTCAGAAATATTTTATCTTTTGGCATTAAAAACCAATGAACAAACCGATTGAGTGCCAACACAATGCCAAATCCAAACAGTCCTTCCAATGCCACCGCCAACAGTCCTATTGGATTACTTTCCATAAATACGCCGCTTGCGCCTACCAAAAACACCGTTACAAATGTCCATATAGCCATATGCAGGCTGTCTTTTCTTCCGTATATCTTTTCTAATAGAACACTTCCCAACAACAAAAGCATTACCGTGACTAAATACCGTACTGCCTCTACCCAGGGCACTCCCGATGCCAGTCCCACAATTGTACACAGTAACAACCAGCTTTTCTTTCCGCTCTCCAGACACATCATGGCAAATGCTCCGGGCAAAAAGGGTATGCACCCGGCCACCTGAATAAGGGAACTACATCCCACCAACACGTAACAAATTCCTCTTCTTAGTTTCATTTTTATGACCTCCTTTCAAAGTGAGGCCATTATAATTCCATGGGCGAAGAATTTTCTGTCAAAATCAAGTGGTAATTTTAAAAAGTTTTTTCCATCTTTTTACAAAGAATGTCCTACAAGTAAATTTAAGAACTTGAAGTAGAGGAGATACAACAAAAGACTGTTTTTCAACAGCCTCTAGTTATCTTCCGGTTTAAATATAATTTCATTCTCAAATACCAGCCCTAATTTCTCTCTGGCAATCTGCTCTACATATTCAATCGTCTTTGTAAACTCTTCATATGCGCTTAACTCTTCCTGACGTTCTTCTTCCTTTTCAAGTTCCTTCTGAAGCTCATCTTCCCTGGACGCATATTCCCGGTTCTTATCATAAAGCTTAACAATGTTGTAAGACATGACTACCAACATTAACAATAATACTATTGTTACAATGCCGGTCTTTTTACGACTCTTTATACTCTTTCTGCTCATGTCTTACCTCCTTTTCCACGATTTCACCTAATTATATTCTAATGATTACACCTTGAAGTATCAACCCTTTTTCCGAAAAAACCAAGATTTCTTCACAAATTTTATCCCTTTATCTATCCACCGCATCACTCGTCGCCCCCAAAGAACATAGTAAAGCAACATTCCTAACCCTGTTCCGGCAATGGCGTACATCCGGACTCTACCGGAATTTTCCAAAAACAGCAGGTAAAAAATACACCCGGCAGCCACCACCCAAAACATAAGATCCTGTAAATCAACCAGAATTCCGGGGTGCCTTATAACACAGCGAAACACCCGGATCACATCATAAAATATCATTAATGCAACTCCCAGCAAAAAGGCGTCACCTAACAGTGCCAGTTCCTGTAGGATTTCAGAACTTACTTTATGTTCCATTATCCAAACAACCTTCCTATTAAAGATTCGTTCTTTCGGTTAAAGTCTCCTGTGTCGGTATATACAAAGCTGTCCAGCTTCCCATCAATGTCTACTTCTCCCTTTTCTATCGACAGACGGTTTACATGAAGGTCTTTTCCTTTTACATGAAGCATTCCCAACTCCGTCTCTAAGAGAATTTCTGTCAAATCAAAACTAATTACGTCAATGATTCCTGTAAATACTGCGCTTCGGCGATTATTTAGTACTGCCCGATGTGTCTTTATCGGCATCTTTTCGTCCATAAAAACTCCTTTCTAATCGATTGTCCCCCTACAGTATATTAAGAAACCATGGTTGTTAGTACAAAAATAGGGAATGAACCATTTAAGTTCATTCCCTATCAAGAACGTTAACAGTTAAACAAATGAGTTTTTACTCACATCTCAGTTTATCGCTACACTCTAGGCATTTGTGCAAGCACAATGTCCATTTTCCTCGTCGCTTTCACAAAAAAACTGCCCCGTTATAAATAACGAAACAGTTCTTTTGCTTCTTCTTTTCGTGAAGTGTCCTGTATGTCCAGCACTTCTACCTTCACGCTTTTATTTCCAAATTGGATTTCGATAATGTCTCCCACCTTAACATTCACAGAAGCTTTGGCAACTTTATCGTTCACCAGTACACGGCCGGCGTCGCAAGCTTCATTTGCGATGGTACGTCTTTTAATCAGACGGGAAACCTTTAAAAATTTGTCTAAGCGCATATTCTTCTCCTATTCATTCACAATATGCCTTCCTACACTTCTCATCTCCTACACTGATTAAGCATAAGAAAAGGGACTGTTTTTTCAACAGCCCCTTCAAATAAACTAGTCTAATTCTTAAGCGTTAACCATATCTTTTAAAGCTTTACCAACTTTGAATCTTGGAGCTTTAGATGCAGGAATTGTCATGTTTTCGCCTGTTCTTGGGTTTCTACCTGTTCTAGCTGCTCTTGTAGATACTTCGAAAGTACCAAATCCTACTAACTGGATTTTTTCACCTTTCTTCATTTCTTCAGCAACAACTTCTGTAAAAGCCTTTAATGCTCTTTCAGCGTCTTTCTTTGAAATTTCTGCTCTTTCAGCCATAACTGCAACTAATTCTGCTTTGTTCATAATAAAATTCCTCCTCTGGATTTCATAACGTCGCTCCCGCAACATTAGTGTCAAATATAGTTATAATTATTTTTTTGTGGTTTGTCAAGAAAAATCAAGGATTTCTTGGCATTTTTCACATTTTCAACCCATTTATTTTTGCAAAAGTTCTTCGGCGCCCTTTATTAAAGTATCCATTTTCTCTTTGCTGTCATTAAATGAGGTTCCTTTCACCCCTAAATAGAGTTTTATCTTCGGTTCTGTTCCGGACGGTCGTACTGCAGCCCAAGCTCCGCCTTCTAACTGATAAATCAGTACATTTGCTTTTGGAAGGCCAGTTTCTTTCATGTAATCCTGCACCTCTTCCACCTGGTAATCTCCGATTTTCTTTGGTGGCTCCTGACGCAGGGTTTCCATAATGGACTGAATCTTCTCTAAACCTTCTTTTCCTTCCATGGTTACGGAAATTACATGGTCAGCAAAATATCCATAGGTTTCATACATTTCTACCATGGCATCCCACAAGGTTTTTCCTTGCATCTTATAATATGCTGCCGCCTCACACAATACCATTGTAGCCGCTACTGCATCTTTGTCCCTTGCATAGGTTCCCGGAAGACATCCATAGCTTTCTTCCATACCGAACAAATATGTTCCCTTACCCGTCCGGTCAAATTCCAGCATTTTTTCTCCGATATACTTAAACCCGGTTAATACCTTAATCAATTCAACGCCGTAGGCCTGTGCAATTGCATCTGTCATATTTGAGGTAACGATAGAGCGGATAAATGCTCCGTCTGCCGGCAATTCACCTTTTAATTTTTTCTGTGATAAAATGTATTCTCCAATTAAACAGCCGGACATATTTCCATTTAATGGCATATATTCTCCGGTCTTGCTGTTAAGCACATATACTCCCAAACGGTCCGCATCCGGGTCCGTTGCCAATACTAAATCCGCATGCAATTCCTTCGCCATTTTCAATCCAAGTTCAAAGGCATCCGCTGCTTCCGGATTTGGATAGCTCACAGTTGGGAAATTTCCGTCCGGTTCTTCCTGTTCTTTTACAACATATACTTTGGAATATCCTAACTCCTGAAGCAGTCTGCGTACAGGCTTATTTCCGGTTCCGTGAAGCGGTGAATATACAATCACCAATTCGTCTTTCATTTTTGCAATAGCCTCAGGATTTAAGACCAATGCTTTAAGCTCTGAAATATAGGCATCATCTACTTCTTTGCCGATAACCTGATACAGACCTTTTTTCATTGCGGTTTCTTTATCCATTGTCTTTAATGTGGAAAAATCTGTGAGTTTTTCCACTTCAGCCATAATTCCTTTGTCATGAGGTGGCGTAATCTGTGCTCCGTCTGCCCAATACACCTTATACCCATTATAATTAGACGGGTTATGGCTGGCAGTGATATTAATGCCTGCCATACAGCCCAATTTTCTAACTGCAAAGGAAAGCTCCGGTGTCGGTCTTAACTCCGGAAATACATAGGCTTTTATTCCGTTTGCCGCAAGACAAAGTGCTGCTTCATTTGCAAATTCCGGTGACATATGTCTGGAATCATAAGCAATGGCAACCCCCTTTTCTTCCGTTTTCTGGCTCAAAATATAGTTTGCCAGACCCTGGGTTGCTTTTCTCACCGTATAATAGTTCATACGATTGGTTCCCGCACCGATAATCCCTCTAAGACCTGCTGTTCCAAACTCCAAATCTTTATAAAAACGTTCTGTAATTTCTTTTTCGTTTCCTTCAATGGTTCGAAGCTCCTGCTTGGTTTCTTCATCAAAACAGGCATCCTCCAGCCACTGATGGTATCTTTTCATTATTTCCATTTTATTTTCCTCCGGTAAATTAGTCATCTCCACCAACTAAGATATCCCAAACGTCATCAAGAAGACTGTCCGTTACATCCTCAGTTTCTTCCTCGGAATCGCCTTCATCTTCTTCCGTTTCATCTTCTTCACTCTCATCTTCTGAGGAATCCTCGTCTTCCTCCTCATTATCCGAAGAGTTACTTCCAAAATCAATTACAAACTCTGCTTCCGGCGAACTAATCATTAACAAACGGGACCAAGTGTCGTATCCATCCAAAGTTGCCGTAATTCTATAAACCCCATATTCCAAAATGAGTGGCTGTGTAAGGTCAATTTCTTTTCCGTTAATCATAACAACCGTGCCTTCCTGAGCCGGCTTAATGGTTACCTGACAAGTCTTCTTTACAGCACCTTCAAACTGGGACAAATCAACCACCATATCCTCTCCAGGTAGGATAGTCACATCTGTCTTGCCTCCATGACCTTTATTAACCACAGACAAGGAGTAGCTTCCGGCAGGCACATCCAATCTGGTCTCAGACGTAATCTGCCCTGCCATAATATTTCCCAGAACAAAATATCCACCCTGGAACTGTTCTGTGTTGGTAAACATCAGTGTTCCGTGTTCGGTTTCCACGATGACGGACAATAACTCTTTTTCGTATCCAATCAGATTGAGTACATCTTTTTCCGATAGATAGTAACGGCTATGCAATACATTTCCTAAAAAAACCATGGTGGTATCCGATAAATGATAGTTTTCTCCGTTAACCTCCAAAATTTCTTCATCCAACTTTAAGGTAAACTTTTTCACATCATCAAAAGTCCACACCTGAGTAGATTCTTTCAGTGTCTTTAAAGTATCTCCTGCATTGTTGAGCTCTATTACAAAAACTTCGCCACACTCTAAAGAAGATGCAGAAATCGTCTTACCGTAACGGTCCTGCATGACGGTTCCGCCGGTATATTTATAAGTATATTCCTTATAACTACCGCCCACCTTAAGCAATACCACCGTAGACTCGCTTTCGTTTACTTCCTTCAATATATAAACTTTTTCCAGTTTGTCTTTTTCCTCGTCCTCTTCTTCTGATTCAGAGCCTACTGGTTTTAAACCGCTTCCTCCGCTGTTTCCTTTAAGTTGCCCGGATCCGGAATTATTATCACATCCGCTTAAAGCAAACAATATCATCAGCATAGAGAGGGACATCACCAAATACTTTAGTATTTTCTTCATTTTTATCACCTACTTCGCCTTATTATACAATAAGACTATGTAAAAACACAAGAAACTGTTGTCTACTTTCTTCCTGTTCCAAAAAATTATCCAATTTTTCCTGATCCCTTAAATTAACTCTAGTTTTTCTGCTATTGGAATAATGATTCACTATTTTCCAAAAACGCATCGGATAAACCATACGGGCATATAAATCCCTTTTCTCCTCATGACTCACCTGAGCTTCTTGTATATATAGATTTATCATCTTTTCACCCAGACCAATGTCCCAGTCATGCTTTTCCATAACCTTCCTTAAATATTGGGCAAAATCACTAATCCGGCAGTCCGGCATCATATTATCATAGCTAACTACTCTTATTTTCGAGTCGGTAATAATCAGGTTGTGATGAGTGTAATCCTTATGACAAATCTGATACTTACACTTTGATTCATCCACTCCCTCAAGACAGCTTACTGCTTTTTTACCATCTGCATAACATTGTTCATAAACCTGTCGCAACCGCTCTTCAAATTCTGTCTTGTGTTTTTTACTGACAATATAATTATATACATATTTTAATTCCCGGGTATGTTTCAGCATCTGTTCGCCGGTAGTTTTTGGCGGAAAGAAAGTGCACTCCTCCGGAACAGAATAATTCTCCACCAGTTTTTGAAACTCTACCAGTTTCTCCACTCCGGACAGCACATCCTCTTCTTTCATCACGTCACTTTCTGCCCCGTCAAACCACTTCCGAAACACAAATATGTTTTGATACCCGTCCATTACCAGAATTTTGTCTTCCTTGTTTCGTAAAAAAGAATCCGTTTCCCAACCTTCTTTTTCCCAATCGGACAGAATTCTCCATAAAATCTCGCCTCTTTTTTCACTGGCAGGATAAGGCTTTAATAAATAAATTCCTTCACGACAATAATATATGGTTCCCCCTCGGCCTCTGCCGGTTTTCTCTACATGTAATCCGTATTGTTCTAATAAATTAATTTCCCGATTAAACAAAAAAAGACCCCCCATGAACAGTAATCATAACACCGGTTATGTCTCTCTATTCTATGAGGAGTTATTCTTCCCTATTCGATAAAATCATTCTTCTAATATTTGAAAAAACTTCTACCGAATTATGTTCTGTTGTTTCTAATAAATTGAAGGATATCTTCTTTTGTATTTTTTTCCGGCTCTTGAAGAACATAATGTAGCGCCGCTTTTAAATAAGCACCTACTTCTTTTCCCTGGGAAATACCAAGTTCAAGTAAATCCGCTCCTGTTATTGCCAAGTCCTTTATAGCAATACAATAGCCCTGCTTCTTTATGGTTTCAAGTTCTGCCTCCAAAGCTGCCATCCGCGTTTCATCATAAATTAATTTCTTTAGGCATATGATATCATCACCATACTCTATGCCAACCTCACTAAAATATCCTCGCATAGCCACCGGATGACATTCCGGATCTTTACGCAAATATTTCAACAAATGGGAGTTTCTACGGATTGTATTACCATCCATTTTTAAACGGCGCAATACCTTCGTTGCTAACTGGGATGCATATTCACTTGCATCTTCTGCCTGCCAGCTGCAAAAATCAAATAACAAACACCAGCGTAAGTCCTTATCCGGTTTACATTGGTTTAATACTTCAAGCAATTTCTTTGTTGCTGACATTCCTATTCGGGAGATAGCCTCATCCAGTTCCGGGAAAAACTGTGCTAACAAGCCGGTTTCATAACAAACAAGCACTTCCTCCGGATGTGGAGAACTTAACAATTTAACGAATTCCGTGTGGATACGTTCCTTACTTACCTGACGTAAATTAGGTGCTAACTCCTTGATAGCTTCCTTCGTTTCACTCTCAATGGAAAACCCAAGTTGTGCCGCAAAACGAACTGCACGAAGCATACGAAGGGCATCTTCCGAAAAGCGCTCCATGGGATTACCAACCGCACGGATTCTCTTCTCTTTCAGATCCTGCTCGCCTTCAAACATATCCACCAAACCGGCATTATCACTATACGCCATAGCGTTAATAGTAAAGTCCCTGCGGCGCAAATCTTCTCTCAAATTAGAGGTATATTGTACCTGCTTCGGATGACGTCCATCCTCATATTCTCCATCTATACGATATGTGGTTACTTCATAGCTTTCGCCGCCCATACGAACGGTTACGGTACCATGCTGAATACCTGTATCAATGGTCTTGGAGAAGATTTGCTTCATTTCCTCCGGTGTGGCTGAGGTGGTAATATCCCAGTCCTGAGGCTCCTTACCAAGAAGGGTATCACGAACACAACCGCCTACTGCATATGCTTCGTAGCCGGCCTTTTGAAATTCTCCGATAATTGTTTTTACATTCTTCGGAAGTTGAAACATGGTATCCCTCCTTGCACTTTTTAAGACTTTACCACATTGATGTTTATTTGTCCACTTTTTGTTATTATCACTCACCGGAAACGCACTAAGTTGCTCACCATAGGACCGTTGTATCCCTACAACAAGTTTTCCCACGGGTATATACATATTCTGTGTTATTTTCTACCCGATTTTATCTTTTTTTTAGCTCTAATTTATACTAAAACCATCCCCCACGCGGGTATATGCAACATATCTCCTCATCTCTACCCTTGTTTTTACTTTTTCAAGGGTAGTAATTCATCTATTTTCCATATATACCCGAATCGTATAATTTTAGAGATAGAACGCACTTCATTTCCTTTTGTTTTCGGGTATAATCAGCAACAAATTCTCTATATACCCGCAATCCGCAAAGCCACAGACAAAAAAGGAGCCATCCCGTCGCCATAATAGAAAACTTCCGGGATTTCTCCCGGAAGTTGGTAACTTGTCTGTTCAAATGTTCTAATATGCTTTGCCCCAATATACCAGCGCTTTTGCTTCCTTACCACAACATACACAGCGGTTGGAGATCGGCTCGCCCTTAAACGGCATACAACGGCTGGTTGCGGTCGTATCTTCTTTAATCTTGTTTTCACATGCTACATCCCCACACCACATACCTTTTACAAAGCCAGGTTTTGTATTAAGAACTTTCTTAAACTCTTCATATTCTGTTGCTTCATAAACGTGGGCATCTCTATGCGCCTTGGCAGTTTCAAACATACGAAGCTGCATAGCTTCTAAAATTTCTCCAATACGTGTCTCAATGTTGTCCAACGAAACAATTTCCTTTTCTCCGTTATCACGGCAAACAACAACGCACTGATTCTGTTCAATATCCTTTGGTCCAAGCTCGATACGAACCGGAATACCTCTCATTTCCTGTTCGGAGAACTTCCATCCCGGACTCTTATCCGTATCATCAACCTTAACTTTAAAGTTCTTTGCTAACTTTGCACGAACTTCTTCAGCTTTTTCCAATACGCCTTCTGACTGCTGACGGATCGGAATAATCATAACCTGAGTCGGAGCAATTCTTGGTGGTAATACTAAACCACGGTTATCTCCGTGTACCATAATCACTGCACCGATTAAACGTGTTGTCATACCCCAGGATGTCTGGTGTACATGCTGTAATTTATTGTCTCTGTCTGTATACTGAATACCAAATGCTTTTGCAAAGCCGTCACCAAAGTTATGGCTGGTTCCGGACTGTAATGCCTTACCATCATGCATCAATGCTTCGATAGTATATGTTGCTTCCGCACCGGCAAATTTTTCTTTATCTGTCTTCTTACCGCGGACAACCGGCATTGCCAATACTTCTTCACAGAAGTCTGCATAAAGATTTAACATCTGAATAGTTCTCTCTTCTGCTTCCTCTGCAGTTGCATGCGCTGTATGTCCTTCCTGCCATAAGAACTCTCTACTTCTTAAAAATGGTCTGGTTGTCTTTTCCCAACGAACCACGGAACACCACTGGTTGTATAATTTTGGTAAATCTCTGTAAGACTGGATATCATTTGCGTAAAAATCACAGAATAAAGTCTCAGATGTAGGTCTTACACAAAGTCTTTCCTGTAAAGGCTCCAAGCCCCCATGGGTTACCCAAGCCACTTCCGGTGCAAAACCTTCTACATGATCCTTTTCCTTCTGCAACAGGCTTTCCGGAATAAACATCGGCATATATACGTTCTGTACACCGGTTTCTTTAAATCTTCTGTCTAATTCTGCCTGAATATTCTCCCAGATGGCATATCCTGCAGGTTTAATAACCATACATCCTTTAACACTTGTATAATCAATCAATTCTGCCTTCAATACAACGTCTGTGTACCACTGTGCAAAATCTTCCTCCATTGATGTAATGGCTTCTACTAATTTCTTATCCTTTGCCATAATATCTACCTCTCTATCCGATTGACCGGAATCCTCTTTCCATAAAATACTGTTTCTTACTTAATTCCGGAGAAGTCTTGGCATAACAATTATCTTTCATAAAGATACATGCTCTTCCATCTTCTTTTGCTTTATATAAGTTTCTATCAGCTTCATTTCTCAACTCCCAGAACTCTGTGGAGCCATTAACCTGCACATGGGCAATGCCCATACTCATGGTAACGTATGGCAAGAAATTGTCCGGTGCATGAGGAATAACCAAATCTTCCACTGCCTTTTTACATCCCTGTGCCCAAAGAAGTGCATCCTGTGCCGATAATCCGTTTAAGAAAATTAAAAATTCCTCTCCGCCTACACGGGCACAATAATCTGTTTTTCTCTTTGTATGCTCCTTAATAGCCTTTGCAACTGCACGAATGCATTCGTCTCCGGCTGAATGGCCAAAATGGTCATTGTATTTCTTAAAGTTATCAATATCCAGCATTATAACAGCCACTTCCATACCCTGGCGGACACAAAGCGGCCAAACATGTGCAATTCTTCTTTCCAAGCCACGACGGTTCAACAAGGTGGTCATTGGATCTGTTTCTGCCAGGTTCTTTGCAGAATTTAATTTTGTGGCATCTTCCACTTTTCTTTGGAACGCATAATATGCCTGTCTGGAAATAACGCCGCATAAAGCCTGTGCACAAATAAGATATACAAAATGCTCTCCGTCAACACGACCGGTCGCAAACCAGAAAATGCTGCCTGCCAGCTGTGCTGATATGGAAGTAATAAATTCTGTTTTGTTAAACAACGGAATCAGTGCCAGGAAAATTGCCAAAGCACCCATCTTCATAAGTACTGAAAACTGATTATCTATTAAAAATACTGCGGAAAAACTTGCTATGGTTGTATAAATCCAAAAGCTTCGCATCAAAATGTTTCCCGAAGTATTCTTATTCCACATACGGTATAAAGTCACACCTGCGAAAGCCAAATTTAATCCCGGTACAACTGCCATGGCAATGTAAAAACCGGTCGCCCCGCTTCCCGCATCTCTACCGAGACACATTACTAACCATTCTATAAAAAAGAGCACAACAAAAACGAGGGATGCTATTAACATCCTTCGCATGTTTTCCAATGTTATTCTTTCCAATACATAGGACCGGTTTTTAACATGTCCCTTTCTCGTTTGGTGCATAACTTTTTTACTCCCTGTTATAAAAACGAAAATTCTGTGAACTTTTAGTTATTATATCATTTGCTCCCCTAAATAGCAAGAAAATTGATGAAACTGTTTTCCTTCCGGAAGGATGGAAAAATCCATCTCTTTTCCTGTTTTCGGATGCAGAAAATTCAACCGGTAAGAACATAAACTCAATGGTTTATACCCTCTTTGATTTTTTTTACCATACTTACGGTCACCTACAATCGGGTATCCCATCGCAGACAATTGAACACGGATTTGATGGTGCCGTCCTGTATGAAGGCTCACACAGACCAAGCTCTTTAACACACCTTCTGCTTCAAGGGTCCCCAGGACTTTATAATCCAAACAGGCTTCCTTCGCCTGGGAAGTATTTTTATCAACCACTTTGCTGGTATTGGTTTTTCCGTCCCGGAGAAGCCAGTGTGTCAAGCGTCCCTCTTTTTCAGACGGCTCTCCCTCAACCACAGCGTAATATTCTTTTTCCATGTCCCGCATGGCAACCTGCTTGCTAAGAATCGCCGCCGCCTTCTTTGTCTTTGCAAAAAGCATAACACCTTCAACTGGCTGGTCCAACCGATGAACCAGCCCGACATAAGGCTCTTCCTTTTTTTCTGCCCGATAGTTTTTTAGCATACTAACCATATCCGGCTCTCCCAATGCAGCTGTTTGGGTTGGAATACCTGCAGGCTTTCTACATACGATTATTTCCTCATCTTCGTATATTATTTTTTCTGCAATCATAATTTTTACCCTTCATTTTCAGGTTTTGACTCTCTTGGTTTTCTACTGAAAAGCTTCATTTGAGGATTTTTATAGCATTTATAACAATGCAACATTTCTTCCTCAGAGATTGTCTCTTCCGAATAATGCATCTTCTTAACAATCTCCATATATTTCTCCCAGTCTTCCGTGGAAACAGAAGTAAAGGTCTCTTTTAACAATTCGCCAAACTCTACGTCGGTAAGATATCCGGAAACCGGCATTTTATCAACTTTACCCACCCATTTTAACCGGAGCATCAAATAAATCCGACGATTCATCCGTCTTACAGCCTTGCGGCCTTCTTTTTCACTTACCGCTGTCTCCAGATAGTTTCTATGCTGCCGCTCTTTTGCTACCATCAAAATTGTCAAAACTGCAATCAACAGCACCAGACCCACTCCGCTTAATATATATATAATCTGCTTGGTGGTAAGTGGCATTTTTTCTGTCGGATTGTCATTCAGCGCCCCTGTCTGTGGGTCATCCGGTTCATCTTCTTCCGGATTTTCATCCGGATTATCCGGGTTTATAGGTTCGTCCTCGCCCGGATTTTCCGTTGGGTCGTCCGGAGTATCTTCCCCCGGGTTTTCTGTTGGGTCATCCGGAACATCTTCGCCCGGATTTTCTGTTGGGTCATCCGGAGTATCTTCCCCCGGATTTTCCGTTGGGTCATCCGGTTCATCCGTATTCTCATTATTCGGATCTAGTTCTTCCAATGTGGAAAAATCATCTGCTCCGCTGGTTGCTGAGAATCTGGCGGTAACTTCTACCGGAACCCATCCTATATAGTCATAATACACTTCTATCCATGCATGTGCATTATAATCTTCAACTAATGCAACATAGGTATTTTCTTCCTCGGAATAAGTAAACGCACCCGGACGAACCACATATCCGGAGGCATAACGCACCGGAACTCCAAGCTCTCTTAAAATCAAGGTCGCCGCCGTTGCATAATGCATACAATAGCCCTCATGGCTTTCCGTCAGGGCATACTCAACCGCATCCATCCCCTCCGGAAGCTCACTTAAATGAGTGCTGTATGCCATAACTTCATCCAAATAAGCCCTTACCAGGTTTACCAGTTCATGTCTATGATAATTGGTAATTAATGATTCGTTTAAATCGGCATCGCTACCTTCCATCAACGTAATCTTGTCATTATCATCCGTCACATACTGATTAATAACTTCCACTGCCTGTGCTATGCCATCAATTCCTTCCGGGACCTGTGTATACTGGGCTGCGACCTGATTATACCAACCACGAAACTCCAGGTTATTTGTATGTCTTACGTATTTTATATACTCATAAGGGTTAGTCAGTAAATCGCCCTCCTGAACACCCGTAAAACTCATTTCCTGGTCCATGGTTTTTTTACTTACCAGATAATCTCCGGAAAAAGTATACACACCATCCAATGACAAATAGTCAAAACAATAAGGAACATACGCCACATCGCCGATACTACGGAGATATTCAATCTCATACGTTGCTCTGGTCCCTTTTCCTCCGTGTTTTATCAGTTCCTGCACCATACGTGAGATCTTTTTGGATGTTTCTTTTTGGGAATAACCGGCATCCTTGCATGCTTTTGCATATATACTGTCATCCATTTTCCAATTGCCGTCAACATACTCCGTACCATAGAATCCTCTTAAGTACAAAGATCTGGCCGGACTGCCGCTACAGTATACATATAAAATGTCCCGCCCGTTATGGTTTGGCGTATCATTATCCAATTGCTCGGCATCCACATGGAAATCCGTTCCCAAACCGGACAAATCCAATCTCTCAAAGTCCAAACTATTCTCCCAATCAATCAATTCTTGTGACCGGGTAGACAGACGATATATACCTCCCTCAAAAAACCACGAGGTAAAAAACAAGCTTATCGCAAGCAACACCGGAACGGCTCCACGAACGAATACACCTTGTACATCCATTGAAAACAGCAACAGGACACCTATAAACAAATAAATCATTCCCGCTTTTCCCGGTTGCATGCCAATTACCAAGGCAAGCACTAAAGCTACAACTCCAAATCCGCCCAATAATTCCTTTCTTTTTATGGAGTAGGACAAATCCCAAAACATTATCCACAAAAGCATTACCAATGCAGTCAAAACAGGGGTAACCTGTAATCTTCCTCCATCACTCGGAACGGAAAAATTAGTAAAATAAAAATCATTGAAAAATTCCACATAGCGTCCCACAATATAGGATAATCCCTGGGAATGATTCAACACTTTAATAATCAAGGACGCAATAATAACGCCCACGTTCATCCACGGAAATGCCTTTTGAATCCACTTCCATTTTTTCATATTTGGAAAAACAATTTCATATAGTGCCCACAAAAGAAGCAACCACGGCACAATAATGCCCCAGCTTATATGACACGGCCATAGCCATGTTTCGGTAAATGAAAAAAAGGACACCCATAATAAACCTATAGATATCCATAGGCTGACTGTCCTTAAAATCGTTTCTAATATGGAAGTTTTTCCTGTTTTGTTATAATAAGAGTTCCAATTTGCTACATTCATCTTCTACATTCTTAACATTCTTTAGATTCCATTTTGCAAGCAGATCACCATCCTTGTACAATTCAAGATCTGTAGTAACCATAACATCATGCAAATATATTTCATTTCGGAATTTCTCCCGATATTCCCTACGAATATTTTTTTCCTGACCGGCATCAATATCCTTTAGGAAATAATTCAAAAACATATAATAACTTTCTTCGTTGTCTACACGGATTCTTCGCACATCTTCCGTTTCACGGCTAAGCCATGTGACAAAATGCGGACATTTTAAATCCATTAACCGGAAAGAAATACTTGCCAATACTTCTAAAAAGGCATCTACTTCCCCTTTGTTCTTTCCTTTAACGGTAGTATCCACCATAAGAACAATTCCGCACGGTCTTGGCAAACTATTTTCCTTCACCATCAAATCATCCATTTTTGCACTTAGTTTCCAATGAATGTTTTGCAGCTTGTCCTTTTCCCGATACTCGCGTATTTCAAAGGTTTCCGTCGGATCTTCTCCGCTTCGGAAATCATCAAATATATCCGCATCTCCACGGAAATTTCTGGTACTGTCCTTCACTTCAATTCCCATGGAATACACTTCCGGCAAAATGCAAAACGTGGTTAAATCCTTATTTTTCTTCGTAAAAGATATCAACCCCACAAGGCCAAAAAGGCGTATTTTCTCAAGTCTTACATCATATGCACCGGCGCTGTCCACAACGATTTTAAAACTGTACTGGTGATTGTCCAAGGGAACCCCCGGCAACGTAAACCATTGTTTTTCCGTTTTATTCTTTAATACGTTTTTTACACTCACCCGAACCTTAACCTTACCTACCGGAAAAAGACCTTTATTCCTGGTCTTAATCACCAATTCTATCGGCTTTCCAATCTCTGCCATTGCAATGGGAATATGGGTGTAACATCGGAATGTAAAAAAGCGGAAACCAATTTCAACGAGCGATATAATGACAAGAATTCCCAACGCATAAACAACCGTGAGCAATCCTATGTCTTCATACAACACTCCATGATACAAAAAGACTACCATTACAAGTAGTGTTAATAATAAACTAATCACGACTTACTTTTTCTCCATATATGTTGCCGGCTGAGCCACTTCCCTGATAATGCTGTCCAAAACAGCCTCTTCTGTCACGTGTGCTACTCTTGCCTTTGTATTTAACACAATTCGATGTTTTCCAACGTCCTTAAATACCGCAAGAACATCCTCCGGTGTAATATAATTTCTTTTCTGTAAAAATGCCCAGCTTTTTGCCATGCGCACACAAGCGATAGTTCCTCGAGGACTCATGCCAAGTTCAATATACGGGTTCTCTCTGGTACACTGAACCAATTTGCAAATATAAGCATACACCTGTTCATGGACATATACCTTTTCCACCACATCCTGCAACTGTGAAAGGGCTGTCGCATTAAGCACACCCTCAATACCGTCCATATCGTTTCTTGCACTCTTGCCCTTTGCTATGGAAATTTCACTTTCCATATCCGGATATCCCATGCTCATACAAATCATAAAACGGTCTAACTGAGACTCCGGTAATAACTGAGTACCCGCACTTCCCTTCGGGTTCTGAGTTGCCATTACCACAAATGGATTTGGAACCTCATGGCTCACACCGTCAATGGTAACCTTCTCCTCTTCCATTACTTCCAATAAAGCAGACTGTGTCTTTGGAGATGTTCTGTTAATCTCATCTGCCAAAAACAGATTACACATAATCGGTCCCTCTTTGTATTCAAATGTGCCTTTGTCCTTGTGATACATGGAAAATCCCAAAATATCTGCCGGCATAACGTCCGGTGTAAACTGTACTCTCTGATTCTTTAAGCCCATCGCCTTGGAAAAAGCTACTGCCAAGGTTGTCTTTCCAACACCCGGAACGTCCTCAATTAATATATGTCCACGAGCTAAAATGGCCGCAAAAGCTTTCATAATGCGGTCATCCTTTCCCGTTACCACCTTTTTCACTTCCTGAAAGACCCAATCTGAGCATTCATACGCTGTTGCCATGGTTTTATACCCCCAATTTGTTTATCTATCTTCTTATTTATAAGATGGTTTTATTATAGCTTTGTTTGTTGAGTTTCTCAATAAAATTTTGCAGAATTGACTACTTTGTATGTGTTCGAAAGTTAAAAGTTATATTACAATTATCTCGTAAAACAAATACAAAGGAGGATGCGTTATGAAAAAATTATTTTACGCAGCTATAGTTACTTTATTATCATTGAATTTTATTTGTGGTCCAATCACAGTGGCCGCAGCAGAAACGGAGACTGATGATGGAATTAGTGTTGTGTCGGATTTAGAACTGCCCCAGGATTCGGGTTCTAATCCAAAGAATTAACCACTCTTTCTTTTAATATTTTAAAATATCTTTCAATTTGTTTAGCAACAGATGCTTGACGAGAATATATCGACAATATCCATGCAGAATCAAGAATATCTAGCTCCCTATGGGACAGTTCTTGATTCTGTTTATCTTTATTCCATACTTTATCATATAAAAATGGAATCAATAATCCGACAAAATCATAGTAAACCGCCTTCTCTATACCAGTCTCTATAATTTTATTTGATTCTTCGAACTCTCCGACGTTAGCCAACATACTCTCCAATTCTCTTGAAAAACGTAAATAATTTGATACATTTTCATTTTCCTTATATTTTTTTATTACCTTTTTCAAAAGGTCAATACCTTTTTCAATCTGTCCGATTTTTTCGTATGCTATTGCAATATTCTCTACCAACGTTTCTTCATTTCCATACAACATCCCTTCACTATCTTCGTTCAGAAATTTCAAAGGCAATGTGATTTCTAGCAAATCCCGTCTTCTAACAATTTTGTCTTCTTCACTTATACTATGCTCCAAACATTCGATTCGAAATTCGTTATACTCAATGCATTGTCTGTTTACAAATAAGGCCAAGTCAATCTCTTTTTTGAGTTGCTCCAAATGCTCCTTTGCAACCGAAACCTCTTTTCGATCAAGTTCTGTTTCAATCCTTGCAAAGAGTTCTCTCATCTGATAACTTTCCGTAATAATTTCAAAAAAACACTTTTCTATTGGCAACCCCAATACATTCAACAAGCGATACCCTATGTCACCTTGTGTATCTCCTACTCCTCTCTCCAAACGCTCTATCGTAGCAACATTACAATATCCCTCTTCTGCTAATTCCTCACGGGTTAGTCCCTTTAACTTTCGCCTTGCCTTTACCATATTCTTTAAAGAATAGATATTTCTTTCATAAAACATTGGACAATAAGTATTCGGATTCCAATCCTGATAATATTCCTCAATTATAATCGAAATGGAATCGTAATGATGACAATATTCAAATGCCTCATCCAATCTACCACTTTCTTTTTCTGCCCAAGAATAGAACCTCATAAATTCCTTTGCGAATAAAAACTTATTCATCTTTGATAAGTTCTTAAGCATCTCTCTTGATAAATTTAAAACCTGTTCATAATTCCCTTCACTCATATAGCTTTTGGATAGATGATACGCCACTGCTGCAAATACATGAATTAATTCTCCGTTATTATAAGGAGCTCGTTCACACAACAAATAGAGTTTCTTATACACTTCACGGGCCCTTTCCTCTTCGCCCTTTTGTTCTATGACCATCCCATATCTCAAAAACAAAAGTAACTCCACTTCACTAAATAATACCATAGGTTCATCCAAAGCTTCAGTTGTTATTCCAGTACATTCAAGAGCATATTTAATATTATTTAATTGCTTTTCACAGTCAACATTTTCCAACGCCAATTCATAGGACCGAAAGAATAAAGCCACTTGCATATGTAATCTTTTTCCTGTTCTCAATGGAGAAATCTGCTCTATGTACTGCTGTATTAATCTGCTTATCAAATTTACCTCTTTTTCCTTAATGGCAGTTCTGATCGATTCCCTGAGTCGGAAAAACTCATATTCACTATTATTTAATATATGTGAATACCTTCTGGTTGATATCCCCAATCGTTGCATAAGTGCATCCATCATTAACTTATCCATTTCAACATTGTCTTTTATACATCGGGACAGATACGCAGGGTCACAGATTCCCTTACACAACTGTTTCTGCGAAATCTTATCCTCTTTACATTTTTCTCGTATCATTGCAAGTATCATATTTTTAGCCACGGAGATGCACCTCACTTTGCTTAATATTTGACATATTATAGCAAAAAAATCTCAGGCTGACAATTTTCATTGTTTCCTGAGATTTAAAATATCTTATTCTTTCCCGTATTTAAGCTTGTATATATATGGAATTCGCTCCTGTAATTCGTGTATAAATGCACCGCAATTTGGTGTTCTCATGATATCTAATTCATCTGGAATAGCATTTGGACATCCACCTCCACAAAATAATGCATACTTACACTCTTGGCATTTTGGTATTGTAGTAATATCCCTTTTCAGCAGACTATTTTCCTCATATTTCACCCTGTCGCCGTACGTTGCAACTCTTTTTTTCTTATTTCCAACGGAAAGTATGCAAGCATACACGTCTCCTTCTGGATCATACATTCTTTGTGTGTAATCTGCATCGCATGTTCGCAAAATAGGTTTTAATGGTTGTCCACTGTACAAAAAATTAGAAATCGAACCTTGACGTTGCAAAATCTCATTTTTCTGCGCAGATTGTATGTCTTGCTCCATCAGTGTTTCTGAAAGTTTTTTTCTATTATTTCCTTCCACTTGAAAAACCTCTTGCATTTCAAAACGAATCGTTTGTGACCATGGCTCGTTCTCAATCTGTGTTTTCAATCGCATACAACTTTCAATATTTCCCGGATGAACATTCATTCTTATTAAAACAGGCAACTTATTCTCTGCATATAAACGTATACCTGCATAAATTTTGTCAAAGGTTTCCTGCCCTCCCCGAAGAATTCTTGTCTTATTATGAATCTCTTTTTCTCCATCAAAAGTCACTTGAATAGTTGTCCACTCAACCTTTTTTAGTAAGTCAAAATACTCCTCCAAATAGTATCCATTTGTAATAACATTATACTTTGCAGTTGGCGCTTTACTCATTATGTATTCAATAACAGGTCTATTGGTTAATAATAACGGTTCTCCACCAAACAACCCAATATACTCCAACGAATTATTATTAATTGCAAATATTTGGTCAACTTGTTCTTGGGTCATCACAGCTCTACTTTCAATTCCCTTTTCATAACAATAAGGACACGCAAAATTACACCCATAAGTTAACACAAAACTAAAGATTCCATTTATTGTCTCCTTTCTTCATTTATTAGCAGTTAACTTACTATGTTTATAATACACTTTTTCATCACCCCTGAACACATACAAAGTAGTCAATTTGTCGAATTTTTGAAGGTTTATGTCAGAAAAGAGCACGCCTTCAAAAGCATGCTCTTCTCTTCAATAACATTATTGTGTTTACTTATTTACAGCCCATGAAAACTCTTCGAGACTTTTTGCTTTCCAATCACTTTGTAATTCTTCCCAGCTCTTTCCGAAGGTACTTTCTGCGTCACCGCTTATTAATGCTTTGATAGCATCCTCCTCATCTACTAATTCTGTCAGGTAAGTCACAAATAAGAACTTTTGGGAACCTCCTCCCAAAGTGGCGGTTACTCTATCAAATCGGTCAAACATTACGTTACACGCTTTCAAATAAAATAACCAATCCTCTTCTTCTTGTAATTCAAGCGACCTTCCTATATGTGCTTCTAATACTTGCTTTGTACTATCTAGCAATCCCTTATCGTACGCTGCTTTTTCATCGGCATACTGGTAATTGAGCTCTGTATCTCTCTCCAAATATGAATAATAATTTGCCAAGGCCTCGTCTAACCATAAACTAACACTTCGCGGCCCCGTTAGCAAATGGACATATTCGTGGGCATATGACCTGTACGCATAGAGCTCTATCGAACCATCTTCAGGCGTCTTGCTTCCCAATTCCCATCGGCATATTCCACCACTCATTTGTTTATATTCTTGACTATGGGAAGTAAAAACTACATTCCCTTGATACACTTCAAAACCATATGTACTTAGTTCCTTCACAACCCATTCTGCCTGACGCTTATAATCAACCATAATTTTTCGCAAATTATGATAACCACTGTTTAGCATATCCTCTTCAAAACATTCTTCTACTCGATTTGGCGTAAAGTCCTTCTCTAAGTAGAATTTTGAGTACTGATTTTCCCAAATAAGTCTAACAGCATTACCTCCACTATAAACAGAAATTCCGTCTATGTCAGAGTTGTCATAAGCCTCAACTCCATTAGCAACTAAAAATTCATTAAAATATTCTCTCTGTTTCGCATCAGAATAGTCCTTTACCACATCGGTTTTTCCATGCTCATCTAAATACTTATAATAATTTGCTGCAATTATTTTCAGACTCTCTATATCTTCTTTATCCACATAATGCAACATGAAACATGCATAATTTAAATCCAAATACTCCGGATTTGTCTCTCGAAGATTTAATGCTTCCGACAAACCACCTGTAACTTCATCAAATCCATACTCTTTGGCAAAGGATGCTGCATAACCATACAATAATCCATAATTCGTTTCATTGCCAAATATTAACTGAGCAATCCCTTGTATGTGTTCAATCTTTCCGAAATCTAAATATGTTGTATATAATGTATTTTCTTCTACCGCCGTAATATAATTAACATTAGATACATAGATCTTATATTCTCTATCACTAACCTCTCCAAAGGTTTCCATTTCTGCAATTACTTTTTCCGTTTGCTCCACATATTCACTCATCTGCTTTTTTGATAAGTCACTGGAAAAATAATAAGTTACTTTTTCTGTGGTTGCATAGGTCCCCTGCTCTTTTGTATTATTAAACATTTCTGTGCCATAAGGCCCGGAAAAAGAAACAACACCTTTCTGATAAGATACCGCTTCCGTGGAATCACATCCTATCGCTAACGTCATCATAAATATCATCATTAAAATTACTGTGATTCTTTTGATTTTCTTCATAATTTACCTCCTAGTATTATCTTAAAATAAATATATGTCATTATAAATATACAGTTTCATCACACCACTCATAATCCCCTGGATTATGTGATATCAGTAAAATAATTTTTTCTTTGTAATTGTTTCGTATGTACTGTAATATTTTCTTTCTTGCATCAAAATCAATATTAGAAAATGCCTCATCAAATAACATAATCTCTGCATTTTTTAACAAGCTTCTTGCCACCTGCATTTTTTGTATCTGCCCGGAAGAGAATCCCGAATTATCATCTATCATTGTGTTTAATTTCTCCGGTAATGCATTGACATCATCCCAAAGGTCAACCACCTTTAAGGCATCATATATTTGACCATCCGATATATTTTCTCCGCCCTCAAATAATACGAGATTTTCTCGTAGTGACACATTATAAGTAATTTTATTTGCACCCACATACGAAATTTGTTCTTGAATCCAACCCAAACTTATATCATTTAAATTTCGTTCTCCAAATATAATACTTCCTTTTTCTGGAAGACAACTATGCAGAAGCAACTTCATCAAAGTAGTTTTACCACAACCATTTGGTCCTTGAATTCGTGTAATTCCCTTGCCAAATTCTTTTGTGAAATCACTCAATACTTCATTGCTGTCAAAGGATTTATATATGTTTTTAATAGCAATTCCTTCAATTTTATTTTCTATATTTTCTTTATTCTCTTCTTCTTGTTTCCACTCAGCATATATTTTTTCCACCTTGTACCTTGGTATCCTCCAATACCTCTGCGAATTTTCTTGTTTCTCCAGCAATCTTGTCAGTAGCTTGGCTCATCGTCCTTGCAGAGGCCTTTATCTTCTTGCTATATATATGATTTACTAACAATGTAATAGGATATGTACTTATAAGAACCAAAGATAACTGCCAGTTAATTGCACATACTGTTCCTGCAATTCCAACAACGGAGCATACTGTAATTACTGTACTAGCCAATGTTGAAATCAACGATGATGGGACCTGTGCATCCGCCGACAACAAAACCTGTATTTTCCCCATGCTATATTCTTCTAGCTTGTAAGTGGGAATCGAAAGTAAGCTGTCACTAATTCGCTCCTTCACAGCACATATTACAGACCGATTCATTTTAACTTCTATTTTCTTTGCAACATAATTTATACCTACACCGCAAATATATAGCGTAAACAATTCTACTAATAAAAACGCCATATTGCTTTTTTTCATAGTAATTACATCATTAATAATTTGAGAATATATTAATGGCGTAAGTAAAGAAAACAACATCTTTATTAAATTTAATACTACATTCGTTATAAGCTTCAGGTAATTACCTTTATAAAACTTTAACGAAAACTTCAATTCTGCGAACATATTTATCTTCCTGCATATTTGACATGTTAATTATTCTAGTCATTCTCGGTATGCAACAGGCACTTTTCCCTTTAATAATACAAAATGTTACCATATCTCTTTTCTTTCTGACACATACAAAGTAGTCAATTTTCTACTTTTTTGAAAAAAAGAAGAATGTTGCCATTCTTCTTATCGCAATTCGTTTTTATTAATTTATATCACTATTCCCCATAACTCGTTTCTCCCCTGTTAACGAACCGCGACAAAAAGTACTATAACACACTTTTTTCACAATTTACTACTACAAAACAGTCAATTTCCCGAAATTGACTGTTTTGTAGTACTTCAGCCCCAAAAAAATATGTTAGTGTGTACCTCGACTTAAAAATAAAGGAGGTAAAACGCATGAAAAAATTTTTAGCAGGTCTTTTTGCATTATTACTTGTTTGTAGCACTCTCTCAACTGCTACGTTTGCAAAAGAACCGGAAAATGGCGAAGATAACGGCATCTCTGTTTACTCTGATCTTGAGAGACCGGAAGATGATGACCCGTATTCCAAGGACTGATGTGCAATTAAACATATTCAATGCACAAATTATTCTTGTAGCGGCTAATAAATTCTTTCCTATCCGGATGGTTTTTTATGGCCGCTATCATTATAGCAACGTCAAGGAAAATCATATCCTCTTTTCTAATATTTAAACCTTGTTTTTCTCGATTCCACACAGCATCATATAGCAAAAATTCTAGCCATCCTGCAAAATCATGTTGAATACACTTTTGCAAACTTTCTTCTATGATTTCATCTGACACTTCGAAAAGGCCTGTATTCGCATACATATTCTCTAGCAAATCTGAAAAGCTCAAGTAAAGCCCTATAAACTCATCACCAACCACTTTTGGCGCTTTATATCCATCAAGCACCTTGTTTGTCAAATCTATTGCCTTCTCCATCTGTCCACTTTTTGTATAATTTAGGATTACTCGTCGAATCAAATTCTTTTCATTTCCATACAACAAGCCTCCCTCATTGCTATTAAGATACTCTAACGGAAGTGTGTAGCTTAGTAACTCCAACAACCGTTCTCTTTGTTCTTCTACAGACCACCGCTTTTCTTTTTGCTCTATTCCAAACTCCCTTAACGCAATAGCTTGCTTGTTAATGTTAATGCTTAAATCTATAGATGCCTTTACATCCTCCAGTAACTTTTTGGCTTCCTCTAAATTTCCTTTGTCTGTTTCGTCTATAACTTTAAAGAAATTTCTCCTTGCAGATATGTTGTCTGCAACCAGCATGTGATAGCACTTCTCCGGTGGTAACCCAATTTTATCCAAAAGTTGATACCGGATTTCTGATTGCGGGTCATTACGCCCCTGTTCCAAGCGTGAAATAGTTTCTTTATTGCAATAGTTCTTTTTACTAATGCTTGCCTGCGTCTCTCCGTGAAGTCGTCTTCTTTGTGCTGACATTTTCTTTAGGGAATATATCTTTCTCTCATAATACATTGGACAATGTGTGTCTGCATTCCAATTCTTATAGTGTTCTGCCACTACATTTTTCATAGCTTCATAATTAATAAACACTTCATGGTTTGGCGTCCACTCCTCATCCTTCACAAGGTTTTCTTCTGCCGCCAAATACATTTCCATTAGCTCCCACATATAAAGAATTTTATTACCTTCCGCCAGCATTTCTATACCATGTTCAGTAACTTCCAACACTTTTTCATAATTCTTTTCTTGTAAGTAATACTTTGCCATTTGGTAATTCACCTTGGCAAAAATGTGTGCAAATTCATCACTGTTATACGGAGACTGCTTTTGAATATCATAAAGGCCCCGATACAAAGCCTTTGCTGCCCTGGTTCTTCGTTTCTGTTGAAAAAGCATAGCACCTCGCAGGATTAGAAGCAGTTCAATTTCTCCATATGCATATTCCTGAAAATCCAATTCTTCCAAGGATACTTTTGTACATGCCAACGCTTCTATAACATTTTCCATTTGTGCTTCCCAAGATTCTTTTTTGCAGCTCATAACATAAGAACGAAGCAACAATGCCACTTGTCGATGTAAATGTGGCGCACTTTTCATTCCAGCCACTTTGTCCAAATATTCCTGAACGAGTTCTTCCGCCATCGTCAAATCATTGTTCCACAAACATGTCCTGATTTGCTCTCTCAACTCAAAATATGAATACTCACTATCTCTCAGAATAAACATATACCGTCTCGTAGAGATGCCCAATCTCTGCATAAATACTTCCAGCATCAGCTTATCCATTTCTATTTCGTCTTTCATGCTTCGCGACAAATAAGCTCTGTCACATATTCCATGGCAAAGCTTCTTCTGCGTAATCTTTTTCTCTTTACATTCCTGTTGAATCAATCGGAGAATCATATTGTTAGCCATATTGTTCACCTCTAATTCGTCGTATTCCCTTATATTATAACAAAAAAAGGAAAATGTTTCCATTCTCCTTTTCTTTCTTACCCGTTTTCTATTGTGCAATTACATTTAAGAATGTTTGCTTTGAATTTGTCGTTTTTTGCAAGAATTTCATCTTCTAAAACAGTCTATTTTCCCATCTTTTGAAGATTATCCAGCATCATGGAGATTCTGTATCCCCATGTATTTTTATTAATAAATTGATCTGCCGTCTCTCTGTCGGTTACCGCATCCTGTTCCAAAATGTGCGTCCACTCTTCAACGGTATCACCGAAATAAACATTCGGATATCCTTCTATATCCGGCAGACTGGTACTAAGTACCTTGGTGTACATGGCTATATACTCAAAAATCTTAAGCGGTGATACGTAATCACTAATAGAGCCTCGTTTAAATGGCAGCAATGCGTAATCACTATATTGCAAATACGCCGGCAAATCTTTCTGGGCTTTTAATCCGAGAAAATGAATGTTTTCCGGACATTCCCGGACAATTTTTTGAATGTTTTCTGTATTTCCGATTAAGTTAATGGAATACTCCGGATTTGCCTCTGCCAAGCCTATAATCATATCCCATGCAAACCACTCGCCCCACAAAGAGCCATAGTATACAAAGGTCTTTGTTCCACGAACCAAATCGGCCGGCAGGTCGCATTGCTTTTTACCACAAAAGATTTCTTCATCCACCGCATTCGCAAGATACAGGCACGTTTTATTCTCATGGGAAATCTGATATTTTTCCAAATATTGCTCTAGCTGTTTTACCAATGGTTTGGCTGTTCCCACTAACACCTGCGCTTCTGAAAGTAATTTCACAAGCATTTTCTCATTTAAGAAGTCTGCCCCTAAGGAGGTTTCCCAGTTATCAATATTTTCATATACTATCTTACACTTATTCTCTACGGCAATATCTAACAGTGGTTCAAATTTCTCCATTGGAGATTCGAATATAAATATATCCTCTTTTTTAACTATACGTTTTACATAAGCAATTGATTTTTTATTGATAAAAAAGTGGGTTTCTGTGGGAATAGAAAGTTTACGGACTTTCGGGTCCATTGAACGGTCTGCATAGAGATATCTCACCACAAATCCCATCTTATCAAAGGTTTTTGCTAACTGTGAGCTTCTCTGTCCACCACCAATGTCATAATAAGGAACCGCTGTAATGATATAAACGGTGCCATTGTTCTTTGACACAGACTGTGGGCGTTCCAAGTAATCCGTCTTTCCAAACAATCTTTCCAACTGTGTTCGGAGGATTCTTTTTACAAAATAAACCATCTTATAAAAAGTTTCTTTCCAACCATGCTCTGCATAATTTACCTTGACTTTGTTAACCAATTCTTTGATGGTTCCCACTTCCATATCCTCCAACTAAACTTTATTCTTCCGGCAGTGCCCATTCAAACTCTGTTCGAACGGAATTCACCCATTCATCCTGTAATTCTTCCCAACTCTTTCCGAAGGTACCTTCTGCATCTCCGCTTATCATAGCCTTGATTGCATTTTCCTCACCTGCCAAGTCTACCAGGTAATCTGTAAACACAACTCTCTCCCAAGAGTTCTTACCACTCATTGGCAAATACTGAAGGTTTCCATAGGCAACATCGGCAGTATAAAAATATATGAAATCATCTCTTTGAGAAAGATCTAATGAATGTCCCAAATGCTCTTCTACAAGCATTACCCACTCATAAAATTCTTTGTTTTGCTCCGGATTTTCTTTACATTCTTTAATTGAATTTGCCATGTATTCACCGAAGTAGTTCGCCTCTGTTTCTCCCGGATAGTCCGTATAATAGCTTTCTACACAACCGAAAAGCCAGTCAGCACCCCAGCCCTCTTGATATAACATCTTTTGAGTATATATCTGTTGCAGGTTTGCCAACATATATACTTGGATAGTATCATCATTGATGTTAGCACTTCCGGAATAGCCTCTGGAGTAATAACCCCGTTCTATAAATGCAATCACTAGCGGCTCAACACCTGCGTCCATTTCATCAAACTTATCTGCCAGAAATTGGCGCTGCGCCTGATAATCCAACATTAATTCACGGAAATTTGCATATCCGCTGTTAAACAAATCTGCCTCAAAAAATTTATGCAAATAGTTCGGCTCGAATCCTTCTTCCAAATAATACGTTCCCACATTATCTGTCCAAATAAGCTCTGCTCCGTTTCCGCCGGCATATACATATATTCCGTCTAAATCGGAATTGTCATAAGCTTCTACGCCATTTGCCTCCAAGAAGTCATTAAAATACTCTCTATGCTTTTCATCAGAGAAATTCTTTAGAAGCTCTGTCTTTTTGTTTTTTTCAAGATAAGAATAATAATTAACTGCAATAACCTGCAGCTTTTCAATATTTTCCTGCTCTACGTAATGATCATTAAAGCAGGCATAATTCATATCTAAGTATTCCGGATTGGTGTTCCGAAGCTTTAAGGCTTCTTCCAGTCCGTCTGCCTCAACATCAAAACCATACTCTTTGGCAAAGGATGCTGCATAACCATACAACAAACCATAATTTGTTTCGTTTCCATAAAGCAGTTGGGCAATTCCCCGAACATGCTCAAGGTTTCCCAAATTGGAATAGGAAATGTAAAGTGTATCTTCATCCACTGTTGTAACGTAATCTACATTACATACATAAATATCATACTTTCGATTATCAATATTTGCTTCCTCTTCCAACTGAAGAATTAATTGATTTGTCTCTTTTACATATTCTTCAATCTGTGCTTCCGATAATTCTGCCGCAAAATAATATGTAATGTGTTCTGCTGTAGCAATGGTTCCCAGTTCTTTAGAGTTGTTATAACTGTCAACTCCGTAAACATCTTCAAAGGAAACCGTTCCTTTTTGATAAGTAACATTTAACTCCTGCCGGTCATTTCCGCAACCGCTAAATGCCAGTAGTGCCAATGTAATCAGTAACCCCAAACTAAACTTTTTCATGATTTCTTCCTCCTCATACAACAACCTTAACACTACCGTTTGCTTACTTCAACGAAAGAAATTCTTAAAAGTCTAAAAGATTTATAAACACTTAAGGGCTATCTGTCTGCCAATTATAAACAATTTATTATTTTACTTATTTTGTCGTATCTTCTGTTAATATTTCAAGCCATTTTTCCATTATGGCATCTTCTTTATAATTCTTTGAACTCTCAACTGCACCCTGGGAAAACTTCACAAAAACATCGTCATGCTCAAGAATATTGTCTATCTTTCTTGCAAATTCTGCAGTTTCTCCATCCGGTATCAGATATCCGTTTACTCCATTCCGAACGATGGCTCCCGGGCCTGTCCGCACATCATAAGAAACTATAGGTGTACCCACGCTCATGGATTCAATCAGTACAAAACCAAATGCTTCCGCATGAGACGTCATTAAATAGGCTTTTGACTTTCCCATTTCTTCCATTACACTTTTATGGTCTTTTGTACCCATTAAAACCACGTTATTCTTTAAATCCAGTTCCCGGATTTTTTCACACAGTTTCTCGTATTCTGCTCCATCTCCAATAATTTTGAGAACATGGTCTGTCTTAGCCTGCGTATGGCTCCAAGCCTCTAACATTCTTAAGAAGCCTTTTTCTTCATGTAAGCGTCCTACCGCGAGAACCTGTTTCTCTCGTTCCATAGGAACCGGTGGGTCAGACACCTCAAGAAAATGCGGAATCACAACATGTTTGGTGTGATGATTCTGTTTCATCATCTGAGCCACCTCTGCTCTCACCTGTTCAGTTAACAGGACATAAACATCAATATTCCCATATTTGCGTTTATAAGAGTTAACATACTTCTTATTAAACTGGTGATCATGGTGCAATTGAACTATTTTCCTAACATTCGGGTTACCATACTTTGACAACATTATCGCATGTTCATTTCTTGTTGCAATTATGCATCCATCCGTAATACTCTTTATGCTGTTCTTCATGGTTTTTTGCCTTAAATATAACACCTTTATGGCATAAATACCTTCTTTTATCAAAGAGAAAAACTTTCTTTGATGAATAGCATCCCGGATTTCCTGTTTATTTGCCCGGACTGTGGTCAGATATGTGACTCGAACCTCATCTCTCAGCGGATATGCCGGTTCTCCTCTGTTATAGGTACACAAAATTTCCACGTCATAATCTCGTTTTACCAGTGCATTTGCCAATAATATGATTGCTCGTTCAACTCCTCCATGCATCAAATGGAGACTTGTTATATAAATCTTTTTTTTCATTGTTTTTATTTACACCTTAAAGCGGTATCCCACACCCCACAACGTTTCAATATACTGAGGATTTGATGAATCCACTTCGATTTTTTCACGAAGCTTTTTAACATGAACAGTTACCGTTGCAATATCTCCAATGGATTCCATATCCCATATTTTATTAAATAATTCTTCTTTGGTAAACACGTGATTTGGATTTCCCGCAAGAAATACTAACAAATCATATTCTTTTGAAGTAAAGTTTTTCTCTTCTCCGTTTACCCATACGCGGCGGGCATTCTTATCAATCTTGATACCACGGATTTCAATAATGTCATCCTTATTTGCATTGGTACCGATTAATCTTTCGTAACGGGAAAGATGTGCCTTTACTCTGGCTACCAGTTCACTTGGTGAAAACGGTTTGGTAATGTAGTCATCTGCTCCCAAGCCCAGTCCGCGGATCTTGTCAATGTCATCCTTTCTGGCAGATACCATAAGTATTGGAGTATTCTTCTTTTCACGGATACGTTTACAAATATCGAATCCGTCTCTGCCCGGAAGCATCAGGTCTAAAATAAACAAATCATAGTCCCCTTCCAAGGCCTTCTTTAACCCTTCTTCTCCGTCTCTTTCCACATCTACTTCATAACCGCTGATAGTCAAATAGTCCTGCTCTAAATCAGCAATACTTTCATCATCTTCCAAAATTAATATTTTACTCATTTGGCACCTCCTGATATTTTCTGATTACAAAATACATAGTTGTTCCCACGGAAACCTTACTGGTTGCCCAGATTTTTCCGCCATGGTCGTCCAGAATCTTTCTAACAATGGATAACCCTATACCGTTACCCTTAGTCTCATTTCTGGAAGCATCCGCACGGTAAAAACGTTCAAAGATATGAGGCATATCTTTCTGGGCAATTCCTTTTCCGTTGTCCTCAATTTCCACCTGTATAAAATCTCCCACATCTTTTATGCGGACATTAATTAATTTATGTGGTTTATCCATATATTTTACAGCATTTCCAATAAGATTTCCCATAACCCTGCTGATTTGTTCCGGGTCAATAATAATGCTGCAGGCTTCTTCCACATAATTGTAATAATTCAACTCAATACCCCGGGACTCTAAGTCAAATTTCTGTTCTTCTATATAATCCTCAAAATAGGATGCCATCGGAAGCTTTTGGAAATTATACGGAACCCTGTTAGTATCCAATTTTGAATATAACGTCAGTTCGTTAATCAAAACATTTAATTCATTTGCCTTCGTATGAATGGTCCGTATATATTTGTCCTGTTTTTCCGGTGTGTTTGCCACCCCGTCCAACAAACCTTCCACATAACCCTGAATAGCTGTAATCGGTGTCTTTAAATCATGACAAATATTGCTGATCAATATACTTGATTCTTTATCGTGAGTAATTTTCTCCTCGGCGTTTTGCTTTAATTGCCTTCGCATCAATTCAAAATCCGCACAAAGCTCACCAATTTCATCTTCCCCTTCGGTATCTATCTCAAAGTCCAGATTCCCTTCCCGGATATGCTTTGTTGCTTCTCTTAAGCGCCTAATCGGAGCAACAAATCCCTTATATGTCCATATCATCATACAAACGGCGGCCACCACGAGAACTGCTACAATCGCCAGAATCATACCGGTAATCAGTTTGCTTACCTCAGGCGGAGCACTCATTCCCGGCCCGTCATAAACTTTTTGGTATTTATGGAACAACATTCCCGTGTGAATTACTGCACCTAATATAATGAGTAACATAGGAAAACCCACCGTTAATAAAAACGAAAATCCCCACCTTTTTCTGTTCTTCATTCTTTACCGCCTCCGAAACCTAGTGTTGGGTTCTACATAATCATCCCTAATATCTTACAAAAAAGGAACATAAACGTAACTTTTTCAAATCACATTTATGTTCCCATCATATCATATTTCTTTATTAAGATAAATATTTAGAATCTAAAGGAATTATAAATTTTTTAATTCTTCCACTCTGTCTAAACGCTCCCACGGTAAATCCAAATCGGTTCTTCCGAAATGTCCGTAAGCCGCTGTCTGTTTGTAAATCGGTCGGCGTAAATCCAACATTTTAATAATTCCTGCAGGTCTTAAATCAAAATGCTTGCGGATGATTTCTACTAATTCTTCATCGCTTAATTTACCTGTGCCAAAGGTGTCAACCATAACAGATGTCGGCTGGGCCACACCGATTGCATAGGACAACTGGATTTCACATCTCTTTGCCAATCCTGCTGCAACGATATTCTTTGCAACGTAACGTGCTGCATAAGCTGCACTTCTGTCTACCTTTGTACAGTCCTTACCGGAAAAAGCACCGCCGCCGTGACGTGCATATCCGCCATAAGTGTCTACAATAATCTTACGTCCTGTTAACCCGCTGTCACCATGTGGTCCGCCAACCACGAATCTTCCGGTCGGATTAATAAAAAACTTTGTATTTTCATCAATTAATTCCTTTGGAAGAACCGGTTCAAATACATACTTCTTAATATCTGCATGAATCTGTTCCTGTGTTACTTCCGGAGCATGCTGTGTGGATAATACAACAGCTTCCAAACGAAGTGCATTGCCCTCTTCGTCATACTCTACTGTAACCTGGCTCTTTCCGTCCGGTCTTAAATATGATAATGTTCCGTCTTTACGGACTTTTGTAAGCTGCTTGGTTAACTTGTGTGCCAAAGAAATAGCATATGGCATATATTCTTCGGTTTCGTCAGTTGCATAACCAAACATCATACCCTGGTCGCCTGCACCGATAGCTTCGATTTCTTCATCGCTCATGGTGTTTTCCTTTGCTTCTAAAGCTTTATCAACGCCCATTGCGATATCCTTAGACTGTTCATCAAGTGCTACAAGCACTGCACAAGAATCTCCGTCAAATCCGAATTTTGCACGATTATAACCGATTTCATTTACGGTTTCACGAACGATTTTCTGAATATCTACATAAGCTTCTGTGGTAACTTCACCCATTACCATTACCATACCGGTAGTACAGCAGGTCTCACAAGCCACGCGGCTCATTGGATCCTGTGCTAACATTGCGTCTAAAATGGCATCGGAAATCTGATCGCAGATCTTATCCGGATGTCCTTCTGTTACTGATTCTGAAGTAAATAATCTCTTGTCCATAATAATATCCTCCTGTCTGTTGTCCACCGTCACTCCAACGATGGTATTTTTGAAAAAGAAAAAGTCCGCTGCATAAGCGGACCGATTTATAAAAAGAAATCAAATCCTCTTATTGTTCGATTACTCGCTCAGGATGGCACCTTCCATTTCCGGGGTTGCCGTGACTTCACAGATCCTATGTATCTCCATCACTCTGAATAAGAGAAAAATACAATATTGAATTTTCAATCTTTTTGCAACACTTATATTACTATGCTTTTTATATCTTGTCAATATTTCCATAAAAGACCCTTCGTTTTTATTTGACATTTTTCGTACTACTATCTATACTAAAAACAGATAAAAATTTCTGCAGGAGGAAATATGGAAAAAATATTAACCGCCGATCTTCAACCGGGTATGGTTACTGCCGAACCGGTTACGACCCCAAACGGACAGCTTATTGTCAATAAAGGGATTTCCCTTGACAAAAAAATGATTGCTCGTATCAACTTTTATTCAATCCAGTTTGCAATGATTGAAGAGCAAACGGAAGAAGCACAGGTAATTGAACATACATCTGAGTCTCCTGCTACACCTGAAGTTCTTCCTGAGAAAAAACCGGCTCCGGAACCATCCAGCCTGTTTTTAAATTTTGAAACCGCTTATACAAGTAAGCTTTTCCAAATTCGCGAAATGTTAAACAACTTGTTGACCCAAACGGATTTTGATTCCAAAGACTTTATGGTAAAGGCCTTGGATATCATAGGTTCTCAGCGGTTAACCACCATTGAATTATTTGACCACATCCACAATCTTCGTGCTATTGATGACTCCGTGTACGCCCACTCCATCAATGTTGCTTTGATTGCACGAATTTTAGGAACCTGGCTAAAATATGACTATGAAACCATTGACCAGCTTACCATTGCGGGTCTGCTTCACGATATTGGAAAGTTGAAAGTTCCGAAGAACATTTTGGAAAAACCGGGAAAACTTACCGAGATTGAATTTGAAGTAATTAAAACTCATCCTCGCATGGGTTATGAGACCTTACTTCCATTTAATCTGGACGAACGTATTATGTCTGCGGTTCTTCACCATCACGAGCGTTGTGACGGAACCGGATATCCTGATCGTTTAAAAGGTAAAGACATTGATGACTTTACTATGATTATTGCGGTTGCTGACGTTTATGACGCTATGACTGCTGCCAGAACGTACCGCGACCCAATGTGTCCTTTCCAGGTAATTGCGACCTTCGAAGATGAAGGCTTGCAAAAATACAACCCTTCCATTATTTTAACGTTCTTAAGACGAATGGCAAATACCTACCAGAATAACAGGGTTGTACTATCCGACGGACGACTGGCTACCATCGTATTGCTAAATGATAAGCATTTATCCCGTCCGACAGTAGTCTTAGATGACGGTTCATTTTTGGATTTAAGCACCTCTCCTATTAGAATCGTCAAACTTGTATAGTTTATAAAAAATTAAGCCGCTACGGTTTCCCGTAACGGCTTTCTTTATTTAGGATACTTTCAATTTAAACTTCTGAATTTCTTTTTCACTGGATACCTTTTCAATCTGAGCTCCTAACGCGGATAATTTTTCTTCAAACTTTTCATATCCTCGCTCAATATACTTAATATCCTCTACGATGGTAAATCCTTCTGCTGCCATACCTGCCATAACCAACGCCGCACCGGCTCTTAAATCCGGAGCACTGACTGCTGCACCGGTATATCTCTTCACACCGGTAATCACAGCTACGCTACCTTCTACCTTAATGGATGCACCCATACGGTTTAATTCATCTGTATAACGGAAACGGTTCTCAAAAATACCTTCCGTTACTACACTGGTTCCGTTTGCCAAACCTAACAATGTAGCAATCTGTGGTTGCATATCGGTAGGGAATCCCGGGTATGGTAATGTAGCAACCTTTGTATGTTTTATCGGCTTTGAGCATACTACTCTAACAGCCTCATCAAATTCTTCCACTTCACATCCGATTTCCACCAGCTTTGCAGTAATTGCCTCTAAGTGCTTCGGGATTACGTTTTTCAACATAACATCTCCCTTAGTAATTGCAGCGGCACACATAAAGGTTCCGGCTTCAATCTGGTCCGGAATAACGGAATATTCTGTTCCATGTAATTTGGTAACTCCCTGAACACGGATAAGATCAGTTCCGGCTCCGCGGATATTTGCTCCCATGCTATTTAAAAAGTTTGCAACATCTACAACATGCGGCTCTTTTGCAGCATTTTCAATCGTCGTCTTTCCTTTTGCCATACATGCCGCCATCATAATATTAATGGTTGCACCTACAGAAGCTTTATCCAGATAAATCTGGCTACCCTTCAGCACTTCAGCCTTAGCAGTAACTACACCATGGGCAATCTCTACTTCCGCTCCTAACTGGCTAAAACCTTTCAGGTGTAAATCAATCGGACGACTTCCAATCTCACAACCACCCGGCAATGCTACTTGGGCGAATTTATATTTTCCTAATAATGATCCTAACAAATAATAGGAACCACGGATTTTTTTAATATATTCATACTCTACATCAAAATTATTAATGGTTGCACCGTTGATGCACACTTTGTGCGGTCCCATACGATCTACCTTGGCCCCGATTGCTTCAATCGCCTGCAACATAACATTTATATCATTGACGTCTGGTATATTATCGATAATTACTGGCTCTCCTGCCATTACAGCAGCCGGTAAAATTCCCAATGCAGCGTTTTTAGCTCCACCGATTTCCACTTCACCGACGAGAGGCGTTCCACCTTTAATTATGTATTGTTCCATATAACACCTCAATAATCATACTATTTCGTCTGTCAAAAACACATACTGATTTAGTCTATTATAACATAAATAAAAATTTTTTCAAGTTTGCCTTCTGCCCTAATACTAGCATATGCATAAGATGCCCATTTGGTCACTCGTCCCTAGTAAAGAAAAACTGCAACACCTTTGTGCTGCAGTTTTCTTCATGTAAGTTTAATTATTGTTTAATTGAAAAGTGAATATCGAATTTCAATGCTTCCCAAGCTTCTTCATTGATTTCAAAAGTTATTCCTTTTTTGAACTCTTCCATAACAGCATTATAAACTTTCTCTTCAGCCTCAGCAATCAAGGATTCTTTTGCTGCCGTAGATGCTTCGGTATCGAATTCTTCAATCATCTTCACGATGATATAATTACCGTTTGATCTGAATGGGGTCGGATAAACCTCTCCGCTTACCAATTCATCCAATTCTGCCAAAATTTCTTTGGTAATGTATTTGTCTAAGGTTCCTTCGCTACCATAGGTAACCTTTGTTGCTTTATACTTTCCGTCTTTACCGGTGAGAGTATCATAGTCTGTTTTACATTCCTCTAAAATTTTCATTACATCATCGTACAGATACTTGCTCTCCTCAAATACAAGATAAGAAATAGTAGTACGTTTGTATTCTTCTAATGCAAAATCTGTATCTGCAACAGAAACGATTTCGTCATGTGCTTTATTAGAAATGGTATACAATGCTAAATACTGCTCAACAATTTCCTGGGTTGCTCCCATCTTTGCAATGGCTTCTTCAGAGTTATTCTTCATAAAGTCCTCTGCCGCCTTAACAATTCTTTCCTGTTCTGCTTCTGTTAAAGTAATGCCTTTCTCAGCTGCATACTTTTTCAAAATAAGCATATTCTGTAAATCTTCTACGATAGTTCCCTTTACCCTTTCCTCTAAGGTTTTTCCGTTATTAACTTCCTCCCACATATCAGGACCGAGAGATTCGTAATAGTAGCTTTCAATACTTGCCTGCTCACATCTTGCAGCAAAGTACACAAAACGGTAATCAATATTTTCTCCGTTTATTGTTCCAAAAGAATCATACTCTTCATATGCGTATGTTTCTTCTTTTCCGCATCCTGTTAATAATACACTGAAAATCATAGCCAGTGCCATCATAAATGATAGAATTCTAATTTTCATAAGTTCCTCCTAATTTGTATCATCACGTGCTATTCTATTCTATTTTTTCATTTATTACAAGCAAATCTTCAAATATAGACAATATTTTGTCCAGAGATTGGATCGTATTTAATCCTGAGGTTTTGGAATTAAAGGTCATTTTGTAGCTAAAGATTGGGCTCTTTCCGTTACCCTGAAACGTTAGCGCACCTTCAAATGCCTTTAATAAATCGGGAATATTTTCCACCTTAACATTAGCTTTTTCAAACATGCGAAGGGTAATAATTTTATGTTTTTCCGTAATCTCTGTGATAAAACATTTCTGGGCTCTCGCCTTTAACATTGCTATTTGCAATAAATTTTCCACGGAAGCTGGGGGATCTCCAAATCGGTCTATAAACTCCTCTAAAATATCCTCTTTATCTTCCTCTGTAAGAATATTACCAATGCGTTTGTACATATCCAGCTTTTGGAATTCATTTGGAACATAAGTCGCCGGAATATGGGCACTTACGTTAACATCAATCACGGTTTCAAATCCTTCCAAAACAGGAAGTCCCTTCATTTCTTTAACCGCTTCTGCCAACATCTTGCAATACAATTCATATCCCACGGCTTCCATGTGTCCATGTTGTTCGCTACCTAACAAATTGCCTGCACCACGGATTTCCAAATCCTTCATGGCAATTTTAATTCCGCTTCCAAGTTCCGTAAATTCCCTGATAGCGTTGAGACGTTTTTCAGCAACTTCTTTCAGCAATTTATCTCTTCGGTACATTAAAAATGCATACGAAGTCCGATTAGAACGTCCCACTCGTCCCCTGAGCTGATATAACTGGGAGAGTCCCAGCTGGTCCGCATCCTGTATAATCATGGTATTAACATTAGAAATATCTAAACCGGTTTCAATAATTGTAGTGGAGACCAACACATCAATTTCTCCATTAACAAACCGGTACATGATTTTTTCCAGTTCCTGCTCTTTCATTTGTCCGTGAGCAAATGCCACCGTCGCATTCGGAACCAATGCGGCTATGCGGTCTGCCACTTCCGCAATTTGTTTCACACGGTTAAAAACGTAGTAAACCTGTCCATTTCTGGCCAGTTCCCTATTAATGGCTTCCCTGATTAATTCCTCATTGTACTCCATAACATATATCTGAATCGGCATTCTGTCCACCGGTGGTTCCTCCAAAATGCTCATATCCCGGATTCCGATTAAACTCATATGCAGGGTTCTTGGAATTGGTGTAGCTGTAAGAGTTAAAACATCCACCTGGTTTTTCAACTGCTTTATCTGCTCTTTATGAGTTACGCCAAAACGCTGTTCCTCATCAATAATCAATAGACCCAAATCTTTATACGCAACATCTTTTGATAATAACCGGTGGGTTCCGATAACAATATCTACATTTCCGTTTTTCAGATCCGCCAAAGTTTTCTTCTGCTGTGCCGGTGAACGGAAGCGACATAATAAATCTACACGGATTGGAAAATCCTTCATCCTCTGTGCAAATGTATCATAATGCTGCTGTGCCAAAATTGTAGTAGGCACCAAATAAACCACTTGCTTACTGTCCTGAACGGCCTTAAACGCAGCCCGAATAGCAATCTCGGTTTTTCCGAATCCCACATCTCCACAAATCAAACGGTCCATGGTCCGCTTACTTTCCATATCCCGTTTTGTAGCATCAATTGCCAAAACCTGGTCTTCCGTCTCCTCAAAAGGAAACATCTCTTCAAATTCCTGTTGCCATACAGAATCTTTGGAATAGGAAAAACCCTGAATACTTTCGCGGATTGCATATAACTGAACCAGATCTTTCGCTATTTCCCTGACAGCTCCCCTGACTCTGGTCTTGGTCTTAGTCCATTCCTGTCCGCCTAAACGGTTTAACTTCGGCTTTTTCGCTTCGGCAGAGGCATATTTTTGCAGCATTTCCAAATTAGAAGCCTGAATATACAACACTCCGCCTTTATCATATTCTATTTTTATATAATCTCTGACAATCTTATCTACTTCAACTTTTTCCAAGCCCCGGTATATTCCAAGACCATGGTTTTCATGAACCACATAATCACCGATTCGCAACTCTGCAAAATCCCGGATTCTGTCCCCTTCTTTGATTCGTCCGGAGCGTTTTTTCTTTTTCTCTTCGCCAAAAATGTCACTCTCTGAAATTAACGCAAAGTTTACTAACGGAATTTCAAAGCCTTTTCTTAACTTTCCGTAACATACCAGAATTTCACCCTCCACAAAAGGATGGTTCCAATCTTCGTTATAAAAAGCATTTAATCCTTCTTCCCGTAGATCCTCAGCAATTCTTTGGGCTCTGGTTCTGGAGCCGGAAGCAAGAACGACTCTGTAACGCTTTTTCTTTAACAGGGTTAAGTCCTTTACCAACAAATCAAAGCTCTTATTATAAGCATTGATGGATTTGGTCTGAATGTGGATATTTTTTTCAATACGAATATCTTCCGTGGATAAATCTAAGGTTGTCAGTGCCACACAACACCGTCTTTCCAAAGCTCCCATTACTTCCCTTGCTGACACAATGGCATCCGCCTGTCCCGGCATAAAATAGCCCTTTTCCAAACGTTGCTTCATACTTTCACGGTATTCCGTCTCTACGGTTCTGCCTTTTTCTCCTAATCTGGCTGGCTCATCCAAAAAAACTACCGTATTTAATCCCTGAAAATAATCCAAAAATGTTGCTGTTTCATTATAAAAATAAGTAAGAAAACTTTCTGCAGAGGTAAATTCCAATCCATGAACCAAATCTTCTTCCAGTTCTTCTACCGACTGCTTCAAACGATAAGCCTCCTCAGGCATACCTTTATCGTAAAAACCTTTCCGGATATGGTCCGCTTCCTTTTTGATTTTTTCTAAACCCTTTTTAATAGTTTCCTTTGATAAAATAATCTCAGTAGCCGGATATATCTCCACATGCTCAAGCACCTCGATGGAGCGCTGGCTTTCCGCATCAAAACTACGGATAGAGTCGATCTCATCATCCCACAATTCAATTCGGACCGGCACCTCTTCTGAAAGTGGATAAATATCCATAATTCCGCCTCGAATAGCGAACTGTCCCGGAGTTTCCACCTGCGAACGTTTCACATAGCCCATTTCCACCAGCCTGATGCTAATCTCATCCATGTCAAGGGTGTCGCCACTGTTTATCTTGATTACATGGCTATATAAAATATCCGGCGCAACCAACCTGTCCATCAATCCGTCAAAAGTGGTTATCACCATCAAGTCCGGCTGTGTCCGTAGTTGCTTTAAAATGCTTAACCGTTCTCTTGTAAGAAGATTGCCTCGTATATCTGCCTGATAAAAAAGCACATCCTTCGGTGGATAGTAAACTACATTTTTATCGTAGACTTTGTAGTCTTCTACCAATTCTTTTGCTTTTTGCTCACTAAAAGTAACCAAGAGTTTCACAGTCCCCCCCTGTGTCAACCCTTGGATCAAATACGGTTTTACTGCATCGATGCATCCGGAAAGCTGTATCACTCCCCGACCTTGCATCAGATGATTTTTAATCTCTTCGTAATCACTTAACTCCTTAATCGGCAGTTCTAATACGCTCATTCTTCCTCCGAGACTTTTTTTCTTTTCTTAACATTAAAACGGTTCATTGCCTGATCCGTATTTCCTTCTAACATTAAGGCAATTGCTTCTACTGCCTGTGCAATTCCTTCTTTCATTTGTTCTTCTTCTTCCTTGTTCGGTCGACTAAGAACATAATCCGCCAAATCCCAGTTGGCCGGTTTTTCTCCAACACCAATTTTCACTCTGGAAAAATTTTGGCTTCCTGTTTGTTCAATAATATTTTTTATGCCGTTGTGGCCGCCGGCACTTCCCTTTGTGCGGATACGGATTTCTCCCGGCGGAAGGGAAATATCGTCAAACAACACAATAAATTCCTCTTCAACATCGATTTTATAAAAATTTATCAGCTCGCGGATACTTGTACCACTAAGGTTCATAAAAGTCTGCGGTTTCACTAACAACACCTTCTGACCATTAATTACACCGCTGCCAACCAATGCTTTTGACTTATTTTCTGCTACTCTTATATTATATTTGTCAGCCAAAGCGTCTATGCAGTCAAATCCTGCATTATGTCTGGTCTGGTCATATTTTTTTCCCGGATTCCCCAAGCCTGCAATAATATACATAATTTCCTCTTTTCTATCTCTTTAAATTCTACCCTTAATATTACTAAAAATTGAGAAAAATGTCTAGCATCCCTGCTTCATAACAAAAAAAAGAGTAGCTAAGCTACTCCTTTTTTTCATTGAACATTGCTATCATTCTTTTAGTTCGTTTTCATAGGCGTCAAGGATTAAGGTCTGAATTCGTTCTCTTGTTTCCGAATTAATTGGGTGTGCAATATCACGATAATCGTCATTTCCGCCTTTTCTGCTTGGCATCGCAATAAATAGACCCTTATCTCCTTCAATCACTTTGATGTCATGTACTACAAACTCGTTGTCAATCGTGATAGAGGCGACGCGCGCATTTTGCCCTCGTTGTCTACCCTTCTGACCCTAACATCAGTAATTTGCATGTTCTATGCCTCCTAATCTGTCACGGGATTTTCGCCTTTCCCCACCCGTAACCATTTATCCAAGGCAAGTCAACACCAGTTGTCATGTTTGCATTGTAACACATTATGTCGAATTAGTACAGAATTTTTTATTTATTTATGATTTTTATCTCACCAAAACATTGCAAAATCACATATTACGGTTATAATTAGAGAAGAATTTTTATATATAAAAGAATCAATCTTTCTATTTTCCAAAGAATATTAAAGAAAAGGGGACACTATGTACAACATTGAATGGAATCCACTTTCAGAAAATAAAACCCGTCATGTCTACTTCATCGGAATCGGCGGAGTAAGCATGAGCAGCCTTGCGCAAATTTTAGTAGACCGGGGCATTACCGTTTCCGGTTCGGACCGAAGCCCGTCTGATTTTACCAGAGAGTTGGAACAAATGGGCATCTCTGTATATTATGGTCAGGAAACTTCCCACATCCCTTCCGATGTGGATGCAGTTGTATATACTGCTGCCGTTCATCCTGACAATCCGGAGTACCAGGCTGCTGTAGCTGCAAATCTTCCACTTCTTACCAGAGCAGATTTGCTCGGCCAGATTATGGATTCCTTTGAAAATTCCTACGCGATTGCCGGAACCCACGGAAAAACCACAACAACCTCCATGATTGCGGAGATTTTAATGGCCGGAGAAACCGACCCTACCATTTGTAATGGCGGAATCTTACCATCCATTGGTTCTACCACCCGCATTGGTCACTCTGAGGATTTTGTTGCTGAAGCCTGCGAATATACAAACAGTTTCTTTAGTTTTTATCCGAAGTATTCTATCGTACTCAATATAGAAGAAGATCATTTGGATTTCTTTAAAGACCTGGACGACATTCGCTGTTCCTTCCGCCGCTTTATACAAAACACCCAGGAAGGTGGAGTTTGTGTTATTAATGGTGCTATTCCTAATTGGGAAGAATTTACAGAGGATTTAAAATCAACTTATGTATCTTTTGGGCTTGACGAGAAAAATACCTACTACGCAAAAAACATCCGTCATCACCACAACGGCGGCAGTGAATTTGACGTATACTATGTACATCGTTTACTTATGACCGTTCAATTAAACGTTCCGGGAGACTTTAATGTTCTTAATGCTTTAGCTGCCATTGCTGCCTGTCATCAGGCCGGAATTACTCCGGAAGCTATCGTTTTGGGATTGAAACAATACCGGGGCGCAGTGCGACGATTCGAATACAAAGGCCAGCGAGACGGTTTTACCATTTATGATGACTATGCACATCATCCTACAGAAATCCGTGCAACCTTAGAAGCAGCTGCCAATATGGACTACGGAAGAACCGTTTGCGTCTTCCAACCCCATACTTACAGCCGCACAAAAGCACTTCTTAAAGAGTTTGCACAGGCACTCTCTTTAGCGGACGTTGTAATTCTTGCAGATGTTTTCCCTGCCAGAGAAACTGACACCTTGGGAATCAGCTCCTTAAATCTGTTGGAAGAACTCCAAAAACTTGGTGCCACCTGTTACTATTTTGACAGTTTTGAAAAAATTCACAATTTTATTTTAGAAAATTCTATTCACGGTGACTTGTTGATAACTATGGGCGCCGGAAATGTTGTAAATATCGGAAATAATTTACTAAAATAAAAGTTATCCACATTATCCACACGAAATGTCGACAAAATTTGCCAATTTTTGTGTGGATTTCTTTTTGTTTTCCACCCACGAAAAAAACCTTGATTTTTTCTCACTTTTTCCCAGAACTTAAATTTTCACTTATCTTTTTTAACCTAGTTATCCACATTATCCACAAAGCCAAAACCCTAGTATTTTCAAGGGTTTGCGAGCTTTTTGACCCTTTTCTTTTTTTATTTCCTATGCTATAATCAGTTCCGCGAGAAAATTAAGAACTTGAAATAAATTACTACCCCTAAAAGAGAGGATTTTGAACCATGAACGAAATAGAACTTCAACGGGAAAGTTCATCTGATATCACCGGCGTTTCCAACCTGTTTATTGATGAGTATATGCCATCTGCAAACGGCGAATATGTAAAGGTATTTTTATATTTGTTGCGTTTGGCCCAGGCAAATTACCCTACCTGTTCCCCGTCTCAGATTGCAGATGTTTTTGACCACACGGAAAAAGATATTCTTCGTGCTTTCATTTATTGGGAGCGTATGGGCTTATTAGAATTGTCCTATAACAATGCCAAAGAGCTTTGTGGCGTACGCATTTTGGACATGCCTGTTCCGAAACGGCACGATCCTGCTCCGGAAGATAAAAAAGGAAAAAAGAGCTCTGCTTTGGCGGAAGCTTCTTTATCAACAGAGGCACCGGTTTCTAACCAAGAAGGCGTTGTTCAGAACATCACCCGTAAAGAATATAGTAAAAATCAATTGGCTGAATTCACGGACAAAGATGACGTCCAGGAATTATTATTTATTGCAGAGCGCTACATAGGCAGACCTTTAAACACTACCGAAATTGAAACTATTTTCTTTTGGTATGATTCCTTACAGTTTTCTGTTGACCTGATTGATTATCTGATAGAATACTGTGTTAACAGAGGTCACACCAGCATCCATTACATGGACAAGGTGGCTTTGGGTTGGGCCGAAATCGATATTCGTACCGTTGCTCAGGCTAAGAAAAGTGCCAACTTACACAGCCGCGCTAACTATACTGTTATCAAAGCTTTGGGAATTAAAGGAAGAAATCTGGTGGAATTAGAGACTGCTATGATCCAAAAATGGACGGAGGGATATGCTTTTTCCTTAGACATTGTGGAAGAAGCATGTGCAAGAACCATTAGTGCGACCCATCAGCCAAGCTTTGAATACACTGACCGTATTTTAACCAACTGGCATTCTGCCGGAGTAAAATCTATGGACGATATTAAAAAGCTGGACGAGACCTATCAGCAAAACAAAAAAGTTAACCTCTCCAAAGAAAAATCCGCTGCAACCAACAAATTTAACAACTTTGTTCAGCGTTCCTATGACTATGACCAATTGGAGAAAAAACTTTTAAGCCGTAATCAGAATTAAGCGAGGTTTTTATAATGCCTTTAACAAATACACAATATGAATCTATTATACGGAACTACGATAAGCAGCAGGCAGAAAACAACTATCATTTACAGGCCCGTCGGGCAGAGGTTTATGGGAAAGCCCCGGAATTGACTCAAATTGACGAAGCAATTGCCGACCTTTCTTTGTCTCAGGCCGAAAAAATGCTGGATGGCGATACTTCGGCCATCTCCCATTTAAAGGCTGAGATTGGTCGTTTATCTCTCCGTAAGGAAGAGATTTTGTCTTCTTTGGGTTATTCTGCCGACTATTTGCAACCACAATACCATTGTGCCGATTGCAAAGACACCGGTTATATTAACGGCAAGAAATGCCACTGTTTTGTTCAGGCTGCAATTGATATGATTTACACCCAGTCCAACATAAAGACCGTATTAGAAGAAGAAAACTTCCAGCATTTTAACTATGGACTGTATTCTGACAAAGAAGTAGATTCCCTGACCGGAATGACCCCTTTAGAAAACATAAAAAAAGCCGTACAAATCTGTAAATCTTTTATTCAGAATTTTGATACAGAGGGCGGAAACCTTTTCCTATATGGTGGTACCGGCGTTGGAAAAACATTTTTATCTAACTGCGTGGCAAAGGAATTATTGGATGCAAACCACTCCGTCATTTACTTCTCTGCCACCCAACTGTTTGATGTTTTTAAGAAAAATGCATATGAAAAGACTGTAGAAGCAGCAGAAGATTATCAAAATATATTTGATTGTGAAGTTCTCATTATTGATGACCTTGGAACGGAAGTTCCAAACAGCTATACCAATTCTCAGCTGTTTATGTGTCTCAACGAAAGAATCATTCGCAAAAAATCTACCATTATTTCTACGAACCTTAGCATAAATGAATTGGTAGACACTTATTCCGAACGAACCTTTTCAAGAATTTCCAAAAATTTTACTTTAATAAAACTCTTTGGAGAAGACCTGCGTATGATGTAAATTTCCACAAGTTTCTCGGAAAATGAGTGGAAATTTATAAAGCCTTGTTATACAATGGTCTTGTGTGATAAAACTATCTTTTTAACATTTACAATTAGGGAGGAACAATCTATGTTGCAGGAAATGCATGATGAACGCAACCTTGACACCATTCCGGTTGGTGGCCTTGGTATCATCTCTATGAAAGGCGTTGAAAATGGTCATGTAATCGATGACTATTTGAAGCGTTGGAGGGCAAACAGAAAGCACGAACATGAAGGGGATATGACTTTTAACGGATATGTTCAGGACACATATCTCATTTCTGCAAAAACCCCACGCTTTGGCTCAGGTGAAGCAAAAGCGACCATTCAGGAATCTGTAAGAGGACGTGACATTTTTATTATTTCCGACGTTACTAACTACAGTATTACTTACAAGATGTGTGGGCAGGAAAACCGCATGTCTCCGGATGATCATTTCCAGGATATTAAGCGTGTTATCGCTGCTATTGGCGGAAAAGCCCGTCGTGTTAATGTAATTATTCCTTTCCTTTATGAAGGAAGACAGCATAAGAGAACCGGCCGTGAGTCCTTAGACTGTGCATTAGCTTTACAGGAACTTGTAAGCATGGGCGTTGACAACATTATTACTTTTGACGCTCATGACCCACGTGTTCAGAATGCAATCCCATTACATAGCTTTGAAACCGTTGGTGCTACATACCAGTTTATTAAAGGTATTTGCAAACATGTAAAAGACATTACTTTTGACTCTGACCATACTATGATCATCAGCCCTGATGAAGGTGCAACCGGACGTGCTATTTATATGTCCAACGTTCTTGGTTTGGATATGGGTATGTTCTACAAACGTCGTGATTACAGCAAAATTGTAGACGGACGCAATCCTATCGTTGCTCACGAATTCTTAGGCCGTGATGTAGAAGGAAAAGATGTTATCATTATTGATGATATGATTTCTTCCGGCGACAGTATGATCGATGTTGCAAAGCAGTTAAAGAAATTAAAAGCAAAACGTGTTTTCGTTGTAGCAACTTTTGGTTTGTTTACAAACGGCATGGAGAAATTCGACAAGGCTGTAGAAGAAGGTTTAATCTACAAGGTTGTAACCACCAACTTAACCTATCAGTCTCCTGAATTATTGAAACGCGATTACTATATCAGTTGTGATATGTGCAAATATATCGCATATATTATTGATACATTAAACCATGACGCATCTATCAGTGATTTGTTAGATCCGTTTGACAGAATCAACAATTTAATGCAGCGTTATAATGCTGAAAAAGAAGGAAAATAATCTTATGAACAAAAAACAACAACTTATTGGTATTATATTCATGTTGTTGGCAACGTTCTTTTGGGGAACCACCTTTGTTGCCCAAAGCGCCGGAATGGACTACATAGGACCATTTACGTACCTTTGCTGTCGTTCCTTTATTGGTTGTATAGTATTAATTCCGGTTGCACTACTTTATGAGCGTAAAAATAACAAAGGAGTTTCTTCCCTGACGGAAGGAACTCCTTCTGTTACCAGCAACAGAAAAAACTTAATCGTCGGTGGAATCATATGTGGTACCGTCCTCACCGCTGCCAGTGCACTTCAACAAATTGGTATTATATATACCAGCGTTGGCAAAACAGGCTTTTTAACTGTTCTTTACATTGTATTGGTTCCAATCTTTGGATTATTCTTAAAGAAAAAATGTCAGTTAAATGTATGGATCAGTGTCCTTGTTGCAGTTGTTGGTTTATACCTATTGTGCATCCAAGAAGATTTCAGCATCGTACTTACTGACTTATACGTACTTGGCGGTGCTGTTATGTGGGCAGTTCACATCCTCTTTGTTGACCACTTTTCACCGAGAGTAAATGGTGTATGGCTCTCCAGCATTCAATTTTTGGTTTGTGGTATCCTTTCCGGTGTCCTCATGTTTATCTTTGAAACACCGAATATGGAAAATATTCTTGCTTGTGCCGGTCCAATTTTATATGCCGGCATCTTCTCCTCAGGTGTTGCGTTTACCTTACAAATCCTGGGACAGAAATATTTGGATGCCTCTTTAGCAGCTTTAATTATGAGTACGGAATCCGTATTCTCCGTACTTTCAGGATGGATTATTCTGCATGAAGTATTATCTTCAAGAGAGATTTTCGGTTGTGTGTTTATGTTTATTGCGGTGTTACTTGCCCAATTTACATTCCCGACAAGAAAAGCAAAACAATCATAATAAAAAACAAGGCAAAATTGAAGTTCGCTCCAATTTTGCCTTATTTTTATATCATTTTAATCAAAATAACCTTTATAAACAATCTTGATATCGCTATCCGGAAACATATACTCATATAAATCAATAAAATAGTCATCTGTCATGCTGGCGATATAGTCTACAACAATCTGATTCGGTTCTGTTTCTTCGTATGGGAACTCTCTATTATAGTGCGCGGCATTAACATAAGCAATATGATGTGTATAAATCGGAGAATTCATGTCTTTCTTCATCAAATCGTCAAGAAGCTTTTCATAAATCTGCTTCATCATTGGCTGTACCGTCTTATGAAAACTTGCTGCAACATCACGGTTCTTATAAATCAATTCATAGTTATCAGCCTTTGCTTTTTTCAACGCAGCAAAATGCTCTTCATCCATTTTAATGTATGGTTTTCCATAACTATTTTCAACGATATTAATAATTAAATTATTGATAATCTCCGCATTGTATGTTCCAATTACTCCATCTTCAAATTCGTCTTGAATTTCCAACTGGGCACGCTCGGCGTCCTGTCTGTCCTTGCCCAAATACGCTATAATATCGGAAATTCGCATAACGCAACCTTCCAATGTGGCAGGAACTAAATTCTTAACATTACCTTTATCCAAATATGTTGCTTCAATCTGGCGGTCAAATTCCTCAAAGCTATCCAATGCCTTCGGATGATATTCCGGTAATTCCATCTCTCCGTCATGGGCTGCAATACCATTTAATGTTTGCAAGCTAATGTTGTAAGGAAAGATTTTATCAAGGACTCTCACTGACTGAATGTTGTGGCTGAAATGTCTTCCGGTATGAGCAAAAAGCAATTCATCCAAAAACATCTCTCCCGCATGGCCAAATGGAGTATGACCAATATCATGTCCTAAAGCAATTGCTTCTATCAAATCAAGGTTCAGCCCCAATGCTTTACCAATGGTACGGGCAATTCTTGACACTAACTGCACATGAAGTGCACGACGGGTAATGTCATCGTTTTTGTATAAAGAAAATACCTGGGTCTTGTCCGCATACCGATTATAATATGGGCAATGCAAAATTTTATCTATATCGCGAATAACAGCTGTACGCACAATACTCGCCTGATCTCTATCTGCATATCTGCGAATAACATCATCATCACAAAAGGCAACCTTTGGCTGTGTATTATTTATTCTATCGTTAATAATCTGTTCTGTCATTGCGTCAGACAATTTTTCATATTTTAACAAAATACCACCTCCGTTTTTCTATTATAGCATACGACTTCCTATTAATTCCATATAAAAATATTTGTAGATATATATTTGATCATTATCATCACTCGAACCTGCGGTCTCCGCTTTGCTCCGGTCGGTGCTAATCGAACGTCCCCCGGACGTTCAGGATGCTTAAAGTCGCAGATTAGCATTTTCCTAACAAAGACTATAAAAAAAGGGCACCCTTATGGGTACCCATTTTTTAGTCGGCGTGACAGGATTCGAACCTGCGACCTCTGCGTCCCGAACGCAGCGCTCTACCAAGCTGAGCCACACGCCGCCACAACAAAACAATAATATATTAATTGTTACAAATTGTCAAGAGTCATTTGGTATGTTATTATATTTTTGTAATTGTTTACCTACTTCAAAAACAAAGGAGTTTATTTAAAAATGATTAAATTTGACACTCACATCCACACATTACCTTTTTCTCCGGACAGTAAACAAACCATCACTGACGTTCTAAATATGCAGGAACTATTACCATATGGTATTATTCTTACAGAGCACATGGATTATGACTGTCCAAGTAATCTTGTTTTTGAATTTGATATAAAAGAATATTTCCAAACTTACGGTCACCTTAGAAATGACAAACTATTATTAGGCGTGGAAATGGGCCTTCAGGAAATTTGCCTGGACAAAATCTCCCAAGACATACAAAACAATCCTTTTGACATGGTCATCGGCTCCATCCACACCATCGGAACGGATATTGCATTTTCTCATTTTTATGAAGGAAAAACCAAGAGTGAAGCCTTTCGAATTTACTTTGAAACCATGCTTGATTTAGTCCGTAAATTCCCACACTTTGACACTTTGGCTCATTTGGACTACATTAGCCGTTACTGTCCCTATGAAGATCCGGAAATCTACGTTGAGGAATATAAAGAATTACTGACGGATATTTTTGATGAACTTATCACGCACGACATTTCTTTAGAAATTAATACCCGACGTTTACACCAGCCGGCCTGTTTCCAAGCCGCAAAGGTCCTTTATAGTTTATATGCCAAGCGTGGTGGAAGGTATGTTACCATTGGCTCCGATGCTCATTATCCGGCTGCATTAGGCACCAATTTTGACAAAGCAGAAGAACTGATCAAAATGTATCAATTTGTCCCTGTTTATTACAAAAACCGAAAAAGAATAGAGGCATAAAAAAAGGAGCATGTTAATGCTCCCTTTTTGTTTAAAATATTATTCTTTATTTACCAAATACTGCTTCGTAATCTGCCTGGAACTTCTTAATTCCTTCATCTGTCAATGGATGTTTTAACATCTGCATAATTACTTTGTATGGTACAGTTGCAATATCAGCTCCTGCTAATGCACAATCCTGAACATGAATTGGATTTCTTACGCTTGCTGCGATAATTTCTGTTTCAATGTTGTGAACCATAAAGATTTCAGAAATTGTATTGATTAAATCAATACCCGGCATATTAATATCATCTAATCTTCCAAGGAAAGGAGATACATAAGTTGCTCCTGCATTTGCTGCAAGTAATGCCTGATTTGCAGTGAATACTAAAGTAACGTTTGTCTTAATTCCTTCTGCTGCTAATACTTTAACAGCCTTTAATCCTTCTGCTGTCATAGGAATCTTAACAACCATGTTTGGATGAATTGCTGCGATTTCTCTACCTTCTTTAATCATGCCTTCTGCATCAACAGTTGTCGCTTTTACTTCACCACTGATTGGTCCGTCTACGATATCTGTAATTTCTTTAATTACCTGGTTGAAATCTCTTCCTTCCTTTGCAATTAAAGATGGGTTTGTTGTAACACCACAAATAACACCCATGTCATTTGCTGCCTTGATTTCATTCACATCTGCTGTGTCAATAAAAAATCTCATTTATATATCCTCCTTATCATTGGGTTCCTAAATTATTGTAATCCACATACGGCAAAAAGTCCACACTTTCTAGTCCTTCATGAATAATTTCCATGTAATTGTGCCATATATGGGCCGGATAAGTAGAGCCACCCAAAGTTTCAAGGCTACGTGGCATATCATATCCTACCCAAATAGCCGTTGTATAATAATGGGTATATCCTACAAACCATCCGTCTTTATTATCATTCGTTGTACCGGTTTTTGCCGCACTTGGCATATTTGTCAATTCAAAACCTACTCCGGTACCATATTTCATAACACCTTCTAAAACATCGGTCATCATTCTGGCTGCATTTGTGTCATAGATAGGCGTCTCTACATCCTCTCTGCTAACAATGACATTTCCATCTGCATCCGTTATTTTTATAATACAGGATGGCTCCCTGTAGTATCCGTCATTTTCCAAAGTAGAATAGGCCGCTGCCATTTCCAAAGAAGAAAATCCATAGGTTAATCCTCCGATGCTTGCCGCCATGGTATAGTCTCTGCCATCGATTTTTGCAAAGTTCATGTCTAACAAATACTGCAACCCAACTTCCGGTGTTAGTTCTTCAAACAACCGCCATGCAGGTCCGTTTATGGATTTTTCCACAGCTTCCCGTATCGTAACCTCTCTGCACAAATACCATGTTTCCGGTCCGTTTTCAATTGGCATATCCAAAATAATGCTACTCGGTAAATAACCTCGTTCAAATGCAGGGATATACACCACCAACGGCTTGATGCAACTTCCCGGCTGACGGAAACTCTGATAAGCCCGGTTCAAGGTATAGCCTGCAAAATCCTGGGTTCTTCCTCCTACGATTGCAGTTACAAGCCCGGTTTCATTATCGATACATACTCCCGATGCCTGTAGTGCATATACGCCATCCTCAGACATTTCTTCATCAAATGCCAATTCTGCATCAATTGCATCCTGTAAATGTTGCTGTTGCTCCAAATCAATGGATGTATAAATACGATATCCCTTTGTAAATAAGCCTCGCTGGCAGTCCGCATACACCTGACGGTAAAGCTGCTCATAGTCTTTCTTCTCTTCTTCCGTGGAAAAAGAATTTTTAAATTCAAATCCCCGTTGCTCCATCAACATTTGAATCGCGCAATAATATGTATAAGTTTCAACATAATCATTTTTTAGGACTTCTGCGCAATCCAGAACAATTTCATAAGCAACAGCCTCATCATACTCTGCTTGTGAAATCACTCCGTCTTCCAGCATATTGTTTAAGATTCTGTCCCGCCGTTTTATGGTATTTTCCAGATGCTTTTCCGGATCATACAAGGACGGATTATTGGGAATCGCACACAAAAAAGCAACTTCCGATAATTCCAGCTTGTCTACAGAACAACTAAAATACCCCTGACTGGCCGCCTCTATTCCATAATAGCCATTTGCAAAATATACATTGTTCAAATAGTACTCCAGGATATCATCCTTTTCATACTTTTGCTCCAACTCCAGGGCAATGTAAATTTCCTCCACCTTACGCTCCCAGGTTCGCTCATTAGACAAAAAAACGGTTCGGGCAAGCTGTTGTGTAATGGTACTACCACCTTGGGTAACCTCTCTGTTTTGCACCATAGCCACTGCAGCACGCACAATTGCTTTAAAATCTATCCCAATATGGTCATAGAATTTTTTGTCCTCAATACTGATAATTGCATCTACAAAATCGGACGGAATTTCCTCATATTGCAGATAATAAACGTCCTTTTCCCCCTTCACCGTAGAAATCAGCGTTCCATTCACATCATAAACCACCGACGTCTGCTTCTCACGGAAAGTGGATTCATCGGAATTTTCCACCAAAATAATGGCCTCATTATGTAAAAGCTGCACCACTTTTCCGTATCCGCCGAAAAAGTAATATGCAACTCCTGCAAAAACCAATATCATTAAAAAAATCTGAACTTTTACAAAAAACCAAAACAGACGATGTTTCTTCTGCCTTTTTTTCTTCTGTCTAGCCATTTATGTTACCCTCTTTACTACCCTTTATTGTAACAAATAAACGGAACTTGGAAAAGGGGTTTTTACTCTAAATATCCACCCAAAAATTCTGCTACTGCCTGTGCTAACGTCTTCTCGCCTTCCTTTAATTGCTGATGTTCTTTTCCCTGCAATACAACACATCCAATCACATCAGATGTGCTGATAATGGTGTAAATAATCTGACCGGTTGTTACTACCTGACAGCTCTCCGTAATTTTAACCTGTTTGCTCTCTCCCGGTTCGTTGATTACCTGCAAGCGTTTTTCCATTGCTGATTCCAATGCCGCAGAAACCGGTTTTCCTTCTACATCCTTTTTCCCCGGGCCTGCTGCCGCAATCACCTGATCTCTATCCGTAATAACTGCTAACGTACCTGTCATTTTAGCCAAAATCTGTGCCATTTTTTCCGCAGAAGAGGTCATATCTCCCATCGGTGAATATTTTTTTAAGATAATTTCCCCTTCTCTTCCCGTGTAAATTTCAAGGGGATCACTTTCACGTATGCGGAGAGTCCTGCGGATTTCCTTTGGAATAACCACTCTGCCAAGTTCATCGATTCGGCGTACAATACCTGTTGCTTTCATATATCAAAAAACCTCCATTTACAATTTCTAGCTTTAAGTCTAGTATCTGTAAATGGAGGTATTTTATACCTAAATTTTAAAACATCATCGCCCTCTTCCTTGGTCCTATCCATCTCTTCCGCTAAGGAAGGAGACTCTGTCGTTGCATTCTCATTTCTATCGGATTCTACAACTCCAAGAGACCTCATGGAACGCTTGGAATGATGACACCTAATGAAAAAGAAGAATTATACTGGGAACAGACCTAGGCAACTGTTCTCAGATATTTTTCTATAAAAAACGTGTCCACTCTCTTGACTATAGTGCAATGTTCATTCATAAAATTTTCTAGCAACAACCTTTTTACCTGAAATAATCAAGATCTACACATCCATATCCTTCACCATATCCAAAGGCTCTTTCCGCATATTCTAAAATAAACTCAATCGACTCATAACTACTGTAACCTTCTGCGCCTTTTGATGTAATGCCCAGAAGGTATCCTGCTTGGTTATAAATCCCGCCACCGGAGGTCCCCGGAATTACCGGATAATCTGTGCTAAAACAATAATCGCCACATAATCTGCTAAGCCACTTATCAGCTTCATAGGAATTACATTTGCCAGAAAAATACACTACTCCTTCCTCATTGTGTCTGCCAATAGTATATGCATCCATTCCACGCTGATCGGTAATATTTCCGTCATATATTACCTCTCTTAAGGACGCCATTGCATCCTCAGGTACAGTTGCACAATCTACAACAACAAATGCGATATCTTTGTCCGGACACAAGTAAAAGTCATACACATAGCAGGTTTCTTCATTAGCAAAAACCAACTCCGTGATTACTGTTTTATACTCATCTACACAATGCTTTGCTGTTAAGATAATCAATTTCCCGTCTTCGGTTATATCCCACACTACACCACTTCCGCTTCTTGTTTCAAATTCACTTATGGTTCTAATTCGAATAGTTGCTGCTACATTTTCTTCTTCCGTCATCACCATTTCATAATTATACTCAGTCTGTTCTGCATTTCCCTTCAATCCTGTAAAAATGAAAACTAAAAATGTTCCGATCACCAATAATTTTCTTAACATAATGTTATTCCTCCTTCGCTTTCTAATGGATAGATACACGAAGATTTCAATTGGTTTTATAAATACAAAAAAATTTCCACCGAATTGGTGGAAATTTTTTTACCTTCTTCCTAATGGACTTCATTCTCTCTAATCATATTTATGTATGGCGAATCACCTTCTAAAGTTAAACCCTGTGCATCAAAATCAATATCCTGAAAACATTGTTCACAATAGAATTCGGACCCATTTGCATTAATAACAATTGTTCCCGTAAGACTTGTACATTGACCAAAAGCCAGGCTCATATTTATTACTGACGATGGTATTACAGGTGCTTTTATCAGACTACTACAACCATAGAAAATGCCACCTATGTTCTCCACACCCTCTGGTATTTCTGGCGCTTCTACCAGGCTCGTACACTTAAAAAAGGTATCTACCAAATATACTACACTCTCCGGTATTTCTGTCACCTCGACCAGACTGCTACAATTCGAAAATGCATATGCCATATTTGTTACACCATATGGTATTTCCGGCATCTTTTTCAAACTGCAACATTCTGCAAATGCAAACATCATATCCTTCGCCGTCGTCGGAATCTTTGGTGCTTCCTGCAAGCTGCTACAACCTTCAAATATGTGTCCTAAATCCTCTACTCCTTCCGGAATATCCGGTGCATTTACTAAACTACTGCAATCCCAAAAAGCACTTGCAAGATATACCGTTCCCTCAGGTAATTTAGGTGCTTCTATTAAGTTTGTATAACCGAAAAACGTTCCTGTTAAACTCTTAATCGCTTCGCCTCCGATAGTTTCTACGATTGGCCCAAGACTAGTTGCACTACGAAGGCCATCTTTTATCTCAACAGCCCATAAATATTCATTATTCTCGCCTCTATTTATATATTTGTAAATATAATCGCCATATCTTAGTTCATCATTCTCCCCTGCTTCAGGAATGGTTGTGCCCTCTTCCAAAACTTCACCTGTAGCACCTACATAATAAGTCCCGCCAATTGGAACCACATACACGTCGGCAACAAATTCTACAGCTTCAACACCAGGCTCTTTGTCGTCGTTAACTGCCTCATCTTCCTCAACGGAATCTTGCGCCGTACCATCTGTTGCTACGCTATCCTGCATATCTTCTCTAAAATCTTCCTCTTTTGATTCATCTTCCTCATCCGTCTCAGCGTCAACCTCTGAACGGATTCCCTCAACCAGATGAATTCCTCCGATAACGCCTCCGGAAACAGCAATCACACCCGCCGCTATCATTGCAATTGCCTTCGCTGAAATGCCACTTGCTACCGCGGTTGCTGTTGTTGTCGTTGCTCCGGTAAAAGTTGTCACAGTACTTCCTGCAATTGTACCTGTGCCTGTTGTCACGGCACTTCCTGTTGCAGTACCGCCAGCACTTACAGATGCACCACTTACACTACCTCCACCAACGGAAGCATTTCCTGCAACCGCTCCTCCTGCAACCGTTGCCGCAACAGAAGTTGCCAAAAGTCCACTTGCCACTTTATGAAATACCATAAAGAATACCGGCAAACTTGCCAAGCTATATAACTTAACATCATGTTTAACTTCAAATTCACTAACTGCTGTCTTTAACGACTTTCTTGCATAGTTCAAACGGCTCTTTATCGTTCCGGTTGAACATTCCATAAGATTTGCAATATCCCCAACCGACATTTCTTCGAAATAATAATACTGCACGGTTAATTTCTGTTCCGGAGAAAGACCTTCCATGATACCGGCAATGATTCTCTGCTGTTCTTCATTTTCCAACACCGTTTCCGGGATAAATGCTTCGTCATCATTTACAACATTGTCAAAGATAAATTCACCTTCATCATCCTCTGTTGCAGCCTGAAGAACCTCTTTACGATACTTCTGCAAATGACGCAAAGTGAGATTAGACGCAATACGTCCTGCCCACACATAAAAGGTTCTTGCCTCGCGCAATGTCCCAATCTTATTATAAATCTGTAAATACGTCTCCTGCATCATATCCTCTGTGGTATGATGGTTCTGCACAATATCATTTATAATCTTATAAATATAATTTTTTGATAACTCATAGACGCTTTCATAGCTCTCAAAGTTTCCATCTATCATCTTTTGTACTTCTGCAAAAAGTTGTTCATCTTTTAATTTATATTGACTTGCTGCCATTAAGTTTTCCCCCTAAGTATTCTTTAAAATCCCATACCATTTCCAAACATGTCTCCGCCAAGACCCATATACGCCAGCATATCATCCATCCAATCCATCTCCTTTGTTCTTGCTTTTTTGTAAATCCAAGCACTGTATGAATCTCTTGGTCTGATACAACAACGTCTCCGGAATCACTTCCTTTTCCACCTCAATGCGAAACAACTGCCATAAGACATTATCTGGACTATCTTGTTTAACAATTGTCTTGTCATTCGTTCTCACTTCTTATTTCTCCCCCTCCCCATTCTATTAGATAGATACCTCTATTAACAGAATATTTTTATTTTCTACCAATTAAATTCCGATCCGCACAACGGCACATACCTGCTAAAGCTGACAATCCCAGAAAAATGCCTAAAGCTTTAGCTCATATTATTACTATATCTGTTATTGTTGATACATACATATTTTCTCCTCCTGCATTCTTGCTTTCTGTAGGATAGATACATGGAAAAAAACTATGGTTTTAAAAAATAAAAATTTGTTCTTTTAACTTATCATTTCTATTTGTAATTTTTGTGTTTGTTTTATCTATTTTTTAAACTCTTTAATGTTTTTACTCAAATTTTTGCAAATCAAACCATAAAAAGAGGAGAACACTTTTTGCTCGACAAAAAAGTATCCCCCTTCTTTACTTAATATCCTGCTTCAATTATTTCATCTAAGATTTCCTGTGCTCTCTCTGATCCAAGCTCTGCACCCTTCTGACTGTATTCCTTCGCTAGGGCAATGTCTTTCTCGACACCACTTCCCTTGTAATACATAAAAGCCATATTTGAATACGCAGTCGCGAAATCTTTCTGAGCCGCCATCATAAAATACTCCAATGCCAGTTCAAAATCCTGATATCCCAGTTTTCCTTCATAATAAACCAGTCCTAGGTAGTTCATTGCAGCCGCATCCCCTAAACGAGCAGCCTGCTCATACCAATAAACCGCAGATTCATAGTCTTGTCTCACACCATAAGCGTTACCAAAGTCACGAAGATAGCCAAAATTTCGCATACCCGCCGGGTTCATATGGTCTGCTGCTTGTTTATACCAATCTTCGGCCAACTCATAATTTACTTCCACGCCGGACCCATAAAGATATGCATTGCCTAAATTATTCATCGCAGCACCATAACCTAATTCTGCCGCTTTTTTATACCATTTTACAGCTTCGGCATGGTCTTCTACTACACCAACACCATTTCGATAAAGAATTCCCATATAGTTCATTGCACTACGTGATTTTAATTCCACCGCTTTCTGACACCACTCATACGCTTTGGCATTGTCCTGCTCTACACCTTTACCGTTTTTGTATAATATCATCATATCTGTCATGGCAGTTGCCACCAAAAACGGTTCTGTTCCTTCTTCAATCACCTTTTCCACTAGTTCTCTCGCTGTTTCATAATCTTCTTCATCATATGCCAAACACGCCAGGCCCTCGTTTGCTTCCACACATCCAAGCTCAATCGCCCTTTCAAAATACTCTCTGGCCTGATCTTTGTCCTCTTCTACACCATGACCTTCATAATACAAATATCCAAGACCCATAATTGCAAATGGATATTCGCACTCTGCAGACGCAGAATAGTACTCATAAGCCTCCTCGTAATCTATAATCACTCCGTACCCGTTTTCATACATATAACCCAAGTAGTAATCTGCTACCATGCCACCTTCATCTGTAATAGAACGGTTTGAAGCTTCTTCAAAGCGATTCAACGCCTTCTCAAAATCAAGTTCCGCACCATCCAAGCCATACAATGCCACTCTACCTTCCTGTACAAGCGCATCCGTCTCAAGCTGATACGCTTCTTCCCAAGTTAATTCTTCTTCCTCTTGCTGTTGCTCATTTTTTGATTCTTCTCCATCAAATTCCAAATTAATACATCCTGTAAAAAGTGTAGAAACTGATGCTACTGCTACTAATAATAATAAAATCTTTCGTTTCATAATACTATCCTCCTAAGTATAAATGTTTTCTTTATTTACTCGTAACTATTTGTAATATAATAGGTTTAGATTTTCTATATATCTTTTTTCACCTCCTTCACACTGCTATTCTTAATTTTGGTTCTCCCTTTCTTCTAATATTGCATCTATCCCCCGTTCCATGTAATCCTCGAAATACATTACACCGTTTGCCTCGTTCTTCACTTTCTCTTCGTCCGCTTCTTCAATCATTTGTCGTAACTCCTCCCATCGGTCTTCATTAATCGCATTCACATATTCGTTCCAAGACATTTCTTCTCCTTTGTAAATAACAATGCGTCCGTTCTCGTAATTTTCTTTCATCCTTTCAAATTCCGCCCGATTTTCAGTCATTTGTCTCTCGCATTCCAGACGGAACTCTTCATATTCTCTATACTGCTGATAAAAATTTCCTACACCAATTCCTCCAAATAAAAGTGATAACACTAAAATTAATAAACCTTTTCCGTTCATTTCATTTTCCTCCTTGTTTTTCTTACATGTATTTTTGTGTTTACGATATATAGATACATGAAAATCCCATTTGGTTTTATTTTTGTAAAAAAATTTTAAAAAAAAGACCAAGTCCGAAATCCCCTTTACATATCAGGGTTTTCTGACCTGGTCCTTCTATAATAATTATTTTTCTATTCCTTCCATACAAAGTGGTAATTAATTGATTCTCCACCATCCACTAAGATGTTCTGGCCTGTGCAAAATGTATTGGTTACCGTTAAAAAGTATGCCCACTGTGCGATTTCTTCTACTGTTGCCCACTTTTTCAACGGAGTTTCATTCATAATCTGCTGCCACAACTCCGGATCGTTTACCACCACATCATTTAATGGTGTCAGCACTCCGCCCGGGTCTAAGCTATTACAGGTCGCTCCAAAAGGTGCCACTCGCATAGCCACATTTTTGGTATAAGCCAACACGCCGCCTTTGCTTGCGCAGTATTCCGGAAACTCAGAGCCGGTGTGACCACTTGCCGAGCCAATATTTAAGATAGAGCGGATACCCCGGCGTACACCGTATTTTTCCGTAACAGAAATCAATGCTTTTAAGTTAATGTCAATATCTTCTTCGTTTTGCGTTCCTGCGTTATTAATGAGAATCTCCACATCTTTAATTTCCGGCAAATGCTCTTTATCTCGTACATCACAAATAAAATGAGTATAATTTTTATGATTAATGCTTCCTTCCTGACGGTCAATTCCAATTACCTGGTGACCTTTTTCCAGAAACATTTCCCCGATTCCTTTTCCAATTCCCTGAGTGGTTCCTGTAATAAGTACTTTCATTTTTTACATCCTTTGCAAATAATCAAAATATTCTTTTCCTATATTTTCTTCTTTCCACTTTTTCGTAATCTTATATCCGATTGGTGAAAAAGCGATCTCCATAATCAGTTCTGCAACCGCTCCTGTCAAAGCACACATTGCACATTGAAGTGGTGTCCAGCAAAAACCATCCCAGAAGATTGGTGCAAACCCAGTAAATACAATCAAGGAGAAAATCAGATTGTCTAGAAATTGTCCCACAAAGGTAGACACATAGGTCCGCATCATATATGCAATTTTTCCGTCCGGATTTTTACGGAAACTTCTTCCAATCATCCAATTTAATAGATTATTCACTACCGCAGATGCAAGGAATGCTATGGTACTTCCCACAAGGACAAACCAAGTACCTCCGAAAATTTCATCAAATGCACTGTAATCTTTAGCATTGGATGGAATACTGCTTACCACAAAAAAGATTAAACATGTCAACACATTAATGGTAGCCGCGTGAATGGAAATAATGGTGGATGCCTTTGGTCCAAAGTGTTTTGTAATGATATCCATACACATAAAAGACAACCATGAAATCAGGATTCCACCATCCAATGCAATCCAATCCAACTGTACCAGGGTCTTATTTGCCAGCAGGTTCATACAGATTACACTTACCACAAACAAAGTTACGACTGTGGCCGGAATAGACCGCAACAATATTTTTGCCCGCCTATTAACTCTTTTTATCTTATCAATTATCATTTTAGCTATCACCTATATCAAAAAATCATTCTTTTCATATTATACTCCACATCCCTCTTTTCATCAATAATGGAAAAATAAGACCCTTCTACTGTATATACACTTCAGCAAAGTGTGAACTTTTTTTGAAATTATCTCTAATAAATAGAAACTTATGGAAAACTGTTAGAATATTCTGTATAATACTCTTGTTGGACACAACTTATAGAAAAAGTTCTAAGGAGGAGGGTATATGAACCCAAATAACGAAAAAGATTATCGCTTTAATAATCTCGAAGAGCGTTACAAAGCACTAAACAGAATCTTATTTATCGGTGCAGCTGCATTATTTGCAATGTTTATTCTTTACCTAGTAATGAAGTTATTATACACAACCCAGTACTTCCCGAAGTCCTTCGGTCTTGTGAATATTATATTGTGTATAATTTTTCTCGTTACTGATACCGTTTTATATTTAAAAAACAAAGCGAATCGACAATTCCATTTAGCATTTTTGATACAAGCAGGCGCTGAAGTCCTTTTGGTGGGAATGAATACAGATGCATTTTTCATCTTCTTTGCAATCTTAATTCTCCTTTGCCTGCAGATTCCGTTTTTCGAGAAAAAGATACTTACCATTGCTTCCATCACCTCCGGCATCCTTGTTATTGGTATTTATCTTATGAGAGGCATGAGACGAATCATTGAATTTGATGTAGATACCATGCTTCAGATTATTGTTTTACTCTTAGGTGTTTACTCCGCATGGAGAATCGGAAATATCTGCCGTATGTTCTACGAACAGGCACTTGGTGCAGCTACCATGCAGACCGAAAAAGTTCAGGCTTTATTCGATGATATGTTGGGTATTTCCAAGTCCGTACAGGCAGAAGCTAACAAGAGTACCGACTCTGTTGATAATCTTTATGATACAACCAAACAAGTTACCATCAGTATGCAGGAAATCGTTGATTCCGCTACTGCAACCGCAGAAAATATCGAAGAACAAAGCCGCATGACCCAGGCAATTCAGGATGCTATTTTCATGACCAGCGAACGTTCTAAGAAAATGGTTGATATTGCTACTGCTTCCAACAACAACATTCACGAAAACATGAAGGTTATGGAAGAACTTCAGGAGCAATCCAAATTAATAGCCGTAACCAACTCCGAAGTAAATGAATCCATGATTCACCTTCAGGAGAAGACTCAGGAAGTAAAAGAAATTGCAGGAATGATTCTTGGTATTTCCAACCAGACAAACATGTTGGCATTAAATGCATCTATCGAAAGTGCCCGTGCCGGTGAAGCCGGAAAAGGTTTCGCAGTTGTTGCTGAACAGATTCGTCAGTTGGCAGAACAGACCCGTCAGTCTACCGAAGAAATCACAAGAATTACCAACGAATTAAACGACAATGCAAACGCAGTTGTTGTTTCCGTAGAAAAATCAGTTGCCGCAACAGAAAACCAGAACGAAAACATTAGTACCGCATCCGTTGCATTTAGCAAACTGAATCAGGATATCACCGTACTTATTAGCGATATTAATGAAATGAACAGAGAAATTTCCGAGTTGTCTGCTTCCAACAATACTATTGTTGAAAATATTTCCCAGTTATCCGCTGCCACCCAGCAGGTAACCGCAAATGCTGAACAGGTTCTCACCATGAGCCAGCATAGTATTGAATGCGCAGATGATGTTAAGAACTCCATCGGAGTTATTGAAGAAAACACTGAAAAGATGAAAAATTTCTCATAACACCCTAAACAAAAAATGACCGTATAATTTTTTGTTTACACCCACGACAAAACACCCTCGCAACTGCGGGGGTGTTTTTCTATTTCCTATAGATTTTAAGAACCATATAATAAACCGGCAATCCAACTAGTGTAATTACTATACCTACAAAGGATTGAACCGGGTTTGATACTAAAGTACTGATTAAGATATACATTCCTCCTAAGAAGCCCACAAGGGGAACCACCGGATACCACGGCACCCGATACTCATCTTTATCCGACTTTTGTTTTTTCCGCAGGATAAAAACGCCGGCAACTCCCATAGTGAAAAATATCCACAAAACAAAAACTAATAAATCCGTTAATGCATTAAAAGAACCTGTTAATATATAAACAACCGCCAATGCACTTTCTAACAGCAATGCATTTGCCGGTGTCTTAAACTTAGGGTGAATCTTAGATAGCGTATCCGCAAATGGAAGCATCCTCTCATTTCCCATCGCATAAGGTACTCTGCCTCCGGTCAACAGAAATCCATTTAAAGATCCAAAAACAGATATCATAATTCCTATGCTAATTAACATAGCCCCATTTTTTCCCAACAAAGCTACTGCCGCATCCGCCACCGGTGCTTCAGAACCGGCAATCTGGGATATGGGTAACGCTCTGAATATCGCAATATTAAAAATGGTATAAATAGCAACCACAAATAACACACCAAGAGAAATAACCTTTGGTAAATCCTTAGGATTTTTCATTTCACCCGATATATTGGTCACATTAATCCAACCTTCATATGCCCACATCGTACCTAAAATGGCTGCACCAAAGCCTCCATTTCCCACAACAGTGTCATTGGTGATAATGCTAAAATCACTGCTGTGCATAAAGCCCAAAACAATGACTAGTCCAATAGGAAACAACTTTCCTATCGTAGCGATAACCTGAATAATGCCTCCGCATTTTGTGGAAATTATATTCATAAGTACTATGAACATCAACACCCCGATAGCGACCATTCTTTGTTGCATCTCCGTTAAGGGAATAAAAAAGTTTGCATATACCGCAAATGCAATCGCCTGCGCCGCTCCGGACGCCGGATAGGAAATGATGGTCTGAACCCATCCCAACAAAAATCCTAACGGTTCACCATACAACTCCTTTAAGTAGGTATATAGTCCGCCACTTTTAGGTATGTTAACCGCTATTTCAGCAATCGTAAGTGCAGAAGCCATAGTGATTACTCCGCCGGCAACCCAGGCAATAACTGCTATAATCGGGCTACCTGCATTTTGAAGTACTATCCCAGGCTTTAAAAAAACCCCGGAGCCGATAATCATTCCTACAACAATCGCCATAGCTTCCATCATCGATACATTCTTTTTTAATTTACCAGACACAAATAAAATCCTCTTATTATTCTATTTTGTCCCCAGTTTTTTCATTACCCTTTTCTAATGTGGACGCTTATACCCCTCATAGATATAATCTACATTTTTTTCGTGTCTATTCTTATGAAAATATACTTCTTCCATTGGTATCCATGCTTCTCTAAACATTTTCACCAATTCCGGAGAGTTTCTTTTGCGAATTCTCTGCATTTGTTCATCCGGATTTACATCAACAAATATTTTTAAATCTGCATAATCTCCAAATTTCGGATGAAGACTGTAGGCACCTTCTACAATGCGCCAAGGCGTTGCTGGAACAATCTCTACCCCATTCGCTCCACCGATTTCACAATCGAATATTGTATAGGAAAAAGGCATGTCTTCCTTAATATTACTTATTACTTCTTCCAGGAAACGCTCATAGTGAATGTTTCCACCCGGCTCTTGCATACGTTTTGCTTTCTTTAAACTCTTTGGCAAAAAGAAATGATCCATTTTAATCACCGGATATTTTGTTATTCGGGATAGTTCTTCTGCCAAAGTGGATTTTCCGGAAGCCGCACGGCCTTCAATTGCCAGTACAAGAATATCATTCTTTTTTCTTTCAACCGGAACTGCCACTAATTCTCCCGCATAGTCTTCCTGGTACTCAAAAGTTAAGCCTCTCTTTTCAACATCCTGTTTTTCTTTCATCATAAGAAAAATCGGCATCAGTTTCTCATATTTATCTGAAACAATTCTATAATGCGTATCTTCTGCTTCTTTATATTCATTTGAATGGTGTACAGGCAGAATTTCCCCTTCCAGGTACTTCTGAGTAGCTTCTTTCCATTTCTGCACCGAAATATTCCCTTCCAATGTGCCCAATACTTCTTCAACCAACAAAAAGGCTTCTTCTATTTCCATTTTTTCAGGCTGTTCATCAACTGTAGTATAATAAAACATCTCAAACAACCACTCCGGAGATAATCCCGCATTTTTGTATGAGGCAAAGTTAATCCGAATATAATCTTCAGAGATTCTTTCTATAATGGCACCATCCTTCGGTGTGACTTCATTATACTCTTCCAAAAAGAACCGATATGCCAGCTTCTTATCCTTAAATAAATGTCGCGGGCCAAAGCATCCCTGATAACAGAACTTTATCAAATCCTGACATCTTAATAACGGATGACTTTCTATATGATTTTGTACTATTTCTTTATATCTGTCGCGATTTACCATTGCATATCTCTCCTTTTATAAGTGCCCATATTACACTTATTATATCACACCATGTACTCCTTGCGATTACTTTTTTATAAAATTTTTCTTGACTATTTTTTCAACACGATGTAATGTAGTATTGAAAACTACATTATGCGACTTGGAGGTGCTTTTTCGTGACAGATGTAACTATCAAAAAAATCGAAAGAAAAATTTCTTTGCCAAAATACACATTAGGAGAAGAACTGCTTAATGCCATTTCCCATGGCGTTGGTGCTTTTTTAGGTGTTTCTGCCCTTACACTGTGTTTGATAAAGTCTATCTATGCCGGAGGCTTCTACGAGCTTTTCAGCAGTCTGGTCTATGGAATTTCATTAATCCTGCTGTATGCAACATCCAGTCTCTACCACGGTATGATTCCAAATGTTGCCAAAAGAATTTTAAGAGTGTTGGACCATTGCACCATCTTTTTATTGATTGCAGGAACCTATACTCCTTTTACACTAATTCCATTAAGAGATTCCGTGGGCATTTATTTGTTTCTTATTATATGGATAGCCGCCATCGTGGGTATTGTTTTAAATGCTGTCAATGTGGAAAAATTTAAAGTTTTCTCCATGATTTGTTATATTACCATGGGTTGGTGCGTGATCTTCACCTTTAAACCTCTCATCAATAATCTGGCTCCTGCCGGCCTAAATCTCCTATTATCCGGTGGGATTGCTTATACTCTTGGTGCTATCATCTACGGGATTGGCAGCAAAGTAAAATACATGCACAGCATTTGGCATTTCTTTGTTCTTGCAGGTAGTGTCCTTCACTTCCTTTGTATCTTTTTGTATATACTATAACAAAAACCCCTGCATACGCTTTCAATCGTATGCAAGGGTTTTTTATCGTTTATTGTTCATTTAACTGGTCTAAATAACGCATCTTGGAATCATTAAAGTCATCTAAATCATATACCAGTGTTCCCTTTTGTCTCTTCAATATATTTCTGCAACTAATACAGAATTCACCCTGTGGAATCAGACCACCGCATCGGGCACAGTGATGCCCTATATAGTTTTTATCTTTGTCCTGTTTGTACTGAATTCTTCCCTGACTTATCCATTCTTTTACTCTGCTTACCGGTATCTCAAATGCTTCCGCCACATCGTATTCTGTTACATCATTGGCGCGAATATACTCCCGCACTTCCTTAAACAAATCATTTTCTATACAAAACGGACATTTCTCAAATTCATATTCTTTTGGCAATAATTTCTTACAACCGGAGCAGTAAAAATAGTCTGCAAACAGTGCTCTTCTTTGTTCCAACGTTATTTCTCTCCATTTCTAAAAGCTTCTTCTATCAGTAATCCCATGCCACCATAAATTCCTGCATCGTTTCCCATGGTTGCTATTACAATCGGTGTTTCCTTACATCCGTGAAACGCATATTTACGGAATTCTTTTTCAACTCGTTCTGACAAATAACTTCCCGCATTAGAAACGCCTCCGCCCAAAGCAAAGATTTCCGGATCTACTACCACCGCGATATTTGCCATGGCTCTTGCCAGTATGGTTGCAATCTCCTCTACCAGTTCTTCAGCTACAACATCACCGGACTGTGCCGCCTCAAACACATCTTTCGCCGTTACGGTCTCTATATCTAATATGGTACTCTTTTTGTTGGCTGTCAACCGTTGTTTTGCCATTTTCTGTATACCGGTGGCCGAAACATACTGCTCCAGGCAACCTCTAAGTCCACAGCTACAGTATTCCCGTTCTTGCGGATTAACTGTAAGATGTCCGATTTCCCCGGCCGCTCCGTTAGCTCCGCAAAGAATCTTTTTGCGGTCCACAATTCCGCCACCGACGCCGGTTCCCAGGGTAACCATCACCAGGCTGTCCCTTCCTTTTCCACAACCGTATAACAACTCTCCCAAAGCTGCAACATTGGCATCATTTCCTACATATACAGGCACACCCAGAAAACTCCTCATTTCCTGGGAAATATTCATTCTTTGCCAACCAAGATTGACACATCCATTGACGGTGCCATCTGCTTCTACCGGTCCCGGAACGCCAATTCCGATACCTATTATTTGGTCAATGGTCATTTGATGTTCTTTTACTTTTCTCTGGATTTCCAAAGAAACTTCCTGTAAAATCCACGCTCCTTGGTTCTCTAAATTGGTTTTTATTTCCCATTTTTCCAACAAGGTCCCATCTTCTTTAAACAGCCCGATTTTACAGCTTGTTCCACCAATGTCCGCGCCAAAACCGTATCTTTTCATTTCGTCCTCCAATGGTAAATCTTTTTCCTTGGAAATATCTAAAAGTTTCTGATATGATCACAAACCATATCCAATACCCTTTGTCTGGCTTCTTTACTTGCCCATGCAATATGAGGTGTAATGATTAATTTGTTTGAATCCTGCAACTCTAAAAACGGATGTCCTGCCATCATCGGTTCCTTACACAACACATCCAATCCTGCTGCCGCAATGGTTCCCTCTTTTAACGCCTCTACCAAATCTTCTTCCACTACAATTGGTCCGCGTCCTACATTTATCAAAATTGCAGACGGCTTCATTTTGTTTAAAGCCTCTTTGTTTATCAAGCCTCTTGTTTTATCAGTTAAAGGGGAATGAATGGATACTACATCGGATATCTTTAACAGGGGTTCCAGATCCACTCTTTCGTATCTATCGCTTCTATTTTCTCCATTTGAAGAATAGTAAACTACTTTCGCTCCAAAAGCAGTCGCGATTTCTGCTACTTTTCTACCTATAGCACCCATGCCGATAATACCCATGGTCATACCTGCAAACTCATGAAACACGTTGGAAAAATGTGAAAATGAATCATCTTTTGCATAAGTGCCGCTTTTTACATAATTATCATAGTATGGTAACTTCTCCAAAAGAGCCAAAAGCAATGTAAAGGTATGCTGAGCTACGGAATTAGTAGAATATCCGGCAACATTTCTCCATTCAATTCCTCTTTTTGCAAGATATTCTTTATCCAAATTATCAGTACCCGTTGCAGTAACGCAAACCAATTTCAAATTTTTTGCTTTTCCTATGGTCTGTTCGTTTACTCGCAACTTATTTACCACAATAACTTCAGCATCTTCAATTCTTTCGACGCATTCTTCTTCTGTTGTTACATCATAGGAGGTTACATCTCCCAATTCTTCAAACCCGGAATAATCTACATCTTCTCCGATGGTTTTTTTATCTAAAAAAACGATTTTTCTGTTATTCATGTTTATATCCCTATTTCCTTTCCGAAAGGATTAATCCTCCCAGAATTAATAATGCTCCGACCAACATAACCCATGTAATCTCTTCCTTCAAAACAATCCATGACGCAATCATTGTCACCGGCGGAATGAAGTAAATATACGCGCTGGCACGAACCGTTCCTAATATAGCCATGGCTTTATTCCATGCCACATAACCTAAAGCAGATGCAAACACTGCCAACAACAACAAACTAACCCAATTGGTTGTTTTTGCTAACGGTGCCAGCGGAATGCCGCCGTCTGTGAGAATCTGTACTGGCAATCCTGTTAAGATACCGTAGAAAAAGATTCGTCTGGTTGTGCCTAAGGTATTTAATCCTTCCTCTTCTGCCTTCATGGTAAAAATAGAATATACTGCCCAGCAAATGGCTGCACCAAACGCCAGCAAATCTCCAATCGGATTTAATTCCAACACGGCTGCTCCGTTATATCCGATAAGGGCAATTCCCACCATAGCACACACAAAACCGATTAAAAAGCTCTTTGTCATTTTTTCTTTTTTCAAAAAGAATAAGGCTAAAAGTCCGGTAAACAGCGGCGCTGCAGAAACCAGCAAACTTACACTGGATGCGTAGGTATATTCCAATGCTGTATTTTCACAAATAAAATATAAAGTTACGCCGGTAAAACCCGCCAAAAACAAATATAATTCTGTGGATTTCTTCTTCACCTTTAAGCGATGCGGATACAATACCCACAACATAGCGTAACCGATAACAAATCTCATTAAGAGAATTTCTAACGGACTGTAATCTCCCAACATGTTTTTTGTTGCGACAAATGCAATACCCCAAACCACTGCTGTCAAAAAAGCCAGCAAATGGCCGATTAATCCTTTTTTCTCCATACCATTCTCCTTTTAAAAAAGCCGTCACCGGTTGGCAACAGCTTTTCGATACTAAGCTTCTATTTTCAAAAATTTATCAAACCCGGTCATTGCAAACACCTTGTTAATTGAATTTGGTACATTTTTCAAAACCAAGGTACATTTTTTCTCACTCATTGTCTTTTGTGCTATCAGAAATACTCTCAATCCCGCACTACTTACAAATTCCAAACTTTTACAATCTAACTTGATGTCAGTCTTTGTTTTTTCAACTACGCTCATCAACGTCTCTTGAAACTTTTCACTCGTAGTGGCATCAATTCTACCCTCTAACGCCCAATCGATTTCCTTCTGTACCATATTAAAAGCCAATGATCTCACCTCCTGCCGGTCTAAGATGTTTTCTTAAAGTTACAATATTACATGCCCCTTTATAGGCATAGTCAATGCTATCCATGCATTTTTTTGCTAAAAATATTCCTAATGCTCCGATTTCTCTGGAAAGAATATCTGCTTCCGTATCCGGATCTTCTACCGTTAACGGATTAAACGGAACACCTTCGTCCCTAAACTGTATGGTCATTTGTTGTTCCTGCTTATCAAAGCAACAGGAAATCCACGCCTTTCCAACTTCAGGATTATAGGCATAATTCACGATGTTCACAAAGAGTTCCTCGATAGCTAATCCGATTTCAAAAAGTTCTTCTTCCGAACATTTTTCCTCGACCTGAGACATAATAAATCCGTTTACTTCTTCCAGTTCTTCTAACGTGGTGGTAACCTCTAATGTCTTCATATCATGGCCTCCTTCCCTCGTGGATAGGTTCATTATAGCAGATTTTATACGTTTCGTAAACCTCTAGCGGTTTTCTATTTCCATCATCATATCAATACGTTTCTGATGTCTTCCGCCTTCATACTCTGCGTCAAGCCATGCATCTACGATGGCCTTGGCAGTTTCCATTCCCACAATTCTTGCTCCAAACGCAATGATGTTCGCATTATTATGCTTCTTTGTTAAAGCTGCTGAAACCGGTTCTGAGCAAACCGCTGCTCTGACACCTTTTACCTTATTTGCAGAAATAGAAATTCCGATTCCTGTTCCGCAAATTAATACTCCGCCATCTACTTCACCGCTTGCAACGACTCTTCCTACAGCCTCCCCAAACTCCGGATAGTTACAGCTCTCTGTGGAGTGTGTTCCGAAATCCACCACTTCGTGTCCTTTTGATTCCAAATACTCTTTGATCTCCAATTTCATTTCATAAGCTGCATGATCATTTCCGATTGCTAATTTCATCCTTCTCCTCCTAAAATGAGTGTAATTGATTTCTCAAATTGTTATTCACTATACCGTATGTCCCGTTTTTTATTCCGGAATCGCCTTTCCGTATGGCCATACCCAACCTATGTATCCACAATAACCGTGACAAACGCCTACATTATAAGCCACCCATTCCTGAAGTGAAATAATGCGGTGATAACCTACATTGTCTGCTACAAGTCCATTGCCAATATAAATACCTACATGACCATATTGATTGCCTAGCACAGAACCTGATCCGCTACCTACCACTACAGCACCTACAGGAATATTATCTAAACTCGTAGAGCCTGTAGAACCCCAACGTGTCCAGTAATCAATCGCATGACCACCCGGATATCCTATTCCGGCTGCCTGATAAACACCGGATACCCATTTTGCACAATATCCGGAAGCACAAGGTTGCGTTCCCTGATTATTTTTCGCAATGGTAGCAACACGTTCCCGTAAATTAGTAATGTTGCTGTAATTATATTGCGGTGTATATTCTGTCTTGATCTGGCTTTCAGACAGATATTCACTGTACATATAACCAATCTGTCCATTGTACCGAATCAGAGAAAAACCATTTTTCTCATCAGCTAACAGTTCTACTTTTGTGTTTCGGTACAATTTATCAAGAACCCTTGCATCTAAAGATGCCCCCACTCTAAAGTTAACGCAGGTAGCACTAACATATCGGGTTCCTATTGATTTTGCATCCTGAAACTCCTCAATCAGATTTATATAAGCATGTAAATTTTCTTCTTTTTCATTGCCGGTATACGAATCTAACGCAGAATCATTTCTCCAGACTTCCTCCGTGGTTCCGAGAGGTATCATAGCCTGAATAATCGGCCGCTTCTCCACAACGGCCTGCTGCATTTCTCCCTGTTGTTCCTGCCCATCCGCTGAAATAGTGGCATTCACAGATGAAACTACACCTGCACCCGTAAACAAGCACACAAAAAAGATAAACGCTGCTGTGGTTTGTATCACGCGGTTTTCATTTCTTGCAAGGATTCTTCGTAAATTCAAAAAATGCTTGTCTAAGTTCGAACCCTGCTTGAATACATCCGGTAACTCTTTTGCCATATTCAATATTTTTTTACAAAATGATTTCAACAATTCTAAAAAAAGTCTATACATCCAACTTCTCACCCTTTTGTAAACATAATACAACTAGGTTATTATATCACACAATACCGGGGGTTGTATAGATTTATTAATTTTTATAACTGTGGAAAATACTTACACCTTCACCCGACTCATTGACAAAAAAAACATTTAATAATTATAATTAGAGTACATCCCATTTAATTTCAAAATATGCGTAAGGAAATAACTATGATTGATTTTAATCCTATAAAAATAAAAGACAAAGAACTCTATGATAAATATCTCTTTGACGGTAAAACCCGAGGATGTGAATACACTTTCGCCAATTTAAATATGTGGGGACATTCTAAGATTGGACTTCTCTACAATCACCTTGTAATTTTTTACAATTACAATGGGCATCTTGTTTATCCTTTCCCTCTTGGAACGGGAGATAAAAAAACGGTGCTGGATGCTATTATCGCAGACTCCAAGGAGCGTGGCATCCCGTGTACAATTAGCGGTGTGACATCGGCAGAACAATTGATTTTAGAAAAATTATACCCAGGCAAATTTCACTTCCATTACAACCGGGATTCTTTTGACTACGTGTATGCTATCGATGATTTGGCAGATTTAAAAGGCCGAAAATATCATCGCAAACGCAATCACCTGCATCGTTTTTATGAAGCGTTTCCAAATTATACCGTAGAACCTTTAAGTAAGGACAACCTTCCTCATGTGCGCAAAATGTTAGAGCAGTGGTATGCACTACGCTTGCAAGATCAACCTGATAGTGACTTTAAAACGGAACAAATTGCCTTAGAAAAAGCCTTTACTCATTATTCAGAATTAAGTTTAGACGGTCTGGTACTTTTCAATAGAGAACAAGTCTTGGCATTTACCATAGGAAGCCGCATGTCTTTAGATACTTTCGATGTACACTTTGAAAAAGCAAGAAGCGATGCCAACGGAGCTTATCCGGCAATCAACTGTGAATTTGCTAAATACATTAGAGAAAAATACCCTGAAGTGCGTTTCTTAGACCGGGAGGAAGACATGGGTTTAGAAGGTTTGCGTAAAGCAAAGGAAAGCTATAACCCTCACCATTTATTTGAAAAGTGCTGGGCAACTTTGATAGAGGAGTAATATTAAGATGAGCGCAGATAGAAAAACCACGATAACCGTTGATTCTCCCAAAAGCTCACAGTTCTCTGAGCTAAAAAACTTATGGATAGAGGCGTTTGGAGATTCCGAAGAGTTTTTAAAGGTCTTTGAAAAAACCGCTTTTTCTCCGGACCGATGCCGCTGCATCACCTTAGATGGTAACGTCGTGGCAGCCCTATATTGGTTTGATTGTTCTTTTGATGGACATAAAATAGCCTATGTATATGCCGTAGCAACTGCCAAAGCCTATCAAGGTCAAGGCCTTTGTCGCACATTGATGGAGAATACCCATGCACATCTTCAGTCATTGGATTATAAAGGAGTAATTCTAGTACCGGGAAACGAAAGTCTTTTTCGCTTCTACGCCAATTTGGGATATGAGATTTGCAGTTATATCCGGGAATTTGCGTGCGAAAACAACAAACAGCACCTGGGTAAAAGCGGCCTCGAATTTATTCGGGAAATTGATAAAATCAACTATGCAATACTCAGACCGCAATTTTTACCGGCAGGCGCCGTTATACAAGAAAATGAAAATTTAGATTTTTTGGAAACCACAGCCAAATTTTACATTGGCGGCAACTTCCTACTGGCTGCTTCTATACACGAAAACAACCTGGTTGCTATGGAGCTACTTGGCGATCCCTCTTGTGCTCCGGAAATTGTACAGGCCTTAGACTGTAAAAAAGGGACCTTCCGAACTCCGGGAACAGAAAAACCTTTTTCCATGTATTATTCTCTGGAAAACACCGGAGATACTCCTCAATATTTTGGATTTGCCTTTGATTAACACTCTTTTCCCATACACTTCTCTATGTATTCCACTCTCTGACTAATCGTCGGATGAGAATAGGTAAGTGCTACTACAACCGGATGCGGACTTAAGTTTGCATAGGAGTTCTTTGCCAATTTCTTTAATCCGGAAATCAGTGCTTCTCCATATCCGTTATCTGCTGCAAATTTGTCTGCCGCATACTCAAACTTTCTGGAGAACAAACTGATAAATAATCCAAGAAATGGTGAAATAAAGGACAAACATACCGCACCTGCCAAAATAAATGCAAAGCCATAGTTTACACCATCAAAGCCGAAATTAAGATAAATCTCCGGCACGGAAACAAGTGCCCACAAGGAAACCACGATTGCAGACACATTCACAACGTTCATTCCAAACATCTTTAACGTATCTTTGTGCTTGTTGTGTCCCATCTCATGCGCGAACACTGCAACGATTTCGTCTTCGGTCATCTGTTCTAATAAGGTGTCGTACAACACAATGGTCTTCATCTTGCCAAAGCCACCAAAATATGCATTGGCCTTGGTTGAACGCTTTGAACCGTCTGAAACACTAATCTGACGAACTGTACATCCATTTTTCTCCAGAAGTTCTGTCAGTCTTGTTTTTAATTCACCATCTTCCAGTGGTGTCAGTTTATTAAACACTCTCGTAAATACCGGTTGCAAAAATACCACCAACAGCAAAATTACCATAATAACCGCTGTAAAAATGATTAACATCCAGTGTCCAAGCGCCTGATGAATAGCAATCAAACCACAAATCAAACCGCACATCAAACCGGTTTCTATTACGAAGCTTTTTATCAAATCCACAAAAAAGGTCTTTTTGGTCATACGATTAAAGCCATACTTTTCTTCAATTCCCAAATTTCTGTAATAGGAAAATGGTGTTGACCACACAGTACTGATGATAGCATCTGAAATCATGACCGCTATCGCTGCACCGTACAGTCCCTCTGCCCCGACCATATTTACGATTCCTGCATATGCATTCATACTAATAAGAGCAAAAGAAATCCCAAAGGATACCAACTGACGAATCAGAGAAAAACGGTTAACTTCCTTATCGTAACGAAGCCATTTTTCATACTCTTCTTTGTCATATACATCAGCCACATTTTCCGGAATCTTTCTCTCTGCGGACTTCATGTCCAAATACTTCATAAGGGTTTCCAACCCAAATACAACCCCCATCACAATTAATGCAATTACTTTAAAGTTCACTTTTCAAACCCTCCATGTTATCAAATTTGTCTTATTAACATCTGACTTCTTTGCTAATTGCCTACTCCTTCCCATCTCATTTGGGCACCGCATTTCGGACACGGAACTTCACATTCTGCATATTCACTTAAATTAAACATAATTCTCGGCCTCCTATTATTGTATATAATCTATCTAATTAAATATCCATTCAGCCAAAATAGCATATAATTCTCTTACATAAAACGTTGGAAACAACCATGCGGCCGTTTTTCCCGGTTTCGTTCCCCATATCATACCATTGTCATTTGCAATCAAACCCGCACGATAAGCATGATATTCGTTTGTAATAATTACAACCTCACAATTTAATCCATGTTCATTAATCACTTCCTTGGAAAAAGCAATATTCTCTTCTGTGGAAGTAGACAGGTCCTCCTTGTAAATACGCGACGGGTCAATCCCTTTATCTACCAGCCACCGGTACATACACTCCGCTTCTGAAATGTCTTCCCCTGCACCTTGTCCACCGGACACTACGCAATCTGCCTCAGGATTCTCGGTCAAATATTCATACGCGGCCTCCAACCGTTCCACAAGGGACAGACTGGCTCTCTCTCCATATACTCTGCACCCCAATACTATCGCGGTGGCGGATTCCGTTCCCTGCTTCATACCGGCATCCATCATACAAATGCTTTCAACTACCACCAATATAGCACAAAGAACTGCCACACTACCTACAATAGACAGGGGGATTTTTGTCATCTTCCTGCTCCGGAGCTTTTTTATTTGTCGGTGTACAAAAGGCATAAACATAGTATACAGAATTAACATTCCCGAAACGATCAACCCTGTAATATTTCCTATATTTAATATTCCTGCCACCATGTATGGAGCCAAAAACCACAAAAAGAATACAATACCTATTATTAGCCCTGTTATCCGAAGCAATTTTTTCCAGTTCATAGTTTGCGGCTCCTTTCTTTATGTTTCTATTTTCTACTCTAAAAATCCCTCATACTCCGTCGGCACGTATGGCGTTGGATTGCAATTGCTCTTACTATCAAATTCGCCACCTCCGGTAACATTACCAAATATTTCACCCCAACCACCATAATAATTCAAGTATTCTCTAAAATCATTGTAGTGATTATGGGTATAAAATACATATACTTCATTAGTCTCATAAATACCGTTTCCATTTAAATCCTGACGCGCATAAACCAATCTGGCCGCACCCCGGGTGATGGAAGACCCTGTATTATACAGTCTGCCATTCGGATACCCCGGCGTCACAGTACCTGTAGTTCCGATATCCATTTCGTAGTATTGCAATTCCCCTCCGCAACCGGAGATATTCGGCAACTCAGGCTCATAAGGATACTTTGATGTATTTCCAATAAAATAGGAGTGATTCAAACGAAGATACTCTCCCCAAATACTTTCTGTTGGTTTTGTTTTTTTCTTCGAGGTATAATTTGCCGGTAAATTATCGGAGGATCCGCCAAAGGCATACATATAGGCAGCTACTTCTTCTAACGTGATATATCCACCGCCCTTATATATGCGCATCACTTCATTTCCATAACCATCCACTACCACATAGGTATTGCCGTTGTCCAAATAGTAGGCGTCTGTGTTGCGGATGTATTTATCGCCATCCATCGGTCGGTATTCTGCCTCTGTGACATACTGCCCCGGCACCTCTAAAGAACCAGACAAAAAGCCATGTTTTGAACGATACAGCGCATCCTCCAAACATGTTGCCGGCTTATAATCTTTATAAAACTCTTCCGCAGTCATACCCACATATGGGTCCTCTGTCGGAACAACTACTTTATCTTCCGTTTCATTTGAAATTACATTTTCAGGGAGTATCTTATCTACATTTTTTAACGCTACTGCCAGGAAATAGCATAACAAAATGGTTAGTACTATCCTTAGCATCCATTTAATTTTACTTTGGTTAAAAAATTTCTTCATATACAACTCCACATACTCTTATTTCAATTCAAAATTAGTGTATATTCTCACTTTTTCCGGCGTATCCGTTGCAACAGATAATTGATACCGGAGCCCGTTTAGTTCTACGGAAGCCGCATAAACCTTTTCGCTACAAGTATCGTGTTCCTGTGGCAAAAACACTTTTCCACCGGTCTTTTTAAATAGCGCCTCTTTTTCTATCCATTTTTCTAATAAAAACTGGTCTTTATCCTTTTCATCTACCTGTCCAAACAGTTTCTTTTCCTGTTTCGTAAGAATTTTTTCTGCGATACGCTCCGGATTCATTTGACGCATGGTTTCGATATCAATGCCAATTGCCGCACGTGAAACTGCCACCGCAACTGCCCCATCACAATGGGATAGTGAAATTTCACACCGGTCGTTTGTCCATTTTCCAGTCTCCGTTTTTTGAAAATGAAGTTTTTCCATACGCAGTCCAAGAGAACGCTCCAAACCATATTCCAGCAATCTCCAGACATAGTACCGCTCTGCCTTTACTTTTTCATTGGTTACACCCTGGATGTAATCATTTCTCTCCGATGGAAAAACATCTTCTATCTGTATTTCTTCCGGAATCCGCGCCAGATAAACATCCGCAATCGGCACAGATTTAAAGAATGCCCGTACGTCATCTGTCTGGGAACAATATTTTTTACCGGTAAGACACTCATAGGCAAAATGCTCACAATTATAATATAAAATGTGATAGCCTTTCATCCCGATTTTGGAGCGGGCATAGGCAATTGTCTCCTTTGGCGATCTGTTCTTTATTTTTTCCCGCCAGTCATATTCTGCAACTTCTAAAAAACCTCCGGCTAAGAATGTATCAATATCTGAACAACACACTTCTATATCCGAAGGTTCTACTGCAAGGCGCAGGGTCGGTGCCAAACCAAACTGAATAACTTCATCCTCACTGGCAAAAATGCCGTAATGATAAATTTCTCCCAGTTTAACCCGGACCATATCCCCTTGCTTAGCTTCTTTTAATATCCATTTCATTTTTACAATTTCTCTTCGATATAATCGATAACATCTCCCAATGTTTTAAAATCGTTAAATCCGATATTCTCAAATTCAATGCCGAAAAATTCTTCAATAGCAATAACAATGTATAAAACTCCTACCGAATTTAACCCAAGGTCCTCTACTAGGTATGCGGTCTCATCCATCGTTGTCACATCAAACTGCTGGTCCGGCATTACCATTTTCATAATATCTACTAATTTTTCTTTAATCTCATTTCTTGAAAGTGCCATATTCCTGTCTCGCAATCTTCATCGCAGGAGTACGTTTAAAATCGCTGTCCCTGATGATTATTTTATTAATTTTTTCAAATGTTGGAAGTGTCTGGTTTACTTCGTTAATTTTCTCTGTCAGATAAGCTCCTACATTTTCAACGCCCATTGCCTTTAATGCTTCCATACGCGGAACCACCTCAAGTACAAGCATTTCTCTTCCATCCACAACGTCCGCATAAACCAAACAGTCCTGAATGCCGTCTAAAGCATAGAATTTAACTTCTAATTCTGCAGGAGAAATATTTTCTCCGGAGCTAAGTACGATAATTTCTTTGATACGTCCTGTAATATAAAAGTAACCCTCTTCATCAATACGCACCAAGTCTCCGGTCTTAAACCAACCATCTTCATAAGCTACTGCGTTTTCTTCGTCACCATAATATCCGTCCATCATATTAACGCCCTTTAACCACAGTTCACCATCAACAATTTTATATTCCATGCCCGGATAAATAAGACCAACGGATTCCGGCTTACGAAGTGCTTCCGGATTTCCGCTTACCAAGTTTGCGCTTTCTGTCAAACCATATCCCGGCAAAAGTGTAATTCCTAATTTATCATATTCTGTTACCAAATATGGCGCCACCGGTGCCGCACCACAAATAATAACCTTTAAATCTTCTCCCAACATATTTCTTCCAAACTGCTTTGAAAGATTAAGTGCCATCTCAGCCAATGCCGGAACAAAAATCATAATTGTCGGACGGTATACCGCGATATCTTTAAACATATTTTTGTTGTTTCGGCAAATAAACAAACTGCTTCCCGTATAAAGTGCTGTTAAAGTATTACGAATTAAACCAAATACATGAGTAAGCGGAAGTACAAGGAAATATCTCTGTTCAAATACATCTTTGTATCCATAGCAACCGTTTTTGACACCATACATAACAGCTCTGTGGCTTAACCTTGCACCTTTGCTCTTTCCTGTTGTTCCACCTGTAAATAATACTGTAGATGGACTATCTGTTGCCGGATAAACAGCATTCGTTGCTTCCTCTGCGGTTTCTCCCATTGTAATAAATGCCAATGCCGGGTTTTTATCTTTTGCAAAAGCAACGGATTCTTCAAGAGACTCATTATATACAATGCCTTTTAAGCCAAACTTCATTGTGCATCCAAATACAGTCATTGCATCTAAGTGAGGTGGCAATAATACTGCCAATGCTCCATATGTATTTACTGCAAGATATGCTTTAATAAATCCAACCGAATTTGGTGCTAAAATACCAACTGCATCCCCTTCTTTAATTCCGTGATTTTTCAATACAGTTCTGAATTTTGCAATTTCTGCGTCTAAGACTTCATATGTATACTCTGTTCCCTCGTCAATTACTGCAATGTTTTTTCCATACTGCTGTACAGAATTTTCCCACATTTCCGTAAGGTTGCTATAATCTACAATCTTAGCAAAAGTTTCTTTATCAGTATACTTTTCAAATATAGCTGTCATTTTATCTTCTCCTTTAATTCCATTTCTTTTTGATGTATATATTCTGCCGCCTGGTTAATTGCTTCTGCAGACGGAAAATCTCCGCATAACTGACGTACATCAATCGGATTTCCCACTACAGCAATACGTCTGTGATACAAATGTTCCTGTGGACACAAATAAATCGGTACAATCGGTGCCTTGGCTCTATGTGCCATTAAGATCATTCCTGTCTTGAAGGCCTTCACCTCTGCAGACTTAACACTTATACCTCCTTCCGGAAAAATAGACACTACCCTTCCTCTCTTCAACTGTTTTGTTACCTCGTGGAAAGAGTTAATGTTAAAATTCTCTTTGTCTACCGGAATACAGTGTACATGTTCAAAAAACCATATTTTTAACGGAGAGCTAAACAACTCTTGTGTTGCAAGAGAATGTATGGTTCTAAATGGATAGATACAGTGAACCATAACCGGGTCCAAAAAACTGCAGTGGTTTGCCGATGCTATAAAACCACCCTTTAACTTCTGCTTTTTATCCATATATATAACTTTCGGACGAACAAAAATCAATGTTGGTATTGCCGCCGTGACTTTCACAAAATTATAAAAGAAATCACCGATTGGTTTTTTCTTATTTGAGTCTTTCTTGGAATTCAATAATTTTCCCCCTTAAATACGCTGTAATATTAATGATATTTTCTTTTTCCGTAAGCTGGTCATCATACATTTCCGCAACATCGATTGGCGTTCCGATCATAATCTGCATCCGTTTACCGTTAAAATACTCTCCATTTGTGCAAACCGGAATTATTGGTGTATTTGTCTGTAACGCAAGATATACCGCACTGGTTTTAAACTCTAAAGGTGTTGCTTCTCCCTGCTTCGGAACTCGTGCCTCAGGATAAATCTCTACAACACCGCCCTTTTGGAGTATTTTTTCACATCCGGACAAAAAGGCAAAATCATGACTGTTTCGATCCACTTTAATTGTTCCTGCCAGTTTTAAAAAGAGCGTCATAAAAAAATTTTTCTGATACATCAGTTCTGCAACTACACATCGTAATGTCCGCAATGGAAACGTGAACATAAGCACTGCAAAGTCCCATATCATATTATGATTTGATACTACAATTGCTTTTCCTTTAATTCGTCTTGCCTGAATTTCTTTTTTTTCATAATAAATTTTTGGTCGAAGAATCAACTGATATGGAATCCACCCTGTGATTTTCACAAACCAATTAAACAAAAAATACATATCATATCCCTTACTTACGATATTTTTTAATTATACAGTTTATTAACATTGTGCTGTAATATTGACAATGCCACCATATTAAGCGGTAAAATCGGGCAGATCATTCCGCTTAATGCCAAAAGTACTACCGGAACCTTTTGGGCTTTATTCTTTTCATTTGCAGCCTCTTGTAACTGTTTTCCGACTTTAACCATTACATAAATGGACGCAAACGGAATAAGACTTGCCAAGAACCACTGAATTACTCTTCCCCCTTTGCCGGTCAGTTCTTTTACAGACTTTAGCAAAAATGCGGTCCAGATAAATCCGAAAATAAAACCTGACAATACAGTAAGACCAATCTGTACAAATATAATCTCACCCTTTTCTTCCGGAACATCTGCATTCTCGATTCCGGAAATATCAATACTTGGATCCATCTTTTTAAACTCTCTTGCGAGAAGTGCCGGTGTATAATCATACGGCATATTGCCTGCAAGCGCAAAACCTATAAGACATGTGATACAAACAATAAACGGAACCAAAAGATTTCCCAAATTATATACCTGTTCACAACCAAATTGTGCGCAAGCTTCTTCCGCTTTTTGTGCCCAGATAACACCCGGAACCTCTTTAGAAATAAATAAATTTTTTATATATTCGTATATCAGGGAACCGGAAATTGCACCTACTATCGAAGTGGTAACAGCATTTCCCGCAAAATACATGGCGGAATGATTTCTTCCTGTCAACTGAATCTCAACACTGGAAATCTGTGCCGGAGCAAGGTATGGCATCATAAAAAATGCACCGATTGCCCAGCTTCCGCAGATTCCACCGCCTGCGCCGACGACATACTGCAAGATTTTCTGCTCTGTACCACATACATATGTGGACGCAAAGAAGAAGGACATAATTGCTACTGCAAACATTAAAAGACAAGTCCTGTATGTAAAACGAACTCCCTTCTTCGCCTTTACTTTATTAAACAGATATAACATTATAGGTACCGGAGCAAATGCACAAGTATTGATAATTGCCATCTCCGCTCCGTTAAATCCCATTCCGCCGATAATCATTCCGTTCATGGCAGATAAAAACATCTGTAACCCAAAGAATGTACATGAATTTATACAAATCCAATTCCGGAAAATACGGTTTTTAAAGGTTAATCTTACGCTTTCTGTAATGGAAATCTTTTCAGTTTTTCCATTTGCTCTTTCCGGATATCCGTATTTTTCTCCTTCCTTAATCATAAACAACGGCACTACCATTGTTAGCATCAACGGAAGACAAACAAATACAAATTTATCAATATGAATCTCCAATGAGTCTAATAACAATGGAACCAGCGCATATGCCAAACAATATGAAATGGTGTCAAAAAAGGACTTATACCCGGACACTCTTAATCGCTGTGGTTCACTTGTACAAACAGTGGATAATGAACCATAAAATGCAATGAGACACATCGTATAGCTACCAAAGAAAATAATGTTCCATACAATAAGCCAAATGGTATTAAACAACTGACTCCCTTCATTTGCAAACGGCATCCAGGATAACACATATCCTATTACCATCGGAAGAAAACAGATCGCAATCGCCGGTCTGCGGTTTCCCCATTTTGTTTCCAGATTATCGGTAAAATGTGCAAACGGAATATCAATAATTCCGTCAAATGCTTTTCCTATTGCATATAAAATCGGGAACAGTGCCGGCACTATAAAGCATGCACCTCCAGCAATTGTCTGATAGGTGGAATTTCCTTCAAAAGCCACCGGATTTAATGCATCTGTATAATAAGCACCCATTAAAACCATCAAAAAATTCGGGCCAAACCCTGAAAACGAAAATAAAAATTCTTTCCATTTTTTATCTAATGACTGTACCATAATTAACCTCATTTCAACGATTTAATATATTCGCAAAAATCACGTACTGTAAAAAGATGTTCTTTTGCGCTTTCAGTAATCTCTACTGCGTATTTTGCTTTAATGTTTTCCAATAACACAAAATAATCCAGACTTGTTCCATTTAAATCCTGGAAAAAGTGATCACTTGGACGAACATCTTCTATCTCTTTATCCAAAGCTGCCGCAAAGCATTCTGCAACTTCTCTCTCTAATTCTGACAGTATATCATCCATGTACTCACCAATCCGCTCTCTGTCTATCAAACGGATTTTCCCCTTCAGATAGTTCTTTCGCACCTTATGACGGCTAACTTTAAAATCATTTGCCCCCATAAACGGTTCCGTGGTAAGTAATACTTTTCGGATTGCCTGGTCTAAATTGGCATTTGTAATAGCCAATTGTATTTCTTCGTAAACTGCATTAATAACTTCCTTTGAAAAACATCCTTGTACGGATGCCAGCAAAATCGGTTCCTTTTCGGAATCTGCAATCAGGCATACCTCACTGCATTTATTCACTTTAAGAAGCGGCTCTATCAATTCCGGATTTAAATTCTCTCCGCTGGCACCTATAATCAGGTCATCCATGCGTCCCTGGTGATAATATTTCCCATCCCGGACAGACACCAAATCCTTTGTATAAAACCATTCTTCATAATTTGTAAGAGTTACCCTGTCACCTTCCATAATTCGTGCAGCACGGGTTTTTCCCCTAACAAGTAATTCCCCTTCTTCTGTACAAGTATATTCGGTATAACCAAACGGAGCACCGATAGAAGCGGTATTCAATATTTTATTTTTATCGGATTTTTCCACCGATGTAATTCCTATTTCGGTCATTCCATAGCCATTTGCCAAATGATATCCGATGCCATTATAAAATTCAAATGCCGGAGTATCCAATGCACCACCGCCGGAAATCAAAAAGCAAATACTATCTCCAAACAGGCCTTCCCGCACCTCTCTAAGAAACAGTTTGGAAAACGGTTTTCCCATAGTCCCAAGTGCATTTGCCATATGTAATGCCCTTTTGTACTTTTTATAGGTTTTTTCACCTTTTCCACGTATCTGTTTTGTGGCGGCCCGATACACCTTGTCCCATACCATAGGAACTGCAAATATATGAGTTACTTCGTGCTTTTTAACAGTATTCTGGATGGTTACCGGTTGCAAATCTTTCGGAAAAACGAAGGTTCTTGAAAAGAAGCCAAACCACAGATAAACCGCTATAAATCCGAACACATGATAAAACGGCAATAATGTAAGCTGTTTTAATTCACCTTTGTAATGCTTCGCAATGCTTGGACATTGCTCCACAATATTAGCACTGTCGCAAATCTGGTAAAAGAAATTCTCACCATTATAGGCACATAGTTTTACTTTTTCCGTAGTACCAGATGACATAAACACCACCTCATCACCAAAAGTCCGTGCTTCCATTTCTTTTGTAGCCGGGCATGTGGCGTCATTGGCCATAATAGTTTTTACGGAAAAAATTTTTCCATCCGAAATTACGGCCGGCACTTTATATTCCGCAAGAATTCCTTCTAATATTTCATCAGATAGTCGCGTGTTCATTAAAAGTGGTCTGTATCCGCACATAAGAATCTGCCAAAACACCTGTATCCACTCTATGGAATTGGACATATACAAACCTACCAAACCTCCCTGTTCAATACCGGAAAGCAACTCTGCCAACGTTGGTGCAGCTTTACAAATTCTCTCCTTAAATTGTCCGTAGGTTACACGTTTAATCCGGTATCCGTCCGTTGTTTCCGCCATCACATTTTCGGATTCAGAAAACATATATTTAAACAATGTTTCAAGATTTTTTGTTTCTTTACTGTATCGTTCAATTTTATCTCTTACAAAATGATCGAGCGTATCAAAACCGCTTATATTTGATAATTTCACTTTTTTATTCTCCTGCGACTATTTTCTGTTTTTTCTAAAAAAAGACATAATTCGACATATTGTTATTTTATCCTAACCAATAATACAAGTCAACAAAAGTGTTACATTATAAGCCCCTATTCTACAACTTTTCCAAACAGAGTTGCTATAACAAAAAGCCCATCGCAAACTTCGCGCTTCCGATAGGCCTCTTGTCTTCTTTTTAATGCTATTTTAATACTATAAAATTGATTTCTATTTAATAAAACATATAACCAACAGAACCAATCGCAGCAAAAATACTGATTGTACTAAGTACTGATAAAACGATTGTAATAATCAACGGAATCCAGAATTTTTTTCTGCGTACCGCCATTACAATTGTAACAACTGTCAATACCGGAATTGCAATAAGCATTGCTGCAATCACTAAAATCAAAAAGATAGCCAAAATACTAAATCCACCAGCCATTTCCATTTTAATCCTCCTCTTTTAAAAGAAATTATTTTATAAAAATAACTATACCACATTACCACAATTTCTACCAGCATTTTTCGTCAAAAACAGCGCATCTGTTTGCTTATTTCCCAACGCCCTCTGCCACTGTTTTTCTGCCTCGATGCTTTATGTACCAGAACATATATAAGCACAATTCATAAACTGCCACAATCCCAAGAGACGGTAACATATACAAGAATGGCCGAGGAATCCAACTCCAGAATAATTCAAGAAGCGGATTCGCATCCGGTTTAACAGAATACATATAATTTACCTGAACAATATTTCCTGCCCAGTCCAAAATATTATTATTTATACAATACTGATTTAAACCAAGGTTAATAAAATGTACTATCACATATATTACAGCTGTAATACCAACAGTTGACCAAACATACTTCGGTTCGAAACGGAACATTCCTAATGTAAACAGCAATATCGGAATTCCAAATTCGAATGTGTGTGGCACATAATAGAACCAGAAAGTTGGCTCATTTAAAAGGAAACCTCCCTGTGCAAAGTTTGCCACCAACGCAGTCAAAGCACCTAAACACCACACTAAAAGCAAATTTCCAATGGTTTTATTTTTAGTTGCAATTGCAATCGGAAGCAAGATTGCATTAATAGAACACATATGAAACGGAAGATATTCAATCGGAGAGTTCCAAGCAACCAAATTGAAAATAATCGCCGCCATTCCGGATAAGGATAAAACGAAAAGTACAATACGCTGCACTTTTTCTGAAAAATTCTTCAAAACATGATGTAATGCAATAATTATTACTGCACTTATAATAAGTGTAACAATATGTGTTACAGTAAATGTACCCCAAGCCATAGATTTTCCCTTTCTTTACAAAACGCTTATTTTACAAGCCTTCTTATTTGTATCAGAGATTTCGACAAAAAGCAACAAAAACCGTAAAATCACTTCAATTGGAGGGATAAATTTATTTGTCAAATAACTGTATATTGTTTTTAAAACGTGGAAAAATTATGATACAGTTGCATAAAATAATCAACTGTTGAATTAATAAGGAGGATATTATAAACATGAAAAAGAAACAAACAATCGCTTATCTTGTGGGCGGATTTTCTACCGTTGCTTTACTTTTGGGTATAATCATGCTTTTTGCCACAAAAACAATTACTGATTCTACAGCAGTCACCATTATTTGCTTAAGTTTAGCTTCCGGCCTCTTGCTGCCGAATCCTATCAGCTTTATGGGGCTTATCGCAGGAATATCTCTGTTAGTTCTTCCGCCATGGAGTGTTGGTATTATTTTGATTCTTATCGGAACCAGTGGCGTCTTGACGAATATTTTTGTATCAAAAAGAATTTTAAAAACGGCTTGAGAAACGAAAGTTTCTCAAGCCGTTTAATTTACTCTTATACGCTCTATCTGTCAAATATGTTATATAACAAATATTACATATTTCTAGCTGCTTCTGCACCTTTTGCAAGAGCTTCTTTGTTGATTGGGATGAATTTTTCTTTGGAAGCACCGAATACTTTCTTGAATGCTTCTAATAACATATCACCTTCAACTAAGTTTGCCTGATCATTAACTGCACCAAGCATAACCATGTTTGCAAGCTGAATCTTTCCTAATTCAGTTGCAATTCTATTTACAGGAATCTTGTAATATGTAACGTCTGTTCTTGGATTTTCATCCTGAATTAAGTCAGAGTTAATAAACATTTTTCCACCCGGCGCTAATTTGTTTTTGAATTTGTTGTAAGCAGCACCGTTCATAAATACGCATACAGTTGCATCGTTGTTGATGAGCGGAGAACCGATCATTTCATCAGAAATGGTTACGGAACAGTTAGCTTCACCACCACGCATTTCAGGACCGTAGGATGGGCACCATGTAACTTCTTTTTCTTCAAGCATTGCTGCATAAGCAAGAAGCTGACCCATACTCATAACACCCTGACCGCCGAATCCGGCACAGAAAATACGATTTGTG